>NZ_LKEG01000053.1 GCF_001645105.1 Pseudomonas marginalis
GCCCAGGACGGCTAACCCGGCGTCCTGCCGGGTTACCCACGGATTCAAGCCTGCGTTCGGCCAGCGTGTTTGACGGGGCGCCTCATATCAAAAGCAAAAGCGCGGCGGCCTTAGAGCCGACCGGGGTTGGGGGTGCGTTACTGGGTTAAAAATGTGGGAGGGGGCTTGCCCCCGATGGCGGTGTGTCAGTTGATGCATCTGTGGCTGTCACACTGCCATCGGGGGCAAGCCCCCTCCCACAGTTTGAACTGCATACATCAGGTAGATATCAGCCTGCTTTTGATCTTGATCTTAGGCGGCCCCCCAAATCGCTGTCGGATTACGGGTACACCGAGCCTAAGCGAGGTGCCGAGTGTTGGGGCAAGAGCGTTTTGCTTACTTTTGCGCTCTTCAAAAGTGAGCCGCTGTGAGAGCGGAACCAATAGTGGCCGTTACCGCAGGAATGGATATGTACTCCAATGATCCAGCCCCGCGCCTTTTCGCCCAGCGGACTGCCGCTCCCCCCCGTTTGCCGTTATACTCGCCGGCTTTCAAAAGTTCGCCAACGAGTGCTGCCCGCCATGGAAATCAACCCGATCCTTAACACCATCAAGGACCTGTCCGAGCGCTCCGAAACTATTCGGGGGTATCTTTGACTACGATCAAAAGCATGAGCGTCTGACCGAAGTCAATCGTGAGCTTGAAGATCCGGCTGTCTGGAACAAACCTGAATACGCCCAGGAGCTGGGCCGCGAGCGCGCTGCGCTGGCACAGATCGTCGACACCCTTGATGAGCTGAACACCGGCCTGGGCGATTGCCGTGACCTGCTGGACATGGCCGTCGAAGAAAACGACGAAGGCGCAGTGGGCGATGTCGTCGCCGAGCTGGCCCGTCTCGAGGAAAACCTCGCCAAGCTTGAATTCCGTCGCATGTTCAGCCATGAAATGGACCCGAACAACGCGTATCTGGACATCCAGGCCGGTTCCGGCGGCACCGAGGCCCAAGACTGGGCCAACATCCTGCTGCGCATGTACCTGCGCTGGGCCGACAAGCGCGGTTTCGACGCAACCATCATGGAGCTGTCGGCCGGTGAAGTCGCGGGTATCAAAGGCGCGACCGTGCACATCAAGGGTGAGTACGCCTTTGGTTGGCTGCGGACCGAGATCGGCGTTCACCGTCTGGTGCGCAAGAGCCCGTTCGACTCCGGCAATCGTCGCCATACCTCGTTCTCCGCCGTGTTCGTCTCGCCAGAGATCGACGATAAGGTGGAAATCGAGATCAACCCGGCCGACTTGCGTATCGACACCTACCGCTCCTCCGGTGCCGGTGGTCAGCACGTAAACACCACTGACTCGGCCGTACGGATTACCCACGTACCGACCAACACCGTGGTCAGCTGCCAGAACGAACGTTCCCAGCACGCCAACAAGGACACCGCCATGAAAATGCTGCGGGCCAAGTTGTACGAGCAGGAAATGCAGAAGCGCAACGCCGCTTCCCAGGCGCTGGAAGACACCAAGTCGGATATCGGCTGGGGTCACCAGATCCGTTCTTATGTGCTCGATGCGTCGCGGATCAAGGATCTGCGCACTAACATCGAACGCAGCGACTGTGACAAAGTGCTCGACGGCGATATCGACGAATACCTGGAAGCCAGCCTGAAATCGGGCCTGTAAAAGACTGTAGGAGCCGGGGGGACGCAGCGTCCTTGCCCGGCGATCCCCAGCCGAAGGCTGGGGGCAACGAACCTGTGATGGAATTTCAAAAGACATGAGCGACCAACAACTCGACCCGCAAGCCCTGCAACAGGAAGAAAACTCCCTGATCGCCCTGCGCAAGGAAAAGCTGGCTGCCGAGCGCGCCAAGGGCAATGCCTTCCCCAACGACTTCCGCCGCGAAAACTACTGCGATGCCTTGCAGAAGCAATACGCGGACAAGACCAAGGAAGAGCTGGCAGAGGCTGCGATTCCGGTCAAGGTGGCAGGTCGCATCATGCTTAACCGTGGCTCGTTCATGGTGATCCAGGACATGACCGGGCGTATCCAGGTCTACGTCAACCGCAAGACCCTGTCCGAAGACACCCTGGCCTCGGTGAAAACCTGGGACATGGGCGACATCATCGCCGCCGAAGGCACCCTGGCCCGTTCCGGCAAGGGAGACCTGTACGTGGAAATGACCAGCGTGCGCCTGCTGACCAAATCCCTGCGCCCGCTGCCGGACAAGCACCACGGCCTGACCGACACCGAACAGCGCTATCGCCAGCGCTACGTTGACCTGATCGTCAACGAAGACGTGCGCCAGACCTTCCGCGTGCGTTCGCAAGTCATCGCCCACATCCGCAGCTTCCTGATGCAGCGTGACTTCCTGGAAGTGGAAACCCCGATGCTGCAAACCATCCCCGGTGGTGCCGCAGCCAAGCCGTTCGAAACCCACCACAACGCGCTGGACCTGGAAATGTTCCTGCGTATTGCGCCTGAGTTGTACCTCAAGCGCCTTGTTGTTGGCGGCTTCGAGAAGGTGTTCGAGATCAACCGCAACTTCCGTAACGAAGGCGTCTCGACCCGTCACAACCCAGAATTCACCATGTTGGAGTTCTACCAGGCCTACGCCGACTACGAAGACAACATGGACCTGACCGAAGAACTGTTCCGCGAATTGGCGCAGCTGGTTCTGGGCAGCACCGACGTGCCGTACGGCGACAAGGTGTTCCACTTCGGCGAGCCGTTCGTGCGTCTGTCGGTATTCGATTCGATCCTCAAGTACAACCCTGAGCTGACCGCCGACGACCTGAACGACATCGACAAGGCCCGTGCAATCGCCAAGAAAGCTGGCGCCAAGGTGCTGGGCTTCGAAGGCCTGGGCAAATTGCAGGTGATGATTTTCGAAGAGCTGGTGGAGCACAAGCTCGAGCAGCCGCACTTCATTACTCAGTACCCGTTCGAAGTGTCGCCGCTGGCCCGTCGCAACGATGACAACCCGAACGTCACCGACCGTTTCGAGCTGTTCATCGGCGGCCGCGAAATCGCCAACGCCTACTCCGAGCTCAACGACGCGGAAGACCAGGCCGAGCGCTTCATGGCCCAGGTGGCCGATAAGGACGCCGGCGATGACGAAGCCATGCACTACGATGCTGACTTCGTACGCGCCCTGGAATACGGCATGCCGCCCACCGCCGGTGAAGGTATCGGCATCGACCGCCTGGTGATGCTGCTGACCAACTCGCCGTCGATCCGTGACGTGATCTTGTTCCCGCACATGCGGCCGCAAGCGTAACCGTAGCGAAATCCGAAGCCGCCTTTTATAAGGCGGCTTTTTTATGTGGCGTTTATAAGCGTCAAGCAAACAGCGCCAGGTTTTGATCTATTCAAGGATGTGTGTCGTGAACCGCGTAATGGCTCAAGAAGGTGCCGCCGGCATTGCTGCTGCCGTGGCTGAAAGCGTCCAGTACCAGGGCCGCAAGGCCAGCCGTCGGGGCAGCGAGCAGCGCAGGCAAGACATTCTCGATGCCGCCATGCGCATCGTGGTGCGTGACGGCGTACGGGCTGTGCGCCATCGGGCAGTGGCGGCGGAGGCGGGGGTGCCGTTGTCGGCCACCACCTACTATTTCAAGGATATCGATGACCTGCTCACCGATACGTTTGCCCAATACGTTGAACGCAGTGCCGCGTTCATGGGCAAGCTGTGGGTGCGTAACGAAGGCCTGCTGCGTGAAATGGTCGCCTATGGTGACGGCAGCCCCGCCTCGCGCTCGCAGTTGGCCGATGACATTGCGCGGCTGACCGCCGACTATGTGCTACGCCAATTGACCAACCGTCGCGAACACCTGATGGCCGAACAGGCTTTTCGCCAGGAAGCCTTGCTCAACCCGCGCCTGGCGGAACTGGTGCGCTCCCATCAGCAAATTCTGTTGCAGGGCACCGGGCAGTTTTTCCAGGTGTTGGGCTCCCGCGAGCCGCAACAGGATGCCAAAGTGTTGACGGCGATAATCAGTCGGATGGAATATCAGGGCCTGTTGGGCGGCGCAGAGCCTCTGACCGGTGAAGAAATGCTTGAGATCCTCAAGCGTTACATGCATTTGGTGTTGGCCTCGGTCTGACACCGGGGGATGTCCAATGAAAACCTGGCGTTTGGTTGTAATCGCCTTGTCGTTCCTGCTGCTCAGCGGTTGCCTGGTGACCTTCAAGGAGCCGCTGCCGGCCCATGAAGCCGCGCCGCCGGCCCTGCTGGGCCAATGGACCAGCAAAAACGCCTGGGGCGAGCCGCTCAACCTGCACATCACCCGCGTCGGCGAGCACCGTTATAAAGCCGTGAGCTACCCTACAGCCAAGCCAGGCCAGCGTGACGAGTACCTGTTCAGTGTGTCGCGCCATGGCAACCGCTGGTACCTGTCAGCGCCGTTGCCGGCCAAGCTGGGCGGGCATTTCATCCTGGCGGGTTTTGAAATCAGCGAAAAGCACGAATTGGTGGTCTACACCCTCGACCTTGAGCAGATTCATCAAGCGATAGGCCAAAAAAACTTGCATGGCAGTACTGTGGAAACCGTCGAAGGCGCCGGGGTGCTGGTCGACAGCCCCTTGGACCAGGTGTTTGCCTACCTGGATGACCCGGCCAATGCCGATGTATTCGTAGAGGCCGTGCGCTACCGGCGCGCGGGCAAATAACGTTTAAAGAGGAAGCACCGGGTGGACGATTACCAGCAGACGATACGCACCTTGTCTGATCGCATTGTGCTGGCGCAAACACCGATTCGCGTCCTCGACGCCGTGAAGTGGGACGAAAACATTCGTCAGGGGTTCCTCAAGGCCAAAGGCAAGGAAATGCCGGCGGTTGACCGTGATTACTATCTCAACCGGCCACTGGCGTTCGACTCCAGCGCGGTGAAGCTGGAGTTCCAGAACATCGAGCGCGACATCACCCGCCGGCTCGGCCAGTTCAGCCCGGTGGGGCAGATCATGCGCCGCATGTGCCGGGAATATCGCATGGTGGTGCGCATGCTCGAAGCGCGTGGCACCGAGGATTTCGGCCTGATTTCCCAGGAACTGTACGGCGCCGCCTCCGATGCGTTCCACGCCGGCGACCCGACCCTGGCCGACCTGGGCCTGATGCTGTCCGACTACCTGAACAATATCGACGGCCGTGGCGACCTCAAGGACGAAGCCAAGACGCTCACCGCCAAGGACGCCGTCGCTCTGCTGCAAACACGCCTGAATAAAGTATTCGGCGAGGCTGAAGAAACCATCCGCGTGTTCGAGTCCGACGGTATCGTCGCCGACGCGGCGGCGGGTGCGGACTACATCAAGATCCGCGCCGACGCGATGTTCAACGATCGCGACGTGCGTGCCCTGGAAGTGCATGAAGGCCTGGTGCACGTGGGCACCACCCTCAATGGCCAGAACCAGCCCATCTGCACCTTCCTGTCCAAGGGCCCGCCGTCGTCCACCGTGACTCAGGAAGGCTTGGCGATCCTGATGGAAATCATCACGTTTGCCTCCTACCCGAGTCGCCTGCGCAAGCTGACCAACCGCACCCGCGCCATCCATATGGTGGAGGAGGGTGCCGATTTCCTGCAGGTGTTCGAGTTCTTCCGCGAGCAAGGCTTTGAGATGGCCGAAAGCTACGGCAATGCCAGTCGCGTATTCCGAGGGTCGGTGCCGACCGGTCTGCCGTTTACCAAGGATCTGTCCTACCTCAAGGGCTTTATCATGGTCTACAACTACATCCAGCTGGCCGTGCGCAAAGGCAAGCTGGAACAAGTGCCGCTGCTGTTCTGCGGCAAGACCACCCTGGAAGACATGCGCACCCTGCGCCAACTGGTCGACGAAGGCTTGGTGGTGCCGCCCAAGTACCTGCCCGAGCAGTTTCGCGACATGAACGCGCTGGCGGCGTGGATGTGCTTCTCCAACTTCCTCAACCACCTGAGCCTGGATCGGATCGAGGCGGATTACTCCAATATCCTTTAAACCGTGGTATTCGCGAGGCTTCAACGGATGAGAATCCTCGGCATTCTATGCCTGCTACTCACATTGAACGGCTGCAGCTCATTGCTGTTCTACCCCGAACCCGGCCTGCCGTTCACGCCGGAAAAAGCGCACCTGCAGTACCGCGACGTCACCCTCACCACCGCCGACGGTGTGAAGCTCCACGCCTGGTGGCTGCCGGCCAAGCCCGGTGTGCCGCTCAAGGGCACGGTGCTGCACCTGCACGGTAACGGTGGCAATCTGGCCTGGCACTTGGGTGGCAGTTGGTGGCTGTCCGAACAGGGCTACCAGGTNCACCTGGATCGACAAAGCGCCTGAAACCCAAGGCCAGCCACTGATCGTGCTGGGCCAAAGCCTGGGCGGTGCGCTGGCGGTGCACTACCTGGCCGCGCACCCGGAGCGCCAATCCCGGCTCAAGGCGCTGGTGCTGGACGGCGTGCCTGCCAGTTATCGTGACGTAGGACAATTCGCCCTGAGCACCTCCTGGTTAACATGGCCGTTTCAGGTGCCGTTGTCCTGGCTGGTACCGGACGCCGACAGCGCGATCCATGCCATGCCTCAGCTGACCGGCGTGCCGAAGCTGTTGTTCCACAGCCTGGATGACCCGATCGTGCCCGTGGCCAATGGCATTCGCCTGTACCAGGCCGCACCGCCGCCCAGGGTGCTGCAGTTGACCCGAGGCGGTCATGTACAGACCTTTGCCGACAAGACTTGGCAAACCGTGATGCTGCGTTACCTCGATGACCCGCAGCACTTCAACGGCCTGCGGCGGCTGGGCGAAATTCCGAACTACCCCACTTCTAACGTTGATTCATCAGAGAGCCCGCAATGAGCGAAGAACGCAACATGATCCCGCTGATCCTCACCGGTATCGGCACCATCATCGGTACCGTCGGTTGCCTGTGGTACTACGGTTACCTGCACTTCGCCAAACCGGAAGATGCGCTGTTGCTCAGCGATTTCACCCTGCTCAAGACGGTGCCGGGCGAGGACTACAAGATCTCGCTGACGCCGGCCGCGCAAGTGGCGCAGTGCGTCGATGGGGTGCTGGTCATGTTCGATACCGAGCAGAAAGGCCTGAGCGGCGTGCTGGTCAACAACAAGAAGCAGGCCGTGCGTTGCCTGGGTCAGGAGACCCCACAGTTACAGCAGTAATCTATGCCTCGGCCGCCGCTGCCTGGCCATAAATCCTGGAACCGTTTCGTGTAAGAAGCCACTGAATGAGCTGTCAGCCTTGCTGACAAAAATTACGAATGATTCCAGGAGAATGATATGGCGATTGGTGCAATCGACAGAGCAATGGGCATGGTCAATGGCCAGAACAGCCTTGATCAGGGCGGCGCCAAAGGTCCTGAGGAGCCGAAAGCTAAGGGCGGCGTAGACCAGGAACTGCTCAAGAAGCTGATGGCAATGCTGGGGGGCAGTGGGGGTGCCCAAGGCAGTGGTGGCTCTTCTGGTTCCGGTGGTTCGGAGGGTTCCGGCGGTGAGATGGACCCTGAGCAACTTCGCAAGATGATGAGCGGGCGCCAGGGCATGGAAGCGATGATGCCGGACAGTGACAACGGTCGTAAGGTCGGTGGCTGACAGGCAAAAAAAACCCCACCGACCGGTGGGGTTCTTTTATTCCAGCATCAATCAGTTAGCAACGGAAGACCGTGGCTTGACCGGCTGGTTGTCGTTGGAGATGGTCACTTCAACGCGGCGGTTCATGGCACGGCCCGATACGCTGCCGTTGTCGGCAACCGGGTATTCCTTGCCATAGCCCTGGGTCACGATGCGGGAAATATCCACACCCTGTTGGGCCAGTGCGCGTTGTACCGAAGCCGCACGGCGCTCGGACAGGCTCTGGTTGTACGAGTCGGAACCGGTGCTGTCGGTGTAGCCTTCGACGATCACTTTACGGTCCGGGTTGTCGCGCAGGAACTGAGCCAGTTTGGTGATGTTCACCAGGCCGCTGGATTTCAGGTCGGACTTGTTGGTAGCGAACAGCACGTCACCGAATGTTACCAGGGTGCCGCGATCAGTCTGCTTGGCATTCAGGCTGTCTTGCAGTTGCTTGATCTGTGCATCACGGGCGTCCAGCAAGGCGCGGGCGCGTTCGTCACCGGCGTTTTTCAGCTTGGCTTCGGATTCGCGCAGCACGATGGTGTCTTTGGCCACTTCAACGCGCTGGTTGGTCAGGTAGGCCAGCTGGTCGACTTTCTTCTCGTCTTCCTTATCGCGGTAGGCCTTGTCAGCCTTGTCCAGCCATTCGCTGGCGTCCTTGGTTTCCAGCGCCGCCAGCTTGGTGGCTTGCGGGTTGGTTTGCAGGGCCGAGAAGTTGGTCCGTGCGTTTTCCAGGTTCGCGTTCGGCGGGGTGGAGCAGGCCGCCAGTGCAACGCTCATCGCCAGCAGGGCAGGGATCATCAATTGTTTACGCATAGTCGTGTCGTCCTTTCAATTCGATATCAGGTGCGATGCGGTCAAGGGGTGCGTCTTACTTCTGCTGGATAGCAGCCGGGCGCATGCCTTCCTTACGCAACTCATCAACAGCCTTCTGGGAATCCTTCACAGCCTGTTCAGCCTTGGCGGCCTGGGACTTACGCTCGGCGACGCGAGCATCCCACTCGGCTTGTTCAGCCAGGCGACGGGCTTCGTCGTAGTTCTTGTCGTGCATGGCAATCTCGGCTTGCTTGAGCTTGTCCTGGGCCGACTTCATTTCTACAGCTGCGTACTCGGTGCCGCCGGCGCTGACAGCGCTGTTGACTGCGGACTGGGTCACCGCGTACTGCTCGGTCGGAGGATTGCCGGCGCAACCCGCCAGAACGAAGCTGGTGCCGATTGCCAGCGCGGCCAATTTGAGCCCGCGCAGGTGGTTAAACGAGGATTTGGCAGTGCTGGTCTTCATCGTCTTCAACTCCATTGGATAACTCCTGAAAAACGTTTAAATCCATGTCACTGGAGTGCGGCTGAGGACCTGGCGATAAAGCAGCAGAAGCCCTTTCAAACGGCCGTTCCAAGTGATGGCTTACTGGCTGTGACCGGAGGCTTTTTTCAAAAGTTCAGAGAAGATGGCGATTTGCCTAAAAAAATATCTGACTGAACGGTCAGCATAAAAAACTTGGAACTTCTGCGTTGCGCAGCGGTACGCCGGGCGCGCGAAGTGCCCGGCGTACAAGGGTTTGGCGGGGTCGTATCAGTGCTTCTGTTCGTCGCTGCTGGCGGACATATCATGCAGATAACGCCGCGACAGCGTCAGGAAGCGAGGGGTAGGACCGACGTCTTCATACAACGGATCGCCCTCTTCGTCGGTGGCAATCACCTGCTGGCCCTTGATGTACGGAAAGCTGGCTTCCAGCTCTTCGAGGGCGGCGCCGATCAGCTCGCCGAGCAGTTCTTCAGTGTGGCGCTTGGGGTACATTTCGGCGATGGCCGCCAGCCTCGCGGCAGACTCCACATCCAAGTGGATGGCGTACTCGGTCTTGGTCAAGCGACCCTTGGCGTTCTCTTCCCAATGCTGGGCCAGTTCTCGGATTTTCATGGCAACCTCAATAAAGCCCGTGATGGCAGGCGGTGATGAGTGACCAGTCGCTGCATGGATAAACGCAGGCGACTCAGTGTTGAGACTAGCTGCAACTCACAAGGTTTAAAGTCTTGTCATAAATCGACGCCGGCGGCACTCTGGCAGACCTGCGCGTCCCGGATTTCTGGCTGGAGATTGGCTGATGAGTGATATCGATGCACGCTTGCGTGAGGATGTTCACCTGCTGGGTGAGCTGTTGGGCAACACCATTCGAGAGCAGTACGGCGATGCTTTTCTCGACAAAATCGAGCAGATCCGCAAAGGCGCCAAGGCCGACCGACGCGGGGCCGGCGATGAATTGAGCGCGAGCCTCAATCAGTTGCAGGAAAACGAACTGCTGCCGGTCGCCCGGGCGTTCAACCAGTTCCTCAACCTGGCCAATATCGCCGAGCAATACCAACTGATTCACCGGCGCGATGAGTCGCAACCGGCACCCTTTGAGTCCCGCGTATTGCCGGAATTGCTCGCCCGCCTGCAAAGCGAAGGGCACAGCAACGAGTCCCTGGCCCGCCAGTTGGGGCGCCTGGAAATTGAATTGGTCCTCACCGCGCACCCGACCGAGGTGGCGCGCCGCACCTTGATCCAGAAATACGATGCCATTGCCGCCCAACTGGCGCTGCAGGATCACCGTGACCTTACCACCGCAGAGCGCGAGCAGATTCGCCAGCGCCTGCAACGCTTGATCGCCGAAGCCTGGCACACCGAAGAAATCCGCCGCACCCGGCCCACCCCGGTAGACGAGGCCAAGTGGGGCTTTGCGGTAATCGAACATTCCCTGTGGCACGCCATTCCCAATTACCTGCGCAAGGCCGACCAGGCCCTGCACGCCGCCACTGGCCTGCACTTGCCGCTCGAGGCGGCGCCGATCCGCTTCGCTTCGTGGATGGGCGGCGACCGTGACGGCAACCCGAATGTCACCGCGCCGGTCACCCGTGAAGTGCTGTTGCTGGCACGCTGGATGGCGGCCGACCTGTACCTGCGTGATATCGATCACCTGGCGTCCGAGCTGTCGATGCAGCAAGCCAGCCCGGCATTGCAAGCCAAGGTCGGCGACAGCGTCGAACCCTATCGCGCTCTGCTCAAGCAACTGCGCGAACGCCTGCGGGCCACGCGCCAGTGGGCACACACGGCGTTGAGCAGCAGCACGCCAGCGCCCGCCGAGGTGCTGCAAAACAATCGCGACCTGCTGGAGCCGCTGGAGTTGTGCTACCAGTCGTTGCACGAGTGCGGCATGGGCGTGATCGCCGACGGGCCGCTGCTCGACTGCCTGCGGCGTGCGGTGACGTTCGGTTTGTTCCTGGTGCGCCTGGATGTGCGCCAGGACTCCAGCCGTCATTCGGCGGCCATGACTGAAATCACCGATTACCTCGGCCTGGGGCGTTACGAAGACTGGGATGAAAAGGCGCGCATCAGCTTCTTGATGAAAGAGCTGGCCAATCGTCGACCGCTGCTGCCGGGGTATTTCAAGCCGTCGGCGGATACTGCCGAAGTGCTCAACACCTGCAAGGAAGTCGCCGCCGCACCCGCCGCATCGTTGGGCTCGTACGTCATCTCCATGGCCGGCGCTGCGTCGGACGTGTTGGCGGTGCAACTGCTGCTTAAAGAGTCGGGCGTGCAACGGCCGATGCGCGTGGTGCCGCTGTTCGAAACCCTGGCCGACTTGGATAACGCCGGCCCGGTGATCGAGCAACTGTTGCTGCTGCCTGGCTATCGCACGCGTTTGCAGGGCCCGCAGGAAGTGATGATCGGCTACTCGGACTCGGCCAAGGACGCCGGCACCACCGCCGCCGCCTGGGCGCAGTACCGGGCGCAGGAGCGGCTGGTGGATATCTGCCGCGAGCAGCAAGTGGAACTGTTGTTGTTCCACGGTCGCGGTGGCACCGTCGGTCGTGGCGGTGGCCCGGCCCACGCGGCGATCCTGTCGCAGCCGCCGGGTTCGGTGGCAGGACGGTTCCGGACCACTGAACAGGGCGAGATGATCCGCTTCAAGTTCGGTTTGCCGGATATCGCCGAGCAGAACCTCAACCTCTATTTGGCGGCGGTACTGGAAGCGACGCTGTTGCCACCACCGCCTCCTGAACCGGCCTGGCGCCATTTGATGGACGAATTGGCGGCAGACGGTGTCAGTGCTTACCGCGCCGTGGTGCGGGAAAATCCGCAGTTCGTCGAGTATTTCCGTCAGTCCACGCCGGAACAGGAGCTGGGCCGCTTGCCGCTGGGCAGTCGCCCGGCCAAGCGACGTGCGGGCGGGATTGAAAGCCTGCGCGCGATCCCGTGGATCTTCGGCTGGACCCAGACCCGCCTGATGCTGCCGGCCTGGCTTGGCTGGGAGGCCGCGCTGAGCAAGGCCCTGGAGCGCGGCGAAGGCGAACTGCTGGGGCAGATGCGCGAGCAGTGGCCGTTCTTCCGTACCCGCATCGACATGCTGGAAATGGTGCTGGCCAAGGCCGACGCCGATATCGCCCGCCTGTATGACGAGCGCCTGGTGCAGCCAGACCTGCTGCCATTGGGGACGCATTTGCGCGACCTATTGTCGCAGGCGTGCAGCGTGGTGCTTGGCCTGACTGGCCAGTCGCAACTGCTGGCGCACAGTCCGGACACCCTGGAGTTCATCCGCCTGCGCAACACCTATCTCGACCCCTTGCACTTGTTGCAGGCCGAGTTGCTGGCGCGCTCCCGTCAGCAGGAAGCGGCACAAGACAGCCCTCTGGAACAGGCGCTGCTGGTCTCCGTGGCCGGTATTGCTGCCGGTTTGCGTAACACCGGCTAAGGTTTTTTGCGTGTTCTCAACGGCTTGCAGATAAACCACGACGGCCGCCCTGAAAAGGGCGGTCGGCGTTTACGAGGCCGGGTTGCACTCAGGCACACCCTACCTATGACGCATGCACGGCGCGGGTTCCTGCGACTTTTGGCGGCTTGTGTGGTTAAGGCCTGCTGTGTATCTTGATCAGCCTTTGGCCGTTTGGGCGGCCCGAATTCTATTTTTACGCGATTGGCCCCTCGCGGCGAATCCGAGCGTCATCTCTATAAAAAAATTGAGGAGCACATCGATGCGCGTCATTCTGCTGGGAGCTCCCGGGGCCGGTAAAGGTACTCAGGCAAAGTTCATCACTGAAAAATTCGGCATTCCGCAAATCTCCACCGGCGACATGCTGCGTGCGGCCGTCAAGGCGGGCACCGAGCTGGGCCTGATCGCCAAGAGCGTGATGGACAGCGGTGGCCTGGTGTCCGATGACTTGATCATCAACCTGGTCAAGGAACGCATCAGCCAGGAAGACTGCAAGAACGGTTTCCTGTTCGACGGCTTCCCGCGCACCATTCCCCAGGCTGAAGCCCTGGTGAAGGCCGGCGTCGAGCTGGACGCCGTGGTTGAAATCGCGGTTGAAGATGAAGAGATCGTCCAGCGCATTGCCGGTCGTCGTGTTCACGAAGCCTCGGGCCGCGTGTACCACACCGTCTACAACCCGCCAAAAGTTGAAGGCAAGGACGATGTGACCGGCGACGACCTGGTGCAGCGCAAAGACGACACTGAAGAAACCGTGCGTCATCGTCTGTCGGTCTACCACTCCCAGACCAAGCCGCTGGTGGATTTCTACCAGAAGCTGTCCGCTGCCCAGGGCAAGCCGAAGTACAGCCACATTCCTGGCGTCGGCTCGGTCGAAGCGATCACTGCCAAAGTGCTGCAAGCACTGAGCTGATCCCTCGACGGCTTCACGGATAACGGCCCGCTTGCGGGCCGTTGTTGTTTATACTGGCGCACTTTTTTTCGACTTGGACACCTACACCGATGAGCACCCTGCTGGCCCTGGACACCGCGACTGAAGCTTGCTCGGTTGCCCTGCTGCACGATGGCAAGGTAACGAGCCACTACGAGGTGATCCCGCGCCTGCACGCGCAAAAGCTGTTGCCGATGATCAAGCAACTGCTCGAAGACGCCGGTACTACGCTGGCTGCGGTCGATGCCATTGCCTTCGGCCGTGGGCCGGGTGCCTTTACCGGCGTGCGTATCGCCATCGGCGTGGTGCAGGGCCTGGCATTTGCGCTGGAGCGTCCGGTGTTGCCGGTGTCCAACCTCGCCGTGCTGGCCCAGCGCGCCTTGCGTGAACATGGCGCCCAGCAGGTTGCGGCGGCCATCGATGCGCGCATGGATGAAGTGTATTGGGGTTGCTACCGCGAAACAGCGGGAGAGATGCGCCTGGTCGGTGTTGAAGCCGTGCAGCCGCCGGAGTCATCGGTGCTGCCTGCCGACGCCAGCGGCGACTGGTTCGGTGCGGGCACCGGTTGGGGTTATGGTGAGCGCATCGCGGTGCCGTTGGTGGGCCAGGACGCAGCGATGTTGCCTCATGCCGAGGACCTGCTGACGTTGGCTCGTTTTGCTTTTGAGCGTGGCGAGGCGATTCCCGCAGATCAGGCCGCACCTGTGTACCTGCGCGATAAAGTGGCGCAGACCAAGGCCGAACGCGGCCTGTAACTGTCGTGAGCGGGCTTGCCCCGCGCCGGGCTGCGAAGCAGCCCTAAAAATCCCGAACACGCCTCTAATCTGCACCAATCGTCAGAATTTGCCCCCCGTTTTAAACCTTTTTCAAATTATGTGTTCTAGTTATCACCAGAGCATTTGCGCGTTACGGATTGCGCCACTAAAATGCCATCACCGATACCGAGTTCGCATCGATGCGTATAGACGGCTTTTCCTCACAGTCCTACCCCATCAAGCGTAAGCCGCGTAAGGCCAACGTCACGGTAGACGAGTCCGTCGAAGATTCACCGGACTTCATCGAAGTCCAGCCCGATGCGCAGTCCAACGCTCAATCACGTATCAGCGGTCTTCCCGCCCGTCAGCAAGACATGGTCTTCCCCCGCTCAATGAGCAGAAGTGTCGCCACCGCCCTGGCCAGCTACCTGACCACCGCCGGCTTTGTCGAATGGGATATGGAAGTGCTGGGCCTCGACATCCACATCTGATGCGTCTGCCTTACTACCTCGGTTGCCCGTCCTGGAGTGAAAACGCTTGGCGCGAGTACCTGTACCCCGCCGATGCCCGTTCCAGCGACTACCTTGCGCTCTACTCCCAGGTTTTCAACGCCGTTGAAGGCAACACCACGTTTTATGCTCGCCCGTCGGCCGCCACCGTGCAACGCTGGGCCGAGATCATGCCCGAGGATTTTCGCTTCACGGCCAAGTTTCCCGGTGATATCAGCCACAGCGGCAACCTGATTGAGCAGCTCCCGGCAGCGGAAAGCTTTGTGGGCTTGATGAGTCCGTTGGGTGAGCGGGTATCGCCGCTGTGGTTGCAGCTGCCCGCGACGTTCACACCGCAGCGTCTGGGGGAATTGGCCGGTTTCATTGATGGCCTGGAGCGGCCAATGGCCGTAGAAGTACGCCATCAGGAATTCTTCGCTAAGGGCGATGCCGAGCGCATGCTCAACCGCTTGTTGCGTGACCGGGGCGTGGAGCGCATCTGCCTGGACCCTCGTGCACTCTTCAGTTGCACGTCGACTTCAGCCGCCGTGCTGCACGCCCAATCGAAAAAGCCCAAGGTGCCACCACGGCCAGCGGCGCTGACGCAGTTCCCCCAAGTGCGTTTTATCGGCCATCCCGAACTCGAAGCCAACGATCCGTTTTTGGTCCCGTGGGTGGAAAAAGTCGCCGGCTGGATCGAAGAAGGCCGTACGCCCTATGTGTTCCTGCACACCTCGGATAACCGTCTCGCCGCGCAGTTGGCCCTGCGTTTCCACGACCAGTTGATGGCGCGCCTACCTGGGCTGCCGCCACTGCCCACGTTGGATCGTACCCCCGAAGTGGAGCAACTGGGGTTACTCTAGGGCTCCTTTTCCCGCCAGGAGCCAGACATGGATGCGCAAACCCTTCGCGCCGAAACCTTCAAGGCCTTGCATGAGCGTGACCGCGCCTTCGTAATGCCTAACCCGTGGGATGCAGGCTCCGCCGTGATGCTGGCCAGCCTGGGTTTTGAAGCGCTGGCCACCACCAGTGCGGGCTACGCGTTCAGCTTGGCGCGCCCGGATGCGGAAGGGGCGCTGTCCCTGGAAGACACGTTGATCAATGCCTGCATGATCGCTAAGGCCACGGCGCTGCCGGTGGCGGCTGACCTCGAAAACGGCTTCAGCGACACCCCCGAAGGTTGCGCCCAGACCATCCTGCGTGCCGCCGCCACGGGGATCGTCGGTGGCTCCATCGAAGATGCCACGGGCGTCGCCGTCGACCCGATCTATCCCTTTGACCTTTCCGTAGAACGTGTGGAAGCGGCCGTTGCCGCCGCCCGTAGCCTGCCATTCCCCTTCACCCTGACGGCCCGTGCGGAAAACCTCCTGCACGGCCGCCTGGATCTGCCCGACACCATCCGCCGCCTGCAGGCCTACGCCGAGGCCGGTGCCGACGTGCTGTATGCGCCGGCCTTGCGCAGTGCCGAGGAAGTGCTGGCGGTGGTCAAGGCGGTGGCGCCCAAGCCGGTGAATGTGTTGATGTCCGGCGGCTTGAGCCTGAGCGTTGCGCAGCTCAGCGAGATGGGCGTGCGACGGATCAGCGTCGGCTCGGCCCTGGCGTTGGCGGCCTACGGTGAGTTCTATCGTGCAGCCCAGGAAGTGTATGAGCTGGGCACATTCACCTTTACCGAGCGCAAGATGCCGTTCAGCCAGGCCAACCAGTTCTTCAAGGACTAAGCCGTGCGTTTTTTCAACGTGATGGGCTTGCTGCTGATCCTGGCGGGCGCCGTTGCCGTGGGCGTCTGGCGTGGCTGGGTGCCAATACCGGCCGATTGGAACCCCTGGGCACCGCTGGACGTACGTGCCAGCCCCAACCTGCTGACCCGTTACAAGCTGGGGCGCCTGCAGGATGACCCGGCGCTGTGCGATCAAGTGCTGGAAACCTCGGGCCTGCGCGTCAGCCATCAGGCGGACTCGCCCGCCGATGCCGCTTGCCCCTTGCGTAATAGCTTGCGCGTCCAGGGCGCAGCGGTCGGGCTGAGCAGCAGCTTCCTCGCCAGTTGCCCACTGGCGGTGGCCTTCGCCCTGTTCGAGCGGCACAGCCTGCAACCGGCGGCCCAGGCGGTATTCGGTCAGGCGGTGACACGGGTCGATCACCTGGGCAGCTTTGCCTGCCGCAATATGTATAACCGTGCCGAGGGGCGACTGAGCCAGCATGCGTCGGCCAATGCGCTGGACATTGCCGGCTTTCGTCTGGCGGATGGGCGCAGTATCAGCGTGCTCAAGGATTGGCCGGGGGAGGGCGATAATGCGCGGTTCTTGCGCCAGGTACGCGATAGCGCCTGTGATGATTTCAATGTGGTGCTGAGCCCGGACTACAACGCCGCGCACCGCAACCATTTCCATCTGGATATGGGGCGTTGGTGGGTGTGTCGCTGAGTGTCAGGCGGCCAGGCGCAGGTTGTGGGTGACCAGCGGGCGTGCCCAGTAGTAATCGAAGTCCAGGGCTTTCTGTTGCGCGACCAGTTCTTCGGTCGGGTACGGCGTGGCGGCCGGTGGCAGCAGGTCCAACTCGAATTCGGCGATGGGCAGTTGCAGTGGGCGTGGCTCCGGTGCCGGGCCTGGCTCCGGCAGCGCTTGGCCAGCGGTTAGTACGATTGGGCGGACCCAACCGCTTTCGAAGTTCTGCTGGCGTTGCTGGGCGACGATTTCTTCTTCCGGGAACGGTGTGGCGGCGGGGGGCAGCAAGTCGGTCTCGAACTCGGCGATCGGCAGGAACAGCGGCTCCGGCGGCGCGATTTCGGTGTCTTTCACGTCACACCCACGCTGCGTGAGGATCTGCGACAACAGGTCGGCGCCAGCACTCGGTTCTACCGCGGGGTCTGCCGGCGCAGACGCCTGCACCGCGAGCGCGTCCGGCGTATCGCCAAGCTGCTCGGCCAATGCCCGGGCGAAGAAGTCCTGCCACACATGGCTCACCCCGGCCAGCGCTTGGGTATTGCGCAGGCCGTAGTGGTTGTGGGTCGGCAGTACACCGATGGTTAGGGGAAGAATGTCTGACATTTTTCTCGGTCGACGCTCAGCTCTGGCAAAATACCTGACTGTTGTTTTTATCGGCCGGTAGTTGCCGATCCTTAATATTTTTGAGCGTAGCGATTGATGAGCGAACAACCAGCGGCCAGCCGCATCCAGGTCGAGGCCTTGGGCGACGGTTTCAAGGCCCGTGCCGAGCAGTGGGCGTCACTGTTGGGGCTGCCGTTGCAGCTGGCGGATGCGGACTTTTCCCTGCAGGTCGGCGAACATGGCCTGCAGTTGCAACAGCTTGGGCCTGACGCGCCTGGGCCGGTGCGGGTGGACTTTGTCGAAGGCGGAGCGGCGCATCGGCGCCTGTACGGTGGTGGCAGCGGGCAGATGATCGCCAAGGCCGTGGGCATTGCCCAAGGCGTGCGTCCACGGGTGCTGGACGCCACGGCCGGCCTGGGCAAGGACGCGTTCGTGCTGGCCAGCCTGGGCTGCGAGATGAGTTTGATCGAGCGCCAGCCGCTGATCGGCGCGTTGCTTGAAGATGGGTTGGCGCGTGGCGCGGATGATTTTGAGGTGGCGCCGATCGTGGCGCGCATGCAGTTGCTCAAGGGCAACTCCATCGACGTGATGCGCAATTGGGAAGGTGAGCCGCCCCAGGTGATCTACCTTGACCCGATGTTCCCGCACCGTGAGAAAACTGCGCTGGTGAAGAAGGAGATGCGCCTGTTCCGGCCGTTGGTGGGGGATGATCCGGACGCCCCGGCGCTGTTGGCTGCCGCGTTGGCCCTGGCCAGCCACCGTGTGGTGGTCAAGCGCCCGCGCAAAGCGCCGTGCATTGACGGGCCCAAGCCAAGTCATGCGCTGGATGGCAAGTCCAGTCGGTATGACATCTACCCGAAGAAAGCGCTCAAGCCTTGACCTCTCTGGGTACGGCACTGGACCTGTGGCGAGGGAGCTTGCTCCCGCCGGCGGCCAGACAGCCTGCCGCTATCTAACTGTAACCCCACGATCTAAGTGTGGGGGCTGGCTTGCCAGCGATGAGGCCCGTCCATGCAACGAGGCTTTAAGGCCTGTACGCCCGCATAAACAACCCCACCACCTCCTGTACATGTTCTTCGGCGGCTTCTTCGCTCAGTTGCCCGCCGCAGCCATACAGCAAGCAAAAGTTCGCCGTGCCTTTGAGCAGGCAGAAGAAGTGCTCGGCTGCGGTAAACGGTTTGTCGATGCTCAGCGCGCCGCTCTGGTCGATCTTGCTCAGCAAGCGCTCCATGCCTTGCAACATGCGCATGGGGCCGGCCTCGAAGAAGATCTGTGAGAGTTTCACGTCTTGATTGCCGGTGGTCATCATCAGGCGATGCAGGTTGACCGACTCTTCGCTGTTGATCAGGCGATGGAACCCTCGCGCGATGTTCAGCAACACAGTCTCTACGGGCACACCCACGGGCAGCTCGAAGTACATCACCGGCAGTTGTTCTTCGCACTTGGCCACTACGGCGGCGGTGAATAACGTCTCTTTATCGTTGAAATGGCTGTAGACGGTCAGTTTCGACACGCCCGCTTCCAGTGCCACGGCATCCATGCTGGTACTGGCGTAGCCATTGCTCAAAAACAGGATTTTCGCGGCTTCAAGGATTGACTGGCGTTTTGCCATGTCCTTGGGACGCCCGGGGCTATTGGTGTTTACAGGATTGTCGGACATTTTCACCTTTAATACTGGACTGGTGAGTTTGGTATTAATAACATACCCGCCAGTATAATTATTCCTAGCTCCATTAGCGAAAAGGTCCTACAGCATGCGCAGCATTTTCCTGCCCTTTGCGTTGCCTGCCAGTCTGGTCCTCCTATTGGCCGCCTGTGGCCATGAAGAAGCGACCCAGACCACCATCCGACCGGCCATGGTGGTGCAGCCACAGCCTTCTGCGCAGTCGATGGACAGCTACCCCGGCGAAGTGCGCGCACGCTATGAGCCGGACCTGGCGTTTCGCATTGGCGGCAAAGTCAGTAAGCGGCTGGTGGAGGAGGGCGAACGGGTCAAGGCCAACCAGGCGCTGGCGGAGCTCGACCCTCAGGACGTGCGCCTGCAACTCGAAGCGACCCGTGCCCAAGTCGCCGCCGCCGAGGCCAACCTGAGCCTGGTGCGTGCCGAGCGCGATCGCTACAAGACCCTGATGGACCGTCAGATGGTCAGCCGTTCCCAGTACGACAATTCTGAAAACCTCTATAGATCCGGTGAAGCACGCCTCAAGCAGATCAAGGCCGAGTTTGACGTGGCCAGCAACCAGGCTGGCTACGCCGTGCTGCGCGCACCCCAGGACGGTGTGGTAGCCAAGCGCGCGGTCGAAGTCGGCCAGGTGGTGTCTGCCGGCCAGACGGTGTTCACCCTGGCCACCGATGGCGAGCGCGAAGTGCTGATCAGCCTGCCCGAGCAAGGTTTTGGTCGCTTCAAGATCGGCCAGCCGGTGTCGGTCGAGCTGTGGAGCCAGCCCGACCAGCGCTTCAGCGGGCGTATTCGCGAGCTGTCACCGGCGGCCGATCCGAAGTCGCGCACATTCGCGGCCCGCGTGGCGTTCACCGGCGGCAAGGTGCCGGCGGAACTGGGCCAGAGCGCCCGCGTATTCATACAGGCTGACGGCATTATTCCGTTGTCGGTGCCGCTCTCTGCCCTCAGTGCGGAGAACGGTGCGTCCTACGTCTGGCGCGTACAGCCCGACAACACCCTCAAACGCGTGCCGGTCCGTATTGGCGCCTTTGGTGAAAAAACCGTCCCGGTACTGGAAGGCTTGAGCCCGACCGATTGGGTCATTGCCGCCGGTGTGCATGTGCTCCACGAAGGCCAGCAAGTGCGCCCGGTGGATCGCGCCAACCGTGTGGTGAATCTGGCGGCCAAGGAGTAGTCCCCGATGGGTTTCAATCTTTCCGAATGGGCGTTGCGTAATCGCCAGATCGTACTGTTCCTGATGATTCTGCTGGCAGTGGTCGGTACTTTGTCCTACTCCAAGTTGGGGCAAAGCGAAGACCCGCCGTTCACCTTCAAGGCCATGGTGATCAAGACCAATTGGCCCGGCGCTACAGCCCAGGAAGTCTCGCGGCAAGTCACCGAGCGTATTGAAAAGAAACTGATGGAGACCGGTGAGTACGAGCGCATCGTCTCTTTCTCGCGCCCCGGTGAATCCCAGGTGACCTTTATAGCGCGCGATTCCCTGCATTCGGCGCAGATCCCCGAGCTGTGGTACCAGGTGCGCAAGAAGATCAGCGACATCCGCCAGACGTTGCCGCCGGACATCCAGGGGCCGTTTTTCAATGATGAATTCGGCACCACCTTCGGCAACATCTACGCGCTGACCGGCGATGGCTTTGATTACGCCGTGCTCAAGGACTACGCCGACCGTATCCAGATTCAACTGCAGCGGGTGCCGGATGTGGGCAAGGTCGAGTTGCTCGGCCTGCAGGATGAGAAGATCTGGATCGAACTGTCCAACCTCAAGCTCGCCACCCTCGGTTTACCCCTGGCGGCGGTGCAGCAGGCTTTGCAGGAACAGAATGCGGTCTCGACGGCGGGTTTCTTTGAAACCCCGAGCGAGCGTGTGCAACTTCGGGTATCGGGCAATTTCAAGACCGTTGAAGAGATCCGCAGCTTTCCGATTCGCGTGGGTGACCGCACCTTCCGTATCGGCGATGTGGCCGACATCCACCGTGGCTTCAACGACCCACCGGCCCCGCGCATGCGCTACATGGGCGAAGACGCCATCGGCCTGGCCGTCGCCATGCGTGACGGCGGCGATATCCTGGTCTTGGGCAAAGCCTTGGAAGTCGAATTCGCACGCTTGCAGAAGAACCTTCCTGCGGGCATGGAGCTGCGCAAGGTCTCGGATCAGCCGGCGGCAGTGAAAACCAGCGTCGGTGAATTTGTGCAGGTACTGGCCGAAGCGCTGGCCATTGTGTTGCTGGTGAGTTTCTTCTCCCTCGGCGTGCGCACCGGCATGGTGGTAGCCCTGGCGATTCCTCTGGTGCTGGCGATGACCTTTGCCACCATGTATTACCTCGGGATCGGCCTGCACAAGATTTCCCTCGGCGCCCTGGTGTTGGCGTTAGGCCTGCTGGTGGACGATGCCATCATTGCAGTGGAAATGATGGCGATCAAAATGGAGCAGGGTTACGACCGACTCAAAGCCGCGAGTTTCGCCTGGACCAGCACGGCGTTCCCGATGCTCACCGGTACATTGATCACCGCCGCCGGATTCCTGCCGATTGCCACTGCGCAATCGAGCACCGGTGAATACACGCGTTCGATCTTCCAGGTAGTAACCATCGCGTTGTTGGCCTCGTGGGTCGCCGCCGTGGTGTTTGTGCCTTATCTGGGGGAAAAACTCCTGCCGGACCTGGCGAAAATTCATGCGGCCAAGCACGGCACTGATGGCCCTGATCCCTACGGAACACCGTTCTATCAACGTGTAAGACGCTGGGTGGAGTGGTGCGTACGGCGACGCAAAACCGTAATCGTCCTGACGCTGCTGCTGTTTATCGGCTCGGTCGCGCTGTTTCGTTTTGTGCCACAGCAGTTCTTCCCGGCTTCCGGCCGCCTGGAGTTGATGGTCGACCTGAAGCTGGCCGAGGGCGCCTCCCTGAGCAATACCGCCGACCAGGTCAAGCGCCTGGAAGCCTTGCTCAAGGATCACGCCGGTATCGATAACTACGTGGCCTACGTCGGCACAGGCTCGCCGCGTTTCTACCTGCCGCTGGATCAACAGCTGCCGGCCACCAGCTTCGCCCAGTTTGTGGTATTGGCCAAAACCATCGAGGAGCGCGAAACCCTGCGCACCTGGTTGATCGAAACGCTCAACGAACAATTCCCTGACCTGCGTTCACGCGTCACACGTCTGGAAAACGGCCCACCTGTAGGCTATCCAGTGCAGTTTCGCGTGACCGGCGAACATATCGAAGAGGTCCGCGCCCTCGCACGTAAGGTTGCGGCCAAGGTTCGCGAAAATACCCATGTGGTCAACGTGCACCTGGACTGGGAAGAACCGAGCAAGATCGTCTACCTCAACATCGACCAGGACCGCGCCCGTGCCCTCGGTGTGAGCACCGCCAACCTGTCGAAATTCCTGCAGAGTTCGTTGACCGGTTCCACCGTCAGCCAATACCGCGAGGACAACGAGTTGATCGAAATCCTCTTGCGCGGCACCGTGCACGAGCGCACTGAACTGTCGCTGCTGCCAAGCCTGGCCGTGCCTACCGACAATGGTAAAAGCGTAGCGCTGTCGCAGATCGCCACCCTCGAATACGGCTTCGAAGAGGGCGTCATCTGGCACCGCAACCGCTTGCCCACCGTGACGGTTCGCGCGGATATCTATGGCAAGGAACAACCGGCGACGTTAGTCCAACAGATCCTGCCGACCCTCGAAGGCGTACGCGCCGAGCTACCGGATGGCTACTTGCTGGATGTCGGCGGTACGGTCGAGGACTCTGCCCGTGGCCAGAATTCGGTCAAGGCCGGTGTGCCCTTGTTCATTGTGGTGGTGCTGACCCTGCTGATGCTGCAACTGCGCAGTTTCTCGCGCACCGCCATGGTGTTTCTGACTGCACCGCTGGGGCTGATCGGTGTGACATTGTTCCTGCTGGTATTCCGTCAACCTTTCGGCTTCGTGGCCATGCTGGGAACCATCGCACTGTCGGGGATGATCATGCGTAACTCGGTGATCCTGGTTGACCAGATCGAACAGGACATCAAGGCGGGACTGGCACCCTGGCAGGCGATTATTGAAGCCACCGTCCGACGTTTCCGCCCGATTGTGCTGACAGCCCTGGCGGCCGTGCTGGCGATGATTCCGTTGTCGCGCAGCGTGTTTTTCGGGCCAATGGCCGTGGCGATCATGGGCGGGTTGATTGTGGCCACGGCGTTGACGCTGTTGTTTTTGCCGGCGTTGTACGCGGCATGGTTCCGGGTCAAACCGCAGGTCGTGTAAAACCTTGTCGTAGGGATATTCACAAAGGTATTACGGAGCCAGGAACGTTTATTCGGCGAGGGGCCACTCATGAATTACCTGATTGCCAGGTCTTTTGCCGCCAGGGTTTTATCCTTGTCGGCGGAAGCATAAATCTGATGATTCAAGGAGTATTTATGAAAATAGGTATTAATTTTAATGCTTGGAAGTCCGGCTGCGGCAGCAACTCCTGTGCGCCTGCCAAGCCTAAACCCCCTTGCTCCAAACCCCCTTCCTGCAATAAGCCTGAAGACCCTTGCAAGCCCAAGAGCGGCGCGGCAATAGGCTTCGGTGTCATGCCCTTGGGCATGATCGCCTTCGGTGGTCTTGGTATAGGGAAGTTCTTCTAATTACGCCAGAACTGCTTGAATCCGGGCAGGTGAGCCTCCCCCACCTGTCCGGGCTCAGAGCGCGAGCTTACAGGGCGCCGAAGACTTTCTTCGCCAGGCTGGTCGCGGCAGCCGCTGGGTTCTCACGGATGGTTTCTTCCTGCTTCGCAATCATCTTGAACAACCCGTCCAGCGCCTGCTCGGTCACGTAGTTTTCGACGTTGGCGCTCTTGGCATCCACCGCACCAAAGGCTGCGGCTTTACCGGCCAGGGCATTGTACTGCTGAGCCACGCCGACCTTGTCGGTAGCGGCCTTGACGATCGGCAGGAACTTGGCGCGGATGGCCTCGCGACTGCTTTTGTTCAGGTACTGGGTGGCGGAATCCTGGCCGCCGCTGAGGATGCCCTTGGCGTCAGTCACACTCATGTTCTTGACGGCGTTGACCAGGATCGGCTGGGCCTGGGTCACGGCGGTTTCGGCGGCCTTGTTCATGCTGGTTTCGAGCTGAGTGACCTGGTCACCCATGCCGAACATTTTCAGTTTGTCGGCCACTTTGCCCAGCTTGCCAGGCAGGCCGATCTTCACTTCCGGGTTGTTGCTGAAACCGCCGGGTACGCCTAGTTGCTTCACGGCGATCTGCGCGCCTTGGGTCAGGGCGTCCTTGAGGCCGCCGCTGGCGTCACCCTGGGACAGGCTGCTCAAGTCCAGGGCCATGGCGTTGGCACCGAGCAACAAACCAGCACACAGGGCAGTAAAGCGAAGGGAGTTACGGAGCATGGGCGCTTCCTTTTGATAGGGCTTATGTTCTAGAGACGACTCAGTGGGCTACAGCGTCGACGCGCAGGCGCAGGGGGTGTGGGTCCTGGCCATTGAGCTGCACGGAGTACCGTTCGGTGGTGATAAACAGTAGCTTGCCATCCAGTTCGATGCGAGCGCTCACCGAATAACTGTGGCCGGGTTTGACTTGCGCGGGGTCGTAGCTCAGGTGGAAGGGCAGCGGCACTTGGCCTTTGACCGGGCCTTTCTGCTCGGCGAGGGTCACGGCGGGTGCATCCGCCAGGGACACGTCTTGCAGGCTGACGCTCAAGGTCGCGGCCGGCGGCAGGGCGATACGTTGCAGGTAGAAGACTTCGCCGTCGAGGCTGGCCTTGGGCGCGGGCGTCATGGATTGGCAGGCTCCGAGCAGGGCGGTAAGGCCCAGGAGGATGATCTTTTTCAAGGTGCAGCTCCTTTTCAACGGCGCCGGATTCCATCCGGCGCCTGCTTAAATCTAGCGGCTTTCTTCAGGTTTTGGCGGTTGCGGTTCGACCGAGGCTTCGGCGGCCCCATCCACGCGATGCAAGGCGACCTGACGGATCGACAGGCGAATCTCCGCCGGTAACACGCGCTTGGCCGCGCCTTCGGCCAGTTCGCCGAGCAGGTCGTGGTAGCTCAACTTACCGGCTTCGTCGCGGCGCAGCACATCTTGCTCCAGTAAGGTCTGGATGAAATGTCGGAAAAGGCTCTTGTCGAAGAATTCCGGGGCGTTGAGGCCATGCAGGATCGACAGGCGTTGGGCCATGATCGTGCACAGGTCTTCCAGTTCTTCGGCGCTGATGCTGTTCTGGCCGCTGTTGAGCAGCAGCGAAATCGCCATGTAGAAGCGTTGCAGGGTCTGGGCGACAGTCTTGGACAGCAGCGTCAGCAGCACAAAGTGCCGCGAGCTCGGCGCCGGGCGCAGGTACACGTTGTTCTCGAAACGCAGCAGGCCTTGCTCGACAAAGGCCTCCAGCCATTGGTCGACCACGGTATCCAGCTCGTCCAGCGACCAGCGGATAAACAGCTCCGATTGCAGGTACGGGTACAGCGCGTGGGTATAGCGCAGGATCTGATCGCGGCTCATCCGCGAGCTGCTTTGGAAGAAACTGGCCAGCAGCGCCGGCAGCGCAAAAATGTGCAGCACGTTGTTACGGTAGTAGGTCATGAGGACGGCATTCTGCTCGTCCAGGTACAAAATCTTACCCAGCGCATCACTCTGTTCCGACAGCAGGTCCATGTCCTTGACGTGCTTGATCAGCGCCAGGCCATCGCCCTCGGGCAAGGTGGTGTGGGGCGAGTAGGGCACGCGGCGCAGGAGCGCCAGGTACAAATCCAACTGGCGCGCCATGGCTTGTTCGTCGAGGGCCAGGCGCGTGGTGGACAGCAATGCCAGCGCCACCAGGTTCACCGGGTTCACTGCCGCAGCTTCGTTCAAGTGGCGCGCCACCTGTTCGCCGAGGCGGTTGGTGGTTTCATTCAGCCAGGCGGGTTTGTAGTTCGGGCCCAGCTCCTGGGAGCGCCAGTCCGGTTGCTCGGCGTCGAGGAATTCAGCCAGCTTGATCGGCTCGCCGAAATTGACGGCGACCTGGCCGAAGCGCTGCTTGAGCGCACCAACCACTTTGAAAATATCGAAGATCGACTCTTTCTTCTTGCTCGCGCCACGTAGCTCGCCCAGGTAGGTGCGGCCTTCGAGTACGCGCTCGTAGCCGATGTACACCGGCACAAACACGATGGGCATGCGCGAAGAGCGCAGGAAACTGCGCAGTGTAATCGCCAGCATCCCGGTCTTCGGCTGCAGCATGCGCCCGGTGCGTGAGCGTCCGCCTTCGACGAAGTACTCCACCGGGAAGCCTTTGGTGAACAAGGTATGCAGGTACTCGTTGAACACCGAGGTGTACAGCGGGTTGCCCTTGAAGGTGCGGCGCATGAAAAACGCACCGCCACGGCGCAGCAGGCTGCCGATCACCGGCATGTTCAGGTTGATCCCGGCGGCGATGTGCGGTGGGGTCAGGCCATTCTTGAACAGCAAATACGAGAGCAACAGGTAATCGATATGGCTGCGGTGGCAGGGCACGTAGATCACCTCGTAGCCCTGGGCAACCTTTTGCACACCCTCGATGTTATTGACCTTGATGCCGTCGTAGATCTTGTTCCAGAACCAGCTCAGCACCACTTCGAGGAAGCGGATCGCCGTGTAGGTGTAGTCCGAGGCGATTTCGTTGCCGTAGCGCAGGGCCTGGGCCTTGGCTTTTTCCGGGGTGATCTTTTCCCGTTCGGCTTCGTCGGCAATCGCCTGGCGCACCAGCGGCATGTTGACCAGGCCCTTCACCAGGTTGCGCCGGTGTGACAAGTCGGGGCCGATCACGGCGGTCTTCAGGTTACGAAAGTGCACACGCAAGATGCGCTGGGCCATGCGCACGGTGCGTTCGTGCCCTTTATTGTGCTCGATCAATTCACGCAGGTTGATAGGCGCGGAGAATTGCACGCGGGTCTTGCGGCCCAGGATCAGGATGCTCAACAGGCGGCGTAGACGCCCGGTGACCGCCCAGCTGTCGGCAAACAGCAGCTTCCACGGGCTGGACTCGCTCTCCGGCGACTGCCCCCAGAACACGCTGACCGGAATGATTTGTGCATTCTCTTCGGCGTGCTCGCTGAGGGTATTGACCAGGCGGGTCAGGGTCGGTGGTGCGCCGCGCTTGTCCTGGCGTCCGAGCCAGTCCGGTTCCGGCGTGAGGTAGAAGAACGCCGCCGGTTCCATCAACGGGCCGACCGATACCGGCAGCACCGGGCGCGGCAGGCCGGCCTTGGTGCACTCGGCATCGACCACGGCCAATTCGCTGAGGGAGGGCGATTGCAGGACGTAGAACACCGGCCGGCTGCGGTCCAGGCTAAGGGTTAAGGACGACTGGTTGATCGTCTCTGAGCGAACCCAGAGGTACAACAGTCGGCGCAAGGTGCCAAACACTAGACGGCGGAACGGAGAGCGGGTCATAGGCGTGCTGCTTCAAGTGGAAAAAACCGAGCAGGCGCTCGGGCGGGTAGTGTGCCGTATTCACCGAAAATCGGCAAAAAAGCAGCGATGTAAACTTGAGTTGAACGTTTTTGAGCCTGTCTTATACTCGGCAGTTCAACGCGACCGACTCAACAATAACAATCAGGTGGGAGTGAACAGATGGCAACGCGCGAAACCGGTAATGTGAAGTGGTTCAATGACGCAAAGGGCTATGGCTTTATCCAGCGTGAAGACGGCAAGGATGTGTTTGTGCACTACCGCGCCATTCGCGGTGAGGGCCATCGTTCCCTGGCCGAGGGCCAGCAGGTGGAGTACGCCGTGGTGACTGGCGAGAAGGGGTTGCAGGCGGAGGATGTGGTGGGGCTGTAAGCCCACCGCTGTACAGATGTGGCGAGGGGCTTGCTGTGGTGAGCGGGCTTGCCCCGCGCTGGGCTGCGAAGCGGCCCTAAAACATTACGCCGCGGAGTGCGTGACACGACGCGGCGTTCTTGTTGGGGCTGCTACGCAGCCCAGCGCGGGGCAAGCCCGCTCACCACACAAGCACTTCCCACCTATTTTCAGGATTATGCGGTTTTCCAGGTGATCTGCTCTTCACCGTCTTCACTGATGCGAATCCAGGTGTCAGCGCTTTCTTCACCTTCTTCCTCAACCCAGGTGCCCGGTGCGCAACGCACTTCGACGTTCAGCGCGGCAAAGGCTGCGCGGGCACAGGCGATGTCGTCGTCCCACGGCGTCTGGTCGCTTTCCAGGTACAGGCTGTTCCATTTGCCTACAGCTTTCGGCAGCCAGGTAACGGGTACGTTGCCAGCCTTGCACTTGTAGGTCTGGCCCTTCTGGACCCAGTCGGTGCAGGGGCCCAGGGCGGCGCCGAGCCAGGCCGCGATGGCCTTGTAGTCGACGTCGGCGTCCTTCAGGTAAATCTCTATATCGGGTTGGCGCATGGATGTTCCTCGTTGCGGGATTCGAAAATCCATTCGCGGATACTGGAAAGTCTGTTATTGAAGCACGAAATAGTCGTAGCGCATCGATACCGTGACCAGCAGCGGCTCGGCCGCCTCGATCACGTCGGCGCGGCGCTCGGCACTGGCGCGCCAGCCGTGGGGTGTCATCGCCAGCAGGTTGGCACGGTCCTGGGGTTCGGCCAGGCTCAGGGCGAATTCCAGTGTTTCGCTGTGCGCCAGGCTCATGCCGTCCGGCACCAGGGCCAGGTGCTTGTCGTCGGTGTATTCGCGCACTTCGTCGTACAAAAGCTCGCGCAGTTCCATCAGGTGGCCGGCGGTAGGGCCGACCTTCATCAAGCCGCCGCCGGGGCTGAGCAGGCGCTTGGCCTCTTCCCAATCCAATGGGCTGAAAACGCTGGCGAGAAACTGGCAACTGCCTGAGGCCAACGGCACACGGGCCATGCTGGCGATCAACCAAGTCAGCGCCGGGTTGCGCTTGCAAGCGCGTTTGACCGCTTCCTTGGAGATATCCAGCGCGTAGCCATCGGCGTGGGGCAGGGCTTCGGCGATTTGCGCGGTGTAGTAACCCTCGCCACAACCGATGTCCACCCAGCGCTGCGGCGCGCGTTCGGCGGCCAGTTCAGCCAGGCGCTTGGCCACCGGGGCGTAGTGCCCGGCGTTGAGAAAGTCGCGGCGCGCCTCGACCATGGCCAGGTTATCGCCGGGGTCGCGGCTGTTCTTGTGTTGTACCGGCAACAGGTTCAGGTAACCCTGGCGCGCGCGGTCGAAACGGTGTCCGGCCGGGCACGCCACGCCATTGTCCACCGCGTTGAGCGGCGCGCTGCAAATGGGGCAGGCCAGCATCAGGCGAGCAACTTGATCAGGGTCTGGTAGTAGATTTCGGTCAGCACATCGAGATCGCTGGCCAGGATGCGCTCATTGACCTGATGGATCGTTGCGTTGACCGGGCCCAGCTCGACCACCTGGGTGCCGAGGGTCGCGATGAAACGTCCATCGGAGGTACCGCCGCTGGTGGACGCCTGGGTCTCACGCCCGGTGATCGCCTTGATGCTCGCCGAGACCGCATCCAGCAACGCGCCCGGTTCGGTGAGGAAGGGCAGGCCCGACAACGCCCACTCCACGTGCCAATCCAGGCCATGTTTGTCGAGAATCTCGGCCACCCGTTGTTGCAAGCCTTCAACGGTGGATTCGGTGGAAAAGCGGAAGTTGAACACCGCTGTCAGGTCGCCGGGGATCACGTTGGTCGCGCCGGTGCCGGAATTGAGGTTGGAGATCTGGAAACTGGTGGGCGGGAAGAAGCTATTGCCGTCATCCCAATGCTCGGCAGCCAGTTCCGCCAGGGCCGGTGCAGCCAAGTGGATCGGGTTCTTCGCCAGGTGCGGGTACGCCACGTGGCCCTGTACACCGCGTACGGTCAGGGTCGCGCCGAGGGAACCACGACGGCCGTTCTTGACCACATCGCCCACCAGGGTGGTGCTTGACGGCTCGCCGACGATGCACCAGTCCAGACGCTCCTTGCGTGCGGCCAGGCGTTCGATCACGGCTTTGGTGCCGTGGTGCGCCGGGCCTTCTTCATCGCTGGTGATCAGGAAGGCGACCGAGCCCTTGTGGTCCGGGTAGTCGCTGACAAAGCGCTCGGCCGCCACCAGCATCGCCGCCAGGCTGCCTTTCATGTCCGCCGCGCCACGCCCGCAGAGCATGCCGTTTTCGTCGATCAACGCGTCGAACGGGTCGTTCTGCCAGGCTTGCACCGGGCCGGTCGGCACCACGTCGGTGTGGCCGGCGAAGCACAGCACCGGACCTTCATGCTTGCCATGGGTGGCCCAGAAGTTGTCCACGTCTTCGATGCGCATCGGCTCGAGCGCAAAACCGGCGTCGCCCAGGCGCTGCATCATCAGCTTCTGGCAATCGGCGTCGATCGGCGTCACTGAGGGGCGACGGATCAGGTCGATAGCGAGTTGAAGGGTCGGCGAAAGGTCGGCATGGGCCGTCATGGAAAACTCCGGAAGCATGTGATGGGCGCAGGACGTAAGGGGCGTAGATTCAGTGTGGGAGGGGGCTTGCCCTCGATGGCTGAGTGTCAGTCACTGCATCTGTTGACTGGGCCACTGCCATCGGGGGCAAGCCCCCTCCCACACAAAGCATTGGCCTGGGCCAAGACTCATAAAACGGCCGTTATCTTATAGCAAAACGGCGGCCAGAGGCCGCCGTTTAGTGCATTGCGCAAGTTTTTACTCAGCGGTTGCCAGCTCGACCTTCGGCGCCGGTTTCGGCAGCGACGACAGGAAAGCCATGACCAGCGCCGCCACATACGGCAGCGACTGGACCAGCAGCATCACCACCCAGAAGCGGATGTCATTGCTGGGCAGGCCCTGCACCAGGTAGATCCCCAGCGCCGCGCCCCACAACAGCAGCATGATGAACATTTCTTCGCGGGCTTCGGAAATCGCGACCCAGAAGCCGTGGTTATCCGCGTTTTTCGGTGTACGAAAGAACGGGATGCTGGTGGTGAAGAAGCCATATAGCACCGCTTTGGCGATGGTGTGGGACAACGCCAGACCGGCCAGGGCTGCGCAGAAGGCATCCTTCAAGTTCACGCCTACCGCACGGCGGTAGAGGAAGATGATTTTGCCGACCTTGAACACAAAAAGCGCCAATGGCGGAATCGCGAAAATCAGCAACGGCGGGTCCACCCGCGTCGGCACGATGATCATCGCCGCCGACCACAACAGGGCGCCCACGGTGAAGAAGATGTTCATGCCGTCCGCCACCCACGGCAACCAGCCCGCGAGGAAGTGGTAGCGCTGGCCACGGGTCAGCTCGGTGCCCTTGCCACGCAACAGGCTCGCGGTGTGACGCTTGATGATCTGGATCGCCCCGTAGGCCCAGCGGAAACGCTGTTTCTTGAAGTCGATAAAGGTATCCGGCATCAGGCCCTTGCCGTAGCTGTCGTGGTAATACGCCGCCGACAGGCCTTTCTCGAACACGCGTAGGCCCAGTTCGGCATCTTCGCAGATGCACCAGTCGGCCCAGCCCAGTTCTTCGAGCACCGAGCGACGGGTCATGGTCATGGTGCCGTGCTGGATGATCGCGTCACGGTCGTTGCGCGTCACCATGCCGATATGGAAGAAGCCTTTGTATTCCGCGTAGCAGAGCTTCTTGAAGGTGCTTTCGTTCTGGTCGCGGTAATCCTGCGGCGACTGCACCACGGCGATTTTCGGGTCGGCGAAGTGCGGCACCATGTGTTTGAGCCAGTTCGGCGACACGCAGTAATCCGAGTCGATCACCGCGATCACTTCGGCGTCCTTGGCGGTGTGTGGGATCAGGTAGTTCAGTGCACCACCCTTGAAACCCGCCAGCGGCGCGACGTGGAAGAACTTGAAGCGCGGGCCGAGGGTTTCGCAGTAGTCGCGTACCGGCTCCCACACGGCCGGGTCCTTGGTGTTGTTGTCGATGATCAGGACTTCGTAATCCGGGTAATCGAGGGCGGCCAAGGCGTCGAGGGTCTGTTTGACCATCTCCGGCGGCTCGTTGTAGCACGGCACATGGATCGACACTTTCGGGCGGTAGTCCGAATCGCCCTCCACGGGTAGGAATTCACGCCGGCGCTTGTGGGTCCATACCGCTTCCGCCAGTTCGTGGGCTTCGGTCAGCAACACGATAAACACGCCGAGGGCGCCAAGGGCCAGGAGGATCCCCACGGTGACACTGAACCAGGTGCTGTATTGCTGGCTGTAGTCGTAGCCGATCCACACCAGCACCGAACCGCAGAGAAACGCGATAAAGGTCAGGAAGGTGCGGCCACGCTGGCGCAGGGATGAGCCATCGATCATCAGCAGCGTCAGGGACAGCAGCGCGAGCACCACCGAACCGATGGCCAGCACGCGCCATTGCGGAATCGCCACCACCGGCCCGTCAAAGTTGAATTTCTGCTGGCGCGCAGCGTTGTATACACCCCAGTAAGCGCCAGCCGAGCCTTCGTCACTGACTTTCCACGGCTGATCGAACGCCTCGATCACGAAGTAGTTGAAACCCTGGCGATTGAGCTTGTTCACCAGTGTGCGCAGATAAATCGCCTGGTCGGCAGGCGACGTTTCATTGCCACCGCGCATGCGGCCATTACTCGGCCAGCCCACTTCCGACAGCAGCAACGGCTTTTTCGGGAACAGTTTCTTCAGGTCCCTGGCGCGGTCGAGTACGTACTGGCCGGCCTTGTCCATCGGAATGTATTCCCAGAACGGCAGGATGTGCGCGGCGATCAGGTCGACGTGCTTGGCCAGTTGCGGGTTCTTTTCCCAGATGTGCCATTGCTCGGACGTCGTCACCGGCACTTTCACGGCGGCGCGGACCCTGTCGAGCAGCACAATCAGCGCTTCGGGGGTGATTTCCTCACGGAACAGGGCTTCGTTACCGACCACTACCCGCACCACACTGCGCGAGCTGTTGGCGATTTCGATGGCGCGCTGGATTTCTCGCTCGTTGCGCTCAAGATCCGGGCTGATCCAGATCCCCAGCGTCACACGCAGGCCGAACTCCTCGGCCAGCTTGGGGATATCCCCCAGCGTGCCGTCGACCGAGTAGGTACGGATGTTGTCCGTCAGCTTGCTCATGATCTCGAGGTCGCGACGCATCTGGTCGTCGGTCGGGTACTGGTCTTTCTGTGGGTACTGGCCTTGCTGGAACGGCGAGTAGGAAAAACCGGAGATCTGTTCAGGCCAGTTGGGGGCAGCGACCGGGCGGTTGATCAGCGCCCAGAAACCGCTGAATAGCGCGGCAATTGCCAGCACTATCACTAGGTTGAGTCCAAATTTACGCGATGCCATGGCTATTTCGGGTTCCAAAGGGTGTGGAACGAAAAGAGGTGTCGGCCTACGCCGAACGGCGCGCATCCTACACCGGCCCTTCCCTGACCGTACAGCAAGCCGAGAAAAACCGGACATTGGGCAGCGAAAGTACATCTAAGTTCTTTACTTGTAACTTGTAGCTTAAAACTTGCCGCTGCGTAGCCCATAATGCGCGCCGGTTTTTGGGGTAATGGTCATGAGTACAGAAGATCCGCGGTTTGCAGGCGTCGCCCGCTTGTATGGCATTGAAGGCTTGGAACGCTTGAAAGCGGCCCATGTGGCGATTGTCGGCGTCGGCGGCGTGGGCTCGTGGGCGGCGGAAGCCATGGCCCGTTGCGGGGTGGGCGAGATTTCGCTGTTTGACCTGGATGACGTCTGCGTCAGCAACAGCAACCGCCAGTTGCACGCGCTGGACAGCACCGTCGGTAAACCCAAGGTCGAAGTGATGGCTGAGCGCCTGCGCGCGATCAACCCGGATTGCACGGTGCATGCGGTGGCGGACTTCGTGACCCGCGACACTATGGCCGAGTACATCACCCCCAACATCGACTGCGTGATCGACTGCATCGACGCGGTCAACGCCAAGGCGGCACTGATCGCCTGGTGCAAGCGCCGCAAGATCCAGATCATCACCACCGGCGGCGCGGGCGGGCAGATCGACCCGACGCTGATCCAGGTCTGCGACCTGAACCGTACCTTCAACGACCCGCTGGCGTCGAAAGTGCGCTCCACTTTGCGCCGCGACTATGGTTTCTCCCGCACCGTGACCCGCCATTACAGCGTGCCGTGCGTGTTTTCCACCGAACAACTGCGCTATCCCAAGCCGGATGGCAGCATTTGTTTGCAGAAGAGTTTCGTCGGGGACGGGGTGAAGCTGGACTGCGCCGGTGGGTTTGGCGCGGTGATGATGGTGACCGCCACGTTCGGCATGGTGGCGGCGACCAAGGCGGTGGACAAGATTGTTGCCGGAGTGCGCCGGCCGTCGGAGCGGGTCAAGCCCACTTAAATCTCGGAACCCTACACAATTCAAATGTGGGAGGGGGCTTGCCCCCGATAGCGGTGGATCAGCCAACTTGTTCAGTGACTGACACCCTGCAATCGGGGGCAAGCCCCCTCCCACATTTAGCTCTGTGTATGGCTGAGTTCGCGCATGCGTTGCAGGACCGCGTTGAGGCCATTGCTGCGCGAGGGTGAGAGTTGACGGGAAAGCCCCAATTGATTGAACCAGTCGGGCAGATCCACGGCCAGTAGCTCGGCAGCAGAAAGCCCATTGACCCGCGCCAGCAGCAATGCGACCAACCCGCGAATCATCCGTGCATCGCTGCTCGCAGCAAACCGCCAGCGACCGTCCTCCAAACGTCCCACCAACCACACCAGGCTTTCACAGCCCTGCACCAGGTTGGCCTCGGTCTTATCTTCATCCGCCAATGCTGGCAGCCGCTCGCCCCATTGCATCAGCATCCGCGCGCGCTGCTCCCAACTGCCCACGGCCTGAAAAGCCTCCAGCGCGGCAACGGCCTCTACCGGCAGGCTCATCGCAACATCTCCAGCGCCTGGTCCAGCGCCTCAAAGAAGCGTTCCAGGTCATCCGAATCGTTATACAGCGCCAGGGACACACGGATCGCCCCCGATAAGTGCATCGCCTTGAGCAGCGGCATGGCGCAGTGATGACCGGCGCGTACGGCAATGCCTTGCTCGGTGAGCAGGTGCGCGAGGTCCGCGTTGTGCACGCCATCGACGACAAAACTGACCAGCGCGACCTGCGGTGACCCCAGCACGCGCACGCCATTGCGCGCTTTGAGGCCACGCAACAGGTAGTCATGCAGCGCCGCTTCATGGGCGACGATCGCGGGCTGGTCCAGCGAACCCAGGTAATCCAGGCTGGCGCCCAGGCCGATCACACTGGCAATCGGCGGGGTGCCCGCCTCGAAACCCAACGGTGCCGGGCGGAAGCTGGCGCTGTGGTAGTCCGCCTGTTGCACCATCTCGCCGCCAAACTGCCAGTGGCGCAGGTGATGCAAGGCTTCGTTGCGCCCGAACAGCACGCCGACGCCATCTGGGCCATACAGCTTATGGCTGGAAAACACATAGAAATCGCAGCCCAAAGCCTGCACGTCGTGACGGCCATGGACGATGCCCTGGGCGCCATCGACCACCGTCAGGGTGCCGTGTGGCTGGGCGAGCGCCAGCAGGGCCTCCAGCGGCTGCCAGGCGCCGAGCACGTTGGACAACTGGCTCACCGCCAGCAGGCGTGTGCGTGGGCCGATCAGCTCGGCGGCGGCCGGCAGGTCGATCACGCCATCATCGTTCAGCGGCAGCACCACCAGCGTGGCGGCGCGACGTTTGGCCAGTTGCTGCCAGGGCAGCAGGTTGGCGTGGTGTTCCAGGGCACTGATGACAATCTCATCGCCCGCATTGAATAAGTGCTCTAGGCCATAGGCCAAGAGGTTCAGCGCTGAGGTCGCGCCGTGGGTGAACACGATCTGCCCGCTGTCGCCTGCATTCAACCACTGCGCGACCTTGCTGCGACTGTCTTCGAAGGCTTGCGTCGCATGGGCGCCTGGCAAATGCTGGGCACGGTGCACATTGGCTGCGCCATTGGCGTAGTAATGGCTGATGGCATCCAACAGGGCCTGGGGTTTTTGCGTGGTGGCGGCGTTGTCCAGGTAAGTCTGGTCTTGCCGTTGCAGCGTGGCGATGGCCGGGAAATCGGCGCGCCAGGGGGAGGGCACTAGCATGGTGTTCAAGACTCGTATAAGCGAGCCCCAGGGGCGGGGCCCGCTAGTGGCATCGAGTGGCTGCTTAGTTGTGAGCGTGCAGCGCTTCGTTCAGTTCGATGGCCGATTTGTGGGTTTTGCACTCCACCGCACCGGTCTCCGAGTTGCGGCGGAACAGCAGGTCCGGCTGGCCGGCCAGCTCACGTGCCTTGACCACTTTGACCAGTTGGTTTTGTTCGTCCAGCAGCGCAACCTTCGTGCCGGCAGTGACGTACAAGCCCGACTCCACGGTGTTGCGGTCGCCCAACGGGATACCGATACCGGCGTTGGCGCCGATCAGGCAGCCTTCGCCCACCTTGATCACGATGTTGCCGCCGCCCGACAGGGTGCCCATGGTGGAGCAACCGCCGCCCAGGTCCGAGCCCTTGCCGACGAACACGCCCGCCGATACACGGCCTTCGATCATGCCCGGACCTTCGGTGCCGGCGTTGAAGTTGACGAAGCCTTCGTGCATCACGGTGGTGCCTTCGCCCACGTAGGCGCCCAGGCGGATACGCGCGGCGTCAGCGATACGTACGCCGCTTGGCACGACGTAGTCGGTCATTTTCGGGAACTTGTCCACCGAGAACACTTCCAGCAGCTCGCCGCGCAGGCGGGCTTCCAGCTGGCGCTCGGCCAATTCCGCGATGTCGATCGCGCCCTGGCTGGTCCAGGCCACGTTCGGCAACTGCGGGAACACACCGGCCAGGCTCAGACCGTGCGGCTTGACCAGGCGGTGGGACAGCAGGTGCAGCTTGAGGTAGGCCTCGGGGGTGGAGGTCAGTGCCGCGTCTTCGGCCAGCACGGTGGCGACCAGCGGGGTGTGGCTTTCAGCCAGGCGGCTCAGCAGCGCGGCTTGGGTGGCATCAACACCTTTGAGCGCGTCTGCCAATTGCAGGGCCTGGGTGACGGTGAACGTAATCGCCTGGTTGCCTTCGCTGTAACCGAGGATCGGTGCGATGGCGGCGACAATTTCAGCCGATGGGTTGAGCAACGGTTGTGCGTAAAACACTTCCAGCCAAGCACCTTGGCGGTTCTGAGTGCCGACGCCGAAGCCCAGGCTGAACAGGGAATTGGACATGCTGTTACCTCTACAAAATGGAAAGGGCTGGCCTACTTGAGGGCCGCCGAATAACTATCTGGCTTGAAGCCAATCAGGGTTCTGTCACCGAGATCGAGCACTGGGCGCTTGATCATCGAGGGTTGCGCGAGCATCAATTCAATGGCTTTCGACTGATCGAGATCGGCTTTGCGTTCGTCTTCGAGTTTGCGAAAGGTGGTGCCCGCACGGTTCAAAACCACCTGCCAACCGTGCTCGTTGCACCATTGGGTCAAGTGTTCGCGGTCGATACCGGCCGTTTTGTAGTCGTGAAACTCATAGTTGACGCCGTGCTCATCGAGCCAGGTACGCGCCTTTTTCATGGTGTCGCAGGCTTTGATGCCGAAAAGGTGCAACGTTTTGCTTGAAGCGGTCAAGGAATTGCCCCCCTTTGGGCTGCTTAAAACGAAAGATCACGGATTATGCCACGACCAGCGGGTTTGGGTGCCGCTCGTCAGCGCTGTGCGACTTTTGTGCAAAAGCCACTGCGCGGCATAGCCGCTAACATAGCCGGGTAATATGGCACTTCAACGGCCACTTGTTGCCTGATGTGTGTCGTTGCAAGTCGATTGTCCGGGAAACCTGTTTTATGCAAACCGCCTACACCGTTCTTATCCTGCTGATGCTGGTCAGCGTTTCGCGTCTGGTCGGGCGTATCATCCCTCTGCCGTTACCGCTGGTGCAAATTGCCGCCGGTGCCCTGCTGGCCTGGCCGACGCTAGGGTTGCATGTGGCGTTGGACCCGGAGCTGTTCCTGTTTCTGTTCCTGCCGCCTCTGCTGTTTTCTGATGGCTGGCGCATGCCCAAGCGCGAGTTATGGCGCCTGCGCGGGCCGATCCTGACGCTAGCGGTGGGGTTGGTGCTGTTTACGGTGGTCGGTGCCGGCTACTTCATTCACTGGCTATTGCCTGCGATCCCGTTGCCGGTGGCCTTCGCCCTGGCGGCCGTGTTGTCGCCGACGGACGCCGTGGCGGTGTCGGCCATTGCCCAGAACCGCTTGCCGACGCCGTTGATGCATATGCTCCAAGGCGAGGCGCTGATGAACGATGCCTCGGGCCTGGTGACCTTCAAGTTCGCCCTGGCGGCCGCGCTGACCGGGGTGTTTTCCCTGGCCGATGCGAGCCTGACCTTTGTCCTGGTGGCGGTCGGCGGCCTGGCGGTCGGTGTGGCGCTCAGCTGGCTGGTCGGCCGTCTGCGCGCCTGGATGATTGCGCGGGGTTGGGATGATCCGGCCACCCACGTGGTCTTCATGTTGCTGCTGCCGTTTGCGGCCTATGTGCTGGCCGAACGCCTGGGCGCATCGGGCATACTGTCGGCGGTGGCGGCAGGCATGATGCAAAGCTGGCTCGACCTGCTGCCACGCCAGACCAGTACGCGCTTGCTCAATCGCAGCGTGTGGTCGTTGCTGGAGTTTGCCTTCAACGGCCTGATTTTCCTGCTGCTGGGCCTGCAACTGCCGGACATCATCAAGGCCGTCGTCAGTCATGAGCCGACGCTGTGGCCCACGCTGTTTTATCGCTGCCTGGATGTGATCGCGATCTTCCTGGTGCTGGTGGTGCTGCGGTTTATCTGGGTGCAGAGCATCTGGCGGCTGTCGGGTTTACTGCGGCGGTTACGTGGGAAAAGCGAGCTGACCCTGGTGCCCACAGCCCGTTCCTGCTGGCTGTTGACGGTGGGGGGTGTGCGCGGTGCGGTCACTCTGGCCGGTGTGATGTCGGTGCCCTTGCTGCTGGCGCCGGGCCAGGATTTCCCCGAGCGTGACCTGCTGATCTTCATCGCCGCGGGGGTGATCCTCCTGTCGTTGATCGCCGCTTGCATCGCGTTGCCGCTATTGTTGCGCGGCATTGAGAAAAGCCCGGATGAGAAGCGTCATAACGAAGTCCGCGAAGCCTGGAAGAAAACAGCCGTTGCCGCGATTCATGCCCTAGAGGCCGAGGAGCCCGTTGAAACGGAAACCCAGGACGCTGCCCAAGCCGCACTCGCCGCCGAGTTGAAGGCACGGTTGATGTCGGAGTATCGCCATCAACTGGACGTGTTCAACGACTCGGCGGAAGCCCAGGCGCTGGCGCGGCAAATGGATCTGCTTGAACGAAAGCTGCGTCTCAAGGCGCTGCGGGCGCAGCGGTTGGAGTTATATAGCTTGAGCCGTCATCACCAGATTGGTGATGACGTCTTGAGGGAGGTATTGGCGGAGTTGGATATGAGTGAGGCGAATCTGGGACACATTAAGTAAGGTCTGTTTGTACCTGGCGGCGCTGGACTCTCCATCTATCGGGACGTTGTCGCTCAGGGGCTTTTATAGTGTTAAATGCCCTCCTCGTGATCAATAGTGTTCTACATTGATCCTAAGGTCGTTCAGTGTATTTCAGTGATTGACTCGCTTCAGGCTTGAGCGAATAAATAACTGGATGAAATTAAAGAAAATTTTAAGGAGAGAGGTCATGTCTAAAGGCAATGTCGTCTCGTTTACTGAAAAAAAAGCCGAGTTACAGGCAGGTGCCGGTTTCTTGGAGTTGCTTGATGACGACATCAAAGCAAACCCCGACAGTGTCCTGCCTCTACCACGTGGTTTGGTGAAACGAATTGAAACCCTTCGTGCTCAAGCCGATGCTAATCGGCGTCGTGAGCTACAAGAAGGTTGAGCGTGACCGAAAGTACCGTTCATATCGAAAACGGGTGGGCTCTTTATGCTCACCCGTTTTTCGTTCTGCGCCTTGAGGAGCTCACTGTTGAAATAGAGCGGGCCGCTGCCAGTGATCCAGCTGGTTTTCATCATCACCCTGCGTATAAATTGTTTGATGCTGTGACCTGCAATATTCTGCGTAACGTACCCGCCGATCCTGCGCACCCTTGTTATCGTCAGGGTAAGACCCTCGGTCGTGATTTTCTACATTGGTTCCGGGTTAAAAAGCAGGGCATGCTGCCGCGTTATCGGTTGTTCTTCCAGTTCAGGTCGGATGCGCCAAAGACCATCATTTACGCATGGCTCAATGATGAGCGAACACTGCGAAAGGCGGGTGATAAAAACGACGTTTACGCTGTTTTCACTGCGATGTTGAAAAGCGGAAAGATGCCTAACTCCTTCGCTGAACTTAACGCAGCGCGCGAGGGATTGAACCTTGGCAGCGCGGCGTCAGGTACCGAGATAGAGTAGGGCGCTGTGAAAGTAAGAAGCCCAGCGTGATGCGCTGGGCTTTTTTGTATCTGGCTTATCAGCGCCGCTGAATGAAATCCCGAATCCGCTCAGCTGCTTCCACGCATTCCCCCAGCGGCGCAACCAAGGCCAGGCGCACGCGCCCCGCGCCTGGATTGACACCGTCCACCTCCCGCGACAGGTACGAGCCCGGCACCACGGTCACGTGTTCTTCGACGAACAAGTCGCGGCAGAAGGCCGCATCGTCGCCCTTTACCTTTGGCCACAGGTAGAACCCGCCATCCGGGCTTTGTACGTCCAGCACCGGCTTGAGGATCGCCAGTACGGCGTCGAATTTTTCCCGGTACAGGTCACGGTTGGCCTGCACGTGGGCTTCATCTTGCCAGGCCGCGATGCTGGCCAGTTGGGTTTGCACCGGCATCGCGCAGCCGTGGTAGGTGCGGTACAGCAGGAACCCCTTGAGGATGTCGGCGTCGCCGGCCACGAACCCGGAGCGCAGACCTGGCAGGTTGGAGCGCTTGGACAGGCTGTGGAACACCACGCAACGCTTGAAGTCCTGGCGGCCCAGCTCGACGCAGGCGCTGAGCAGGCCCGGTGGCGGGGTTTGCTCGTCGAAGTACAGCTCGCTGTAGCACTCGTCGGCAGCAATAACGAAGTCGTATTCGTCGGCCAGGGCGATGAGTTTTTTCAGGGTGTCGACCGGGATCAACGCGCCGGTCGGGTTGCCGGGGGAGCACAGGAACAGGATCTGGCAGCGTTTCCAGATGTCCGGCGTCACGGCGTCGAAATCCGGGTTGAAGCCATTGGCGTCCAGGCACGGCAGGTAATGCGGCTTGGCCCCGGCCAGGAACGCGGCGCCTTCGTAGATCTGGTAGAACGGGTTCGGGCTGACCACGAGCGCGTCGTCACCGCGATTGACCACGGTCTGGGTGAAGGCGAACAGCGCCTCGCGGGTGCCGTTGACCGGCAGGATATTGCGCGCCGGGTCGAGCCAGCCCTTGGGCACGTCAAAGCGGCGTTCGCACCAGGCGCCGATGGCCTCGCGCAGGGCCGGGATGCCCAGGGTGGTGGGGTACACCGCCATTTGATCGAGGTTGTTGCTCAGCGCTTCGGCGACAAACGTCGGAGACTTATGCTTGGGCTCACCGATGGACAGCGCGATCGGGCGTTTGTCCGGGTTCGGCGTGACGCTGCCGAGCAGGGCGCGCAGTTTCTCGAACGGATAGGGCTGCAGCTGGTTCAGGGCGTTGTTCATGGAAGTCTCGTTCAATTCGGTTGAAAACATGCGGTCTGCTGGGCGAAGTCATTTAAATGTGGGAGGGGGCTCGCCCCCGATTGCAGTGTGACAGCCAACGCATTTTTATCTGATCCACCGCTATCGGGGGCAAGCCCCCTCCCACACGGGCCCTGTTTTTTAGATAGTCAGGCGTGTCAGTTCCACGCCAGGTTCCTGGGTCACGCTCAATTGCTGGACGATAGCGTCCTGCAGGCGGCGACACAGTTCCGGGTCGGACAGCGGCTGGTTATCGGCATCGGTAATGAAGAACACGTCTTCCACCCGCTCGCCCAAGGTCGCAATCTTGGCATTCTGTAGTGACAAATCGAACTCCAGGAAAATCCCGCCGATCCGCGCCAGCAGGCCAGGGCGGTCCGGTGCGCTGAGCTCCAGCACGGTTACCGGGCGCTGGGCGTCGTTGGAAATGGTCACTTGGGGCGCAAACGCAAAGTGCTTGAGCTGGCGCGGGACCCGGCGCTGGATGATGGTCGGGTAGTCGTCCGGGTTGCGCAGGGCCTCGGTCAGGCCTTCGCGGATCTTCTTCACCCGCACCGGGTTATCGCCGATGGATTCGCCTTCGGTGTCGAGCACGATGTAGGTGTCGAGGGTGAACTGGCTGCTGGAGGTGATGACCCGAGCGTCATGGATGTTCAGGTTGAGTTGGTCCATGGCCGCCACGGTCACAGCGAAGAAGTCGTGCTGGTCGGGGGCGTAGATGAAGATCTGCGTGCCGCCTTCGAATTCGCGCTGGGTGGTTTCCTTGATCAGCACCAGCGGGCCGCCATCGGCGGGCTGTTGCAGGATCGCGTCACTGTGCCAGGCCACGTCGCCGGCGGTGTGGCGCAGGAAGTAGTCGTCACCCAGTTGCGACCACAGTTGCTCGACATCATCCGGGTCGTTGCCGCCGCGCACGAGGATATCCAGGGCGGCGCTCTGGGTGCGGCGGATCTGCTCTTCGCGGTCAACCGGGTTTTCCAGGCCGCGGCGCAGGGCACGCTTGGTCTCGGTGTAGAGCTGGCGCAGCAGGCTGGCGCGCCACGAGTTCCATAACGTCGGGTTGGTGGCGTTGATGTCGGAAACGGTCAGTACGTACAGGTAGTCCAGGCGTGTTTCATCCTCGACTATTCCGGCGAAGTCATGGATCACCTGCGGGTCGGACAAGTCCTTGCGCTGGGCGGTAGTCGACATCACTAGGTGGTTTTGCACCAGCCAGACGATCAGGCGGCTGTCCCACAGCGGCAGTTGGTGACGTTGGCAGAACGCTTCAGCGTCGACCGCGCCGATCTCTGAGTGGTCGCCATGCCGGCCTTTGCCGATATCGTGGTAGAGGCCGGCGAGGTAGATCAGCTCGGGCTTGGGCAGCTTGGCCATGAGTTTGCTGGCCAGCGGGAATTTCTCTGACACCTGGGTGTACTGCAGCTTACGCAGGTGTTTGATCAGGTTCAGGGTGTGGGCGTCCACGGTATAGATGTGGAACAGGTCGTGCTGCATCTGCCCGACGATAAAGCCGAACTCCGGCAAGTAGCGCCCGAGGATGCCGTAACGGTTCATGCGCCGCAGGTTGCGGTGGATGCCGATCTTGCACTTGAACAGCTCGATGAACAGGCTGGTGTTACGGATATCGTTGCGGAAATCGTCGTCGATCAGGTGACGGTTTTCCCGCAGCAGGCGGATGGTGTCGGCGCGCACGCCTTTGATTTCCGGCTGCTGGGCCATCAGCACGAAGATCTCCAGCATGGCGAACGGTGTGCGGCGGAATACATTGTCGTTGCGCGCCTCGATGTAACCGTCGTGCAACTGGAAGCGCGAATTGATCGGTTGCGGCGGCGCCTCGTCTTCGGGGGCCAGGATCACTTCTTCGAAGTGCTGGATGATCAGGTCGCTGAGCTGGGCAATGCTCATGACCACCCGGTAGTACTGCTGCATGAAGCTTTCGATGCTGGTCTTCGCATCCTCGCCCTCAAAGCCCAGCAGGGTGGCGATGGAGCGCTGGTGGTCGAACAGCAGGCGGTCTTCGGAGCGCCCGGCGAGCATGTGCAGGGCATAGCGCACTTTCCAGAGGAACTCCTGGGACGAGGCCAGCAGGGCGTTTTCGCTCTCCACCAGGAAGCCTTCGCCAGCCAGGGCGCGAAGGTTCAGGGTGCCGTACTGGCGACGCGCTACCCACAGAATCGTCTGGATATCCCGCAGCCCGCCCGGCGAGCCCTTGACGTTGGGTTCCAGGTTGTATTCGGTGTCGTTGTATTTGTGGTGCCGGGCCTTTTGCTCGGCACGCTTGGCCAGGAAGAAGTCTTTGCTCGGCCACATGTGTGCGGTGCTGGTCACTTCAAGCATGCGCTGGCGCAGGCGCTCGGGGCCGGCGATGGTACGGCTTTCCATCAGGTTGGTGATCACCGTGAGGTCGGCACGGGCTTCTTCGGCGCATTCATCCACCGAGCGCACGCTCTGGCCGACTTCCAGGCCGATGTCCCACAGCAACGTCAGAAAACGCTCGATGGAATCGCGAAAGATCTCATGATCGGCGCTGTCCAGCAGGATCAGCAGGTCGATGTCGGAGTAGGGGTGCAACTCACCACGACCGTAGCCGCCGACCGCCACCAGGGCGATGTCGGCGTCTTCGCTCCAACTGAACTGTTCCCAAGCTTTTTGCAGGATGTTATCGACGAACCAGGCGCGGTCCTCGATCAGCCGGCGGATATCCCGGCCACTGCGAAAGCGCCCATCGAGCACCTCGCGGGCCTGGCGGATAGCTTTCTTGAACGCAGCTATAGGGCTCGCCTTCAGGGCCAGTTCGGCCTGGAACTGGCCACGGTCGAAGAGTTCGGGATCCACCTGGGGCATCGATCGGCTTTCCTTTCTATCTATCAGTCACAACACGGTTGGGGAAAACCTGGGTGATCCTTACGCGGAAACGCGCGGGATCGTGTCGTCCGCACGCAGGGTGAAGATCTCGTAGCCGGTTTCGGTGACCAGCAGGGTGTGTTCCCACTGGGCCGAGAGCTTGCGGTCCTTGGTGATGGCGGTCCAGCCGTCGCCCAGTACCTTGGTGTCGGCCTTGCCCTGGTTGATCATCGGCTCGATGGTGAAGGTCATGCCTGCCTTGAGCTCCATGCCGGTACCGGCACGGCCGTAGTGCAGGATCTGTGGCTCTTCGTGGAAGACGGTACCGATGCCGTGGCCGCAGAATTCGCGCACCACCGAGAAACCGTTCTTTTCCGCGTGCTTCTGGATCACTTCGCCGATGTCGCCCAGGCGGCAGCCGGGCTTGACGATTTCGATGGCCTTGTACATGCACTCCTGGGTCACCTGCGACAGGCGCTCGGCCCAGACCGGTACGGTGCCGACGTGGAACATGCGGCTGGTGTCGCCGAAATAGCGGTCCTTGATGACGGTGACGTCGATGTTCAGGGTGTCGCCGTCCTTCAACGGCTTGTCACCCGGAATCCCGTGGCAGACCACGTGATTGACCGAGGTGCAGATCGACTTGGGGAAGCCTTTGTAGTTCAGCGGCGCAGGAATGGCGCCCTGCACATTGACGATATAGTCATGGCAGATCTGGTTCAGGGTTTCGGTGGTTACGCCAGGCTTGACGTGCTCGGCGATCATTTCCAGCACGTCGGCAGCCAGTTTGCCGGCGATGCGCATGCCAGCGATGTCTTCGGCGGTTTTCAAGCTAACGGTCATACAGGCTCTCTCTAGCGCGACGCGCTGAAATCAATACGGTTTACGGGCGTGCGACAAAAGGTTACAGAATTCGCACAAGCCTCAAAAAACGCGATTCTAACAGACCATGGCGTCAAATCATGAGCCTCTGATGATCGCTTCTCTCTATAAGGTGGGGGGTTGTTGGCTCTATTCAAAGGGTTGCATGAAAGAGGCTCACGGCAAATGTGATTGCGGGTTCCGTTTTCGCCCTTGCTGTGGTATAAAATGCGCCGCTTTCCGGGGATACCCCGCAAAGCTTAAATCCACACACGTGTCGACACGATGACCTGGGTGCCGGAGGCCTTGATGCCGCTGGTTGGTCATTGGGATACGTGGAGGCCAAACCCGACTTATTAAGGAACTATCATGTCCCAAGTCAACATGCGCGATATGCTGAAGGCCGGTGTGCACTTCGGTCACCAGACCCGTTACTGGAACCCGAAAATGGGTAAATACATTTTCGGCGCGCGTAACAAGATCCACATTATCAACCTTGAAAAAACCCTGCCGATGTTCAACGAAGCACTGACTTTCGTAGAGCGCCTGGCCCAGGGCAAAAACAAGATCCTGTTCGTCGGCACCAAGCGCTCCGCTGGCAAGATCGTTGCTGAAGAAGCAGCACGTTGCGGTTCGCCGTACGTCGATCACCGCTGGTTGGGCGGCATGCTGACCAACTTCAAAACCATCCGTGCTTCCATCAAGCGTCTGCGTGACCTTGAAGTGCAAGCCGAAGACGGTACTTTCGCCAAGCTGACCAAGAAAGAAGCGCTGATGCGCTCCCGTGACCTGGAAAAGCTCGATCGTTCCCTGGGTGGTATCAAGGACATGGGCGGTCTGCCTGACGCACTGTTCGTTATCGACGTTGATCACGAGCGCATCGCGATCACCGAAGCCAACAAGCTGGGCATCCCGGTTATCGGCGTAGTCGATACCAACAGCAGCCCGGAAGGCGTTGACTACATCATCCCAGGCAACGATGACGCAATCCGCGCTATCCAGCTGTACATGGGTTCGATGGCTGACGCTGTAATCCGTGGTCGCAACCACGTTGCTGGTGGTACCGAGCAGTTTGTTGAAGAAGCTCCGGTAGCTGCCGCTGAGTAATTGACGCCCTGGCGTTGACTCAGTAAGCAAAAAGGGGGCTTGGCCCCCTTTTTGCCACCTCGAAAACCATTTGTCGGCTCCCACTTGTGGCAGCGCAACCTAGCGACTGTAACGTGCAGCAGCCTACAAGGGTTATTCGGGAAGAATTGATCGCCCGTTTGATCGGGTGGAATGGTTGAAAACCTATCCAAGAGGATTTTGAAATGGCAGAGATTACTGCAGCGTTGGTTAAAGAACTGCGTGAGCGTACCGGCGAAGGCATGATGGATTGCAAAAAGGCCTTGACCAAGGCCGGCGGCGACATCGAAAAAGCCATCGACGACATGCGTGCCTCCGGCGCCATCAAGGCTGCCAAGAAAGCAGGCAACGTAGCTGCTGAAGGCGCAATCGCTCTGAAAGAAGACGGTAAGTCCGCTGTTCTGCTGGAAGTGAACTCGCAGACCGACTTCCTGGCTCTGCAGGACGACTTCAAGGCATTCGTTGCTGCCAGCGTTGAAAAAGCATTCGCTGACAAGCTGACTGACGCCGCTCCGCTGATCGAAGCTCAAGAAGCTGATCGCCTGGTACTGGTCGGCAAGGTTGGCGAAAACGTCAACATCCGTCGCCTGGTTCGCGTTGAAGGTGATGTTGTCGGCGGTTACCTGCACGGCAACAAAATCGGTGTGGCGGTTGTTCTGAAAGGCGGCAACGTTGAGCTGGCCAAAGACATCGCTATGCACGTAGCGGCCAGCAACCCTGAGTTCCTGCTGCCATCGGAAGTGTCTGCTGACGCAATCGAACGTGAAAAAGCGGTGTTCCTGAGCCTCAACGCTGACAAAATCGCTGGCAAGCCAGAGAACATCGTTGAAAACATGATCAAGGGCCGTATCAGCAAGTTCCTGGCTGAAGCAAGCCTGGTTGAGCAGGCGTTCGTCAAGAACCCTGAGATCAAGGTCGGCGAACTGGCCAAGAAAGCCGGTGCTGAAATCGTTTCCTTCACTTACTTCAAAGTAGGCGAAGGCATCGAGAAGCCGGTCGACAACTTCGCTGAAGAAGTTGCTGCCCAGCTGGCTGCCGCCAAGCAATAAGACAGTCTTCAACTGTCGCCCGAAAGAGGCTGCCCGCTCACGCGCGCAGCCTCTTTTCAAATGGGAAGGTCGATTTTATTTGGCTTCCCCTCGGAACTGGCTTACAAAGCCGTGTTCCGATGGCGCTGTGACAGCGTCCAGCTAGAGTGAACGCAAGCCGTAAAACGGCTCGCCAAGAATTTTTAAAAATACGCCGCAGGAGAGATTCGCAATGGCTCAGCAGGGCAGTGGTTATCAGGCTCGCTATAAACGCATTCTACTCAAGCTTAGCGGCGAGGCCCTGATGGGCTCGGAAGAGTTCGGGATCGATCCCAAAGTGCTCGACCGCATGGCGCTGGAAGTCGGCCAACTGGTCGGTATCGGCGTACAGGTCGGCCTGGTGATCGGCGGCGGTAACCTGTTCCGCGGCGCGGCACTGAGTGCGGCCGGCATGGACCGGGTCACCGGCGATCACATGGGCATGCTGGCCACTGTGATGAACGCCCTGGCCATGCGCGACGCCCTGGAGCGCGCTAATATCTCGGCTATCGTGATGTCGGCTATTTCCATGGTCGGCGTGACCGATCACTATGATCGCCGCAAAGCCATGCGCCACCTGAACGCCAAGGAAGTGGTGATCTTCGCCGCCGGCACGGGTAACCCGTTCTTCACCACCGACTCGGCAGCGTGCCTGCGCGCCATCGAGATCGATGCTGACGTGGTGCTCAAGGCGACCAAGGTAGACGGCGTGTACACCGCAGACCCATTCAAAGACCCGCATGCCGAGAAGTTCGATCATCTGACCTACGATGAAGTCCTGGATCGCAAGCTGGGCGTGATGGACCTGACGGCTATTTGCCTGTGCCGCGACCACAAGATGCCGCTGCGCGTATTTAACATGAACAAGCCCGGCGCCCTGCTGAACATCGTACACGGCGGCGCAGAAGGGACTCTGATCGAGGAAGGCCAACAATGATCAACGAAATCAAGAAAGACGCTCAAGAGCGTATGCAGAAATCCCTGGAGTCTCTGGCGCACGCATTCGGCCAGATTCGTACCGGCAAGGCGCACCCGAGCATCCTGGGTAGCGTGATGGTGCCTTACTACGGCGCAGATACTTCCATCACCCAGGTTGCCAATATCACGGTCAAGGACTCGCGCACCCTGCAGGTCGTGGCCTTCGAGCGCAACATGCTCGGTGCTGTCGACAAGGCGATCCAGAGCGCCGGTCTGAACCTCAACCCTACCAACCTGGGTGAGTTGCTGCTGATCTCCATGCCGGCCCTGACTGAAGAAACCCGTAAGGGCTTCACCAAGCAGGCGCGCAGCGCTGCCGAAGATGCGCGCGTCGCCGTGCGTAACATTCGTCGCGATGCCCTGGGTGACCTGAAGAAACTGGTCAAGGACAAGGAAATCAGTGAAGACGAAGAGCGTCGTGCCACTGCTGATATCGATAAGCTGACCAAGGATGCCGAGGCCCAGATCACTAAGGCCACGGAAGAAAAAGAAAAGGACCTGATGGCCGTATAAGGGGTCAGGACGCCTTCATGGAAAAGACCAAGCAGACTGTACCCTCTGTGGTGCCGCGCCATGTCGCGATCATCATGGATGGGAATAATCGCTGGGCGAAAAAACGCTTTATGCCGGGTGTCGCCGGGCATAAAGCGGGTGTCGATGCGGTACGGGCGGTGATCGAGGTGTGCGCCGAAGCCAAGGTCGAAGTGTTGACCTTGTTCGCGTTCTCCAGTGAAAACTGGCAGCGGCCCGCCGAAGAAGTCAGCGCCTTGATGGACTTGTTCTTCCGGGCGTTGCGTCGTGAGGCCAAGCGCCTCAATGACAACAACATCTGCCTGCGCATCATTGGTGATCGCTCGCGCTTCCATCCGGAACTGCAGGCGGCCATGCGCGAAGCCGAGGCCATTACTGCCGGCGCCAACCGTTTTGTGCTGCAGATCGCAGCCAACTACGGTGGCCAGTGGGATATCGCCCAGGCCGCGCAGCGGCTGGCCCGCGAAGTGCAGGCCGGCCATCTGCGACCCGACGACATCACGCCCGAACTCTTGCAAACCTGCCTGGTAACCGGTGATCTGCCGTTGCCTGACTTGTGCATACGTACCGGTGGTGAGCACCGCATCAGTAATTTCCTGTTGTGGCAGCTGGCCTACACCGAGCTGTACTTCTCCGACCTGTTCTGGCCGGACTTCAAACACGATGCCATGCGTACAGCGCTGGCCGATTTCGCTTCCCGTCAGCGTCGCTTCGGTAAAACGAGTGAGCAGATCGAAGCTGGAGCCCGGGTTTAAATGCTTAAACAACGAATCATCACAGCACTGATCCTGTTGCCGATCGCCTTGTGTGGGTTTTTCCTGCTCGAGGGTTCCGGCTTTGCGCTGTTTATCGGCCTGGTCGTCACCCTGGGTGCCTGGGAATGGGCGCGCCTGGCAGGTTTCAACGCACAGTTGCCGCGGGTGGCCTATGCCGCCGTGGTGGCCGCCTTGGCGTTTCTCTTGTACATCCTGCCCGACATTGCACCTTGGGTGTTGGGTGCGGCAGTACTGTGGTGGGCGCTGGCGACATTCCTGGTGTTGACTTACCCGCGCACCAGCAGTCAATGGTCGAGCGTGGCCTGCAAGTTGGTGATTGGTTTATTGATCCTGCTGCCGGCGTGGCAGGGGCTGATTGAGATCAAGCGTTACCCGATGGGTAACTGGCTGATCCTGGCGGTCATGGTGCTGGTCTGGGGGGCGGATATTGGTGCCTACTTCTCAGGTCGGGCCTTTGGCAAGCGCAAGCTGGCACCGGCGGTCAGTCCGGGCAAGAGCTGGGAGGGTGTATACGGTGGTTTGGCGTTGACGCTGGTGATCGCACTGGTCGTCGGCGTTGTGCGTGGCTGGGCGGTGAAGGACATCTTCCTGGCGCTGGTGGCTACAGCCATCGTCGTGTTTATCTCGGTGGTGGGTGACCTTACCGAAAGCATGTTCAAGCGCCAGGCCGGGATCAAGGACAGCAGCAACCTGCTGCCGGGTCACGGCGGTGTGCTGGACCGCATCGACAGCCTGACTGCTGCCATTCCGATCTTTGCCGTGCTGTTGTGGATGACGGCGTCGTGAGCCGCCTGCAACAAGTGACCGTGCTGGGTGCAACCGGCTCGGTAGGGTTTAGCACCCTGGATGTGATTGCGCGCCATCCTGATCGCTACCAGGTTTTCGCCCTCACCGGGTTTACCCGCATGAGCGAGCTGCTGGCCTTGTGCGTACGCCATGCGCCGCGATTTGCGGTAGTGCCTGAAGCCGCTGCGGCGCGGACGCTGCAGGATGACCTGCGGGCTGCCGGGCTTGCGACTCAGGTGTTGGTCGGGGAGGAGGGGTTGTGCCAAGTCTCGGCCGACGCCGAAGTTGACACGGTGGTCGCCGCTATTGTCGGTGCTGCGGGGTTGCGTCCAACCCTGGCGGCCGTCGACGCCGGCAAGAAGATCCTCTTGGCCAATAAAGAAGCGCTGGTCATGTCCGGCGCGCTCTTCATGCAGGCGGTGCGCAAAAGTGGCGCGGTACTGCTGCCACTCGATAGCGAACACAATGCGATCTTCCAGTGCATGCCCGGCGACTATGCCCGTGGCCTGAGTCAGGTGGGTGTGCGTCGGATCCTGCTGACCGCCTCCGGGGGGCCGTTCCGGAAAACCCCGCTCGCGGAGCTGGAACAGGTGTCGCCCGACCAGGCGTGCGCTCATCCGAACTGGTCCATGGGGCGCAAAATCTCTGTGGATTCGGCGAGCATGATGAACAAGGGGTTGGAACTGATCGAGGCGTGCTGGCTGTTCGATGCGCGGCCTGATCAGGTCGAGGTGGTGATTCACCCGCAAAGTGTGATTCATTCCCTGGTCGACTACGTGGACGGTTCGGTCCTCGCGCAGTTGGGCAACCCCGATATGCGCACCCCGATCGCCAATGCTCTGGCCTGGCCCGAGCGGATCGATTCCGGCGTGGCGCCTTTGGACCTGTTTGCCGTGGCGCGTCTGGACTTCGAAGCGCCCGACGAGCAGCGCTTTCCGTGCCTGCGCCTTGCCCGGCAAGCTGCCGAAGCGGGCAATAGCGCGCCGGCGATGCTGAATGCGGCCAATGAGGTGGCGGTGGCGGCGTTTCTCGAACGGCGCATCCGCTTTCCGCAGATCGCGAGTATCATCGAGGACGTCCTGGCGCTTGAGCCTGTTGTGACGGTGAGCGATCTGGGGGCAGTATTCGAGGCCGATACCAAGGCCCGGGCCCTGGCGGAACAATGGTTGAACCGCAACGTGCGTTAGCCTGTGGGCAGGTTTGAGCCTTGAGGCACTGGATAGGAATGCGGAGAACTTAGATGAGTGCGCTTTACATGATTGTCGGCACCCTGGTTGCTCTGGGTGTGCTGGTTACCTTCCACGAATTCGGCCACTTCTGGGTGGCGCGTCGTTGCGGCGTCAAGGTATTGCGCTTTTCCGTCGGTTTCGGCATGCCGCTGTTGCGCTGGCACGACCGCCGTGGCACCGAGTTCGTGATCGCGGCCATCCCGTTGGGTGGCTACGTCAAGATGCTCGATGAGCGCGAAGGTGAAGTACCGGCAGACCAACTGGACCAATCCTTCAATCGCAAGACCGTTCGTCAGCGTATCGCCATTGTTGCCGCCGGTCCGATCGCCAACTTCCTGTTGGCGATGGTGTTCTTCTGGGTCTTGGCCATGCTGGGCAGCCAGCAGGTGCGTCCGGTCATCGGCGCGGTCGAGTCGGACAGTATCGCCGCCAAGGCTGGGTTGGTTGCTGGGCAAGAAATTGTTTCCATTGATGGCGAACCCACCACGGGGTGGGGCGCGGTCAATTTGCAGTTGGTGCGTCGCCTGGGTGAAAGCGGCACCGTCAACGTGGTGGTGCGCGAGCAGGATTCCACCACCGAAACCCCGCGCGAGCTGGCTCTTGACCACTGGCTCAAGGGCGCTGATGAGCCTGATCCGATCAAGTCTCTGGGCATACGGCCCTGGCGTCCGGCCTTGCCGCCGGTGCTCGCGGAGCTGGACCCGAAAGGCCCGGCCCAGGCTGCAGGCCTGAAAACGGGCGACCGCTTGTTGGCCCTTGATGGCCAGCCGCTGGGTGACTGGCAGCAAGTGGTTGACTTGGTGCGTGTACGTCCTGATACCAAAATTGTGCTGAAAGTTGAGCGCGATGGTGCTCAAATCGACTTCCCTGTGACGCTGTCGGTTCGCGGGGAAGCCAAGGCGGCCGGGGGTTACCTGGGTGCAGGGGTCAAAGGTGTCGATTGGCCGCCATCGATGGTGCGCGAAATCAGCTTCGGGCCGTTGGCTGCCATTGGCGAGGGTGCAAAACGCACTTGGACCATGAGTGTACTGACCCTCGAATCGCTCAAGAAAATGTTGTTCGGCGAGCTCTCGGTAAAAAACTTGAGTGGGCCGATAACCATTGCTAAAGTGGCGGGCGCTTCTGCCCAGTCGGGTGTCGCGGATTTCCTGAATTTCCTGGCTTATCTGAGTATCAGCCTGGGTGTTCTGAATTTGCTGCCCATTCCGGTATTGGATGGGGGGCATCTGTTGTTTTATCTGGTCGAGTGGGCGCGTGGTCGCCCCTTGTCGGATCGGGTGCAGGGTTGGGGGATACAGATCGGTATCAGTTTGGTGGTCGGGGTGATGTTATTAGCCTTGGTCAACGATCTGGGTCGACTGTAACGCTTCGCTGAATTGCGAATCTGCCGCATTTTGCGGCAGTTTGTTTATTGCCAGTTGGAATAAGAAAGGACTTCATGAAACGTCTGCTGCTAACTGCGGTTCTCACCGTATTGATGATCGCCGAAGTTCACGCCGAGTCCTTCACCATCTCCGATATTCGCGTCAACGGCCTCCAGCGGGTTTCCGCGGGTAGCGTCTTTGGTGCCTTGCCGTTGAACGTTGGGGAACAGGCTGATGACCGTCGCCTGGTGGAATCCACTCGTGCGTTGTTCAAAACCGGTTTCTTTCAAGACATCCAACTGGGTCGCGAAGGCAACGTCCTGGTCATCACCGTCGTCGAGCGACCCTCCGTCGCCAGTATCGAGATCGAAGGCAACAAGGCGATCTCGACTGAAGACCTGATGAAGGGCCTCAAGCAATCCGGCCTGGCCGAGGGCGAGATCTTCCAGCGTGCCACCCTTGAAGGTGTGCGTAACGAACTGCAACGCCAGTACGTTGCCCAGGGCCGCTACTCCGCGACCGTGGAAACGGAAGTGGTGCCGCAGCCGCGCAACCGTGTTGGCCTCAAGGTCAACATCAACGAAGGCACCGTGGCCGCGATTCAGCACATCAACGTGGTGGGCAATACCAAGTTTGCTGATGAAGACCTGATCGACCTGTTCGAACTCAAGACCACCAACTGGCTGTCGTTCTTCAAGAACGATGACAAGTACGCCCGTGAAAAACTTTCCGGTGACCTGGAGCGCCTGCGTTCCTACTACCTGGACCGTGGCTATATCAACATGGATATCGCTTCGACCCAGGTGTCCATCACCCCGGACAAGAAACACGTCTACATCACTGTCAACGTCAACGAAGGCGAGAAGTACAAGGTTCGTGACGTGAAGCTGAGTGGCGACCTGAAAGTGCCTGAAGACCAGGTCAAGGCGCTGCTGCTGGTGCAGAAAGACCAAGTGTTCTCGCGCAAGCTGATGACCACCACGTCCGAACTGATCACCCGTCGCCTGGGTAATGAAGGCTATACCTTCGCCAACGTCAACGGTGTGCCGACCCCGCATGATGATGACCACACGGTGGACATCACCTTCGTCGTCGATCCAGGCAAGCGTGCCTACGTGAACCGTATCAACTTCCGGGGCAACACCAAGTCTGCGGACGAAGTGCTGCGCCGTGAAATGCGCCAGATGGAAGGTGGCTGGGCGTCGACTTACCTGATTGACCAGTCCAAGACCCGTCTTGAACGCCTGGGCTTCTTCAAGGAAGTCAACGTCGAAACCCCGGCCGTACCGGGCGTGGATGACCAGGTTGACGTGAACTACGCCGTTGAAGAACAAGCGTCGGGCTCCATCACCGCGAGCGTCGGCTTCGCACAGAGTGCCGGTTTGATCCTTGGTGGTTCGATCACCCAGAACAACTTCCTCGGTACCGGTAACCGAGTGTCCATCGGCCTGACCCGAAGCGAATACCAGAGCCGATATAACTTCAGTTATACCGACCCTTACTGGACTGCCGACGGTGTGAGCCTGGGCTACAACGCCTTCTACCGCACCACCGACTACAAAGACCTCGACGTTGACGTAGCAAGCTACGCAATCGACAGCCTCGGTGCCGGTGTCAACGTGGGTTACCCGATCAGTGAGACCTCGCGTCTGACCTTCGGCCTGACCGCGCAGCAGGATGAAATCAAGACCGGTGTGTACACCGTGGACGAGATCTTCGACTTTACCCGTCGCGAAGGCGACAAGTTCCTGAACTTCAAGGCGTCTGCCGGCTGGTCCGAGTCGACCCTGAACAAAGGCGTACTGGCGACCCGTGGCCACTCCCAGAGCCTGACCCTGGAAACCACCACGCCGGGCAGCGACCTGTCGTTCTTCAAACTCGACTACCGTGGCCAGCTGTTCCAGCCATTGAGCGACAACTACACCATGCGCCTGCACACTGAGCTGGGCTATGGCGATGGTTATGGTTCTACCAATGGCTTGCCGTTCTATGAAAACTACTATGCTGGTGGTTTCAACTCGGTACGTGGCTTCAAGGACAGCACCTTGGGTCCGCGTGGTACGCCAAGCCGTGGTGTGGGTGTGACCGGTAACCAAGGCACTGTGGCCGACTCCGACAACGACCCGCTGCCGTTCGGTGGTAACGTCTTGATCCAGGGTGGCGCGGAAATCCTGTTCCCACTGCCGTTCGTGAAAGATCAGCGTTCACTGCGTACGTCGGTCTTCTGGGACGTGGGTAACGTGTTCGATTCCAAGTGCGAGCAGATCAAAAACCCGAGTGGCGTGAAGTCCAACACTCAGTGCAACGACGTGAGCCTCAGCAACCTGGCAAGCTCCGTGGGTGTGGGTGTGACCTGGGTGACTGCACTTGGCCCATTGAGCTTTGCTCTGGCCATGCCGATCAAGAAACCGGACAACGCTGAAACCCAGATTTTCCAATTCTCCCTCGGCCAGACGTTCTAAGCGTCTGACCCAAGATAACGACAACGGATTCTGTAGGAGTGCATCGTGCGTAAGTTGACTCAATTGGTTCTGCTGGCAACCGTGCTGGTAGCGACCCCGGCCTTCGCCGAAATGAAAATCGCCGTCCTGAACTATCAGATGGCCCTGCTGGAATCGGACGCGGCCAAGAAGTACGCCGTGGATGCCGAGAAAAAATTCGGTCCGCAACTGACCAAGCTCAAGACCCTGGAAAGCAGCGCCAAGGGCATCCAGGACCGCCTGGTAGCCGGTGGCGACAAGATGCAACAAGGGGAGCGCGAGCGTCTGGAGCTTGAGTTCAAGCAAAAGGCCCGTGACTACCAGTTCCAGTCCAAAGAGCTGAACGAAGCCAAAGCGGTTGCTGACCGTGAAATGCTGAAACAGTTGAAGCCGAAACTCGACAGCGCTGTGGAAGAAGTCATCAAGAAAGGTGCCTTTGACCTGGTGTTCGAGCGTGGCGCGGTAATCGACGTCAAGCCTCAATACGACATCACCCGCCAGGTGATCGAGCGCATGAACCAGCTGAAGTAAGCCATGACCGCGACTATCAAGCTCGGCGAGTTGGCCGAGTTCCTGGGGGCCACCTTGCGTGGCTCCCCGGAGAAGGAAATCACTGGGCTAGCCACCTTGCAGGAGGCTGGCCCAGCTCAGTTGAGCTTCCTCGCAAACCCCCAATACCGTAAATACCTGGTCGACAGCCAAGCCGCCGCCGTGTTGCTGAAAGCGGCTGACGCCGAAGGGTTTGCCGGGGATGCGCTGGTGGTGGCTGACCCGTACCTGGCGTATGCCCGGGTGTCGCACCTGTTCGATCCTAAGCCCAAGGCAGCGGCCGGTGTTCATCCGTCTGCGGTGATCGCCGATGATGCCCAGGTTGACCCTGCGGCCAGCATCGGTGCCTTTGCGGTGGTCGAGAGCGGCGCGCGCATTGCGGCGGGTGTCACCGTTGGGGCCCATTGCTTTATCGGTGCGCGCTGCGAGATCGGCGCCGACGGTTGGCTGGCACCGCGCGTGACCCTGTACCACGATGTGCGTATCGGCGAACGTGTGGTCATCCAGTCGGGTGCCGTGATCGGCGGTGAAGGCTTTGGTTTTGCCAACGCCAAGGGCATCTGGAACAAGATTGCCCAGGTCGGCGGCGTATTGATCGGCGACGACGTGGAAATTGGCGTGAACACCGCTGTCGATCGCGGGGCCCTGGCCGATACCGTGATCGGTAACGGCGTGAAGCTCGACAACCAGATCCAGATCGCCCACAACGTGCAGATTGGCGATCACACCGCCATGGCGGCGTGCGTGGGCATCTCCGGCAGCACCAAAATCGGTAAGCATTGCATGCTCGCCGGTGGCGTAGGGCTGGTGGGGCATATTGATATTTGCGACAACGTCTTCATCACCGGGATGACCATGGTGACCCACTCGATTACCGAGCCAGGTGCCTATTCTTCCGGTACCGCCATGCAGCCTGCGGCTGAATGGCGCAAGAGTGCAGCGCGGTTGAGGCAGCTCGACGACATGGCTCGGCGTCTCAAACAGCTGGAAAAGCGTGTTGGGGACGTGACCCCTGGCGGTAATGCTTCATCAGAAGGCTGATACCATTTCCATATCAAGTGTGCACAGCCGCTAGACTGCCTCCTTGATTTGCTAGCGGGGCGTGCGTTTAGTTCGCCCGCCCCCAATCTTTATTACAGGCTTCCCCCCGAAATGATGGACATCAACGAGATTCGCGAATACCTGCCTCACCGTTACCCGTTCCTGCTGGTGGACCGCGTAGTGGACCTCAATGTCGAGGAAAAGCGCATTCGTGCCTACAAGAATGTCAGCATCAACGAACCGTTCTTCAATGGTCACTTTCCTGCACACCCCATCATGCCGGGCGTGTTGATCATCGAAGCGATGGCCCAGGCTGCCGGTATCCTTGGTTTCAAAATGCTTGACCTCAAGCCTGCCGACGGCACGCTTTACTATTTCGTGGGCTCCGACAAGTTGCGTTTCCGCAACCCGGTTACCCCGGGTGACCAGCTGATCCTGGAAGCCAAGTTCATCAGCTGCAAGCGCCAGATCTGGAAGTTCGAATGCCAGGCCTCGGTGGACGGCAAGCCGGTGTGCTCCGCTGAGATCATCTGTGCGGAACGCAAACTATGAGTTTGATTGACCCTCGCGCAATCATCGATCCGTCGGCCGTACTGGCCGCCGACGTTGAGGTCGGCCCTTGGTCGATCATCGGCGCAGGTGTGGAAATCGGCGAGGGGACTGTCATCGGGCCGCACGTGATCCTCAAAGGTCCGACCCGCATTGGCAAACACAATCGCATCTACCAGTTCTCCTCGGTAGGCGAAGACACCCCGGACATGAAGTACAAGGGTGAAGAGACGCGCCTGGTAATCGGTGATCACAACATCATCCGTGAAGGCGTGACCATTCACCGTGGCACCGTGCAGGATCGGGCCGAAACCACGCTGGGTGATCACAACCTGGTCATGGCCTATGCCCATATCGGCCACGACAGCGTCATCGGCAACCACTGCATCCTGGTCAACAACACCGCGTTGGCGGGCCATGTGCACGTTGACGATTGGGCGATCCTGTCCGGGTTCACCCTGGTGCATCAGTATTGCCATATCGGCGCCCACAGCTTTTCCGGCATGGGCACCGCTATCGGTAAGGATGTTCCGGCGTTCGTCACGGTATTCGGCAACCCGGCCGAAGCCCGCAGCATGAATTTCGAAGGCATGCGCCGTCGCGGTTTCAGCGAAGAAGCCATCCACGCCCTGCGCCGCGCCTACAAGGTGGTTTACCGCCAAGGGCTCACGGTCGACCAGGCATTGACCCAACTGCTCGAGCCGGCAGCGTTGTTCCCGGAAGTCGCGGTGTTCCGTGACTCGATCCAGGCGTCGACTCGCGGTATCACCCGCTAATCATGGCTAATCTGCGTATCGCGCTGGTGGCCGGGGAAGCTTCCGGCGACATTCTGGGCGCAGGTCTTATGCGGGCCCTCAAGGCCCAGCATCCGGCGGTGCAATTTATCGGTGTCGGCGGCCCGCTGATGCAGGCTGAAGGGCTTACGTCCTACTTCCCCATGGAGCGCTTGTCGGTCATGGGGTTGGTTGAGGTGCTGGGGCGCCTGCGCGAGCTGTTGGCCCGTCGCAAGCTGCTGATCCAGACCTTGATCGAAGAAAAGCCTGATGTGTTCATCGGGATCGACGCGCCGGACTTCACCCTCACTCTCGAACTCAAGTTGCGTCAGGCCGGCATCAAGACCGTGCACTACGTCAGCCCCTCCGTTTGGGCGTGGCGGCAGAAGCGCGTGCTCAAGATCCGTGAGGGCTGCGACCTGATGCTGACCCTGCTGCCGTTCGAAGCCCGGTTCTATGAAGAAAAGGGCGTGCCGGTACGGTTTGTCGGGCATACCCTGGCCGACACCATTCCCTTGGAGGCTGACCGCACGGCAGCACGTGCCGAGCTGGGCTTGCCAGACGGCCCGTTGGTAGCGTTGATGCCAGGCAGCCGTGGAGGTGAAGTCGGCCGCCTGGCCTCGGTGTTTTTCGACGCCGCCGAGCGTCTGCAGGCGCTGAAGCCAGGCGTACGTTTCGTGCTGCCCTGCGCCAGCCCGCAACGTCGTGTGCAGATCGAAACACTGCTGGAAGGTCGCAACCTGCCGTTGACCTTGCTCGATGGCCAGTCGCACCTGGCCCTGGCGGCCTGCGATGCGGTACTGATCGCTTCGGGCACGGCCACCCTCGAGGCCTTGCTGTACAAGCGCCCGATGGTCGTGGCCTACCGCCTGGCGCCGCTGACTTTCTGGATTCTCAAGCGCATGGTCAAAAGTCCCTACATCTCCTTGCCCAACCTGCTGGCCCAACGCCTGTTGGTGCCGGAGTTTTTGCAGGACGATGCAACGCCGGAGGCCCTCGCGCAAACCCTACTACCCTTGATCGACGGTGGCGAAGAGCAGACCCGTGGTTTCGACGACATCCACCGCACCCTGCGTCGTGATGCGTCGAACCAGGCGGCCGACGCCGTGTTGAGCTTGATCGGCCAGAAACAGGAAGCCTTATGAAGACGCAAATGGGCCTGGATTTCAGCCTGGTTGCCCAAGCCCACGAGCTGGTGGCCGGTGTTGACGAAGTAGGGCGCGGGCCTTTGTGTGGTGCCGTGGTCACGGCGGCGGTGATTCTTGATCCGAACCGTCCGATCCTCGGCCTCAACGACTCGAAGAAGCTCACTGAAGCGCGCCGCGAAAAGCTCTACGACGAGATCTGTGAGAAAGCACTGAGCTGGCATATCGCCCGCGCCGAAGTCGAAGAAATCGACGAACTGAACATTCTGCACGCCACCATGCTGGCCATGCAGCGTGCGGTCGAGGGGCTGCACATCACCCCGAAAATGGCGATGATCGACGGCAACCGCTGCCCCAAGCTGGCCATGCCTTCCGAAGCGGTGGTCAAGGGAGATAGCAAGGTGCCGGCCATCGCCGCTGCCTCGATCCTGGCCAAAGTCAGCCGTGACCGGGAAATGGCCGCGTTCGAATTGATCTACCCCGGCTACGGCATTGGCGGTCATAAAGGCTACCCGACGCCCGTTCATCTGGAAGCCCTGGCTCGCCTTGGCCCGACGCCGATCCACCGCCGCTCGTTCGCCCCTGTGCGCCAGGCCTACGAGCTGCGCGAGAGCCTCAGCGAGGTGTAGTCGCGTAGGCTGATGTTTTGCTCAAGGCCCGGTACAATCCCGGGCCTTGTTGTTTCTAAGTTTCTAGACAGGATCACTATGCCGGCTTCATTCGTTCACCTACGCCTGCACACTGAATACTCCCTGGTCGACGGCCTGGTACGGATCAAACCGCTGGTCAAAACCCTGGTGGGCATGAACATGCCTGCGGTCGCGGTTACCGATCAGAACAATATGTGTTCCCTGGTCAAGTTCTACAAGAACGCCATGGGCGCCGGCATCAAGCCGATCTGTGGCGCCGACCTGTGGCTGTCCAACAAAGACCCGGATAACCCCCTGAGCCGCATCAGCCTGTTGGCGATGAACGGCGTGGGCTATCGCAACCTCACCGAACTGATTTCCCGGGGTTTCATCGACGGCCAGCGCAATGGCTCGATCATCATCGAGCGTGAATGGGTCGCCGAGGCCAGCGAAGGCCTGATCATGCTGTCGGCCGCCAAAGAGGGCGAGATCGGTATCGCGCTACTGGGCGGCAACCCGCAGGAAGCCGAAGTGCTGGCGCGCGAATGGATGCAGGTCTTCCCGGACCGTTTCTACCTCGAAATCCAGCGCACCAATCGCCCCAACGACGAAGAACACCTGCACGCCGCGGTAGCCCTGGCCGACAAGCTGGGCGCGCCGCTGGTGGCGACCAACGATGTGCGCTTCATCAAGAAGGAAGACTTCGAAGCCCACGAAACCCGTGTGTGCATCGGCGAAGGCCGGGCCCTGGATGACCCGCGTCGCTCGAAGAACTACAGCGAAGAGCAATACCTCAAAAGCGCCGACGAGATGGCCGAGCTGTTCAGCGACCTGCCCGAGGCCTTGGAAAACTCGGTAGAGATCGCGAAGCGCTGCAACATCGAGGTCAAGTTGGGCAAGCACTTCCTGCCCAACTTCCCGATTCCCGATGGCATGACCATCGATGAGTACTTCCGCAAGGTCTCGTTCGATGGCCTGGAAGAGCGTTTGTCTGTCCTGCTGCCCAAGGACACCACCGAGGATTACGACGCCAAGCGCCAGGTTTATGTCGACCGGCTGAATTTCGAGCTGGATATCATCATCCAGATGGGATTCCCCGGTTACTTCCTGATCGTAATGGACTTTATCCAGTGGGCCAAAAGCAACGGCGTACCGGTTGGTCCGGGCCGGGGGTCAGGTGCCGGCTCGCTGGTCGCCTATGTGCAGAAGATCACCGACCTTGACCCGCTGGAATATGACCTGCTGTTCGAACGGTTCCTGAACCCGGAACGGGTCTCCATGCCCGACTTCGACGTCGACTTCTGCATGGACGGCCGTGACCGCGTGATCGAATACGTGGCCGAGAAATATGGCCGCAACGCGGTCAGCCAGATCATCACCTTCGGCTCCATGGCGGCCAAGGCTGTAATCCGCGACGTAGCGCGGGTGCAGGGCAAGTCCTACGGCCTGGCGGATCGCCTGTCGAAGATGATCCCATTCGAAGTCGGCATGACCCTGGAGAAAGCCTACGAGCAGGAAGAAATCCTGCGCGACTTTATCAAGGTCGACGAAGAAGCCGCCGAAATCTGGGACATGGCGCGCAAGCTCGAAGGTGTGGTGCGTAACGTCGGTAAACACGCCGGTGGCGTGGTTATTGCGCCGACCAAGCTCACGGACTTTTCGCCGATCTATTGCGACGAAGAGGGCGGTGGCCTGGTTACCCAGTTCGACAAAGACGACGTGGAGGCGGCCGGCCTGGTGAAGTTCGACTTCCTTGGCCTGCGGACCCTGACGATCATCGACTGGGCGCTCAAGACCATCAACCGTGACCGCGCCAAGGTCAATGAAGAGCCGCTGGATATCGCGTTTATCCCGCTGGACGACAAGCCAACCTACAGCCTGCTGCAAAAAGCCGAAACCACGGCTGTGTTCCAGCTTGAATCACGGGGTATGAAAGAGCTGATCAAAAAGCTCAAACCCGACTGCCTGGAAGACTTGATCGCACTGGTGGCCCTGTTCCGTCCGGGCCCGCTGCAATCGGGCATGGTGGATGACTTCATCAACCGTAAGCACGGTCGCGCCGAACTGGCCTACCCGCACTCGGACTACCAGTACGAAGGTCTCAAGCCGGTACTGGCGCCGACCTACGGCATCATCCTGTATCAGGAACAGGTGATGCAGATCGCCCAGGTGATGGCCGGTTATACCCTGGGCGGTGCGGACATGCTGCGTCGCGCCATGGGTAAGAAAAAACCCGAGGAAATGGCCAAGCAACGTGGCGGTTTCATCGAAGGTTGCGCGACCAACAATATCGACGCCGATCTTGCGGGTAACATCTTCGACCTGGTAGAAAAATTCGCCGGTTATGGTTTCAACAAATCCCACTCCGCCGCCTACGGCCTGGTGTCGTACCAGACCGCCTGGCTGAAAGCCCACTACCCGGCGCCGTTCATGGCCGCGGTACTCTCGGCGGATATGCACAACACCGACAAGGTCGTGACCTTGATCGAGGAAGTGCGCACCATGAAGCTGCGCCTCGACGCGCCGGACGTGAACGCCTCGGAGTTCAAGTTCACCGTGAACGACGAAGGCCGCATCATTTACGGTCTGGGTGCGATCAAAGGCGTGGGCGAAGGCCCGGTGGAAGCTATCACCGAAGCGCGTCAGGACGGGCCGTTCAAGGACCTGTTCGACTTCTGCGCACGGGTTGACCTCAAGCGCATCAACAAGCGGACACTCGATGGCCTGATCCGCAGCGGTGCACTCGATCGTCTCGGTCCGTATTTCCATGATGAGCCCAAGGCTTACCAGGCGAATATCGACCGTAACCGCGCCGTGCTGCTCGCCGCCATGGAAGAAGCGATCAAGGCCGCCGAGCAAACCGCCCGAACCCACGACAGCGGCCACGCCGACCTGTTTGGCGGTTTGTTCGTCGAAGAAGATGCGGACGTATACGGCAACCATCGCAAGGCCAAGGACCTGACCCTCAAGGAGCGTCTCAAGGGCGAGAAAGACACCTTGGGCCTGTACCTCACCGGTCACCCGATTGACGAATACGAAGGGGAAATCCGCCGGTTCGCCCGTCAACGCATCATCGACCTGAAGCCTGCGCGGGACACTCAGACCGTTGCCGGCATGATCATCGCCCTGCGGGTGATGAAGAATAAAAAGGGCGACAAGATGGGCTTTATCACCCTCGACGACCGTTCGGGCCGTATCGAAGCGTCGCTGTTTGCCGACGCGTTCCACTCCGCGCAGTCGCTGCTGCAGACCGACGCGATGGTGGTGGTGGAAGGGGAGGTCAGCAACGATGACTTCTCCGGCGGCCTGCGCCTGCGCATCAAGCGGGTGATGAGCATGGAAGATGCGCGCACCAATTTGGCCGAAAGCCTGCGTTTGAAGGTGAAAACCGAAGCGCTCAAGGGCGATCAGCTACGCTGGTTGGGCGACCTGCTCAAACGCCACCGTGGCGCGTGCCCGGTGACCATGGAGTACACCGGCAATGACGCCAAGGCCATGTTGCAGTTCGGCGAGAGCTGGCGAATTGATCCCGCTGACGGCTTGATTCAAGCTTTGCGTGACCAGTTCGGGCGAGACAACGTCTTCCTCCAATACCGTTGACGGTCAGATGTGTCTGATCTCGACTAAACATTTAATCTCGACCTAAACGCGCCTCTCCCTTAAGGTAGGGCGCGAATAGACAACCGGCTGGCCAGGCACGCCCTGGCCGTCGACCCAAGACGGACGCTTATGAACCCGAATTTTCTTGATTTCGAACAGCCGATCGCTGACCTGCAAGCCAAGATCGAAGAACTGCGCCTGGTCGGCAATGACAATTCGCTGAACATCGGCGATGAGATCGCTCGCCTGCAAGACAAGAGCAGCACGCTCACCGAAGACATCTTCGGCAAGCTGACCAGCTGGCAGATCGCGCGCCTGGCCCGCCACCCGCGCCGTCCGTACACCCTGGACTACATTCAGCACATCTTCACCGAGTTCGACGAGCTGCATGGCGATCGCCACTTCTCCGACGACGCCGCCATCGTGGGCGGTATCGCTCGCCTGGACGACCAGCCGGTGATGGTGATTGGTCACCAGAAAGGCCGTGAAGTGCGTGAGAAAGTCCGCCGTAATTTCGGCATGCCGCGCCCGGAAGGCTACCGCAAGGCGTGCCGCCTGATGGAAATGGCCGAGCGCTTCAAGATGCCGATCCTGACCTTCATCGACACCCCGGGTGCCTACCCAGGTATCGACGCCGAAGAGCGCAACCAGAGCGAGGCTATCGCCTGGAACCTGCGCGTCATGTCACGCCTGAAAACCCCGATCATCGCCACGGTAATCGGCGAAGGTGGTTCCGGCGGCGCCCTGGCCATTGGTGTTTGCGACCAACTGAACATGCTGCAATATTCGACCTACGCGGTGATCTCGCCGGAAGGTTGCGCTTCGATCCTGTGGAAAACCGCTGAAAAGGCGCCGGACGCTGCCGAAGCCATGGGGATCACCGCCGATCGCCTCAAGGGCCTGGGCATCGTCGATAAAGTCATCGCCGAGCCATTGGGTGGCGCACACCGCGACCCGGCTGCCGCTGCCGCAACTATCCGTGGTGAGCTGGCTTCGCAACTGGCGATGCTCAAGAAGCTGGATAACGAAGCCTTGCTGGCCCGTCGTTATGAGCGCCTGATGAGCTACGGTCTCTAAGACCAACGCACTACCAAAATGTGGGAGGGGGCTTGCCCCCGATTGCTGAGTGTCAGTCAATGTATCCAGTGACTGACCCACCGCTATCGGGAGCAAGCCCCCTCCCACATTTGCTTTGTGTATGCTTGGTCAACGTATTCCAGATTTGCGGCGGTAATGTTTGATGAAGCCAACCCTGCCCGCCAAGCTCCTGCAAGCCCTGGCCCCCTGGCGCAGCGCCCCATCCTGGCACATCGCATTCTCCGGTGGCCTTGATTCCACCGTCCTGCTGCACCTCCTGGCCAATCTGGCCAACACCGACACCCTGCCGCCCCTCAGCGCTGTCCATGTCCACCACGGCCTGCAAACCGCCGCCGACGCGTGGCCTGCTCACTGCCAGTCGATATGCGACAACTTGGGTGTGCCTCTGCGCGTGATGCGCGTGCAGGTGCAACCCGGCGCCAGCCTTGAGCGGGCCGCCCGTGACGCGCGTTACCAGGCTTTTATCGAGGTGACCGGGGCAGGGCAGGTGTTGCTGACGGGCCAGCATCGCGACGATCAAGCGGAAACCCTGTTATTCCGCCTGCTGCGTGGGGCTGGGGTGCGCGGGCTGTCGGCGATGCCGGCGCAGCGCCCACTGGCGGCCGGCTATCTGGTGCGGCCCTTGTTGGAGGTCTCGCGGGCAGAGCTGGAAGCCTATGCCGAGGAGCATCAGCTCGAATGGATCGAAGACCCTTCCAACGTTGATTCGCGGTTTTCCCGTAATTACCTGCGTCACCGGGTGTTGCCGATGCTGACGGAGCGCTGGCCTCAAGCTGTCTCAAGCCTGGCCCGCACCGCTGAGCACTTGAGCGAAGCCCAGGGCCTGCTTGACGAGTTGGCAGTCATGGACCTGCAGGCCGCCGACCAACCGTCAGCGTTTCCCTGGCTGAGATTGCCGTCATTGACCCTCGCCCCCTTACGCAAGCTTTCCGACGCTCGCCAGCGCAATGCCCTGCGCCATTGGCTGACGCCACTGACCCGTCTGCCTGACAGCGACCACTGGGCCGGCTGGCATTCGCTACGTGACGCCAAGGCCGATGCACAGCCCCTGTGGCGCTTGGCCGATGGCGAGCTGCACCGTTGTGGTCAGCGCATCTGGTGGCTGCCCTCGACAGGGTCGGAATTTTCCGACGCAACGGTGAGCTGGCCCGATCCGCAAAAACCACTAGAGTTAGCCGGCAATGGTCAGTTGATACTCAGTGGTGAGGCGCCTGATGGTCCGTTGCAGGTCCGTTACCGCCAAGGCGGCGAAATCATCGAAGTGCCAGGTCGCGGTCGACGTGACTTGAAGCGCCTGCTTAACGAAAGTGGCTTGCCGGGCTTCGTCCGTGGCAGATTGCCGCTGCTGTATCAGGGCGAGCAATTGCTGGGTGTGCCCAGCCTTGCGGGACTTTGGCCAGCATCGAGCCATGACTGGCAATTACATTGGATGCCACAGACCTGCGATCAAGGTTTGAGCTGATAGAGCCTTTCCGGTAGACTACGCTCCCTTCTTGATACAACTTCTGTGGATTCGACTGAATCGCAGCAGTTGCCGATTACCAAGCAGTCTTTGCTGGGCGATTCCAAAAAATGTGTAGCGATCAACGTACCGGTGTTTCATTGCTGGTCTGTCACCACGCGGCGGTTTTTTTGAAAGGTGCACTGTGATTAATGCAGGTGATCGGGGGCTTCGGCCTTCCTTCGCTTTCCCCGGCGGCTCGGACCGCTTTAACGCAGACTTCTAGGGTTTTTCATGACGCGCTACATATTCGTCACGGGCGGTGTTGTTTCTTCATTGGGGAAAGGCATTGCCTCCGCTTCATTGGCGGCCATCCTGGAGGCGCGGGGACTTAAGGTCACCATGCTCAAGCTGGACCCGTACATCAACGTTGACCCGGGCACCATGAGCCCGTTCCAGCACGGTGAAGTGTTCGTCACCCACGACGGCGCCGAAACCGACCTGGACCTGGGCCACTACGAGCGGTTCATCCGCACGACCATGACCCAGAACAACAACTTCACCACCGGCCGTGTCTACGAGCACGTGCTGCGCAAAGAGCGTCGTGGTGACTACCTGGGTGCAACCATCCAGGTGATCCCGCACATCACCGACGAAATCAAGCGCCGCATCATCAAGGGTGCCGGCGATGCCGATGTGGCAATGGTCGAGATTGGTGGCACCGTGGGTGACATCGAGTCCCAACCGTTCCTCGAAGCCATCCGCCAGTTGCGTTTCGAAGTCGGCGCCAAACGCGCGATGCTGATGCACCTGACCCTGGTACCGTACATCGCCACCGCCGGCGAGACCAAGACCAAGCCTACCCAGCACTCGGTCAAGGAACTGCGTTCCATCGGCCTGCAACCGGACGTGCTGGTGTGCCGCTCCGATCACCCGATCGACATTTCCTCGCGTCGCAAGATCGCGCAATTCACCAACGTTGAAGAACGTGCGGTGATCGCGCTGGAAGACGCCGACACCATCTACAAGATCCCGGGCATCCTGCATTCGCAAGGCCTGGACGATTTTGTCGTCGAGCGTTTCGGCCTGCAATGCAATGGCGCGGACCTGTCCGAGTGGGAAGCCGTGGTCGACGCCAAGCTCAACCCTGAGCACGAAGTCACCATCGCCATGGTCGGCAAGTACATGGAACTGCTGGACGCGTACAAATCGCTGATTGAAGCGATGAGCCACGCCGGTATCAGCAACCGTACCAAGGTCAACCTGCGCTACATCGACTCAGAAGACATCGAGAACCAGGGCACCGCGCTGCTCGAAGGGGTTGATGCGATCCTCGTGCCTGGCGGTTTCGGCCTGCGTGGCGTGGAAGGCAAGATCACGGCCGTGCAATACGCTCGCGAGAACAAGGTGCCGTACCTGGGCATCTGCCTGGGCATGCAAGTGGCCGTTATCGAGTTCGCCCGTAACGTGCTGGGCTGGAAAGACGCCAACTCCACTGAATTCGACAGCAAGAGCGGCCACCCGGTCGTCGGCCTGATCACCGAGTGGGAAGATGCCACCGGTGCCGTCGAGACCCGTACCGAAGCTTCCGACCTGGGCGGCACCATGCGCCTCGGCGCGCAGGACTGCCTGCTGGAGCAAGGCTCGCTGGTTCACGATTGCTACGGCAAGGACGTGATCGTCGAGCGTCACCGCCACCGCTACGAAGTGAACAACAACCTGCTGCCGCAAATCAAAGAGGCTGGCCTGAAAATCTCCGGTCGCTCCGGTGATGGCGCGCTGGTGGAAGTGGTCGAGGCGCCGGATCATCCATGGTTCGTCGCGTGCCAGTTCCACCCTGAGTTCACCTCGACGCCGCGTGACGGTCACCCGTTGTTCAGCGGCTTCGTCAAAGCAGCACTGACGCAACATCAGAAGAAGGCGTAACCCTGATGGCCCAGAAGATCATTCGCGTAGGCGACATCGAGATTGCCAACGACAAGCCCATGGTGCTGTTCGGTGGCATGAACGTGCTGGAAAGCCGTGACATGGCGATGCAGGTCTGTGAAGAGTACGTAAAGGTCACCGAGAAACTCGGTATCCCTTACGTGTTCAAGGCCAGCTTCGACAAGGCCAACCGTTCGTCCGTGACCTCCTATCGCGGCCCGGGTCTTGAAGAAGGCATGCGGATCTTCCAGGACATCAAGCAAGCCTTCGGCGTGCCGATCATCACCGACGTCCACGAGCCTGAACAGGCTGCCGTGGTCGCCGAGGTGTGCGACATCATCCAGTTGCCGGCCTTCCTGTCGCGCCAGACTGACCTGGTCGTCGCGATGGCCAAGACCGGCGCTGTGATCAACATCAAGAAAGCCCAGTTCCTCGCACCTCAGGAGATGAAACACATCCTGAACAAGTGCGTGGAAGCGGGTAACGACCAGTTGATTCTCTGCGAGCGTGGTTCGAGCTTCGGCTACAACAACCTCGTGGTGGACATGCTCGGTTTCGGCATCATGAAACAGTTCGAATACCCGGTGTTCTTCGACGTGACCCACGCGCTGCAAATGCCGGGTGGCCGTGCCGATTCCGCTGGTGGGCGCCGTGCCCAGGTGCTGGACCTGGCCAAGGCGGGCATCAGCCAGTCCCTGGCGGGCTTGTTCCTGGAAGCCCACCCGGACCCGGACAACGCCAAATGCGACGGCCCATGCGCCCTGCGCCTGGACAAACTGGAGCCATTCCTGGCCCAGCTCAAGCAGTTGGACGAACTGGTCAAGAGTTTTCCGACGGTAGAGACCGCGTAAGCGCCATTTCTCCGGTAAAGTATCCCACGCTAAAAGCTCAGGCCCTCGGGCCTGGGCCTTGTCGCCTGCAAGCCTGCCCCGTTGTTCCACCCTTGCGGTCGGTCAAAAGATTTCCTTCAGCTGCGTCGTTTTCGTCAACTTTGGAGTGTTTACAACAATGGCAAAAATCGTCGACATCAAAGGTCGTGAAGTTCTCGACTCCCGTGGCAACCCCACCGTCGAAGCCGACGTGCTTCTCGATAACGGCATCATCGGCAGCGCCTGCGCGCCGTCCGGTGCTTCCACCGGTTCGCGCGAAGCGCTGGAACTGCGTGATGGCGACAAGAGCCGTTACCTGGGCAAGGGTGTTCTCAAGGCTGTAGCCAACATCAATGGCCCGATCCGTGACCTGTTGCTGGGCAAGGACCCGCTGGACCAGAAAGCCCTGGACCACGCGATGATCAAGCTCGACGGCACCGAAAACAAAGGCAGCCTGGGTGCCAACGCTATCCTCGCCGTGTCCCTGGCCGCCGCCAAGGCCGCTGCTCAGGACCAGGACCTGCCGCTGTACGCTCACATCGCCAACCTGAACGGTACCCCGGGTGTCTACTCGATGCCGGTGCCAATGATGAACATCATCAACGGTGGCGAGCACGCCGATAACAACGTCGACATCCAGGAATTCATGGTGCAGCCGGTGGGCGCCAAGTCCTTCTCCGAAGGCCTGCGCATGGGCACCGAGATTTTCCACCACCTCAAGGCTGTTCTGAAGGCCCGTGGCCTGAGCACTGCGGTGGGTGACGAAGGTGGTTTCGCTCCGAACCTGGCGTCCAACGAAGACGCACTGAAAGTGATCTCCGAAGCCGTGGCCAACGCAGGCTACAAGCTGGGCACCGACGTGACCCTGGCCCTGGACTGCGCGGCCAGCGAGTTCTACGAGGACGGTAAATACAACCTGTCCGGCGAAGGCCAGGTGTTCAACTCCGAAGGTTTCGCTGAATACCTGAAGGGCTTGACCCAGCGCTACCCGATCATCTCGATCGAAGATGGCCTGGACGAGTCCGATTGGGACGGCTGGAAAATCCTCACCGACAAGATCGGCGAGAAAATCCAACTGGTGGGCGACGACTTGTTCGTGACCAACACCAAGATCCTGAAAGAAGGCATCGATAAAAAGATCGCCAACTCGATCCTGATCAAGTTCAACCAGATCGGCACCCTGACCGAAACCCTGGAAGCCATCCAGATGGCCAAGGCGGCGGGCTACACGGCCGTGATCTCGCACCGCTCCGGCGAAACCGAAGATTCGACCATTGCCGACCTGGCCGTGGGCACTTCGGCGGGCCAGATCAAGACCGGTTCCCTGTGCCGTTCCGATCGCGTTTCCAAGTACAACCAATTGCTGCGTATCGAAGAGCAACTGGCTGGCAAGGCCAAGTACAACGGTCGCGGCGAGTTTCGCGGCTGATCGCTACATGGTAAAAATGGTAAAAGGTCGGCGGATTGCGTCGGAAAACTCACGACAGTGTGTATTTCGACGCTAATCTGATGGCTATCAAGCACAAGCCTGGTTCTTCCAGGCTTCGTGCTATCAGTTGCTGCAAAAGTTTTGCATGGCTGTTTTTTTTCACTGGATACCCGATATTCGATGCGCAGTCCCAATTGGTTGTTCCTCGTCTTGCTCTTGTTGCTGGCTGGCCTGCAATACCGCCTATGGGTGGGTAATGGCAGCTTTGCGCAGGTGAAAGACCTGACCGAGCAAATTGCTGCACAGCACGCCGAAAACGAGATCTTGCTGGAGCGCAACCGCGTCCTCGATGCCGAAGTGCTTGAGCTGAAAAAAGGCACGGAGACCGTTGAAGAGCGTGCTCGTCATGAACTGGGCATGGTCAAGGAGGGCGAAACCCTCTACCAGTTGGCCCAATGAGTCAGCGTTTGCCGGCCTTCTGGGCCGTGATTCCTGCCGCGGGCGTCGGTGCCCGTATGGCCGCGGACCGTCCCAAGCAGTACCTGCAATTGGGCGGGCGCACTATTCTCGAACACAGCCTCGGCTGTTTTCTCGACCATCCATCGCTCAAGGGCGTGGTGGTCAGTCTTGCTGCTGATGATCCCTACTGGCCCAGCCTGGCCTGTGCTGCCGACCCGCGTATCCAGCGTGCGGAGGGTGGTTCTGAGCGCTCTGGTTCAGTACTTAATGCACTGCTGCAACTCAATGCCTTGGGTGCCGGCGATGACGACTGGGTGTTGGTGCACGATGCTGCACGACCGAACCTGAGTCGCGATGATCTGGACAAGTTGCTCGCCGAACTGGCGGACGACCCGGTCGGCGGCTTGCTGGCCGTGCCGGCCCGCGATACGCTCAAGCGCGTCGACAAGCACGGGCGTGTGGTGGAAACCGTCGACCGTCGTCTGATCTGGCAAGCCTATACGCCGCAGATGTTCCGCCTGGGTGCTTTGCACCGTGCTTTGGCCGATAGCCTGGTAGCCGATGCGGTGATTACCGACGAAGCCTCGGCCATGGAATGGTCCGGACAGGCACCGCGCCTGATCGAAGGGCGCTCGGACAACATCAAGGTGACCCGGCCCGAAGATCTGGAATGGTTACGGCTGCGGTGGGCGAATCGCAGGTAGTCGCCTGTATCGTGTCGACTTCATCGGGGGCAAGCCCCTTCCCACATTTTGACCTGTGAACATATTCAAAGGTGGGAGGGGGCTACACCCCGATGAGGTCCGCCCAAACAACAATACAGTCAGCTGCTGTACTCCGGCCGCCCAGCCAGCCCCTCCTTCAAGAAATCCACCAGCTTCCTGACCTTCGGCGACAAATGCCGTTGCTGCGGATACAGCGCCCACACCGCCGTATTCGGCGGTTGATGTGCCTCCAGCAACGACACCAGCGCGCCACCGTGCAGATGCTCCAGCACATAATAGTCCGGCAATTGGCACAACCCGACGCCTTGTAGCGCTGCATCCAGCACCGCTTGACCGCTGTTGCAGCGCCAGTTTCCCTGCACACGCTGGGAAAATTCCCGCCCGTCCTGGGCCAGTTGCCAGATATCCGAGCTGCCGATCAGGCAGTTATGCCGACTCAACTCCGACAAACTATGTGGCCGCCCATACCGCGCCAGGTAGGACGGCGATGCGCACAGGTACATGCGTCTCGGCGCCAGCCGGCTGGCAACCATGCGCGAATCCTGCAGGCGCCCCAGGCGAATCGCGAGGTCGAGGCCTTCGTGCACCAAGTCCAATGGGCGGTTGCTCAGCTCGATATCCACCCGCAGTTGAGGGTAGAGCGCCATGAACCGTGTGACCAGCGGCACGATAAAGCGCTCGCCGTACGCCACGGCGCAGGTCATGCGTAACATGCCTTTGGGTTCGCTGGTGAGGTCGCCGACCGCGCGCAGAGCTTCTTCGCGACCATCCTGCAGGCGCTGGCAATGCTGCAGAAAGGTCTGGCCCGCTTCGGTCAGGGTCACTTTGCGCGTACTGCGATACAGCAGGCGTGTTTGCAGCCGCTCTTCCAGGCGTGCCACCTGCCGGCTGATATGGGACGACGACACGCCTAAGCGCTCGGCCGCCGCCGTAAATTGGCTGCATTCAGCCACGGCGACAAACTCGTCGATGCCTTCCCAGCGGTTTTCCAGCATGGCAATTATCCCTGTACAGCAATAAAGTTTTGCTTTTGTCTGGATTATTAATCAGATGGCCATGTTTTACACTCTAGGTCTCAGTTTTTAACTCCCTGGAGAAACCTGGATGATCAAGTCCCGCGCTGCCGTAGCCTTCGAAGCCAAGAAGCCCCTTGAGATCGTAGAGGTGGATGTCGCCATGCCCAAGGCTGGCGAAGTGCTGTTACGGGTGGTCGCGTCCGGTGTGTGCCATACCGACGCCTACACCCTGTCGGGTGCCGACCCGGAAGGCATCTTCCCGTCGATCCTCGGCCATGAAGGCGGTGCCGTGGTTGAAGCCATCGGCGAGGGTGTGACTTCCGTTGCGGTGGGTGATCATGTAATTCCGCTGTACACCCCGGAGTGCGGCAAGTGCAAATTCTGCCTGTCGGGCAAGACCAACCTCTGCCAGGCCATCCGCGCCACGCAGGGCAAAGGCCTGATGCCGGACGGCACTACACGCTTTTCCTACAAAGGTCAGCCGATTTTCCACTACATGGGCACCTCGACCTTCTCCGAATACACCGTGCTGCCGGAAATTTCCGTGGCCAAGATTCCTAAAGAAGCGCCGCTGGAAAAAGTCTGCCTGCTGGGCTGTGGCGTTACCACCGGTATCGGTGCGGTGATCAACACCGCCAAGGTCAAGCCGGGCGATACCGTGGCCATTTTCGGCCTCGGCGGTATCGGTCTGTCGGCCATTATTGGCGCGGTCAAAGCCAAGGCTGGCCGCATCATTGCCATCGATATCAACCCGGCCAAGTTCGAGATCGCCAAGCAACTCGGCGCCACTGACTGCATCAACCCGAAAGACTACGATCGCCCGATCCAGGACGTGATCGTCGACCTGACTGACGGTGGCGTGGACTTTTCCTTCGAATGTATCGGTAACGTGCAGTTGATGCGCGCTGCCCTCGAGTGCTGCCACAAAGGTTGGGGCGAGTCGGTGATCATCGGCGTGGCCGGTGCCGGCCAGGAAATCGCCACCCGTCCATTCCAACTGGTGACCGGTCGCGTCTGGCGCGGTTCGGCATTCGGTGGCGTGCGCGGCCGGACCGAGCTGCCAAGCTACGTGGAAATGGCTCAGACCGGCGAGATCCCGCTGGACACCTTCATCACCCACACCATGGGCCTGGAAGACATCAACAAAGCGTTTGACCTGATGCATGAAGGCAAGAGCATTCGTACCGTCATCCACTTCTGAGGTCGGCCATGAGTCTGGAAAACCTGTCGTGCCAGAAAAGCTTCGGCGGCTGGCATAAACGCTACAAGCATCATTCCGATGTGCTCGACTGCGACATGACGTTTGCCGTCTACCTGCCGCCGCAAGCGGAGCAGGGCGGCAAGCTGCCGGTGCTGTACTGGTTGTCCGGTCTCACCTGCACCGATGAGAACTTCATGCAGAAGGCCGGCGCCCAGCGCATGGCCGCCGAACTGGGGTTGATCATTGTTGCACCGGACACCAGCCCGCGTGGGCCGGGTGTGCCGGGTGACCCGGATAACGCCTGGGATTTCGGCCTCGGCGCCGGTTTCTATCTGAATGCCACCCAGGAACCTTGGGCCAAGCACTATCGGATGCATGACTACGTGGTGCAGGAATTGCCGGCATTGGTTGAAGCGCATTTCCCGGCTTCGGCTAAACGGGGCATCAGCGGCCACTCCATGGGCGGCCACGGTGCGTTGGTGTGTGCATTGCGCAACCCAGGGCGTTACCAATCGGTGTCGGCATTTTCGCCGATCAACAACCCGATGGATTGCCCCTGGGGTCAGAAAGCGTTCTCCCGTTACCTGGGTGAAGAACGTTCAAAATGGCGTGAGTGGGACGCCTGCGTGCTGATCAGCGAAGCGTCCGAAAAGCTGCCACTGCTGGTGGACCAGGGTGACCGCGACGATTTCCTCGCCGTGCAACTCAAGCCTGAAGCCTTGCAGCAAGCGGCCAAGGCGGCCAACCATCCGTTGGAACTGCGCCTGCAACCCGGCTACGACCACAGCTACTTCTTTATCGCCAGCTTCATCGAAGATCATTTGCGACACCATGGCCGTGCTTTGCTCGGTTAATGTGAGGCAAAAGTAGGTAGAATCACGCCCTGAATTAAATCGGGGCGTTTTTTTATGCGTATTGGCCACGGCTACGATGTGCACCGTTTCGCTGAAGGCGATTTCATCACCCTGGGCGGCGTGCGCATTGCGCACCACCATGGGTTGCTGGCTCATTCCGACGGCGACGTTGTGTTGCATGCCTTGAGCGATGCCTTGCTCGGCGCTGCGGCGTTGGGCGATATCGGCAAGCACTTTCCGGACACAGACCCGACCTTCAAAGGCGCGGACAGCCGTGTATTGCTGCGCCACGTTGTGGGCTTGATCCATGCCAAGGGCTGGAAAGTCGGTAACGTCGACAACACCATCGTGGCCCAGGCGCCGAAGATGGCGCCCCATATCGAATCGATGCGCGCACTGATTGCCGCTGACCTGCAAATTGAACTGGATCAAGTCAACGTGAAAGCCACCACTACCGAAAAACTCGGGTTTACCGGTCGTGAAGAGGGCATTGCGGTGCACTCCGTTGCCTTGTTGCTGCGCGCATGAACGACTTGGAACTGCTGGGCCCACGGGCGTATGGCGAGGCGTTGGGCAGCGCGGTGCTGAAGGCCACGGCTGAAGACTTCCAAGTCGACGAAGTGTTGGATATTCCGTTGACCGGCGAAGGCGAGCACCTGTGGTTATGGGTCGAGAAGCGCGGTCTCAATACCGAGGAAGCAGCGCGTCGGATCGCCAAAGCGGCCGGTGTGCCGTTGCGCACCGTCAGCTATGCCGGGCTCAAGGATCGCCAAGCGTTGACCCGCCAATGGTTCAGCGTGCAGCTACCGGGCAAGGCTGATCCGGACATGAGCGCGGCAGAAAACGACACGCTCAGGATCCTCAAGACCGGCCGCCACAAGCGCAAGCTGCAGCGCGGCGCGCATTCGGCCAATGGTTTCACCTTGCGCCTGACGCAGTTGGTCGGCGATACCGCCGCCATCGACGCGCGGTTGCAGCTGATCGCCCAGCATGGCATTCCGAACTACTTCGGCACCCAGCGCTTTGGCCATAACGGCGGCAACGTCGTCGACGCCCGCGAGTGGGCCGTGCGCAAGGCGTTGCCGGAGCAGCGCAATGTGCGTTCGCGCTTGTTGTCGACTGCGCGCAGTTATCTCTTCAACAAAGTGCTGGCGGCGCGGGTTGCCGAGGGTTCCTGGCAGCGCGCCCAGGTCGGCGACTTGCTGGCGTTCACCGACAGCCGCAGTTTTTTTCCGGCGGGGGAGGCTGAATGCAGCGACCCGCGCCTGGCGATTCTGGACCTACACCCCACCGGTCCGCAGTGGGGCGAAGGCGATTCACCTGCCAGTGGTGCAACCTTTGAGCTGGAACAGGCCATTGCCGCCGGCGAGGCCGACCTGCGCGATTGGCTGGTGAATGCCGGCATGAGCCAGGAACGTCGCATTCTGCGACTGCCCATTGGCGGTTTGACGTGGCATTATCCCTCGCTGGACATTCTGCAATTGGAATTCGTCCTGCCGGCCGGATGCTTCGCCACTGTCTTGGTGCGCGAGCTTGTTGATCTGGTGCCGGTGGGGCAGACGGACAACCCATGCGTATTCTGATATCAAACGATGACGGTGCCACCGCACCCGGTCTTGCCGCGCTCTATGCTGCGCTGGAAGATTATGCCGAGTGCGTGGTGGTCGCCCCCGACCAGGACAAGAGCGGCGCCAGCAGTTCGCTGACGCTCGACCGTCCGCTGCACCCGCAGGTCCTGGCCAATGGCTTTATCAGCGTGAACGGCACCCCCACCGATTGCGTCCACCTCGCCATCAACAGCCTGCTGGATCACGAGCCGGACCTGGTGGTGTCGGGTATCAACCTGGGCGCCAACCTGGGCGATGATGTGCTGTATTCCGGCACCGTGGCGGCGGCCCTTGAAGGGCGCTTCCTGGGGCGTACCGCATTCGCTTTTTCGTTTGCTTCGCACCAACTGGATAACCTGCCCACTGCGGCGTATTTCGCGCGCAAGCTGGTGGAGGCCCATGCCACCCTGGACTTGCCGCCGCGCACGGTGCTCAACGTCAATATCCCCAATTTGCCCCTCGATCATATTCGCGGCATCCAGCTGACGCGCCTGGGTCATCGTGCCCGTGCGGCGGCGCCGTTGAAGGTGGTCGACCCGCGTGGCAAGGAAGGCTATTGGATCGCCGCAGCGGGTGATGCCGAAGATGGCGGTGAGGGCACGGACTTTCATGCGGTGATGCAGGGTTATGTGTCGATTACTCCATTGCAATTTGATCGCACCTTCAGTGATGCCTTCAGTGGTCTCGATGGCTGGCTGGAGGGGCTGCGCTGATGGGCCGTGAACAAGACGACTTGCTGCGCAGGGGTATCGGGATGACGTCCCAGCGTACCCGTGAACGCTTGATCCAGCGCTTGTACGAAGAGGGTCTGTCAAACGCCCAAGTGCTGGAAGTGATCCGGCGTACGCCTCGGCACTTGTTTGTCGATGAGGCCTTGGCCCACCGCGCTTATGAAGACACGGCGCTGCCCATCGGCCATAACCAGACCATTTCCCAGCCGTACATGGTGGCACGCATGAGCGAGCTGCTGCTGGCGGCGGGGCCGTTGGACAAGGTGCTCGAAATCGGCACCGGCTCCGGCTACCAGACCGCCGTGCTTGCGCAGTTGGTCGAGCGGGTGTTCTCGGTGGAGCGCATCAAGGTGTTGCAAGACCGCGCCAAGGAGCGCCTGGTGGAACTGAACCTGCGCAACGTGGTGTTCCGCTGGGGCGATGGCTGGGAAGGTTGGCCGGCGCTGGCGCCGTACAACGGCATCATCGTGACTGCGGTGGCCACCGATGTGCCGCAAGCATTGCTCGATCAACTCGCTCCCGGCGGACGCCTGGTGATCCCGGTAGGCTCCGGTGAAGTGCAACAATTGATGCTCATTATCCGTGAGGACGAAGGTTTTTCCCGGCATGTGCTGGGGGCCGTGCGTTTTGTGCCGTTGCTCAATGGCCCGCTGGCGTGATCAATTTTTGCCGGCGGTGAATTCTGCTGGCGGGGATGTGTCTTACGGCGGGGTCTATTGAGTCAACATGACTGGCACGACGTTTAAACACGCTGAATGATTCGTTTCAGTCGTGTGCCGGTAAAACTTCAATGCCCAGTTATACTTGCGACATATTTCAAGCCTGATACAGGCATTCATGTTCAGCCACCACAAAGGGAGCGGCGGGTGAGTCTCACAGGTCTTGCGCAGCGTATGAGTAAAACAAGCTTTCATCGACTGGTGCTTGGCCTCGTCTTCAGTTCCGTGTTGGTAGGGTGCTCAAGCTCGCCAAGCAGCGGGGCGCGGGTGGTAGACCGTAATAACGCCGCACCGCAAAAGCCGACGGTAACCACCGGGCAGTATGTGGTGCGCAAGGGCGATACGATGTTCTCGATCGCCTTCCGTTATGGCTGGGACTACAAGGCGCTTGCAGCTCGTAACAATATTCCTGTGCCCTACACGATACATCCGGGTCAGACGATCCGTTTCGATGGACGTACCGGTTCAGCGCCTACGGCAGTTGTGACAAATACCGGATCTTCGCCCTCGTCCTCAAGCAAGACCACCATCATTACCCGGCCTGCCGGCACCGCCGCACCGACGGTTGCGAGCAAGCCCGCACCTGCGCCTTTACCGCCCGCCGGGCCCGCGCCGACCGGTTGGGGATGGCCTTCAAATGGAGTGTTGATTGGAAAATTCTCTTCAAACGGTAGTTTGAATAAAGGCATTGATATCGCCGGGGATTTGGGACAGCCTGTTTTAGCTGCGTCTGATGGGACGGTGGTGTACGCCGGGAGTGGTTTACGGGGCTACGGCGAGCTGGTCATCATCAAACACAGCGATACCTACGTCAGTGCTTACGGTCACAACCGTAGGCTGTTGGTTCGGGAGGGGCAGCAGGTCAAAGTCGGACAGACAATTGCCGAAATGGGGTCAACGGGTACAGACCGGGTGAAACTGCACTTTGAGATTCGCCGTCAAGGGAAGCCTGTAGATCCGCTGCAATTCCTACCCCGTCGTTGATGTGTTGCACAGCCTGTTCCCTCGCGTAGAAGGAACAGGCTCCAGCGTTGCCAAGGATAAAGGCGCCGCTTGAGCTTGAGGTCGAACTCACCAAAGGACTATAACAATGGCTCTCAGTAAAGAAGCGCCGGAGTTTGACATCGACGATGAGGTTCTCCTTATGGAGACCGGCATCGCTACGGAATCGATGTCGAATGAGGGACCTGCTGTACCTTCAGTTCGCGCCAAATCCAAGAACTCCACCGCGTTAAAGCAACACAAGTACATTGACTACACGCGGGCGCTCGATGCGACCCAGCTGTACCTCAATGAAATCGGCTTTTCCCCTCTGCTGACCCCCGAAGAAGAAGTCCATTTTGCGCGCTTGTCGCAAAAGGGCGATCCGGCTGGGCGCAAGCGCATGATTGAAAGCAACCTGCGCCTGGTGGTGAAAATCGCCCGACGCTATGTCAATCGTGGGCTGTCCCTGTTGGACTTGATCGAGGAAGGCAACCTGGGCCTGATCCGGGCCGTGGAAAAGTTCGACCCCGAGCGGGGCTTCCGCTTTTCAACCTATGCGACCTGGTGGATCCGCCAGACCATCGAACGGGCGATCATGAATCAGACCCGTACGATCCGGTTGCCGATCCATGTGGTCAAAGAGCTTAACGTCTACCTGCGGGCAGCACGTGAGCTGACCCAAAAACTCGATCACGAACCCTCGCCCGAAGAAATCGCCAACCTGCTGGAGAAACCGGTAGCGGAGGTGAAACGCATGCTCGGCTTAAACGAGCGTGTGTCTTCGGTTGACGTCTCGCTGGGTCCGGATTCGGATAAAACCCTGCTGGACACCCTGACGGATGATCGCCCTACAGATCCTTGCGAGCTGTTGCAGGACGATGATCTTTCCCAAAGTATTGACCAGTGGCTGTCGGAGCTTACGGACAAGCAGCGTGAAGTGGTGATTCGCCGCTTCGGCCTGCGTGGCCATGAGAGCAGCACCCTGGAGGATGTAGGCCTGGAGATCGGTCTGACCCGTGAGCGGGTGCGACAAATCCAGGTGGAAGGGCTCAAGCGCTTGCGTGAGATCCTGGAGAAGAATGGCTTGTCGAGTGAGTCGTTGTTCCAGTAAGCAACGCCGCTTGAATGCTTGAATGTGGGAGGGGGCTTGCTCCCGATGGCAATCGTTCAGTCACTGGATGTATCGACTGACCCACCGCCATCGGGAGCAAGCCCCCTCCCACATTTTTTGTGCCCGGTGTTACCAAATCCCAGGCATAAAAAAACCCCGCTTTTAAGGGCGGGGTCTTTTCGACTAAGTCAGTACAAGTTAGATAACTTGAACTTCTTCAGCTTGCATGCCTTTCTGACCGCGGGTAGCGATGAAAGAAACCTGTTGGCCTTCTTTCAGGCTTTTGAAGCCGTCGGATTGGATAGCTTTGAAGTGAACGAACAGGTCGTCACCGGATTGTGGAGTGATGAAGCCGAAGCCTTTTTCATCGTTGAACCACTTAACGGTACCAGTTTGGCGATTAGACATGGTGTATCTCCTTGGACAAAGTTAACTGCGACTCAGGAAAAGCCCTGGCCGAGACTGAGTGCAAAGAGCAGGAAAAATTCTTGGAGATGGTTGGATCGAAATTCAACATATCGTGTAGAGATTCTCAGTGACACAAGCAGCACAGTGGCGCCACCTTAACCCTTTTTCCGGAACGTGCCAATGGTATTTCCGAAGGTTTCTCTAAATTCGTGACTGACGGTGGTATCCACGGTCGCCCTGCGCGGCAATATGAACCCCGGCCCCGCTGGCTGCGGCTTATAGCCGCCGGCGCATTCATCAAGAAAAGCCTTGTGACCTTTGAACCCCAACGCCGGCCCCGGTAAGATGCCCCACAGTATTTTTCCACCTCGCTATTCAGGACACCCGCCATGAGCATCAAATCGGACAAGTGGATTCGCCGCATGGCGCAAGAGCACGGCATGATCGAACCGTTCGTTGAGCGGCAGATTCGTGGCGAAGGCGACGAACGTGTGATTTCGTACGGGGTTTCCAGCTACGGCTACGACGTACGTTGCGCCGATGAATTCAAGGTGTTCACCAACATCAACTCGGCGATCGTCGATCCGAAGAACTTCGACGAGAAGAGCTTCGTCGACGTTAAGAGCGACGTGTGCATCATTCCGCCCAACTCCTTCGCCCTGGCGCGCACCGTGGAGTTCTTCCGTATTCCCCGTGACGTGCTGACCATCTGCCTGGGTAAGAGCACCTACGCGCGTTGCGGCATCATCGTCAACGTGACGCCACTTGAACCCGAGTGGGAAGGCCATGTGACCCTGGAGTTCTCCAACACCACCACCTTGCCGGCGAAGATCTATGCCAACGAAGGTGTGGCGCAGATGCTGTTCCTGCAGTCCGATGAGGCGTGTGAAGTGTCCTATAAGGACCGCGCAGGCAAGTACCAGGGCCAGCGCGGCGTCACCCTCCCACGCGCTTGATCGAAAGGTCTTACGCGTAAAGGGAATTAGTCTGCGGAAAATGACTCTATCTAGGTGTACTGCCTCGGTGCGTGTAAAACGCACCGAGCCACGCTTGAGGAGTACCTTATGAAGATCGACCCGCGAATCAGCGCAGAACTTGCCCGGCTTGAACCCAACCAGATTGGCGTTCTGGCCTGGTCCTTGATGGCAAACCCTGCATTTGAAGGTGGCGTCCCTGGACAACCGGATCCAGACCCTGCGCCCGGCCAGCCCGAGCAGCCCGACGAGCAAGGGGTGCCAACCCTTCCAGACGAGCCGCCACCCGCTCCCGTTGCTTGATGCCAGGCAGCAGGTTGGGAAATGGTCAGTCCCTCAGCGTACTGGCCATACTTCCTGATCGCCGATCACAAAAAGTTGGTGATCTTCTCGCTGTTCCACCGCATACCCCCCTGTAAACGCCCCAAACGCCGGCAGCAAGCTGACCCGCGTACCGATCTGAAAGCACGGCAGCCGCAAACTCTGCCGGCCTTTGCCGCGCAAGCGATACACCGGATGCACATGCCCCGCCAGGACATGATGGCTGGGATGGGCGTGCGGTTCATGCTGCAGGGCGAAAGGGCCCATCAGCAGCGGCTCCGGGACAACCTCAATCCTCAAGTCGACAGGCGGGTCACCCGCGCGCTTATCGTGATTGCCGCGAATCAACGTCATCGGCAGGTCAGGGGTAAGCGCTCGCCAGGCTCTCAGCGCGCTCAGCGTTCCACTGGCGTGAGACCCTGGGCCGTGCAGGAAATCGCCGAGAAAGATCACCTGCGCGCACGGTAGGGCCGAGAGCAATCGATCCAGACGCTGTAAGTTCTCGCTCGTGGTGCCTTGCGGCACCGGCTGGCCCAGGCTGCGATACGCCGACGCCTTGCCGAAATGCGCATCGGCAATCAACAGGCAGCGGCGCGCCGGCCAATACACCGCCTTGTCTGCCAGCAACCACAATTCTTCTCCCTCAAGCCTCACCGAACACACCATCAGCGCTTCCCGTTATCCGCGACTTTTTCCAAATCCTTGACCATTCGCGCAATACGCTCCGAGAGTTTTTCCGAGCTCATGCTTTCGCGCATCCGCTCAACCAGCAACGGAAAGGCCAAAGGCGTAGGCCGTTCGATCACGTGCACGTCCAATTGCAGCGTCGCCATGTGCAGCAATGTCTCCTCCAGCCGACGAATATCCAGTTCATCACGCAAGACTTCTTCCCCGGCCTGCGTCAGCAACAGGTTCTGTGGGTCATATTGCTTGAATACCTCGAAGAACAACCCGCTGGAGGCCTGTACCTGGCGTGTACTTTTCGGCGCGCCGGGGTAGCCGGCAAACACCAGCCCGGCGATCCGTGCGATTTCACGAAAACGCCGCAGGGCCAGCTCTCCGGCATTCAGGCTGGCCGCCACATCGTGCAGCAGGTGTTCTGGCCCCAGCAGTGTCGGGTCCAGCAACTCCGGCCACTCCACCTCGGTGGCACTCAGTAGCTCCAGCCCATAATCGTTGACCGCAATCGAGAAAGTCACAGGCTGCCGCTGGCTGACCCGCCACGCCAGCAGGCTCGCCAGCCCCAAGTGCACCTGGCGCCCGGCGAACGGATAAAGAAACAGGTGCCACCCCTCCCGCGATTTCAGGGCTTCGGCCAGCAAGTGCTTGCGCGTCGGCAAGCCGGACCAGCGCAACTGCGTCTGCAACAGGGGTTGCACCGCCTGCATCTCCGGGCCGTCGTAGTGCCCATGCGCCGCCGCATCAAAACGTTCCACCACCGCCTGGGCCAGCTCATTGGAAAGGGGCATGCGCCCGCCATTCCAACGCGGTACGGCGGCCTTTTTCGCGGTGCTGCGCCGCACATAAGCGGTCATGTTTTCCACGCGCACCAGTTCCAGCAAACGTCCGGCAAACAGGAAGCCGTCGCCGGGTTTGAGCCGGGCGATAAACCCTTCCTCGACACTGCCCAGATTCTTGCCACCACCGCCCTTGCTCCAGTATTTCAAATGGATACTCGCGTCACTGACGATAGTGCCCACGCTCATCCGATGACGGCGTGCCAGCCGCGCATCGGGTACGCGCCAGATGCCGTGCTCGTCCGGCTCCACGCGGCGGTAATCCGGGTAAGCGGTCAGCGACAGACCGCCATGGCGCACAAACCCCAGCGCCCAGGCCCAGTCTGCATCCGTCAGCTCGCGATACGCCCAGGCGCCACGTACTTCCGTCAGCAGCGCATCCGGCGTAAAGCCACCGCCCAGGGCCATGCTCACCAAATGTTGTACGAGCACATCCAAGGGTTTGTGAGGCGATTCCCGCGCTTCGATACGCCGCTGGGCAATCGCATCCTGAGCGGCGGCGGCTTCCACCAGTTCCAGGCTGTGGGTCGGCACCAACGTCACCCGCGACGGCCGTCCCGGTACATGCCCTGAACGTCCGGCACGCTGCATCAGGCGCGCCACACCCTTGGCCGAGCCAATCTGCAGCACCCGCTCCACCGGCAGAAAATCCACCCCCAGGTCCAGGCTGGACGTACACACCACCGCCTTGAGCTGGCCGTCTTTGAGCGCCCGCTCCACCCAGTCGCGGGTCTCGCGTGACAGCGAGCCATGGTGCAGGGCGATCACCCCGGCCCAATCGGGGCGGGCGTCCAGCAGCGCCTGGTACCAGATTTCCGATTGCGCCCGTGTATTGGTAAACACCAGGCAACTGCGGCTGGCGTCGACCTCGGCCACCACTTGGGGCAACATTTTCAAGCCGATATGCCCGGCCCAGGGAAAGCGCTCGGCAACAGGCGGCAGCAAGGTGTCGACTTCCAGCCGCTTGACCGTTTGCCCCTGCACATTGATCCCACCGCCTTGTGGGACCAAAACTTCCAGGGCGTGGGATTGGTTGCCCAAGGTCGCCGAAATGCCCCACACCATCAATTCCGGATGCCAACGCCGCAGCCGCGCCAGCGCCAGTTGCAACTGCACGCCGCGCTTGTTGCCTATCAATTCATGCCATTCATCCACGACCACCATGCGCAGGTGCGCAAGGCTCGCTTCGCTGTCGGCGCGGGCGAGCATCAAGGTCAGGCTTTCCGGGGTGGTGACCAGTGCGGTGGGTTGGCGACGGGTCTGACGGGCGCGCTCGCTGCTGCTGGTATCGCCGGTACGCAGGCCGATGCTCCAGGGGATCTGTAAAGCCTCAAGCGGTGCTTCGAGGGCGCGCGCAGTGTCGGCCGCAAGGGCTCGCATGGGCGTGATCCACAGCACCGTCAGCGGTTCGGCGGCTGGTTTGCGCTTACCCGTCACAGGCGGGCGAGTGAGGGCGAAGCGATTAAGCGCCGCAAACCACAGCGCGTAGGTTTTACCCGCGCCGGTACTGGCATGCAGCAATCCTGACCGGCCGTCCTTGACCGCCGCCCACACGTCTTTTTGAAAGGCGAACGGCTTCCAGCCTTTGGCGGCAAACCATTGTTTGGCGAAGTCGATGGGTTTTGCCATACGGCGGCTGACACTCTGGAAGGCCTATTCCACAGACCTTCCAGAGCGGGCAAAGGTTTACTTCAAGTTGCCACTCAGGAACTGTTGCAGGCGTTCGCTCTTCGGATTGCCCAGCACGTCTTCCGGCGCGCCTTGCTCTTCCACCAGGCCCTTGTGCAGGAACAGCACCTGGCTCGACACCTTGCGCGCGAAGCTCATCTCGTGGGTCACCATGATCATGGTGCGGCCTTCCTCGGCCAGTCCCTGGATCACCTTCAACACTTCGCCCACCAACTCCGGGTCGAGGGCCGACGTGGGTTCGTCGAACAGCATCACCTCCGGTTCCATCGCCAATGCCCGGGCGATGGCCACCCGTTGCTGCTGGCCGCCGGACAGGAACGCCGGGTATTGATCGGCCACGCGCGCCGGCAAGCCCACCTTGTCCAAGTAGCGTCGGGCGCGGTCTTCGGCGTCCTTCTTGCTGCAACCCAATACCCGGCGCGGGGCCATGGTGATGTTTTCCAGCACGCTCATGTGGCTCCACAGGTTGAAGTGCTGGAACACCATTGCCAGCCGCGTGCGCAGGCGCTGCAATTCGGCGTCATCGGCCACGCGCATGCCGTGGCGGTCGCTGACCATGCGGATCGGCTGCCCGTCGAGGGTCATCGCGCCGTCGTTGGGGGTTTCCAGGAAGTTGATACAGCGCAAAAAAGTGCTTTTACCCGAGCCGCTGGCGCCGATCAGGCTGATCACGTCGCCGGTCTTGGCCTTGAGCGAAACACCTTTGAGCACCTCATTGTCGCCATAGCTTTTATGCAGGCCTTCAACGGTCAATTTGTACATGGGGCGTGCATCCTCAAGGCGAAAGTAGGTAGCCGCTGCGGTAGGCCTCAGCGCCTGCGACATGGCCGATGACCATCCCGGCAGTGGCCATGCGGCGCAGCGAACGGGCGTAAAGCAGGCCGGCCTGTCGGCAGTGCACGGGCGTTACGCGGTCGGAAATGGGGTCGATGATTTCGGCGATCAGTTGCCCGGCTTCCAGGTATTCACCGGGCAGGGCGCTGAACACCAGCAGGCCGCCCACCGGCGTTGCCACCGGTTCGACGCCGGCCAGCGGCGTGGCCGGGTAGGGCAGGTCGGGCAGCGGTGCTGCATCGCCCGCAATGGCGCCGAAGTGAATCAGGTAATCGATGATCGCCTGGCAGTCGAGCGCCGCCAAGCCGTGGTTGACGTCGCCCTGGCCGCGCAGTTCGACGGTTACCGAAAAACTGCCCATGGGGATCGGGAAGCGCTTGCCGAAGCGTTGCTGCAACTGCCACCACACCAAGGTGAAACACTCATCGAAGGACTGCCCACCGGAATCGGTCGCGAGCAAATTCGCTTCCGAACCGATGTACCGCGCCAGCGGCTCCACCTGCGGCCAAGCCTCGGGCGTGGTGTACAGGTGCGCCACGGCTTCGAAGTCGCAATGCAGGTCCAGCACCATATCGGCGTCGCAGGCCAGGCGTTGCAGCACCAGGCGTTGGGATTGCAACTGGGTGTCGGCACTCTGCGCGGCGAGCGCGGTGGACAGCGCCGCGCGGATCAGCTCGGTGTTGTGCCGGGGATCATCCCCGAGCAAGTCTTCGATCTGGTTGCCGACGGCCTCACTGAGGTCGACAAACAGGCGATTGAAGTTCTGCCCGCTCTCCAGCTCATAGCGACCCAACGGGATATCCATCAACACCTGTTCCAGGCCGACCGGGTTGGCGATGGGCACCAGCACGATCTCGCTGCGCAGGCGGCCGGCCGCTGCCAGCTTCGCCAGCTGCACCTTGAGGTGCCACGCCACCAGCATGCCCGGTAGCTCGTCGGCATGCAGCGATGACTGAATGTAGATCTTGCCCTCGGCCTGCTCCGGGCCGAAGTGAAAACTGTGAATCTGCCGCGCCGTGCCTGGCACCGGCGCAATCAGCTCATGGACGTGATGCCGCATGAATGCTCCTTAATGGCTCGGCCCGAGGAAGGCCAGCCAGCGGCGTTCCGCCAGACGAAACAGACCGACCAGCGCAAAGGTCACGGTCAGGTAGATCAGCGCAGCGATACCGAATGATTGAAAGGTCATGAAGGTAGCCGAGTTGGCATCCCGTGCCACTTTCAGGATGTCCGGAATCGTCGCGGTAAAGGCTACCGTGGTCGAGTGCAGCATCAGAATCACTTCATTGCTGTAGTACGGCAACGAGCGGCGCAACGCCGATGGCATGATCACGTAGGCGTACAACTTCCAGCCGCTCAAGCCGTAGGCCTTGGCCGCTTCGACTTCACCGTGGGCCATGCTGCGTATGGAACCGGCGAAAATCTCGGTGGTGTAGGCGCATGTGTTGAGGGCGAACGCCAGGATGGTGCAGTTCATCGCATCGCGAAAGAACGCATCCAACACCGGTTGCGCCCGCACGGCGGCGATGCTGTAGATGCCGGTGTAACAGATCAGCAACTGGATATAGAGCGGCGTGCCCCGGAACAGGTAGGTGTAGAACTGCACCGGCCAACGTACCAGCGGGTTGCGCGATACCCGGGCGATGGACAGCGGGATCGACACCACGAAGCCGATGACGAGTGCGGCCGTGAGCAACCACATCGTCATGGCCAGGCCGGTGATGTGCTGGCCGTCGCTATAAAGGAAGGGGCGCCAGTATTCCTGCAAGAGTTCAATCATCGCACTGCCTCCCGGGAGCCTGCGGAGTAGCGACGTTCAAGACGGCGCAGGACAAAGTTGGACGCGCTGGTGATCAGCAAATAGATGAGTGCAGCGAGCACCAGGAAATAGAACAGTTGGTAAGTGCTCTTGCCCGCGTCCTGGGCGGCCTTGACCAGGTCGGCCAGGCCGATGATCGACACCAGTGCCGTGGCCTTGAGCATCACCATCCAGTTATTGCCGATACCCGGCAAGGCAAAGCGCATCATCTGCGGGAAGGTCACGTAGCGAAACCGTTGCCCGCGCTTGAGGCCGTAGGCCGTGGCGGCTTCCAGTTGGCCGCGCGGCACGGCAAGGATGGCGCCACGGAAGGTCTCGGTGAAATACGCACCGTAGATAAAGCCCAGGGTGATCACCCCGGCGCTGAATGGGTCAATCTCGATGTATTCCCATTCCATGAAATCAGTCAGGCCGGTGAGCCAGGTTTGCAGGCTGTAGAAAATCAGCAGCATCAGCACCAGGTCGGGCACGCCGCGGATCAACGTGGTGTAGAGCTGGGCGGGGATACGCAGCAGGCGCAGGCTGGACAATTTGGCGCTGGCGCCGAGCAGGCCCAGCAACACGCTGACGGCCAGGGACAGCACCGACAACTTGATGGTCATCCAGGTGCCTTGCAGCAACAGTGGGCCGAAACCCTTCAAGCTGAGCGCGCTCAACCCGAGGGTTTGCAACAATTCTTCGAACATAAATCAGGACCTATGGCGATAAAAAAGCGCCCCTCCAATGGAAGGGCGCTCCAGGCATTATTTGCCGCTGTACAGGTTCAGATCGCCAAAGTGTTTCTTCTGGATAGTGGCGTAGGTGCCATCATCGTGTAACGCTTTGATACCTTTATCCAAAAGCGCCTTCAGTTCAGTGTTACCTTTTTTGATACCGATGGCGGTTTTCGACGGCAGCAGTGGGTCGTCGATGGCTGCGCTGACTTCATAACCAGCACCGGCCGGCGACTTCAGGAAGCCCAGTTCGGCTTGCAGCATGTCCTGCACGGAAGCGTCGAGGCGCCCGGAAGTCAGGTCGGCATACACCTGGTCCTGGTTGGCGTAGGCCTTGGTGGTCACACCGGCTTTATCCAGTACGGCCTTGGCGTAGGCTTCCTGGATGGTGCCTTGCTCGTAGCCCACGGATTTGCCCTTGAGGGACTCAGGCGTCGAGTAGCCAGCGCCTTTCTTGAACACCAGCGACGTCGGGCCGGAGAACAGCTCGTTGGAGAAGTCGATAGCCTTTTCGCGCACCGGGGTCACGGTCATGGACGAAATCACGCCGTCGAACTTGTTGGCTTTCAGGCCTGGAATCATGCCGTCGAAATCGCTTTCGACCCATTTGCACTTCACTTTCAGCTCAGCGCAGATCGCATTGCCCAGGTCGATATCGAAGCCTACCAGGCTGCCGTCGGCGGCCTTGGATTCGAACGGCGCGTAAGACGGATCGACACCAAAACGCAATTCCTTGTATTCCTTGGCCAGCGCGGAACCGGCGGCCATGCACAGAGCCAGTGCAGAAAGGGTCAGCAATGCTTTTTTCATTATGTAATCCCTGGAAACCAAGATAAGCGCTTGTGGCGCGTTTAGGACTGTTACTGAACGGTGTCAGACGGATCACAAGTAGCAATTTCTGCACCATAGTTCCGAATGTAGTTCCGAATGATCGTTTTAAAAGGTGGGACAAGGGCGTTCTGAGTGTAGGTGATGCCCGAAAATGGGCATTGAAAATTCAGTGCATCATTTAAGGTCATGTTGGTCGGTGTCAGGTCAGGAGGTCTTGCAGGGTGGCGAGGTTGTCAGCGTCTTCCACGGATTTATCCTGCCGCCAGCGCAACATCCGTGGAAACCGCACCGCAATCCCGCTCTTATGCCGCTTGGACAGGGCAATCCCTTCAAACCCCAATTCAAACACCATGCTCGGCGTCACGCTGCTCACCGGGCCGAACTTTTCCACCGTGGTCTTGCGCACAATCGCGTCGACCTTGCGCATCTCTTCGTCGGTCAGCCCTGAGTAGGCCTTGGCAAAGGGCACCAGCGTACGTTCGCTGCCGGACGGGCCGTCCCACACCGCGAAGGTGTAGTCGCTGTAGAGACTGGCGCGTCGGCCGTGGCCACGTTGGGCGTAGATCAACACCGCGTCGACGCTGAACGGGTCGACCTTCCACTTCCACCACACGCCCATGTCCTTGGTACGGCCTACGCCGTACAGGCCATCACGCGCCTTGAGCATCATGCCTTCCACGCCGAGGCTGCGGGAGGCTTCGCGCTGTTCTGCCAGGTCCTGCCAACTGTTTGCCGTCAGCAAAGGGGACGCCAGCAATACAGGCTGGTTGCACCCGGCAATCACCTGCTCAAGCTGGGCGCGGCGCTCGGCCTGGGTGTGGTTGCGCCAGTCGTCACCCTGATGTTCCAGCAGGTCGTACGCCAGGACCGCGACCGGGGCATCCTCCAGTACCTTTTTGCTCAGGGTTTTGCGGCCGATGCGCTGTTGCAACTGAGCGAAGGGTTGCACCGCGTCTTTCCACACCACGATCTCGCCGTCGATCACCGTGCCGTCGGGCAAGCCGCTCAACAGGCTGTGGAGTTCGGGGAAGCGCTCGGTCACCAGCTCTTCACCCCGTGACCAGATCCACAGACGGCCGTCACGCTTGACCAACTGCGCACGGATACCATCCCACTTCCACTCGACCTGCCAATCGGCGGGAGAACCCAGCAAGGTGTCGAACTGCTCCACCGGTTGCGCCAAGCCGTGAGCGAGAAAAAACGGATAAGGCTGCCCGCCCCGTTGCGCATGTTCGTCGGACGATTCAGGGGCGATCAGCTTGAGGTAGCCCTCAGGCGTAGGGCGATTGGACAGATCGGTGTAGCCCACCAACCGCTGGGCCACGCGCTTGCTGTCGAGCTCTGCCATCGCGGCAAGGGCGCGGGTGACCAGCAACTTCGACACGCCCACACGAAAACTGCCGGTGATCAACTTGATGCACACCATCAGGCTCGGCTGATCCAGTTGCGCCCATAACGCAGGGAGCCGCTCTGCCAAGTCCAGCGGAGGCAGGCCACGCAGAGGCAAGAGTTTTTCCTCCAGCCACACCGCCAGACCGTCCTCTGAGGTGTAGGGGGATTCCGGCAGCAGCAGGGAAATGGTTTCCGCCAGGTCGCCCACCGACTGGTAGCTCTCTTCAAACAGCCACGGCTCGATGCCGGACGCTTCGGTGGCCATGTCCCTCAACAGACGCGTGGGTACCAATTGCCGCGGCCGTCCGCCGGACAGAAAGTACACCGCCCAGGCTGCATCTTCCGGCGCGGCATGGCGAAAGTACGCCTGCAGCGCCGCCAGCTTGGCGTTGCTCGAGGTGGTGGCGTCGAGGTTGGCGTACAGCTCGGCGAAGGCCTTCATGCGCTGGCCTCCTCTTCGTCATCGCCGTATTCAGTGGTGAAACCCATGGCATCCAGGCCTTTTTCCCGCAGATGGCGTACCAATACGCCGACAGAACCGTGGGTCACCATCACCCGTTCCGCGCCGGTTTGCTCGATGGCCCACAACAGGCCCGGCCAGTCGGCGTGGTCCGACAGCACAAAACCACGGTCGACCCCGCGTCGTCGGCGGGTGCCGCGCAAGCGCATCCAGCCGCTGGCGAAGGCGTCGCTGTAGTCGCCGAAGCGCTTGATCCAACTGCTGCCGCCCGCAGATGGGGGGGCGATGATCAGGGCCTGGCGTAACAGCGGATCGGTCTTCTTGAAGTCACCGGCGTAAAGCGTTTCAGGGATGTAGATGCCAGCCTCGCGGTACACCCGGTTCAACGGCTCGACCGCGCCGTGGCTGAGGATCGGGCCGATGCTGGCGTCGATACCATGCAGGATGCGCTGTGCCTTGCCGAAGGAATAACAGAACAACACGCTGGCTTTGCCGGCGGCGATGTTCGCCTGCCACCAGTCGTTGATCCCGGCGAAGATCTGCGCCTGGGGCTGCCAGCGGTAGATCGGCAGGCCGAAGGTAGATTCGGTGATAAACGTGTGGCAACGCACCGGTTCGAAGGGCGCGCAGGTACCGTCGGGCTCGACCTTGTAGTCGCCGGACGCGACCCAGACTTCACCCTGGTATTCCAGGCGCACCTGGGCCGAGCCGAGCACATGCCCGGCCGGGTGGAAGCTTAGGGTGACGCCATGGTGTAGAAGTTTTTCGCCATAGGCCAGGGTCTGCAGGTTGATGTCCTGGCCTAGACGTGAACGCAGGATGCCTTCGCCGGGAGCGGCCGCCAGATAGTGCTGGTTGCCGGTGCGAGCATGGTCGCCGTGGGCGTGGGTGATGACCGAGCGCTCCACAGGGCGCCAGGGGTCGATGTAGAAATCTCCGGCGGGGCAGTAGAGGCCTTCGGGGCGGGCGATGACGAGGTCCATGGGGTGACCGGGGGAGGTGGGCTTGTTACTTATGAGGCGGGGCTGAGCGCAGAAGTTCTATCGGAGTGCATGCGGTCAAAATGTGGGAGGGGGCTTGCTCCCGATGGCGGTGGATCAGACAAATTTGCATTGACTGACGGAGGAGGAGAAGTTCGATTAACTATTTGGGGTGAGCCGGCTTGTGTGGTGAGCGGGCTTGCCCCGCGCTGGGCTGCGAAGCAGCCCTAAAACCAGGCGACCTGTTTCTGACTGGAAACACGTGGTGACTGGGTTGGGGCCGCTTCGCGCCCCAGCGCGGGGCAAGCCCGCTCACCACAACAAGCCACCCCACACGTTGACCCGGTTATTTACCGGGCGTCAGCGTCAGCCTCGCCTTCCCATACACCTTCTCGAACTTCTGCGGTTGCATCGGGAAGCTCAGGTATTGCGCCTTGAGCGACGGGTCGATGCCAGTGGCATAGTTCGGGCTGGCCGGGTTGCCGGACTGGCCGATGCCGCCCTGGCCCATCATCGGTTCCGCCTGGCCGAAGTCGACAATCATGCGCAGCGCGGGCACTTGGGTGGTGGTGAAGTCCTGGCCCCAGCTGTAGGGCGCCGGGTTCAAGGTGTTGTGGTCGCCACCGGACGCCAGTGGGCCGCGAATCACCTGGCCATTGATGTTTTTCCAGGTGGTGGTGTGCAGTTTGCCCCACTGCCAGGCCTTGTGGTCGGCACCCAACTGGCTGTCACCGACGCTGATCGCGGCGGCGAGGCTGCGGGCTAGAATGGCCGGTTTGTCTTCTTTCTGCGGGGTGCGCACGTCATCCCAGAACGGGCTGTCTTCACGGCCCAGCAAGTGGTCGGCCTGGGCGGCGTAGGACAGGCTGGCGTTGCTGACAAATGCCTTCCAGCTGGCGCTGTTTTCCGGGCCGAGTTCGTCGAGGAAGATCTGCCTGGTGCTTTCCTGCAGGAACAGTTCGTAGAGCGCGGCGTCGGCGGAAGTGGCCACCAGGCGACCGTCAAAAGCCATCAGGCGGCTCAGCGCTTCACGGGCCTTGGCCTGTTCGGCCGCTGGCAGCGCATCAATCGCCTGTTTCAGCGGCTGGGCCATGCCGGGCGCCTGGAACATAGTCTTGAGCTTGGCGGCGAACGTGGTGGTCTGGTCGTACTGCATGGCGATCACGCTGCGGCTGTCATGTTTGCCGGCATTGGCCAGTTGCGCCAGGCGCTCGCTGCGCTCCGGGGCGTCCCAGGAGTTGGATAACTGCATGCCGTAACCGCGCGGCGCGGTGCGCTGGTTGGCGGTGCCGATCCAGCCTTGCGGTGGGTCCTGGTCATAGGGGTGCAGCATCGCGTCGGCGTAACCGTCCCAGTCGAAGCGTGTGTCCCAGCCCGGTGACGGCAACAGGCCTTCGCCTTCGCGGCGGTTGGGGAAGCGGCCGGTGACTTGCCAGCCAATGTTGCTGGCGTCGGCGAACACCATGTTCAGCGCGATGGCGCGAATCTCGCGGGTCGCGTCCGAGGCTTTACCGGCGTTTTGTGCGCGGGACAGGTCGAAGAACGCGTCCAGGCTCTTGTCGTCCTTGAAGTCGGCGGTTTGCAGGGCCAGGCCCAGGCCGGTGGTCAGCGCTTGGCTGCTGTTGAGCAGGGCACCGTGGCGGGTTTCGTACACCACTTCGCGAATCGAGCGTTGGCCTTTGACGAAGAAGGTTTCGTTGCGCACGCCCGCCGGTAGCCATTTACCGTTGTTCTCGTAGTACAACGCGCTGCCCTGGCGTCTGACTTTTTCCAGGAACAGGTCCTGGGTGTCGCCCTTGACGGTGCTCATGCTCCACGCGACTTTGCCGTTGAAGCCGGACAACAGCGTCGGCAGGCCGGCAATCGAGGCGCCCACGGCCTGGTACTTCGGTGCGCGGATCTGCACGTAGCTCCAGGGCGACGGCGCTTGCGGCTGGGCGGCGAGGTCGCCCGCCAGCAGGCTTTTACCGCTGCGGCTGCGTTGCGGGCCGATCGCCCAGTTGCTCGAGGTGGTGACCGCCAGTGAATTGAGGCTGCTCAGTTGCTGACCAACCGCGTCCAGCCCGGCGAGCTCGGTGACCTGGCCCAGGTTGACGCCCTTGAGTTTCTCGGCCTCGGCCAGCGGGATCGCTTCATCCGGCGCGCTTGGCGTGAGCCAGGCCAGCTTGTCGACGCCGACTTTCTGCGCCAGCACCAGCGATGAAATTTCTTCCTGCAGGTTGGCCGATTCGCTGAAATTCAGCAGGCAGAACAGCAGCGCCGAATCTTCCGGCTTCCAGTACTCGGGCTTGTAGCCGGTCTGGGCCAGGTCCGGCGGCAGCTTGTCGCGGTAGCGGAACAGGTAAGCGTTGACGCCACGCGCATACACTTCAAAGAAGCGCTTGAGGCGTGGGCTGGAGGCGTTATACAGCTCGCCGGCGCTTTTCTTCAGGTTGACCGCCCGCATGAAGCGGTCGACATCCAGTACGTCGGGTCCGGACATTTCCGCCAGGCGACCCTGGGCCAGCAGGCGCAGGGTGACCATTTGGGTGATGCGGTCGCTGGCGTGCACGTAACCAAGGCTGAACAGTGCGTCATGGAAGGTGTTGCTTTCGATCAGCGGCATGCCTTGGGCATTGCGGCGTACCGATACGTTCTGCGCCAGGCCTTTGATCGGCTGTACGCCGGCAACAGGGGGCAGGGTGTCCTGGGTGCTCTGGAGCTGGCAACCGGCCAGGCTTAATGCACTGGCCACTGCCGCGGCAACGCCGAACCGGGGAAGAAAATGTGAGAGGGCTGGCGAGGCCATGGCAAAGCTCCTGCGGGGGTAGCGTCAGTAAAGGCGCTACGTTAGTGAGCGCGGCGGGACGACGCAAGCGGGAGTTTTGGCAATTGCGTGAGATCGTGAGACGGACACACAACAATGTGGGAGAGGGCAAGCCTCCTCCCACATTTGAACGAGTGGAATGTAAAAATGGTGATCAGGCTTTTGGCGGGTTCACTTTCTGCACCAGTTCATACGCCCGAACCGTCGCCGGCCGTTCCTTGATGCTGTTGAACCAGCGCTGCACGTGTGGGAAATCTTCCAGGCGCTGGCTCTGCCACTTGTGGGAAACAATCCATGGGTAGATCGCCATGTCGGCAATGCTGTAGTCCTCGCCCGCCACGAACGCACGACCGGCCAGACGCCGGTCCAGCACGCCGTAAAGACGCGCGGTTTCCTCCACATAGCGCTTGATCGCGTAAGGAATTTTCTCCGGCGCGAACTGGCTGAAGTGATGATTCTGGCCGGCCATCGGCCCCAGGCCGCCCATTTGCCAGAACAGCCATTGCAGCGCTTCCTGGCGACCGCGCAGGTCTTTTGGAATGAACTGGCCGGTTTTTTCCGCGAGGTACAAAAGGATCGCGCCGGATTCAAACAGCGAAATCGGCGCGCCGCCGTCGGTCGGGTTCTGATCGACGATGGCGGGAATGCGGTTGTTGGGAGCGATCTTCAGGAAGTCAGGCTTGAACTGGTCGCCCTGGCCAATATTGATCGGGTGCACCTTATAGGGCAGGCCGGCTTCTTCCAGGAACAACGATACTTTGTGGCCGTTGGGGGTGGTCCAGTAATACAAGTCGATCATGAAGCTCTCCAAAAGTGGTGATGCTTGAGCGGATGCCTGTAGGTATAGGTAATGTTGGGTGTGCGAAAATTCAATGAAACATTTGCGCATACCCTTAGAAGCCAATCACACGGCGCCATCCACCAACACCTGCAGCGACCGCTGCGAGCACCGCTCGATACGCACCTGCACGCCATACACCTCGGCAAACAGCGCCGGGTCCGGCAGCATCACCTGGGGACGACGCGCAAGGCCGCGCACTGCTGGCTGAACGTTCGGCTAGTGGGGGGGGAAGTGGGGTTGTTTTTGCAGCGAGCGGGCTTGCTGTAGTGAGCGGGCTTGCCCCGCGCTGGGGCGCGAAGCGACCCTAAAACCTGAGGTTGGGTTGTGTCTGAGAGACCGCGTTGAATGTGTTGGGGCTGCTGCGCAGCCCAGCGCGGGCAAGCCCGCTCACCACAGCAAGCCCGCTCCTACAGGGTCAGGGCATTAAGCCCCGTGGCACTTCTTGAATTTCTTCTCGCTGCCGCAGGGGCAAGGATCGTTGCGACCAACGTCCTTCAAGGCATTGCGCACCGGCTCCTGGTGGGCGTGGCCGCAGTTCGGGCCGTGGACATGGCCGTGGTCGTGATCATGGTGATCGTGATCGTGGTTGCAGTCAGGACCATGGACATGGGGTTGCTGAGTCATCGATGTCGCTCCGGAATAAAATCGCCGGGGATTATCTCGCCATTGTGGTTCACCTGCACGTCATAACCGATGAATAAGCCGGTTTTCAGCTCACCCTCCAGGCGATAGGGCACGGGCCGGTCGGGTTTTTTCAACATCTGCACCACATCACGGATCTGCGGCCAGAGGTTAGTGCGCACCGACACCCGGAAAAACTTATGACTGCGCGGCGGTACGGTCAGCCATTCGTCAGACTCGCCCTCGGTGAGCACGAAGTCGCCCAGGGTGACCTTGTAGATCAGGCCGCGCACGGTCAGGTCGGCGTCGTCGCGGTTGTCCACGCGAAAGTACAGCTTGAACTTCTGCTCCAGCAGCTTGGCGCGCACCACCTCGACTTTCACCAGGGAGACGTGAGGGGGGGGCGAATCGTCTTCGAACCACGACGCGCAGCCGGTGAGGGTGAGGGTTAACGCCAGCATCAAGCTGTACATCCGAAGCATGGCGTGAGTCCTGTCGTGGTTAGAGGTAGCTGGAGCAACACTTCTTGAATTTCTGCCCACTGCCGCACAGGCAGGCATCGTTGCGCCCGACCTTCACTTCCACCGTCGGGTCGATGAAGTACCAGCGCCCGTCATTCTGTACGAAAGAGGACTGCTCGCGGTGGCTATGTTCACCGGTGCTGTCATGCCAGCGCGCGGTGAAGGTCACGAACGCGTGTTCCGGCTGGCCGCCGAACACCTCGGAGCTTTCCACCTCAAGGCCGAGCCAGGTGCTCTGGGCACTCCAGGCACCGATGGCATGGCGGTCCAGGCCCGCCTGTTGCGCGGGCAAAGTAGTAGCCACTAGATATTCGACCAGGCCCAGCACATAGGCGCTGTAGCGCGAGCGCATCAACGCGGTGGCGCAGGGCGCCGGGTGCCCGGCGTGATAATGGCCGCAGCAGGCATCCAGCAGGTTGCCACTGCCGCAGGGGCAAATGGATGTACTCATCGGGTTACCACCAATACTTTCCAAAGTTTTCCGGGTTGGCCCAGAAGCGGGCGTTGAGCCAGTCCGGCACCTGTTTATAGTCAAGCAGATCGTAGGTAAACAGCGTCAGAACCTGCTCGTCACGCTGGAAACGCTCGCCGGCCTGCAGGGCCAGGGAAAAGAAGTCGGTGTCCTTCCAGTCGCAGGCGCCCAGGTCCACCAGCACCGCAATGCGGCTGGCGTTGAGGTTACGGATGCCGCCCAGCAGGGTCAGGCCTTGCGGTTTTGACAGGTGCTCAAGGCAATCGACCACCAGTGCCAGGTCAAAACGCTGCGCCGCCAGCTCCGCCGGCAGTGGCCCGGGTGGGGCGAGGGCTACTTGGGTGTCGGGGTGCGCCGCTTGAAATGCCTCCAGCGCCGGGAACTGGCTGGCGCCCAACAGCAGCAGGCGTTTGGGCTGGTGCAGGTCGAGCAAGGCGGCCAGGGCTTGCTGGGGTGTACGGGCAGAAATACCGGCGGTCATCAGAGATCCTCACATCAGGACCGTAGAGACTAGCGCGGCTGAGCGTGCGGGCCTAGAGCGGGTGCCAGTGAAAAGTCCGAAAAAAGCGACGAGCCTCAATGAATACGGGGCCGCGGCGTAGTGGCGCAGATGAAAAGAGCCGTCTTTACTCCACCCATCGGCCCCCGCCGATCCCCTCAGGAGAAATCAGATGAGCATCATGCGGACAGCTCTACCCTTGGTTCTGCTAACCGGAGTATTGACAGGTTGCGCAGGCTTGCAAAAAACCGATTGGCCCACCTGCGCCGCGGTTGGCGGCGTGACCGGCGCGGCGATCGGTGCCACTGAAAGCTCGGCCTACGCAGGCTACGGCGCGTTGCTGGTCGGCGGCATGGCCGGTGCCTATTGCTGGGTGCACGGCGATGGCGACGAGGACGGCGATGGCGTGCCGGACAGCCGCGATAAGTGCCCGGGCACGCCGAAAGGTGTGCAGGTGGATGCCGACGGTTGCCCACCCGCACCGCCACCGGTGGTGGTTGAGGAAGTCGTGGTGGTCAAGGAGGAAACCATCGTGATTCGTGATGTGCACTTCCAGTTTGATTCGGCCCAGTTGACGGCGGCGGATAAAACCAAGCTCGATACCGTCGCCACGCGCTTGAAACAGGAAGCCCCTGGCGCACAACTGCGGGTCAGTGGCCACACGGACAGCGTCGGCAAAGATGCCTACAACCAAAGGCTCTCGGAAAAACGCGCCCATTCGGTCACCGATTACCTGATCGGCGCCGGTGTGCCGCGCAGCAACTTTGTCTCGGTGACCGGCGCGGGCGAGAGCCATCCGGTAGCCGACAACAAAACCGCTGAAGGCCGCGCCTTGAACCGCCGCACGGAAATCCAGATCAACCGCTGACGGCCCTTGCCCCTGTGGGATCCACAGGGGCATTGCTGCCAATCCTCCCCCTTTATTAACTTTTTTGATCCTTCACTGGCAAAGCGCCCGTGGAAGTCGTTACTGTGCGTCCAAAGAAAAAATCAGAAATAAGTCAGGAGCCCCATGATGCGTAAGGTTTTTCTGTTGGCCCTGTTGGTCAGCCCCGTTGCCCTGGCCCAGAGCGTCAGTGTTGAAACCAACTCGCTGATGCGCCTGCCCAGCAGCACCAGTGTGTTGCAGCTGGAGCGCCTGGACGTGGCGGACTACGGCACCTTGCTGATTCCGGCCACCATCAGCCAAGTCACGGTGGATGAGCTGCATTTGGGCCGCGACGCCCGCATCGCCATTGTGCCCGGCAACACCGCACTGCAATTGCAGGTGCGCCATGCGCAGTTGGAGCACGGCAGCCAGATCACCTCACGCGGTGCTCCCGGTACCCATGAAAAACCTGCCAAGGCCGGGCGTGACCTGACCTTGCGCATCAATTCCCTGGCCGCTGAAGAACTCTCGGTAGACGCCCGTGGCGGTGCCGGTGCCCAAGGTTATGCCGGTCTGGATGGCGCCAATGGCGAAGATCCGGGTTGCACGTGGGGCTCGGCCGGTCGTGGTGCCAATGGTGATAACGGCGGCGATGGTTTGCCCGGCGCGGCCGGTGCGCAGGTGCGGGTTGAGTTGCCGCAGGACTTCCCCGCGCAGCAGATCAAGGTGTGGGTGGACGGTGGCCCCGGTGGCCTGGCGGGCACGGCGGGTAAACCGGGTCGCGGCGGCGAGTCCAAGGGCTGCCTGGTGTACCGCGCCGACGGTGGCGAGAAAGGCCGCCCAGGGTTGGAAGGGCAGCCGGGGCCTGCTGGGCCAGCGGGCACTGTGACTATCCAGCGGCTCTAAATCGGCTGGCCTGGCGCTATCGGGAGCAAGCCCCCTCCCACATTGGAATGCATTCCAAATGTGGGAGGGGGCTTGCTCCCGATAGCGGACTCATGGTTGCCTCAGAACATCGGCCGGGCCGAAGCAATTGCCACCACCAACAACCCCACGATCAGATTGATTCCCACCAGCTTGCGAATCTGACCCAACGCAGCTGCACCCGCCGGCCAATCTTCGGCCGCCACCGCCTTGCGCAGTTCCGGGAATTTCAACGCCTGAATGCGGATAAACAGCGCCGTCATCACCAGGTACAAACCCATCATCACCTGCACATAACGCGGCGCCGTCTCAAAACCGCTGAAACGCAGTTGCAGCAGGCCCACACCGCTGATCGGCAAAACCAGCACCGCCACCCACACCCACACGAAAAAACGTTGAAACACATTCGCCCACAGTTTGAGCCGGGCAGGGCCTTCAAGTGCCGCCACTGCGGCGGGGCGCAGGATCATCCAGGCGAAAAACATACCGCCGACCCACACCAGGGCGGCCAATACATGCAGGGTGTAAGCGAGGCTAAACGCGGTCATTGTGGTACTCCGTTCTGCGCGGGATTAATTAGCGGGGTATGATAGCGGCCGATCCGAACCACTGAAAATTTATCCAGCGTTTTTTGCGCCCGACTATCCATGATCAGCACTGAACTCAAAACCACGATCCAGGGCGCCTATTCGCGTTTTCTCGAAGCCAAGAGCTTGAAACCGCGTTACGGCCAACGCCTGATGATCGCCGAAGTGGCCAAGGTCCTCGGGGATATCGACACCGACGACGAAGGTCGCCGCGAGGGTGAGCCCGCGGTCGTGGCCGTCGAGGCCGGCACCGGTACCGGCAAGACCGTGGCCTACAGCCTGGCCGCGATCCCGACCGCCAAGGCCGCCGGCAAGCGGCTGGTGATCGCCACCGCCACCGTCGCCCTGCAAGAGCAGATTGTCTACAAAGACTTGCCCGACCTGATGCGCAACAGCGGCCTCAACTTCACCTTCGCCCTGGCCAAGGGCCGTGGGCGCTATATGTGCCTGTCCAAGCTTGACGTGCTGTTGCAGGAAGGCCACGCGCAAACCGCTACGGCGTCGCTGTTTGAAGAAGAAGGCTTCAAGATCGAGGTGGATGAAGTCAGCCAGAAGCTGTTCACCAGCATGATCGAGAAACTGGCCGGTAATAAATGGGACGGTGACCGCGACAGCTGGCCCACCGCCCTGGAAGACGCCGATTGGGCGCGCTTGACCACCGACCACAGCCAATGCACCAACCGCCATTGCCCCAACTTCGGTCAATGCGCTTTTTATAAAGCCCGCGAAGGCATGGGCAAGGTCGATGTGATCGTCACCAACCACGACATGGTCCTGGCCGACCTGGCCCTGGGCGGCGGCGCTGTACTGCCCGACCCGCGCGATACCCTCTACGTCTTCGACGAAGGGCATCACCTTCCCGACAAGGCCATCGGCCACTTCGCCCACTACACACGCCTGCGCTCCACCGCCGACTGGCTGGAAACCACCGCCAAGAACCTCACCAAGTTGCTGGCCCAGCACCCGCTGCCCGGCGACCTGGGCAAGCTGATCGAACAGGTGCCGGAACTGGCGCGGGAGATCAAGACCCAGCAGCAGTTCATGTTCAGCGCCTGCGAGCAGGTAGCCGACTTCAAGCCCGGCGAAGACGTCGAGGGCCGTGAGCGGCCACGTCACCGTTTCGTCGGCGGGTTGATCCCCGAGCACATGCGCGAAATGGGCATTGAGCTGAAGAAGGGCTTTTCACGCCTGACCGACTTGTTCACCCGCCTCACTGACCTGCTCAAAGAGGGCATGGACGGCGAGGTCAACATTGGTATCGCCAGCAACCAGGCCGAAGAATGGTATCCGCTGTTCGGCAGCCTGTTGTCGCGTTCCCAGGGTAACTGGGAGTTGTGGACCGCCTTCACCGTCGAAGACCCGGAAGACAACCCACCCATGGCGCGCTGGCTGACCCTGTCGGAAAGCGGCGCGTTGTTCGACATCGAGGTCAACGCCAGCCCGATCCTCGCGGCCGAAATGCTGCGGCGCAACCTGTGGAACGTAGCCTACGGCTGCCTGGTGACCTCGGCCACGCTGACCGCACTGGGTACCTTCGACCGTTTCCGCATGCGCGCCGGCCTGCCGAAAAAGGCCGTCACCGCGGTGGTGCCGAGCCCGTTCCATCACGCCGATGCGGGTGTGCTGCGGGTGCCGGACCTCAAGGCCGACCCACGGGATGCGCCAGCGCACACGGCGGCAATCATTCGTGACCTGCCGGGATTGGTGGAGGGTTCGCGCGGCACCCTGGTGCTGTTCTCTTCACGCAAACAGATGCAGGACGTGTTCGACGGCCTTGACCGTGACTGGCGCAAGCAGGTGTTTATCCAGGGCAACCTGTCCAAGCAGGAGACCCTGAACAAACACAAGGCGCGCGTGGACGGTGGGGACTCCAGCGTGTTGTTCGGCCTTGCGAGTTTCGCCGAAGGTGTCGACTTGCCCGGCGCCTACTGCGAACACGTGGTGATCGCCAAGATCCCGTTCTCGGTACCGGATGACCCGGTCGAGGCGGCCTTGGCCGAGTGGATCGAGGCTCGGGGCGGTAATCCGTTCATGGAAATCTCGGTGCCGGATGCTTCCTTGAAGCTGGTCCAGGCCTGCGGTCGCTTGCTGCGTACCGAAGAAGACCGGGGCACCATCACCTTGCTCGACCGCCGCCTGGTCACCCAACGCTATGGCAAGGCTATCCTCAATGCCTTGCCGCCGTTCAGGCGCGAAATTTCTTAAGCCACCGTGGGCGGATTCGCCCACTTCGTGGTCTATCTCAATTATGTCATCAGGCCATTCACCGGCCGTCTGGGAGAACCTTGTTCGTATGATTCGCACGCTGCCCGCCCTTTTTGCCTTGCTGTTCGCCGCGCCCTTGATGGCCGCGCCTGCTGGGCAACAGACCTTGTTCAACTTCGTCCGGCCTGCCGATGTGGTCAAGGTGGCGACCCAGGACGCCAGCCTGCCGCAGTACAACGCCGAACAAACGCCCGAAGGCGAAGTGCTGCGCCGCATCACCTTCAACGCGGCCGCCGAACCGAATCTGGTCCTCAGCCCGCAAACCGGTACCTGGGACTGGTCCCAGTCGGGGGCCATGAGCCTGCGCATCCAGAGTGCGATGGACTGGGCGCTGACGCTCTACGTCAAGGTGCAGAGCAGTGATGGCCGTACCCTGGTCAGTCGCGTCGACCTGCCCGCCGGCCCGGCGCAGACGCTGTTGGTACCGCTGCAGGCCAACTCGCCGCTGAGCCAGGGCATGAAGGCCGGTCCGCCGATGCCGATCACCGTGGACGGCCAGCGCGTGTTGCTCGCCAGCAGCGCGGGTGAGATCGACCGCAGCCAGGTGGTTTCGGTGACGTTGTCGATGATCAAGCCCAACGCCGCTCAAAGCATCCTGCTGGAGCGTTTCGGCGTGCAGGACAGCGAGCCGGTGCTGAAGGCCGCCTACAGCGAACTGGTGGATGCCTACGGTCAATCCACCCGTGCGCGCTGGCCGGAAAAAGTCAGCAGCGACGAGCAACTCAAGGCCGCCGCCGCCAAGGAGCAACAGCAACTGCAGGGCTGGCTGGCCACGCGGGATAAATCCGCCCTGGACCAATATGGCGGCTGGAGCAAAGGCCCGGCGTTCGACGCCAGCGGGTTTTTCCGCACCGAGAAGCGCGATGGGCGCTGGTACTTGGTGACGCCGGAGGGGCATCCGTTCTACTCCCTGGGCGTCAATACCGTGGCCCCGGACAACAGCCAGACCTACGTCGCCGGCCGTGAATGGATGTTCGGTGCGCTGCCTAAAGGCGGCGAACCCTTCGACAAGTACTACGGCAGCGGCGACAACCGCACCGGCAACGGCGCGGGCGAAGGGCGCAGCTTTGGTGCCGGGCGTTGGTATGACTTTTACGGCGCCAACCTGCAGCGCACTTATGGCGGTGAAGGGTTTGACCAGAAACGCTGGATGACGCACACCCTCGACCGCCTGCAAGCCTGGGGTTTCAACACCGTCGGCAACTGGAGCGACGAGAGCCTGGCCAGCGCTGACCGTGTGCCGTACACCTTGCCGCTGTCGATTGTCGGCGACTACGCCAGCATCAGTACCGGCACCGACTGGTGGGGCGGCATGCCCGACCCGTTCGACCCGCGCTTTGCCATGGCCACCGAACGCGCCGTGGCCATTGCGGCCCGCGATCATCGTGATGACCCGTGGTTGATTGGCTTCTTTGCCGACAACGAACTGGCCTGGGCCGGCCCTGGTGATGATCCCAAGTCCCGTTACGCCTTGGCCTACGGCACCCTGCGCATGACCACCGATGTGCCGGCCAAGCGTGCGTTCCTCAAGCAGCTGCGCGACAAGTACCGCAACGAAGAAGGCCTGTCGAAAGCCTGGGGCATCGAATTGAAGGGCTGGGAGCTGATGGAAGACCCCGGCTTCGAGCCGCCGGTACCCAACCCTGAGCACCCGGAAATCGAAGCTGACTTCAAATACTTCCAGAAGACGTTCGCGGATGCTTACTTCAAGACCCTCTCCGACTCGCTGAAATGGCACGCGCCCAACCACCTGCTGTTGGGCGGCCGGTATGCGGTCAGCACGCCGGAAGCCGTGGCCTCCTGCGCGCAGTACTGCGATGTGTTGAGCTTCAACATGTACACCCTCAAACCCCAGGACGGTTATGACTTCGCCGCGTTGCGGGCGTTGGACAAACCCGTGCTGATCACCGAATTCAACTTCGGCTCGGCCGATCGTGGGCCGTTCTGGGGCGGCGTGACGCAGTTGGCCAAGGAAGAAGACCGCGGCGCGGCCTATGGCAATTTCCTCAAGCAGGCCATGGCCGAACCGTCGATTGTCGGTGTGCACTGGTTCCAGTACCTGGACCAGCCGGTGACCGGGCGTTTGCTCGACGGCGAAAATGGCCACTTCGGCCTGGTGGGCATCACCGATGTACCGTTCCACGGGTTTGTCGACAGTGTGCGCAAAAGCAATCTGGCGGCGGTTGATCAACTGGGCAAGGAAGCGGAAAAGGCCAAGGCGGCCGGCGCCGTGCGTGAAAACGAAGGCGGCAGGGACGGGCACGACGGCAAAGGCGCGGGGCAGGGCGCCGGACATGCAGGCGGACACGCTGGGAATGGCCATTGATTGAGGGGTGACGGGTTCACAAAACCCGCCGGGGCTGGAACAATGTCGGCCACTTTTTGCTGTGTTTTCCGAGGGTGTTCAGGTGCAGATCCAGGGTCATTACGAACTCCAGTTCGAAGCGGTACGTGAAGCTTTCGCCGCGTTGTTCGAAGACCCGCAGGAGCGTGGTGCCGCGCTTTGCATCCAGATCGGCGGTGAAACCGTTGTCGACCTGTGGGCCGGCACCGCCGACAAGGACGGTGCCGAGGCCTGGCACAGCGACACCATCGTCAACCTGTTCTCCTGCACCAAGACCTTCACCGCCGTCACGGCCCTTCAATTGGTGGCCGAAGGCAAATTGCAACTTGATGCACCGGTCGCCCACTACTGGCCGGAATTTGCTGCGGCCGGGAAAGAGGCGATCACGCTGCGCCAGTTGCTCTGCCACCAGGCCGGGTTGCCGGCGATCCGCGAGATGCTGCCCACCGAAGCGCTCTACGACTGGCAACTGATGGTCGATACCCTGGCGGCCGAAGCCCCGTGGTGGACGCCGGGTCAAGGCCATGGCTACGAGGCGATCACCTACGGCTGGCTGGTCGGTGAGTTGCTGCGTCGTGCCGATGGGCGCGGGCCGGGAGAATCCATCGTTGCGCGGGTTGCGCGGCCATTGGGGCTGGACTTCCATGTGGGCCTGGCGGATGAAGAGTTTTATCGCGTCGCCCATATAGCGCGCAGTAAAGGCAACATGGGCGATGCAGCCGCGCAACGTTTACTGCAAGTAATGATGCGTGAACCTACGTCCATGACGACGCGTGCTTTTGCCAATCCCCCGTCTATTCTGACCAGCACTAATAAACCTGAATGGCGTCGCATGCAGCAGCCGGCGGCAAATGGTCACGGTAATGCGCGCAGCCTGGCGGGTTTTTATAGCGGATTGTTGGACGGTAGTTTGCTCGAAGCCGACATGCTTGAACAATTGACCCGCGAACACAGTATCGGGCCGGATAAAACATTATTGACCCAGACCCGTTTTGGCCTGGGCTGCATGTTGGACCAACCGCAACTCCCCAACGCCACCTTCGGCCTTGGCCCGCGTGCTTTCGGGCATCCCGGTGCCGGTGGTTCGGTCGGCTTTGCCGACCCTGAGCATGATGTAGCATTTGGTTTCGTGACTAATACATTGGGACCTTACGTACTTATGGACCCACGGGCACAGAAGTTGGTCGGAATATTGGCCGGTTGTCTGTAAACCCCTTGCTGTTTCACGTTTTTTTGTTACAAAGGCGAGTATAAGAAGGCGCTGAACGAAATGATGTAACTTTAATGTTCTGTAAGCGTCTGTTTAATGGGTCATACAGACCCCCGTTTCTTTTCTCATTTTGTGGATATCTCATGTTATCGAACAAGTCCTTGGCACTGGCGCTATGCCTCACTATTACCGGCTGCGCACAAACTCCACAAAATGATGCCGAGGGCGGGCATTGGTGGTCATTTGGGTCTGATAAGGCCGCGACCAAAGATACAGTGACCCAAACCGACGCCAAGCCGGATGCCAAACCGGACGCCAAGCCAGCTGCTGGCGCCAAGCCTGCCGCACCGGTAGCGCCTGCCGCTGCTGCGCCGGCTCCGGCGCCTACTGCCAAGGCCGATACCGGCTCCAGTTGGTGGCCGTTCTCTTCCAAGACCGCCGACGAAAAGGCCGCCGATGCCAAGGCCGACCTGAAAGCCGACCTCAAGGCCGCGGAGCCTGCCCCTGCGGTCGCTAAGAACGACACTGAAACCCACTGGTGGTGGCCGTTCGAAAGCAAGCCCAAGCCACTGGCCAAGGTCGATGTGACCAACGTGCCGATGCCCGATCCGAAAATCACTCAAGCCTGGCTGGACGACTATGAGCCGCGTCTGCGCGCCGCCATCAAGGACAGCAACCTGCAACTTGAGCGTCGCGACAACGTGCTGGTGGTGATTGCCCCGGTAGACGGTTCCTACAACCCGAAACGTCCAGCGATGTTGCTGCCGGTCACCCTCGGTCCCTTCACTCGCGTCGCCAAGGCCGTTGAAGCCGATCCGAAGACCGCCGTACTCGTATTGGGCCACGTCGATGCCACCGGCACCGCCCCGGCCAGTCAGGCGTTGACCAAGGAACGTGCGCAATCCATCGCCTCGATCTTCAGCCTCAGCGGCTTGAAGCAGGATCGTCTGATGCTGCGTGGCATGGGCGACCTGATGCCACGTGCCGCCAACGACAGCAACCAGGGCCGTGCCCTGAACCGTCGTATGGAAATCATGTTCACCCAGCGCACCACCATGCTGGCGCTGCTGAGCAAGTATCAATCGGGCAAGACCCCGCCTGCCGCCGAAATGGTTGCCGTGCAGGACGTTCCAGCCCCGGCCCCAGCCGCCAAGACACCGGCCAAAAAGGCGCCGGCCAAGAAAGCCGCCGCCAAGCCAGCCGCTAAAAAAGCCCCGGCCAAGCCCGCTGCGAAAAAACCGGCCCCAGCCAAAGCCAAGGCTGCTGCACCGGCCAGTGACCAGGCAAAAAACTGAGCCGCTGAACCACAAGGATAAAGCCGCATGACCCAGGCACTGGCCGATATGCGCCGTGACTACACACGGGATGGTTTGAGCGAGGCCCAGGCCCCGGGCGAGCCGTTTGCCTTATTCCACCAGTGGTTTGCTGACGCGGTGAAAACCGAGCAGCCACCGGTGGAGGTCAATGCCATGACCTTGGCCACGGTCGACCAGGACGGTCGTCCGCACTGTCGCATCCTGTTGCTCAAGGGCCTGGACGCGCAGGGCTTTACCTTCTTCACCAACTATCAGAGTGCCAAGGGCCAACAGCTCGCGGCACGGCCGTTTGCGGCCATGACGTTTTTCTGGCCGACCCTTGAGCGCCAAGTGCGCATCGAGGGTCGGGTGGTCAAGGTGACCCCTGAGGAGTCGGACGCTTATTATCAGGTCCGTCCGCTGGGCAGCCGCCTGGGGGCATGGGCTTCTCCGCAGAGCCAGGTCATTCGTGACCGGGAAGAACTGCAGGACCTGCTCAAGGCCACCGAGCAACGTTTCAGCGATACCCAGCCCGATTGCCCGGAGCATTGGGGTGGCTATCGTTTGTTGCCCGAGCGCATAGAGTTCTGGCAAGGCCGCGCCAGCCGCCTGCATGATCGCCTGAACTACCGCCTGCAAGACTCCCAGTGGACGCGCGAGCGTCTGGCACCCTGAGCTGCACCTTTCGTCACTTCGCTTGAATGTTGCCCATCACCCTGAAGTCTCTTGGACAGAGACTTCTGGCGTGTATTGCTGTGCGGCATTCTTCAACCAGTGCGGCAAGTCTGGCCGTTTGATCTTCAATGCGCGGGCCCTCTCCAGCTGCTTGAGCATGAAGGCACGCTTGTGCAGATCATTGCCCGCCAGGGACAGCGCCAGATCACGGTCCATCCAGCGCCTGATGCGCAGGTACAACCAGCCGTGGAAATACAGGCCGGCAAGGGTTGTGACTACAATGATGAGGTAATCCATGAAGGTCCTGGCTACGAGAGAAGTGCTACCGTTCGTCGAGTTTTCTGGTGCGGGCAGTCTGTACTAAGGCTGAATGAAAGCAATTTTCTGTGGGGCTTGCCGTGACAGGCGTCAAGCCGCAGCGTTTAATGAACACCTGTCCTTTGGAGTTGATGCTATGCGTAAGTCCGTTTTACTGGTTGCCTGCTTTACCACCCTGTCGTTGCTGCTGGGTGGCTGCGCCTCGAGTCTGACCGGCGACTCGTACTCCCGTGACGAAGCGCGTCGTGTGCAGACCGTGCGCATGGGCACCATCGAATCCCTGCGTCCGGTGAAAATCGAAGGCACCAAGACCCCAATCGGCGGCGCTGCAGGCGCAGTCATCGGCGGCGTTGGCGGCAGCGCCATCGGCGGTGGCCGTGGCAGCATCGTGACCGCCGTGATCGGCGCCGTCGCCGGTGGCCTGCTGGGTTCGGCCACCGAAGAAGGCCTGACCCGCACCCAAGGTGTGGAAATCACCGTTCGCGAAGACGATGGCAGCATGCGCGCCTACGTGCAGGCCGTGCAGGAGAATGAAATCTTCCGCATTGGTGACCGCGTACGCATCATGACCGTTGATGGTACCAGCCGCGTTACGCGTTAAGCGCTGGTTGTAGAAACACAAAACCCCAGCCGGGTGACCGGTTGGGGTTTTTGGTTTTATGGGGTGTGGCCGGGTTGAATTGCAAAAAATGCAGGCAATAAAAAACCGCCTTGGTAAGGCGGTTTTTTATTGCGAACCCCATTATTGACGGGGCTGCGACTTCAAAGATGCATTGACCTGCATCCAAGGGCTCACGTGTTCCGGTAAGTGCGCTGGAGGTAAGGCCCAGCGTTAGGAGGGCCGAGTATGTCCAAGTTTGCACGACCTGTGGCGAGGCAGCTTGCTCCCGCTGGGGCGCGAAGCGACCCCTGTTGGGTAAGCGATATAGCACCACAATCGCGGTAAACGCTCTGGGGCCGCTGCGCAGCCCAGCGGGAGCAAGCTCCCTCGCCACAGTGAGTATGCTTCGTCGGGCGTATCAAGCCTTCTTGCGACTCGCCATTGCCGTCACCGCATAACCAATACACGCCGCCAGTATCGAACCGGTCAAAATCCCCATCCGGTCCTCACCTGCGAACTCACTGGCACCCGGCACAAATGCCAGCGAACCCACAAACAGGCTCATGGTAAAGCCGATACCGCACAGGATCGCCACACCAAACACCTGGCCCCAGTTTGCGCCGTTGGGCAGGGCAGCGATGCCGGTCTTGATGGCCAGCCAAGTGAGCCCGAACACACCAACGGTCTTGCCGATCAACAGGCCCGCGGCGATGCCCATAGGCACATGGTGAGTGAAGCTTTCCAGGCTGACGCCGGTCAGGGACACCCCGGCGTTGGCGAAGGCGAACAGCGGCAGGATGGCGTAGGCCACCCACGGGTGCAGGGCGTGCTCCAGCGTGAGCAATGGCGACGGCTCGGCGTTCTTGGTGCGCATCGGGATGCAGAATGCCAACGTCACACCGGCGAGCGTCGCGTGCACGCCGCTCTTGAGTACGCACACCCACAGGATCAGCCCAATAATCAGGTACGGTCCGAGCTTGATCACACCCAGGCGGTTCATCGCGATCAAGGCAATCAAGCACGCACCTGCACCTGCCAGGGCGGCACCGGACAGGTCAGCGGAATAGAAAATAGCGATCACGATGATCGCGCCCAGGTCGTCAATGATCGCCAGGGTCATCAGGAACAGTTTCAGCGACACTGGCACGCGCTTGCCCAGCAGGGCGAGGACGCCGAGGGCGAAGGCAATGTCGGTGGCCATGGGGATCGCCCAGCCGGAAAGCGCAGCCGGGTAGTCCTTGTTGATCGCCCAATAGATCAGGGCCGGCACGACCATGCCGCCGATGGCCGCTGCGCCTGGCAACACCACTTGCGAGGGTTTTGACAGGTGGCCGTCGAGCAACTCGCGCTTGACCTCCAGGCCGATCAACAGGAAAAACAAGGCCATCAGGCCATCGTTGATCCATAGCAGCGCCGGCTTGGCGATTTTCAACGCGCCAATCTGTGCCACCACCGGTACATCGAGAAACGCGTTGTACAGGTGTGACAAAGGCGAATTGTTAATAATCAGCGCCAGCGCCGCAGCCGCGATCAATAACAGGCCACTGGCGGCTTCCAGCTGGAAGAAACGGGTGAAAGTGCTACGCAGAGCCAAGGGATGCTCTCCAATCCAGATTCAATAGGTGGGTACCCTAACCCGTACCGTTAGTTGTTAAAACAAAAGTTATATTCTTATTTGTTATAAGCGGAGCGCTGGGATGAGGTTGTGCTTAAGCCTAGCAATTGTGTGTCCAAACGTGCCGTTACTGTACCTGTGTGGCGTGTAGGAAACCCCCTAGAATCAAAGCCGAAATCCTTAGAGAAAACCTCCATGAGCGACCACCGTCCCTGGGCCCGCGAAGCCATTCGCATCATTGAAGCCGACTTCCAGCGCAGCGCCGACACGCACCTGATCCCCTTGCCGTTGCCGGGATTGCCGGGTATCGAGTTGTATTTCAAGGACGAGTCCAGCCACCCCACCGGCAGCCTCAAGCATCGACTCGCGCGCTCGCTGTTCCTGTATGCACTGTGCAATGGCTGGCTCAAGCCGGGGGCGCCGGTGATTGAGGCGTCCAGCGGGTCGACGGCGATTTCCGAAGCCTACTTTGCGCGCCTGCTGGGTTTGCCGTTTATTGCGGTGATGCCGGCCACCACCTCCCAGGAAAAAATCGCGCAGATTGCCTTCTATGGCGGCAAGAGCCACCTGGTGCAGGATCCGACGCAGATCTACGCTGAGTCCGAACGCCTGGCCCAGGAAAGTGGCGGGCATTTCATGGACCAATTCACCTACGCCGAGCGCGCCACCGACTGGCGAGCGAACAACAATATCGCCGAGTCGATCTTCCAGCAGATGCGCTTCGAGCAGCATCCGGAACCGAGCTGGTTGATCTCCAGCCCCGGCACCGGCGGCACCACCGCGACCCTCGGTCGCTACGTGCGCTACCGCCAGCATTGCACCCGCGTGCTGTGCGCCGATGCCGAGCGATCGGTGTTTTTTGATTTTTATCAGAGTGGCGATGCGAGCTTGCGCCTGGACTGCGGTTCGCGCATCGAAGGCATTGGCCGGCCACGGGTCGAGGCGTCGTTTTTGCCCAAGGTGATTGATGCGATGGTCAAGGTGCCGGATGCGTTGTCGCTGGCGGCCATGCATTACCTGGCCGAGCGGCTGGGGCGACGGGTCGGCGGTTCCAGTGGGACCAACCTGATTGGCGCGCTGGTGGCGGCGCAGCAAATGAAAAAAAACGGGGAGTCAGGCTCAATCGTGGCGATCTTGTGTGATGGGGGCGAGCGCTACGCCACGACCTACTACGCCCCGGCGTGGCTGGCGGGGCAGGGGTATGAATTGGACGGTTTGATTGCGGCTGTTGCGGCCAGTGTAGAGCGGGGTGAGCCGTTGCCCGCCAGCATCTTGCGCGCAAATATCTGACCCGACGCAAAGTAAAATATGGGAGGGGCTTGCCCCCTCCCATATTTGGATCGCGGTGTTTTAGGCTTCGATGCCCAACATATCCCGGGCCAATGCCTCGGCAATCCGAATCCCATCCACACCCGCCGACAGAATCCCACCGGCATAACCCGCACCTTCACCGGCTGGGAACAGGCCTTTCACGTTCAAGCTCTGCATCGATTCGTTGCGGGTAATCCGCAGCGGCGATGAGGTACGCGTCTCGATACCGGTCAACACCGCATCGTGCAGCGAGTAGCCCTTGATCTGCTTCTCGAACGCAGGCAACGCTTCGCGGATCGCCTCGATGGCGAAGTCCGGCAAGGCCAGGGCGAGGTCTCCCAGGGACACGCCGGGTTTGTAGGACGGTTCCACACTGCCAATCGCCGTGGACGGCTTGCCGGCGATGAAATCACCGACCAACTGCGCGGGCGCCTCATAGTTGCTGCCGCCGAGAATGTAGGCGTGGGACTCCAGGCGCTCCTGCAATTCGATACCTGCCAGCGGGCCACCCGGATAATCCACCTCAGGCGTGATGCCGACCACGATGCCGGAGTTGGCATTGCGCTCGTTACGCGAGTACTGGCTCATGCCATTTGTCACGACGCGGTTCGGCTCTGACGTGGCTGCGACCACGGTACCGCCTGGGCACATGCAAAAACTGTAGACCGAGCGGCCGTTCTTGGCGTGGTGCACCAGCTTGTAGTCGGCAGCGCCGAGCTTCGGGTGCCCGGCATACTTACCCAGGCGTGCGGCGTCGATCAGCGATTGCGGGTGTTCAATGCGGAAGCCCACCGAGAACGGCTTGGCTTCCATGTACACGCCACGACCATGGAGCATGCGGAAGGTGTCGCGGGCGCTGTGGCCCAGGGCCAGGATCACGTGCTTGGAGAGGATTGGCTCGCCGCCATCGACGACCACGCCGTTCAATTGGCCGTCTTCGATCAGTACGTCGGTCACCCGCTGTTCGAAGCGCACTTCACCGCCGAGGGCGATGATTTGCTCGCGCATGTTTTCTACCACGCCGGTCAGGCGGAACGTGCCGATGTGTGGTTTGCTGACGTAAAGGATTTCTTCCGGCGCGCCGGCCTTGACGAACTCGTGCAGGACTTTGCGACCGTGGAATTTCGGGTCCTTGATCTGGCTGTACAGCTTGCCGTCGGAAAAGGTCCCGGCGCCGCCTTCACCGAACTGCACGTTGGACTCGGGGTTGAGTACGCTTTTGCGCCACAGGCCCCAGGTGTCCTTGGTGCGCTGGCGCACTTCCTTGCCGCGCTCGAGGATGATCGGCTTGAAGCCCATTTGCGCCAGCAACAGCCCGGCGAAGATCCCGCAGGGGCCGAAGCCGACGACGATAGGGCGTTCTGTCAGGCCTTGCGGCGCATGGCCCACGACTTTGTAGCTGACGTCCGGTGCGGTGTTGACGTTGCGGTCATCGGCGAACTTGAGCAGCAGGGCGGCTTCGCCTTTCACGTTCAAGTCGATGGTGTAGATGAAGCACAACTCCGACGACTTCTTGCGGGCGTCGTAGCTGCGCTTGAACAGGGTGAAGTCGAGCAGGTCATCGCTGGCGATGCCCAGGCGTTGCACGATGGCAGGCCGCAGGTCCTCTTCAGGATGGTCGATGGGCAGCTTGAGTTCGGTGATTCGTAACATGACAGGATCCGGTGGGCGGCGGGCAATGAGGCCGGCTGTTTTGCAAACCGGCGATTATAAGCCCCAAAGGCCGTTTCCCGTCAGGTTAAAAAAGCACAGGGGTCCAGTCAGTCGTCGCGCGAACCGCCAAACGCTGCGCAACCCCGTTGCACCTTGCCGTTGACGCGCAACTCGGCGCTCATGTGCTGCAGGCTGCCGCTGACCGGGTCGACGCAACGCTGCGGGGCCACCCAAAGTTCGACTTTCTGGTTGTTGGCTTCGGTCATGAGGTTGAAGCGGCCTTCGCCGATTTGCTCTTCCACATAAGGCACCGCCAGTGGCGGCTGGCCTTCGCGCTGCAGCACCATGCCCTTGGCGGTGACGTTCATCGACCAGGCCGGGTTGTGGCCATTGGCGCGCAGGATCGTGCGTTTGAAGTCCGGGTCGTTGCAGGCCGAGGTCGAGCGCTCCATGCGGTAGAGCTGTTGCAGGTCCACGCTGCCCTGGGTGCCGCTGGCAACGCCGGAGAACTGGCCACGCAGGTCAGCGAACAGCGCACCTTGCTGGCCGGCCAGGGAGGCCGCCTCCTGCAGGATGCTGGTGCCGCTGGTGTCGTTGACCACATAGTTGCGTTTGTCGTTGCACGGCTGGAACAACAGTTTGCCGCCGACCGCCGTGAGTTCGCCCTGCATACGGGTCAGTCCCGCGAGAGAGGGCTTTGCCGGCTCGCTGTCGAACATCTGGCAGGCGGCGAACAGGGGAAGCAAGGCAAACAGGGCAAGGCTATGGGCGGCACGCATTATCGGGTCTCCAGACAAGTGCCGCCACGTTACGCAGACCTGCGTTGCATCACAACCCCGGTCGCCAGCTTCAGTCAATTCCGACAGGCATCCGATTTAACCAACGATAAAGGTCTGACCCGTCTGCAAGCCTTCGACACTTTTCGCGTAGGCCAATGCCACCTCGGCGCCGGGCGCCGGTTTGTAGCCACGAAAGTACGGCGCATAGCTGCCCATGGCTTCCAACAGTACGGTCGGGCTGACGGAGTTGACGCGCAGGCCGCGCGGCAATTCGATTGCGGCGGCTTTTACGAAGGCGTCAATGGCGCCATTGACCAACGAAGCCGAAGCGCCGGTGCGGATGGGGTCGCGGTTGAGAATGCCGCTGGTGAAGGTAAACGAGGCGCCGTCGTTGGCATATTCACGCCCGATCAGCAGCAGGTTGACTTGGCCCATCAGCTTGTCACGCAGGCCCAGCTCGAAGTCGCTTTCGCGCATGTCGCCCAGCGGCACGAAGTTCACGCTGCCGGCTGCGCAGATCAGGGCATCGAACTTGCCGGTCTGTTCGAACAGTGTGCGGATCGAGGCGCTGTCGCTGATATCCACCCGGAAGTCGCCGCCGCTGCGGCCGATGCTGATCACTTCGTGACGCTGAGACAGTTCGGTCTTGACCGCCGAGCCAATCGTGCCGCTGGCGCCAATCAATAGGATTTTCATGGTGCTGTTCCTCCAGGGGGTAAGTGAAGGGTCAGTCTAGAGTGGCTTTTTGGGTGGATAAACGCGCTAATAGGCAACCTTTGGTTTTCAAATGGAAACAATCCATGAGCGAGATGGATGACCTGGCGGCCTTTGCCGTACTGATAGAAGCCGGTAGTTTCACCCTGGCCGCCGAGCAACTGGGCTGCAGCAAAGGGCAGCTGTCCAAGCGGATCAGCCAGTTGGAGGCGCAGTTTTCCGTGGTATTGCTGCACCGCACCACGCGCAAACTCAGCCTGACTGCCGCGGGTGCGGCGTTGCTGCCCCAGGCCCAGGCATTGGTGGTGCAAGTGGATCGCGCCCGCCAGGCACTGGCTCGGCTTAAGGATGACCTGGCCGGGCCTGTGCGTATGACGGTTCCGGTGTCGCTGGGCGAAACCTTTTTCGATGGCTTGTTACTGGAGTTTTCCAAACAGTATCCGCAGGTGCAGATCGAGCTGGAGCTCAACAACCGCTACCGTGATCTGGCCCGGGACGGCTTTGACCTGGGCGTACGCTCAGGCGCGATTGAAAACGAGCGCCTGGTGGCCAAGCCGCTGCTGGCCTGGCATGAGATGACCTGCGCCAGCCCGGCCTACCTTGAGCAATATGGTGAACCCGAGACGCCGGCTGACCTGGCCGCGCATATCTGCCTGCTCAACAGTCACTACAGCGGTCGCGAGGAATGGTTGTACCACCAGCAGCACGAATTGTTGCGGGTGCGGGTCAGTGGCACCTTTGCCTCCAATCACTACAACCTGTTGAAAAAGGCCGCGCTGGTGGGCGCGGGTATCGCGCGCCTGCCATCCTATGTACTGCCGGCGGAATTGGCTGACGGCCGATTGCGTTGGCTCCTGCGCGATTATCAAACGCGGAGCATGCCGATGTACCTGGTGCACCCCTATCAGGGCGGCCTGCCGCGTCGCACCCAGGTGTTGGCCGACTACCTGGTGGATTGGTTCAAGCGCAGCGGCGAGGCGCTGGATCGGCTTTAAGTGTAGCAACGGGCGATCAGGTGATCGATGGACACACGTCCCGGCCCTTTGGCCACCAGCAGTAACAGCAGCGCAATCCAGGTGCCATGAGTCGGGTAGGCGTCCGGGTAGACAAACAGCTGAATCACCAGGGTCATGCCGATCAGGGCCAAGGCCGAAAAGCGCGTGGCGAACCCGACGAGGATCAGCACCGGGAAAAAGTGCTCGGCAAACGCAGCCATAGGCGCCGCCACTTCAGGCGAAAGCAGTGGCACATGGTATTCACTGCGAAACAGCGGCAGTGTCGAAGCCGCCAGTTTCGGTGTGCCGAGCTGGAAAGTACCGCTGATCAAATCAATGGCAAAGCCTTCGACTTTGGTTTGCCCGGATTTCCAGAACACCGCGGCAATGGAAAAGCGCGCGACAAAGGCAATCAGGCTGTAGGGAATTTGCTCGAAGAGTTGTATGACCCGTTTGATCAGGTATGAAGGGTGAGTGTTCATGGCGATACCTTGTGTTTTAGATGCAAATGAGTGATGGCGCTGTGGCTGATCAGCAGCGTGAGGCATCGGTGCAGATCGAAGTCGGGTGACGCATCGAGCGCGTGTTCCACGGCTTTTTCTAAGGTCAGGCCTTGGGCAAGGCTGTTGATAAACGCCACTGAACTTCGATTGATGGCGAAAACCTTGACCTCCAGCCCGTGGCGCAATACCAGCGCACTCTGGGCGTTCCACGGGTCCAGGGTCGCCAGGCCGCCCTCGGTCTGGTGCGCCGCCCACACCGTCACGACCGCATACGCGGAGTCCAGGGTGCCCACGGACGGGTGCAGTTGCAGGCGCAGCGCTCCCAGGTCTGCTTGATCTTGCAATGCCAGCAGCACGGCCTGTTGATCCAAGGGGTGGCTGTCGCTCGCGTGATACGCGCAAACCCGCAAGCGCTCCAGACGGGCAATATCTGCCAGGTAGGGCACGCTGGCCGCCGGTTCGAAGCCCTGGATGAAATCGGCGAGCGTGCTGCCGTACTCACTGATCAATGGGCTGGTCGGCGCGTGCCCCTGCACGTAGACGCTCGCCATTGCGCGAAAGAATTCATCGCCCACCAGTTGCAGCGTCACCGGGTATGCCACCACCAATGCGTTGATCAGCGCGCTGTGCACATTGTTGCGATACACCGCGAAGCGACTGGCTGGATCGGCACCGTTACTGCTGAACAACCCATCCGGACACGCCTGTTCCGGCGCCAGCAAGGCCGCGGTGAAGTCGTCATGAAGGCTCATGGGATCACCTGCGAAAGATGCCAGTCGGCCTGTTCAGCTTCCGTCAGCAGCACGCCGAACGCCGGCAACTGATTGTCCCGTTCGATCAGCGTCGCCATCGGGCCGATGCGTGCCAGTACTTGTTCGTAGAGCTGCCACACGGCGTTATCGATGGGCGAACCGTGGTCATCGATCAACAGGCGGTCGCCCAGGCTGTCAGCGTCTTCGGCGAAACCGGCCAGATGAATTTCACCCACGGCGTGCAACGGCAGGGCATCGATGTAGGTGAGTGGGTTGAGCTGGTGGTTGATGCACGACACGTAGACGTTGTTCACATCCAGCAACAGGCCGCACCCGGTACGGCGAATGATCTCGCTTATGAAATCGGTCTCGTCCAGGGTTGAGCGTTGGAACTGCAGGTAGGTCGACGGGTTCTCCAGCAGCATCGGCCGCTTGAGGGTGCTCTGTACCTGGTCCACGTGTTCGCACACCCGTTGCAGGGTGGCGCTGTCGTAGGCCAGGGGCAACAGGTCATTGAGGAACACCGGGCCGTGGCTGGACCACGCGAGGTGTTCGGAAAAGGAGTGGGGTTGATAGCGCTCGATCAGCGTGGCCAACCGCGCCAAGTGCTCACGGTTCAGCGGGCCTTCGCCACCGATGGACAGGCCCACACCGTGCAATGACAGCGGGTACTGCTCGCGGATCAACCCCAGGTAGTGATGAAACGGGCCGCCGGCCACCATGTAGTTTTCGGCATGCACTTCAAAAAAACCGATATCGGGTGCGGTTTCGAGCACTTCAACGAAGTGCTCGTGCTTGAGCCCTAGCCCGGCCCTGCGTGGGAGGCCGGGCGCCTGAGCCTGGGAGACGGCTTGCAGGGATGAAAGAGTCATCATCAGTACTCAGGTTTCGCGAGGGATCAGGACTTGGCGGTAAAGGCTGCGTCCTGGCCGAAGCCGGTCGGCGAGGTGGAGCTTGGGGTCTTGAGGCAGGTGCCGGCTGGGACCAGTTTCCAGGCGTTGGCCTGGTCTTTGGTTTTCGAGGTGCCGGCGCAGGAAGTGCCGGCGCCTGCGGCGCAATCGTTTTTGCCCGCTTCGGCGACACCGAAGCATTTCTGCATGTCGTCGGCTGCGTGGGCGGTGGTGGTCAGGGCGGACAGGCTCAAGGCCGAACCGAGTGCCAGTACCAGGGTAGCGGCGGACAGTTTGGTAGTCATGGTGTATCTCCAGCAGTGGGTTGAGGTGGCAGGCATGGGTGCCTGCGTACACCTCTAGAGACGGTACGGAGAAAATCGTTACAAGCCTGTAGGGAAAATCTTTTGTTTTTCCGCAAAAAAAAAGAGGAGCGGGTTTCCCGGCTCCTCTCATGGCTTTTTCCGATCGGCTTTATCAGCCGCCCAGGTACGCCTCACGCACTTTCGGATCCGTCAGCAACTGCTCGCCCGTACCCTGCATCACCACCCGGCCGTTTTCCAGCACATAGGCACGGTCAGCGATTTTCAGCGCCTGGTTGGCGTTCTGCTCTACCAGGAACACCGTCACACCGTCCTTGCGCAGTTGTTCGATGATGTCGAAGATCTGCTGGATGATGATCGGCGCCAGGCCCAGTGAAGGCTCGTCCAGCAGCAGCAGCTTGGGCTTGCTCATCAGCGCACGGCCGATGGCGAGCATTTGCTGCTCGCCGCCGGACATGGTGCCACCGCGCTGGCTGAAGCGTTCCTTGAGGCGTGGGAACAGGTGCAGCACCTTGTCCATCTGCTCCTGGTAGTCGCCCTTGTCGGTAAAGAACCCGCCCATGGCCAGGTTCTCTTCCACGGTCAGGCGCGAGAACACCCGACGGCCTTCCGGCACCACCGCAATGCTCTTGCGCATGATCTGCGACGACTGCTGGCCCACCAGCTCTTCACCCATGTAGCGGATGCTGCCGCTGTGGGCCTGGGGCGAACCGCACAGGGTCATCAGCAAGGTCGACTTGCCGGCGCCGTTGGCGCCGATCAGCGTAACGATCTCGCCTTGGCGCACTTCCACGTTGACGCTGTGCAGGGCCTGGATCTTGCCGTAGAAAGTGGAAACGTTTTCGAATTGCAGCATTTTACGCTTCCCCCAAATAGGCTTTGATCACTTCAGGATTGTCGCGGATCTGCTCCGGCGTCCCGTCGGCCAGCGGCGTGCCCTGGTTGATCACCACGATGTGGTCGGAAATGCTCATGACCAGTTTCATGTCGTGTTCGATCAACAACACCGTGGCGTTGTTTTCCTCACGCAACACGCCGATCAGCGCCTTGAGGTCTTCGGTTTCCTTGGGGTTCAGACCGGCGGCCGGTTCGTCGAGCATGAGGATCCGCGGACGGGTCATCATGCAACGGGCGATTTCCAAGCGGCGTTGCTGACCGTAGGCCAGGGTGCCGGCCGGGCGGTTGGCAAACTCGGTCAGGTTGACCTTGTCCAGCCAGTACTCGGCGTACTCCATGGCCTCGCGCTCGCTTTTGCGGAACGCGGGGGTCTTGAACAGGCCGGCGAAGAAGTTGGTGTTCAAGTGACGGTGCTGGGCGATCAGCAGGTTCTCGACCGCCGTCATGTCCTTGAACAAGCGCACGTTCTGGAAGGTCCGCACCACGCCCTTGCGGGCGATCTCGTGACCGGCCAGGCCCTGGATCGGCTGGCCGTCGAGCAGGATGCTGCCACCGCTCGGCTTGTAGAAACCGGTGAGGCAGTTGAACACCGTGGTCTTGCCGGCGCCGTTCGGGCCGATCAACGCGACCACTTGTTTCTCTTTCACGGTCAGGGCCACGCCATTGACCGCCAGCAAGCCGCCGAAGCGCATACTCAAGTTTTCGACTTTCAGGATCTCGCGGCTCATTTGCGCAGCTCCATGTGTGGACGTTGCATGGGCAGCAGGCCTTGAGGACGCCAGATCATCATCAGCACCATGAGTGCGCCGAACATCAACATGCGGTACTCGCTGAAGTCACGCATCAACTCAGGCAGCAGTGTCATTACCACAGCCGCGAGGATGACCCCAAGCTGAGATCCCATGCCACCCAACACTACAATTGCCAGGATGATTGCTGACTCCAGGAACGTGAATGACTCAGGCGTTACCAAGGCTTGTCGCGCAGCGAAGAAACTCCCCGCGAAGCCCGCAAAGGTCGCCCCGAGTGTGAAGGCCGAGAGCTTGATGAAGGTCGGATTCAGACCCAGTGCGCGGCACGCGATTTCATCTTCGCGCAGCGCTTCCCATGCTCGCCCGATCGGCATGCGCAACAGCCGGTTGATCACGAATAACGTGGCCAGCACCAGCAGTAGCGCGATGAGGTAAAGGAAAATGATCTTGTCCGAACTGCTGTAGGCCAGGCCGAAGTACTCGTGGAACGTTTGCGCACCGTTTGCCGCAGTCTTATCGAATGTCAGCCCGAAAAACGTTGGTTTGGGAATACTACTGATGCCGTTGGGGCCACCGGTGATGTCGGTCAGGTTACGCAGGAACAAGCGGATGATTTCTCCGAAGCCCAGCGTCACGATGGCCAGGTAGTCGCCGCGCAGGCGTAGCACCGGGAACCCCAGGAGAAAACCAAAGGTCGCAGCCATCATTCCGGCGATTGGCAGGCAGATCCAGAAGCCCCAACCGAGGTAATGCGAGAGCAGCGCGTAGGTGTAGGCACCGACTGCATAGAACCCGACATAGCCCAGGTCGAGAAGGCCGGCCAGGCCCACCACGATGTTCAGGCCCAAGCCGAGCATCACGTAGATCAGGATCAGCGTGCCAATATCGACAGCGGCCCTAGAGCTGAAAAATGGCCATACCAACGCGGCAGCAATCAAGGCAATGATTATGTAGCGCTGGGTGCGCGGCAGGGTCAGGAATTGGCTGACCTTGGGCGACACCAACGGGCCACGGTTGCGCTTGAACACGGCCCCGACCTGCTGGGTGAACAGCACGCGCAGGAACATCAGCACCGAGCACAGGGCAATAATGCTCAGTGTGAGCGGCCCGGTGCCATGCACTTCCAGGTTGATGCCGACAATGCTCAGCTTGAGGCCCAGCACCGGGAACGCCACGGCCCAAACCAGCAAGGCGCTGAAAAACGCCGATTTAAGATATCTGCTCATACTTTCTCAACCTCCGGACGGCCCAGGATGCCGGTCGGACGGAACAACAGCACCAGAACCAACAGGCCGAACGCCACGACGTCCTTGTACTGGTCGCCGAAGATATCGGCACCAAAGGCTTCGGCCACACCCAGCACCAGGCCACCGAGCATGGCGCCCGGAATGCTGCCGATGCCGCCCAATACCGCTGCGGTAAAGGCCTTGAGGCCCACCAGGAAACCGGCGTTGGGGTTGATCACGCCGTACTGCATGCTCAGCAGCACCGCCGCAACGGCTGCCAGCGCAGCGCCGATCACGAAGGTCAGGGCGATGATGTTGTTGGTGTTGATGCCCAGCAGGTTGGCCATCTTGATGTCTTCGGCACAGGCCCGGCAGGCGCGCCCCAGACGGGAGCGGGAGATGAACAGGGTCAGGCCCAGCATGGCCACCAGGGTGACGACGAAGACCAGGATCTGCATGTAGGAAATCAGGACTTCTTCCGCACCGCCCGGGCCGAAGGAGAAGCTCCCCGGAATCAGGTTGGGGATGGATTTATCCTTGGAGTCCTGGGACAGCAATACGGTGTTCTGCAGGAAAATCGACATGCCGATGGCGGAAATCAGCGGGATCAAACGGTTGCTGCCACGCAAGGGGCGGTAGGCAACGCGCTCGATACTGTAGCCATAGGCACTGGTTACGACGATCGACGCAAGGAACGCAGCGGTCATCAACAGCGGCAGGGAGTGGATACCCATCATGGCCAGCCCGGCAAGGGCGATGAAGGTCACGTAGGAACCAATCATGTACACCTCGCCATGGGCGAAGTTGATCATTCCAATGATGCCGTAAACCATTGTGTAGCCAATGGCTATCAAGGCATAGGTGCTGCCAATGGTCAGGCCATTAACCAGCTGTTGGAAAAAATGATAGATCTCAGGCATTACAGCGCTCCTAAAAACCCGATACGCATTTCACTGGTGGAGTCATGTTCCGGCCCCGTGCTGTGTTCTGTGAGCACATTTGCACAAAGCGTTTGCCAGCGAACCGCTGGTGACGGTTTTAAGATTTTCAGGTGAGCCAGCGCCCGGATCGCGGGTGTCAGGCCCATAAACCTCGTAAAACAAAGCCCACTGCTCTCACAGTGGGCTTGTTGGACCAGTAACGCCTGGCTTACTGAGGGGAAACTTCGGTTTTTGGTTTACCGAAGTGCCATTCGTAGACCACGAATTTGAAGTCCTTCAGGTCGCCCTTGGCGTCGAAGCTCAGGTCGCCGGTAGGGGTCTTGAAGGTGCCCGCGTGGATGGCTTCGGCCACTTTGGCGGTGTCTTCGCTTTTCGCGGCGGTGATGCCTGCAGCGATCACTTCAACAGCCGAGTAGGCTGGGAACACGAATGGACCGGTTGGGTCCTGCTTGTTCTTGGCGAACTCTTCAACGATGGCCTTGTTGGCCGGGTCGGTGTCGAAGGATTTCGGCAGGGTCACCAGCAGGCCTTCGGAAGCGCCCTGGGCGATTTGCGAGATGGAGTCGTTACCGACACCTTCTGGGCCCATGAACTTGGCGTTCAGGCCTTTTTCCTTGGCTTGGCGCAGGATCAGGCCCAGCTCAGGGTGGTAGCCGCCGTAGTAGACGAAGTCGACGTTGGCTTGCTTGAGTTTCTGGATGATCGAGGAGAAGTCTTTGTCGCCGGCGTTCAGGCCTTCGAAGACGGCAACCTTGGTGCCTTTTTTCTCTAGAGTCTGTTTGACGGCAGTGGCGATGCCTTCACCGTATTGCTGTTTGTCGTGCAGGACGGCAACGATTTTCGGCTTCACGTGGTCGGCGATGTAGTTGCCGGCCGCTGGGCCTTGCGCACTGTCCAGGCCGATGGTGCGGAAGATCAGCTTGTAGCCACGGGCGGTGATTTCCGGGCTGGTAGCCGCCGGGGTAATCATGATCACGCCTTCATCTTCATAGATGTCTGAGGCTGGCTGAGTGGAGCTGGAGCACAGGTGACCGACCACGAACTTGACGCCGTCGTTGACCACTTTGTTGGCGACGGCCACGGCTTGTTTTGGATCGCAAGCGTCGTCGTATTCCTTGGCTTCAAGCATTTTGCCGTCGACGCCGCCCTTGGCGTTGATGTCGGCGATGGCTTGCTTGGCACCCATGAATTGCATGTCGCCGTATTGCGTCACTGGGCCGGTCTTAGGCCCGGCGATGCCGATCTTGATGGTGTCGGCTGCGAACGAATGGCCGGCAACCCCAGCCAGGACCATAGCGGCAAACAGTTTGGAAATCTGCTTAGTAGCCTTATTCATAGTGCTCCACTCTTGCTGTTGTCTTTTTTATAGTTCTAGCGGCCTTGTGAGCTGCAGAACCGGATCAGATATCTCGGATATCCCCCCGGCAGTGCCCTGGCAACTGTACCGGTACAGTGTAGAGCGCCGGTTGATCGGTTGAAAAGCTGGCTGCTGGGGGCAAAAGCCGGGTGTGTCGCTTAAATGAAAGAAAAAGACAGAATTGCGGCGGGGTGATGCCAGAGTTTCGGGCAATCCTTGGCGTTCCTGACACTTTCTCTCGATGACTCATTTGCAACTGGGTTTTTCTGCTTGAGGCGTGACGCTATGATTGCGCCGATTTTTCCCCAAGGTGAACACCCATGACGCAAGAACCTAGCACCCTCTATGCCAAGCTGCTCGGAGAAACCGCCGAAATTTCCTGGAAGGAGCTTGAGCCGTTCTTTGCCAAGGGTGCCCTATTGTGGGTCGACGCCGGCCTGGATTTGATCGAGGCTGCCGAGGGAATGGCTGAGGACAACCGCGACAAAGTCGCTGCCTGGCTGGCCGCAGGGAGCCTTGGCGAGGTGTCTGCGACGCGGGCATTGGACCTGGTTGAACGTGATCCGAGCCTATGGGCGGTGGTGGTATCGCCGTGGATTCTGATCCAGGAAAGGGCAGTGTAAGAAAGGGCTGCACGAAAAAAGTGCGTGTTTTTTGCTGTGGCAAGTGTGTAGCGGAGTAACTGGTGACGCCGTGATGGCATGTTGCCGTGAAGAAAGGTCACAGGTGAGGGTGACGTGCACGGCATGGGAACAGTTAGGGCGCTGGCGGAATCGCTGCGCAATTGTTTCCAAGTGTGCCGGGACCGTAGATGTCTGTTGTCTGGACTGCCGCACTCGCCAGCAAGCCCGCACCGTTGACCGTGCGCATCCTGCAGAAATGCGCTCGACTGTAGGAGCGGGCTTGCTCGCGAAGAGGGCAACGCGGCCTAGGCGGTTTTACCGGTGTGGTTATTCAACGAAATAACCTTGGTCTTGCCAATGCGGTGACGATAAATCTCGCGCAGGTACTTGATCGCTTTCTTCACGCAGTCCCGTGACAGGCGAATGTCATTGATCGACACGAACTTGTCTTTGTCGTTGATCAGCTCGCGGTACTTCTTCTCATACATCGGCTTGATCGCGTACCAGTTGGTATCGAGGATCTTTGCCGGGTTTTCGAACTCGTTGAGCAACTCGTCGATGCGGTCTTCATCGAAGTCTTCGTGGATGATGAAGTCCAGGATCGAGTTGTCCAGCGTGTCATCGAAACGGTACGGGTTACGTGCAAAGCAGCGCTTGATAAAGGCCACGATCAACGTGAGGAAGTCATCCGACAGGCACGGGCTTTTCGCGATCAGGGTGGTCAACGACAGGTTGGCCGAGGCACCGATCACCAGCGCGTAGCGCTTGAGGGTGGTGTTGGGGAACAGGCTGTTGAGGTGGGTCTTGAGCCGGTTCAGGTCCATGTAGGACAGCTTGTAGTCCTTGGGCAGCGACACGATGGACACCACCGACGAGCAGTTCTTGAAGAAGTGCAGGTCATGCAGCGCGGCCGCGTCGTAGCCGGAGTTCTTGTACTGCTCCAGGGAGGCCTTGTAGCGCTTGGATTCAATCGGCAGCAAGCTGATGCCTTCGATGGCCTGGGTGACCTTGTTGAAGTGCGGCAGGTCGATGGAGCGGAAGAACAGGTCGTCGATGTTCAGGCGCTGGGGCTCTTTCTCGAAGACCTTGAATTTGTCATTCGACGGTGCCGGCGTTTCCGGGACTACGGACTCGGCGTAGGCAATCGCCACCGGGCCGGCCAGGCTCATGAACAGGTCATTGGCATCCAGGCGAATGGTTTCGCCGATGTCGATACCGGCGCGGCGGAAGTAGTTCTGGTCGTAGTCGGTGGTCACGGCCTGGGCCGTGAGGATGTTGAAGATCTGCTGGGAAATGTACTGGTTGGCGTGTTTTTCCATGGCATTGACGTCAATGTTCTGGATATTGCCGTCATCGCTTTCTTCGGCATAACGCATGATGTCGTTGGAGATCAGCATCATCGCGTTCCACGGCCGGATACGGCCCTTCACACTGGCTTCGCTGCTGTCTTCATTGGCGAAGTTGTACGAGAAATCCCATTCTTCCGACAGGTATTTGCACAGCAGCCGTCCGGCGTTGATGTGCAGCGCCTCGGACATTTCGCTGCGGTGGTCGGAGATATTCGGTAGCACACAAATGCCGCTGGTGAAGATCGGCTCGAACACAAAGGCGTGGCCGCTCTTGCTGTCGTGCTCATCGGCGGGCTTGGTGTCGAACGTCTTGTTCATGTACGAGTGCTGCTGGGCCAGGCCGAACTCCGAGGCCATGCCCGAGCCGGTACCGCCGCCGGCGCTGAAGATCGAGAAGTACAGGCGCGACTGGTTGGCCTTGATGCCGCAGGAGTCGATCAAATACGAGTGGATCATCTTCCAGTCGGGGCTGGAAAAACGCTGGGTGTCTTTGTTGAGGATGATCTTGGCCAGGTACTGGCCGAGGATCGGCGCGTTACCGGCGCCACCGGCGTGGACCTCCGACAGGTCCATGATTTTCATCTTGCTGTAGTCACGCAGGAAGCCGCTTTTCTCGCCCTTGCGCGAAAAACGGATGCGCCCGGCGATGTCCTTGTCCAGGTCGCCGAGCATCACCAGCGGTTCTACCAGGAACACCGGTTTGCTGGCCTTGCCGCTGCCCAGGCGCAGGTTGTTGCGGATCCACTGGGCCGGGCTGTAACCCTTGTCCTGTGATTTATCTTCGTTGCTGAACTCGTTCAAGTAGAACTTGCGGGCGTTGTACACCAGCTCCGCTACATCCAGCGCGATGTTCGAACCGCAACGGCCCAGGCCGATCAGGCACACCGACGGGAATTCCTGCTCGGTGCGCGGATCGCTGTCGCCTTCCAGGTGGGGCGGGCGAGGGAACACCATGTCGCGCAGGCCATCGAGGTTGTCGAGGATGCGGTCGGTATTGGTTTCGGTGAAATACAGGTATTGCTGAGTGGCCAGCGGGCGGGCGGTGCTCAATGACTTTGAACCTGAGGGTTTTTCCGCAGGAGCTGGGAGCAACACGTCGGATACCACGGTGGCAGAGTTATTTTTAGAAGTCATTGTGCGCCATGTGCCTGGGCGGATGGCTGGAAAGTATCAAATGGCCATCACGGAATGGGAGTTCGCGACTTTGCAGTGCGTCCTTGTCCGGGACGATCGGGCTTGACCCTGTTGTGCTCAGGGAAAACCTGGCCGGACTCTGATGAATCGGCCGTTCGTCGGCGTTCTTTAGGCAAATGATGGCGAAATGCCAAAGTTTAGGCGTCAGCGAATTGGCCTGACGATGGACGTGTTGCCTTTGCGCGTGGGAGCAGGCTCTTTCGGTGTGCTGCTGTCTTTGGCGCCCACCAGGCTGTGCGGATAGAGTGGGTTGCGCAGGTTGATACCCTGCATGACACCGATGATGTCGCTGGCGGGCACTGCCGGGCTCAAGAGGTAGCCTTGGACGAAATCACAGCCATGCTTGAGCAACAGCTCGAACTGCGCCTGGGTTTCCACGCCTTCGGTGACGACCTCCAGGTGCAGGGTATGGGCCATGCCAATAATCGCCTGGACAATCTCGATATCGGCGGTGGACTTGGGAATGTCCTGGATAAACGAGCGGTCGATCTTCAAGGTGTTGAGGGGAAGGCGCTTGAGGTAGGCCAGGGACGAGTAACCGGTACCAAAGTCGTCGATGGCCAGCGACACGCCTAGCGCGCGGATTTGCCGCAGCAGCGCCAGGGTGCTGCTGATGTTGCCCATCAGCGCATTTTCGGTGACTTCCAGTTCCAGGCGGTTGGCGGCAATTGCACTGAAACGCAGCGCATCCTCGATTTCGTCCGCCAGTTCATCCCGGGCCAGGTTAAGGGCCGAGCAGTTCACCGCCATGGTCAATTCGGTATAGCCCCGGTCAGACAGCAGGCTCAGGTCATGACAGGCTTGGCGCAGCACCCAGTGGTCCAATTCGGCAATCAGCCCGTTGCTTTCGGCGATACCGATAAACCGGTCCGGCGCCAGCAGCCCATGCTGTGGGTGTTGCCAGCGCACCAGGGCTTCCAGCCGTGTGACCTTGCCCAGTTTCATGTCAAAGATCGGTTGGTAGAACAGCACCAGTTGGTTACGGGTGCGCAGGGCGCCGCGCAGTTCTTCTTCCAGTTGCAGTTCGAGGAAGGCTCGGGTTTTCAGGTTGGAACTGAAGAAGTTCAGGCTGTTGCGCCCGGCGTCCTTGGACTGGTAGAGCGCCAGGTCGGCGGTTTTGAGCAACTCTTCGCAGGTCAGGCCGTCATCGGGATACAGGCTGATGCCGATGCTGGTGGTCATCACCATACGGCGGCCGGCCAGTTCGATGGGCTCCTTCATCTGTTGCATGATGCGCTGGGCCAGGTGCCGGGCTTCGTCGCGGTGATGAATGCTGATCAGAATGCAGAATTCATCACCGCCAAACCGCGCCACCACATCCGCATGGCTGCGCACCGAGCCCTTGATATGCCCGGCCAGCACGGTGAGTAATTGGTCACCGGCGTCATGCCCGAGGCTGTCATTGATGCGCTTGAAGTGGTCGATATCGAGGAAGATCACCGCCATCATCCCGTTTGACGCGGCTTTTTCGGCGAGTTTTTCCGCGAAGATCTGATTGAAACCCCGCCGATTGAGCAGGCTGGTCAAGGCATCGTAATGGGCTACCTGTTGCAGCGAGGCGCGGGCCTGGTCCAGTTCGCTGAGCAGGGCATTGACCCGGCGCAGGTCGCGTTCTTTGTGTTGCAGCTTCTTGTCGGCCAGGGCGGCGCTGATGCTGCTGCCAATGACCAGCAGGGTGATGACCGCCACCGACAAGCCCAGTTGAATGGGGTTGTTATCCGAAGGCAGTGAGAGGTCAGCGCCGGCGGGGACGATCAACTGCAGGGCCGCCATGCCCGTAAAATGCATGCTCAGGATTCCCGCGCCCAGGACCAGGCTGGCGGCGTATTTGAGCAGTTGATGAAACACGCCGGTGCCCGTGCGCAAGTAACTGGACAGCAACAACGCGGCCAGGCTCGCCCCCATGGCGATGCCCACCGAGGCCAGGAACAATCCCGAGTCGAAATACAGTTGGGCCTGGGAACGCATGGCCGACATGCCCACGTAGTGCATCAAGGCGATGCCGATCCCCATCCATATAGACGCCAGCACATACTGGTGAAAGCGTAGGCTGGAATGACTGAGCGTTTGCATGGCAAACAGCGACGCGATCAGGGCGATCATCAAGGACGCGAACGTCATCAACAGGTCGTAGTGAATCGCGATTGGCGCCTGGAAGGCCAGCATGCTGATGAAGTGAGTGGACCAGATCCCGCCGGCCAGGCAGCCAGCGCCGAGCCAGCGCCAGTGGCGTCTTGCGGTAGGGTCCTCGACGTGGCCGACGCGCTCGGCCATGTCCAGCGTGCCGAAACCCGCCGCGCAAGCGACCAGGTAGGCCAGCAGTACCAGGAAGGGGTTATGACTGCAATTGAGTAATAAGTGCCCGCTCTCTGGAAGTGCGGTAAAAAAATGCAGACCTAGCCATTCCATAGCATGTCCCGTCATAGAGTCACGTCACTGCCTACGGCGATGACCTATGAGGTCCAGTATAGAAGCCTCGCGGAATTTGCCACGAATAATGGCATTTTGCTGTGAACCATTTTGGCATGCCTCCCATAGCGTTTGATGCTAAGCGCTGATGGGCAGTGTCAACTCGAAGGGGGCTTCCAGGGGGGCCAGGCCAAACGCTGCGCGTGCGGCATCGCAATCGACGTTTTGTACGCCTTGGTACCACGAGGACTCGAATTCGCGGCATACGCTCGAACGCTGCTCGTAGATCGTGCAACGGGTGGCCTGGCCCACTTCACCCTCAAGGCTGCAGCAGCGCGCAGGTTTCTGGTCGGTGCCGATCATTGCCACGCGGGTCGGGTTGATCTGCACCACCAAGTCATCGGGCACCGTGCCTCCCGACGAGGCGCATTCACCCCAGAAGAAAGACACACGAAAGTGTGAACAACAGGCACCGCAATTCAGACACGGACTGGCTTCGGACATGGGCGTCATCGATAAGAAAAGTAGAATGGGGTGTTACAGGAAGGCTCGCCATTCTATCCGTGCCATGGCCATTGGGAAGAGGGGGCAGAACTTATATTTTCCGTAGGGAAAGTCCCAGGATGCTGGGTGAAATCATGCCCTATCAGCTTTACGAATCATTACAGACAAGCCTCGCCCGCCTGACTATGTTGCAGGTACCGGGCAGGATGCATCGGGCATCGCAGCTCTCATAACAATAAAAGAGACGGACCCATGCAGAACTCGACCCAAGCGGCGAATGCCTGGCGCATTCTGTTCCTGCTGTTCCTCGCCAACCTGTTCAACTTCTTCGATCGCACCATTCCCGCGATCATCATCGAGCCAATCCGTATGGAATGGCACCTGAGTGACTTCCAGCTCGGCATCATCGGCACCGCTTTCACCATCGTCTACGCCATTGCTGGCCTGCCGCTCGGGCGACTGGCCGATACCGGCTCGCGCAGCAAACTGATGGGGTGGGGCCTGTTCGCCTGGAGCGGGCTGACGGCGGTGAACGGTCTGGTCGGCAGTTTTTGGACGTTTTTGCTGGTGCGCATGGGCATTGGCATTGGCGAAGCCAGCTATGCGCCAGCCGCCAACTCATTGATTGGCGACCTGTTCCCGGCGCACCGCCGCGCGCGGGCCATGGGGATTTTCATGCTGGGGCTGCCCTTGGGGCTGTTGCTGGCGTTCTTTACCATCGGTTGGATGGTCAAGGCGTTCGACAGCTGGCGAGCACCGTTCTTTATCGCGGCGGTGCCGGGGATGATCCTTGCTGTGTTCATGTTCTATATCAAGGAGCCCAAGCGCGGCGCGGCGGAAACCGTGCAGGTCTCCCAGGAACGCGTCGACCGCCCGATCCGTCGCGTGCTGGCGGTGCCGACCTTCCTGTGGCTGGTGCTGGCCGGGTTGTGCTTCAACTTCGCGACCTATGCCTGCAACTCATTCCTGGTGCCGATGTTGCAGCGTTATTTCCTGATGCCGTTGCAGGATGCCGCCGTGGCAACCGGGGTGATCGTCGGCCTGACCGGCCTGGTGGGCCTGACCCTGGGTGGCTGGATCGCCGACAAGATCCATCAGCGTGTCGCCAACGGCCGGCTGCTGTTCGCCGCGTTCAGCCTGATCATCTCCACCGTGACCACGGCCTGGGCGTTGCACGCCGGGCGCATTGAGATTGGTGTGTTTGTGGCGCTGTTCAGTGTGGGCTGGCTGTTCGCCTATAACTTCTACACCTGCGTGTACACGGCGATCCAGGATGTGGTGGAACCGCGCCTGCGGGCCACGGCGATGGCGCTGTTTTTTGCCGGGCTGTATTTGTTGGGTGGCGGCATGGGGCCGATCGTTGTAGGGGGCTTGTCCGACCATTTTGCTCATTCGGCGATGTATGCGGCGGGGGCGGAGCAGATGACCGAGGCTTACAAGGCGGTGGGGTTGCATGACGCCATGTACCTGATTCCGGTGGCGTTGTTCCTGACCATGCTGTTTCTGTTCCAGGCGTCGCGCAGCTTTGTGCGGGATGCCAAGAAGATGAAAGAGGGGTTGAGCGGGGTGGAGGTACCTGCTGCGGCGGTTGCTGTTTGAGACCGCAGTGACGCCATCGGGGGCAAGCCCCCTCCCACATTTGACTGCGTTCACAAATCAACGTGTGGGAGGGGGCTTGCCCCCGATGAGGCCCTCAAGACAAAGAAAGAAGGTAGCTATTAACCGGCGACCAGAACCCGAATCGCTTCCAGTCGCAGCGCCGCCTTATCCAGCATGGCCAGGCCTTGCTCGCGTTGGGTGCGCAGGGCAACCAGCTCGCTGTCGCGTACGGTCGGGTTGACTGCTTGCAGCGCGGTCAGGCGCGCCAGTTCTTCGTCGGTGTCTGCCGCCAGGCGGCGTTTGGCCTCGGCTACGCGCTCGGCATGGCGTGGGGTGATCTTCTCTTCACCGGCGTTGATCCGCGGCGTCAGCTGGTCGCGCTGGGCCTGGATGAACTTGTTGGCGCTGGCACGTGGCACGCTTTCCAACTGGTCGTTGAGGGTTTCGAAGGTCACACGGCCGGACAGGTCGTTGCCATTGGTATCCAGCAGGCAGCGCAGGGCGGCCGGTGGCAGGTAGCGGCCCAGTTGCAGCGAGCGCGGGGCAACCACTTCGCTGACGTAGAGCAGTTCCAGCAACACGGTGCCCGGCTTGAGCGCCTTGTTCTTGATCAACGCCACGGCGGTGTTGCCCATTGAACCGGACAGCACCAGGTCCATGCCGCCCTGCACCATCGGGTGTTCCCAGGTGATGAACTGCATGTCTTCGCGCGACAGTGCCTGGTTACGGTCGTAGGTGATGGTCACGCCTTCGTCGTCGCCCAGAGGGAAGCTGGCGTCGAGCATTTTTTCGCTGGGCTTGAGGATCAGCGCGTTTTCGGAATGGTCTTCGCTGTCGATACCGAATGCGTCGAACAGGGTTTCCATGTAGATCGGCAGGGCGAACTGATCGTCTTGCTCGAGGATGTCTTCCACCAGCGCATCACCTTCGCCTGCGCCGCCGGAGTTGAGCTCCAGCAGACGGTCGCGGCCGGTGTGCAGCTCCTGTTCCAGACGCTCGCGCTCGGCACGGGCCTCGTCGATCAGGGCTTGCCACTCGCCGTCGTCGGCGTTTTCCAGCAGCGGCAGCAGGCGTGGGCCGAACTGATGCTGCAAGGCGTTGCCGGTCGGGCAGGTGTTGAGGAACGCGTTCAGCGCTTCGTGGTACCACTGGAACAGGCGCTCTTGCGGGCTGGTTTCCAGGTACGGCACGTGCAGTTCGATCACGTGTTTCTGGCCGATCCGGTCCAGACGGCCGATCCGCTGTTCCAGCAGGTCGGGGTGGGACGGCAGGTCGAACAGCACCAAGTGGTGGGAGAACTGGAAGTTACGGCCTTCACTGCCGATTTCCGAGCAGATCAGCACCTGGGCGCCGAACTCTTCATCGGCGAAGTAGGCGGCGGCGCGGTCACGCTCGAGGATGTTCATGCCCTCGTGGAACACCGTGGCCGGGATGCCGGAGCGCACGCGCAGGGCGTCTTCCAGGTCCATGGCGGTTTCGGCGTGGGCGCAGATCACCAGGACCTTGGTGCGCTTGAGCATTTTCAGCTGGTCGATCAGCCACTCGACCCGTGGGTCGAAGCGCCACCAGCGGTGTTCTTCTTCGACGTCAGGCTGCGACTGGAAGCTGACTTCCGGGTACAGCTCGGCGTGTTCGCCCAGCGGCAACTCCATGTACTCGTCCGGGTTCGGCAACGGGTAGGCGTGCAGCTTGCGCTCCGGGAAGCCTTGCACGGCGGCGCGGGTGTTGCGGAACAGCACGCGGCCGGTGCCGTGGCGGTCGAGCAGCTCACGCACCAGGCGTGCGCTGGCTTCGGTGTCGCCATCGTTGACGGCGGTCAGCAGTGCTTCGCCTTCATTGCCGAGGAAACCCTGGATAGTCTCGTGGGCCTTGGGGGACAAGCGGCCCTTGTCGAGCAACTCCTGCACGGCTTCGGCCACCGGGCGATAGTTCTCGCTCTCGGCGCGGAAGGCGTGCAGGTCGTGGAAACGGTTCGGGTCGAGCAGGCGCAGGCGCGCGAAGTGGCTGTCCTGGCCGAGTTGCTCGGGGGTAGCGGTGAGCAGCAGCACGCCGGGAATCACTTCGGCGAGTTGTTCGACCAGCGAATATTCGGCGCTGGCTTTGTCTTCATGCCACACCAAGTGGTGGGCTTCGTCGACCACCAACAGGTCCCAACCGGCCGCGAATAGCGCGTCCTGGGCCTTTTCGTCGTCGACCAGCCATTCCAGGGCCACCAGGGCCAACTGGGTGTCTTCGAACGGGTTGGTCGCATCGCTTTCGATAAAGCGCTCTTCATCGAACAGCGCGACCTGCAGGTTGAAGCGGCGGCGCATTTCCACCAGCCACTGGTGCTGCAGGTTTTCCGGTACCAGGATCAACACGCGGCTGGCGCGGCCTGACAGCAGTTGGCGATGGATCACCAGGCCGGCTTCGATGGTCTTGCCCAAGCCGACTTCGTCAGCCAGCAATACCCGTGGCGCGATACGGTCAGCGACTTCACGGGCGATGTGCAATTGGTGAGCGATAGGTTGCGCACGCACGCCACCCAGGCCCCACAACGAAGACTGCAATTGGCGGCTGGTGTGTTCCAGCGTGTGGTAACGCAGCGAGAACCAGGCCAGCGGGTCGATCTGCCCGGCGAACAGGCGGTCGCTGGCCAGGCGGAACTGAATGAAGTTGGACAGTTGGGTTTCCGGCAGGGTGACCTGCTCGTGCTGCCCATTGAGGCCGTGGTACACCAGCAGGCCGTCGACATCGTCGACTTCCTGCACGGTCATTTTCCAGCCTTCGAAATGGGTGATGGAGTCACCCGGCGAGAACCTCACGCGGGTGAGGGGCGCATTCCGTAGCGCATACTGGCGGGTGTCGCCAGTGGCCGGATAGAGCACGGTCAACAAGCGGCCGTCCTGTGCCAGAACGGTGCCTAACCCCAGCTCTGCTTCGCTGTCACTAATCCAGCGTTGCCCCGGTTGATACTGCTGCGCCATGCTGCCTGACTCCCGCCGTGAAAAAGCCGACTATCTTAACGGAACAAGCCCCCACGCCCAAGGACTCTGACAAAAACTACTCCTTGGGGGGGGCACATCGGAAGCTGAATCGACGGGTGGCGGGCACTTGCGAGTGTCGACTGGGTCACAGGTTGGCGAGCTTGCGCTCAAGTCACCCTGCAACCCGCCGACAGCCTGTTGATCAGGAGAATAATCACTATGCTGCCACCCATGCTGCCCGTCAGCGTTGTGCCGGTCACGTCACAACTCGATCCGGTACGTCAGAAGCCGGATATCCCGCCCGTGGTGCCAGTGCAACCGGGCTCCAACGAAAGCACCATCGATCTGAAAAAGGGCGATGCCGAGACGTCGACGTTTTTGCTGCGCGAAGAACAACGTCGCCAGCAGGAACAACAGAAACGCCGGCGTGAAGCCGAGGACGACCCGGAGCAGCACCTGGCCATTCCGGGGGATGTGCTCAACGCCGACAATACGGTGCCGGTGATACCGCTGATCGAAGATGCGCCACGCCAAGGCCTGTGGGTGGACGTCGAGGTTTAGTCATGCAGTGCCCGCAGGGCCGTTATCAGCACCTCGATCTCGTGTTCGGTATTGAGCGGGCTGACAGAAATCCGCGCCACGCTTTCAAGGCCCCGCGCCTGCATATCCAGCGGCGTATAGGCGACACCGTTGGCCCCGATGTTGATGCGCTTCAACCCCAGGCGCCGCTTGAGTTCAAAGGCGTCCCAACCCGCCAGGTTGAAGGCGATCAAGCCTGACTGGCGAGTGCCCAGGTTATGCAGGGTAATGCCCGGAACCCCACGCAACGCTTCGCGGATTCGCTCGCTGGTCTGCGAAACCCTTTCCCATAGGCGCTCGATTCCGAGCCTGTTCATCTCTTGCAACGCATTGCCCAGCCCCGCCAGCAAGGCGAAGGATGTTTCGCTGGTTTCAAAGCGCCGTGCGTCATGGCGCAGGTCGAACCCCTGGGCGGTCCAGGGCGCTGAAAACACGTCACGCTGAACAGGGTTCAAGCGCTCAAGAAAAGCCGGTCGCACATACAACAGCGCGGTGCCTCGTGGCCCACGCAGGTGTTTGCGTCCGGCTGACTTGAGCACGTCACAGTGCAGCGCTTGCACATCCACCGGCAGTTGGCCGACGGCTTGGCCGGCGTCGATGAAGTAGGGGATGGCGTGACGCCTGGCCACTTCGCCGATGGCCTGGGCGGGGTTGATCAGGCCGCCGTTGGCCGGGAGCCAGGTGAGGTCGATCAACTTCACGCGAGCGTCGATCATCGACTCCAGCGCCACTGGGCAGACTGCGCCGCTGTCGTCGCAGGGGATGACCTCCACCCGAGCGCCTGCTTGCACCGCCCCTTCCATGCTGGCCAGGTTACCGCCCCATTCGTGGCGGCCGACCAGAATGCGATCGCCCGGCTGCCAGGGCCCCAAGGCTTGGAACGCCATGCTCCAGGCGGTCGAGCCACTGCCGGCAAACGCGATGGATGAGACCGGGGCGTTAAGCAGTTGCGCGGCGGCACGGCGGGCTTTTTCCACCAAGACGGCGCCATGCTCGCCGGCTTCCATTGGGCCCTCGCGGGCTTCCCGTTGCAGGTGTTCGATGATTGCATCGAGGGTCGCCTGGCTCGGCAGCGAGGCACCGGCGTGGTTGAAGTGCACGATGCCGGACTGGCAACCAGGCGTGTTGTCCCGCAGGTGCTGAACGTCGAGCGGGCTCATGGGCGCAGCTCGAAAATGGCATCGACCTCCACCGCCACGCCGGCCGGCAGGCTGGAAACGCCCACGGCGGTGCGCACATGCCGGCCCTTTTCGCCAAGGGCGTTGACCAGCAAGTTGGAGGCGCCGTTGGCGACCACGCTCTGTTGTTTGAAGTCAGCGCCGCTGGCGATAAACACCCCCAGGCGCACGGTGCGTACCAGTCGTGAGAGGTCATCACCGAGGGCATCGCTCAACTGCCCCAGCAGGCCCAGGGCCGCGAGTTCTGCCGCGTGTGCGCCTTCCTCATCGCTGATGGACTCGCCCAACCGGCCGACGTAGGCCGGTTTGCCGTCCACCAGCGGAATCTGACCGGAGACAAACAGGTGGTTCTGGCTGACGACGTGGTTGATGTAATTGGCAATCGGCTGGCTGGGCGTAGGCAGTGCGAGGCCGAGGGCGTGCACGCGTTGGTGGAGGGAGTCGCTCATGATCAATCCTCTGGGGTCAGGAGGTTTCAGCATGTTGGCTGTATCGAAGGGCGACAAACGGATAGATCTCACGCGACCTATCGAAATAACTCACGCGTCGGCGCAGGCTTCCTGCAACCACTGGCTGAAACACGCGGCAGCTTCACTGGCGGGACCTTGAGGGGCGATGAGCCAGTAACCGATGTCACTGTGGTAGGGCGGCCAATCGAACGCTTCTACCAGGCTGCCGTCCTGCAGCCTGCGTTCGATCAGGCGATGACGGCCCATGGCGATGCCTTGGCCGGCCACGGCGGCTTCGACCACGATGTTGTAGTCGTGCAGCATCACGCGGGGATGGTGGGCGAGGTCGACCTGATAGTGCTCGGACCAATCGGTCCATTCAAAGGGGCGGTGTGACGTCGCCATCAGCAGCGGGCTGTCCTGCCGTACCTTGAACGCAGGGCTGCACACCGGGGAGATGACTTCCGGCATCAGTCGCGTGGCCTGCACGTCGGGCCAATCACCCTTGCCGTAGCGGATGGCCAGGTCGACCTCGGCGCCAGCGACGTTCGCGAGTTGAATGGCCGGCAATAGCTCCACCTGGATAGGGGGATAGCGATTGAGGAACCCAGCCAGACGCGGCGCCAGCCACAAGGTGGCGAAGGACGCCAGCAAGCCGATGCGTAACACGCTGGCGCTGGGGGTGGCCCGTTGGGCGCGGGTGGCCGCGGCGATGGCGTCGAGCGCCGGGCGGATTTCGTCGTAGTACTGTTGGCCGTCGGCGGTCAGGTCGATCGCGCGTGTGCGTCGGATAAACAGCGGTTTATCCAAGTACTGCTCAAGTTTTTGCACCTGGTGACTCAGGGCACTTTGGGTCACCGACAACTCGTTCGCGGCCTTGATAAAACTCAAATGCCGCGCCACGGCTTCGAAGGCGCGCAGGGCCAGCAACGGCGGAAGGTCCTTGTGCAGTGCCACCTGGGTGCGTCTCCGGGTCTGGAAAAGTAGCGATTTTGGGCGATGGCCTGCCTTTTGTCGCTGGCTGATTTGCCGTTGGGCGGGGGAGGCCGCATTATTGGGCCATTCCCTCCACGACGTAAGCCAAGCCATGAGTGAAGACGACAAGCTGATCGACCTGAATGCCGAACGCGCCAAGCGCGTGCATGACCTCAATGACAAGCGCCTGAATGAAGTGCGCCAGGCCTTCGAACAGGCAATGCCGCTGGGTAAAGTGAAGAAAAAACCGAAGAACAAACCGAAAAAGCGTTGAAACAGCCTGCATCCATTGATGCAGGTCAGTTATTGCCCTTCTTTACGCTCCGTCGTGGGCGACATTGATCCCCGTCAATTTTCCAATCCGCCTTCTGCATTAACTTAGCCCTATCGCAACAGGGCAAGTGCAGGAGGCCGGTCATGTTTATCGATAATGTGGTGTTTGCCGGAGTGCTGACTGTGAGCCTCATGGTGATGTTTTTTGTAGGGTTTGGAATTTTTATCTGGAAAGACGCGAACAAGCGTAAAAAACCATAGGTTTTTCCGGGTTACATGAGCACGCAAGGCATTTTGGGCGACTTCGGTCGCCCTTTTTTTTGCCTGCGATTTGATAATCAACACAGGGACAATAGGTGGGTTTGGAATTGGGCAATAAAAAAGGTGCGAGCCTCGCGGATCGCACCTTTTTTAGTGCAAGCGGCTATCAGCTGCCGAGTGCCTTGGACGCCAACCAGAACAACCCGGCCGATAGGGCCACGGTGGCTGGCAGGGTCAGCACCCAGGCCATCAGGATGGTTTTAACGGTGCCGCCTTGCAGGCCGCTTTTATTGGCGACCATGGTACCGGCCACACCCGACGACAGCACGTGGGTGGTGGACACCGGCAGTGCGAAGATATTAGCAAAGCCAATCATGGTCGCGGTGGTGATCTGCGCCGACATGCCTTGGGCATAGGTCATGCCCTGCTTGCCGATCTTCTCGCCGATGGTCAGTACCACACGCTTCCAGCCCACCATGGTGCCCAGGCCCAAGGCCAGTGCGACGGCGAGGATTACCCAGAACGGTGCGTATTCGGTTGTGGCGGTCAGGTCTTTGCGCAACTTGTCGAGGTCGGACTTCTCACGTGCCGGCAGGCCTGGCAATTTGCCGACTTTCTTCGCGGTGTCGTCCAGGCAGAGCAGGTAGCGACGTACTTCGATACGGTGATCGGCCGTCAGCGAATGGTAGTCGGAGACACCTTTCAACGTACCCAGCAACGCATTGATGGTCGGCTCGGTCTGTTGCGGGTTGCAACGGAATTTGCCCGGCAGGTCGTCCTTCACGCTTTTGCCCAAGGCCAGGAATTCACCCAGGGTCTCATGGTTGCGCTGGTAGAACTGGTTCAGGTGCAAGGTGGCGTCGCGGGTACGCTCGATCTGGTAGGTGGTGCTGCCCAGGTCGAGTACGAACTGCGCCGGCACGATACCGATCAGCACCAGCATGATCAGGCCGATGCCTTTCTGACCGTCGTTGGAGCCGTGCACGAAACTCACGGCCATGGCGGAAATCACCAGGACCAGGCGGTTCCAGAACGGTGGATGCTTCTTGTCATCAAGCTTGCGGCGCTGGTCCGGGGTCTTGTGCATCTTGGACAGCGGACGCCACCACTTCAGGCCGAGCAGCACCAGGGCTGCGACCAGGAAGCCGGCCATCGGCGAGAACACCAGCGATGCGCCGATATCCACCGCTTTCTGCCAGTTCACACCGTCAGCCAGGGGGATGTCGTTGATCAGGGCATTGGCCAGGCCGACACCGAGGATCGAGCCGATCAGGGTGTGGGAACTGGAGGCTGGGATGCCGAAGTACCAGGTGCCCAGGTTCCAGGTGATCGCTGCAGCCAATAAAGAGAAGACCATCGCCAAGCCATGGCCGGTGTTCACATTGATCAGCAGCTCCACCGGCAGCAAATGCACGATGGCGTAGGCGACACCGACACCACCGAGCAATACGCCGAGGAAGTTGAACACCCCGGAGAAGAACACGGCCAGGTGCGGCGGCATGGCTTTGGTATAGATGACTGTGGCCACCGCGTTAGCGGTGTCATGAAAGCCATTGATGAACTCGAAGGCGAGGACAAAGGCCAGGGCGAGCAGCAGGCTCACGAGAACCCAAGCATCCAGTCCGCTGAATAAATCGATCATGAAGGTTTTCTGACCCGGTCGTAAGGGGGCGCGATTATGCCAGAAAACCTCAGTAATCGATGCACTAGCTGCTCATCGGTAAGCATCTTCCCTGAAAAAAACCTCGGTAAAGGGGTGCATCCCAGGGTTTTCGGGGCTTTGGCAAGTCTTTGATTTATAAAGCAGAGGGGCCGCAGGGCGGGTGATTGTCACAAAATCGTCACGCCAGAAACATTTGTATGAAATTTTACTGTTAGTAGTGGGATGCAGGCTTGCTGACTGCTAGCTATGTGCCAGCAGTCAAGGCCAGAACCTTGAGGGTCAAACCGAATCGCTTATGGCTCTTCGGTTTTGAGTTCCTGTTCAATCTTTTGGATTTCCTGGGCAAATGCCTGGTCGAGCAGGCTGGCTCGTTTGCGCCATGGTTTGCGTTCAGGTTCAGGCTGGGCGGCGTAGGTGGTGACTTCCCCGCCGTAAACGTCCTTGTAACGTTGCTCCTGGCGCTCAAGTTCCGCGCGCAGTTCATCTTTCGTCACATTGTTACCTAATTGAGTTGAGTGTAAATACGTTGCAGCGTTATGCCGGAATGCGCCCTCGGGGTGTTTCAAGTTGACCCGTGGAAACGTTCAACTTTGGACCCTGCAGGGGCGGCACTTGTTTAGTGCAGACATTCGAGACAGATAGTTGCGACCAATAATGCACGGCCTGCGCATCATCGAGTGGGCGCCGGTTCCGATACTGCAAACCGGGCGAACCTGCGCATAGAGTGCATTATAGCGATGCATTTGAATAACACTATCGGCATAAAGTTAAAAACCGTCAACTTTGTGTGAGCGTTTTGTTACACGGATGCGCCGGTAATTGCGCAAATTCTGGCGTCATAAATTCCACCTAACTTCAGGCATTATGTTAGCCGCTCTTTTAATGTCACTGCAGTCGTGCAGCCTGGCATGGCTGGGTGCCAGAAAATTGCGATAATCGAATGATCGTCCGATAATCGCACAATGTTATCGGCACTGTCTTGTGCAGGCCGGCTGACGCGGCTTGTAATAGCCATCTAACCTCCCCAGCGGTCGACAATAAGAGAAAGGATCCCGACATGAACGATCAATTGCGCAACTCTTTCGCGTCAGCGGCGCCGCCGATCGTTGCCTCTCCGGCCAAGCGTATCCAAGCGTTTACCGGTGATCCGGACTTCATGACCTCCCTGGCCCGTGGCCTGGCCGTGGTGCAGGCGTTCCAGGAGCGCAAGCGCCACCTCACCATCGCCCAGATCAGCCACCGAACGGAAATCCCCCGCGCCGCCGTGCGCCGTTGCCTGCACACCTTGATCAAGCTCGGTTACGCCACCACCGACGGGCGGACCTATTCGCTATTGCCCAAAGTCCTGACCCTGGGCCATGCCTACCTGTCGTCCACACCGCTGGCGGTGTCGGCCCAGCCCTACCTGGATCGCATGAGCGAGCAGCTCCACGAAGCCTGCAACATGGCGACACTCGAGGGTGACGACATCCTCTATATCGCCCGTTCGGCCACCACCCAGCGCCTGATTTCCGTGGACCTGTCGGTGGGAGGGCGGCTGCCGGCCTACTGCACCTCCATGGGCCGCATTTTGCTCGCGGCGTTGGACGATGCCTCGTTGCAGGACTACCTCGACCACGCCGACCTGCAAACCAAGACCAGCCGCACCCTCACCACGCCCGAGGCGCTGTTCGAATGCCTGCAACAAGTGCGTCAACAGGGCTGGTGCATCGTCGACCAGGAACTGGAGCAGGGCCTGCGTTCCATTGCGGTGCCGGTCTACGACGCGTCGGGCCAGGTGTTGGCCGCGCTGAACGTCAGCACCCATGCCGGGCGTGTCAGCCGCAGTGAGCTGGAACAGCGCTTCCTGCCGAGCATGCTCAGTGCCAGCCGCGAGTTGAGTGCGCAGCTGTTTGCCTAAGCTGTTCGGTGACCGCACAGAACCCGGGTTGATGAATTGACGGTATTTCCCCTGGCTTATTAATGTGCGGCAGCGCTCGAAGGGGCGCCGAATAATAACGACGGCCCCAGGTCGTCAGCCCGCCATCGGTGTGGAAATAAAAATAATGAATCAGCCCTCTGTCGGTACTCCGTTGGACGTCCAGTCCTTCATCAATACCCAGCCTCTGTCACGTTATCAGTGGCGCGTGGTGATCCTGTGTTTCCTGATTGTTTTCCTTGATGGCCTCGACACCGCCGCCATGGGCTTTATCGCGCCTGCATTGTCCCAGGACTGGGGCATCGACCGCGCCAGCCTCGGCCCGGTGATGAGCGCCGCATTGATCGGCATGGTGTTCGGCGCGCTGGGCTCCGGCCCGCTGGCGGATCGTTTCGGGCGCAAAGTGGTGCTGGTGGGGGCGGTGCTGGTGTTTGGCGCGTTCAGCCTGGCGTCGGCCTACAGCAGTAACGTCGATCAGTTGCTGGTGCTGCGCTTTCTCACCGGGCTGGGCCTGGGCGCCGGCATGCCGAATGCCACGACCCTGCTGTCCGAATACACCCCGGAACGTCACAAGTCGTTGCTGGTGACCAGCATGTTCTGCGGCTTCAACCTGGGCATGGCCGGCGGCGGGTTTATCTCGGCCAAGCTGATCCCGGCGTTCGGCTGGCACAGCCTGCTGCTGATCGGCGGCGTCCTGCCATTGATCCTGGCGTTGGTGTTGCTGGTGTGGCTGCCCGAATCGGCGCGTTACCTGGTGGTGCGCAATCGGGGGACCGACAAGGTGCGCAAAACCCTGTCACCCATCGAGCCCTCCATCGTCGCCCAGGCCACCCATTTCAGCGTGCCCGAGCAGAAAACCGTCAAGGCCCGTAACGTATTCGCGGTGATCTTTTCCGGTACCTACAGTGCCGGCACCTTGCTGTTGTGGCTGACCTACTTCATGGGCCTGGTGATCGTTTACCTGCTCACCAGCTGGCTGCCGACCCTGATGCGCGACAGCGGCGCCAGCATGGAGCAGGCGGCATTTATCGGCGCATTGTTCCAGTTCGGTGGTGTGTTGAGTGCAGTGGGTGTGGGGTGGGCGATGGACCGATTCAACCCGCACAAGGTCATCGGCACGTTCTACCTGTTGGCCGGGGTGTTTGCCTATGCGGTGGGGCAGAGCCTGGGCAATATCACCTTGCTTGCCACCCTGGTGCTGATCGCCGGCATGTGTGTCAACGGTGCGCAATCGGCGATGCCGTCCCTGGCCGCACGCTTCTACCCGACCCAAGGCCGCGCCACCGGCGTGTCGTGGATGCTCGGCATCGGTCGCTTCGGCGCGATCCTGGGGGCATGGATGGGCGCGACCTTGCTGGGGCTGGGCTGGAACTTCGAGCAGGTGCTGACGGCGTTGGTGATTCCGGCCGCGTTGGCCACGGCCGCTGTCGTGATCAAAGGCATGGTCAGCCACGCTGACGCCACCTGAGGCCTGTGGGAGGGGGGCTTGCCCCCGATAGCAGTGGGTAAGCCAACACATCTCGTGGCTGATACACCGCTATCGGGGGCAAGCCCCCTCCCACATTGATTGAGCGTTGTCTGAATGATTAGCGAGATAACAATTTGTTCGATAATCGAACGCTGAGTCGATTATCGGATTGTTTGGCCCGTTTCCCCGGCTTAATCTTCAAGCACTTCGGCGCCACCTCAGCGCCTTTTTCGATCCACACCGGGAGCCCGAACCCCATGGCTGAAATCCTCGCGCTGCGTGACGCGGTGAAGCAATTTGTGAACGACGGCGATACCGTCGCTCTGGAAGGCTTTACCCATCTGATCCCTACGGCAGCGGGTCATGAAATCATTCGTCAGGGCAAGAAAGACCTGACGCTGGTGCGTATGACGCCTGACCTGATCTACGACCAGTTGATCGGAGCCGGCTGCGCCCGCAAGCTGATTTTCTCCTGGGGCGGCAACCCGGGTGTGGGCTCCCTGCATCGCCTGCGCGACGCGGTCGAGAAGCAATGGCCGCAACCGTTGGAAATTGAAGAGCACAGCCATGCCGACCTGGCCAATGCCTATGTCGCGGGTGCCTCGGGCCTGCCGTTCGCGGTACTGCGCGCCTACGCCGGTTCCGACCTGCCCAAGGTCAACCCGCTGATCAAGACCGTGACCTGCCCGTTCACCGGTGAAGTGCTGGCGGCGGTGCCGTCGGTGCGTCCGGACGTCACCGTGATCCACGCACAAAAGGCCGACCGCAAAGGCAACGTGTTGCTCTGGGGCATCCTCGGCGTACAGAAGGAGGCGGCCCTGGCGGCCAAGCGCTGCATCGTCACGGTCGAAGAAATCGTCGATGACCTCAATGCACCGATGAACAGCTGCGTGCTGCCGACCTGGGCCCTGACTGCGGTGTGCCATGTACCGGGTGGCGCGCATCCGTCCTACGCCCACGGCTACAACGAACGCGACAACCGCTTCTATCAGGCGTGGGACCCAATCGCCCGCGACCGTGGGACCTTTACTGCGTGGATCAATGAATACATCCACGGCACTGCCGACTTCACCGAATTCCAGGCCAAGCTGGCCACCGCGCAGGAGGCCAAGTGATGGCTTACTCGACCAATGAAATGATGACCGTCGCCGCCGCGCGCCGCCTGAAGAACGGCTCCGTCTGCTTCGTCGGCATCGGCCTGCCGTCCAAGGCGGCCAACTTGGCGCGCCTGACCTCGTCGCCGGATGTGGTACTGATCTATGAGTCCGGCCCGATTGGCGCCAAGCCCTCGGTGCTGCCGCTGTCCATCGGCGATGGCGAGCTGGCGGAAACCGCGGACACCGTAGTGCCCACCGGTGAGATCTTTCGCTACTGGCTGCAAGGTGGACGCATTGACGTCGGCTTTCTCGGCGCGGCCCAGGTCGATCGTTTCGGCAACATCAACACCACAGTGGTCGGTGACTATCACCAACCCAAAGTGCGCCTGCCGGGTGCTGGCGGTGCGCCGGAGATCGCCGGTTCGGCCAAGAGCGTGCTGATCATCCTCAAGCAGTCGTCGCGTTCGTTTGTCGACAAGCTGGACTTCATCACCTCGGTTGGTCACGGCGAAGGCGGCGACTCGCGTAAACGCCTGGGTCTGCCGGGCGCCGGGCCTGTAGGGATTATTACCGATCTGTGCATCATGGAGCCGGAAGCGGGCACCCATGAGTTCGTGGTCACCGCGCTGCACCCTGGGGTCACCCGTGAGCAAGTGGTGGCTGCCACCGGTTGGGCCATTCGTTTTGCCGATCAGGTCGACACCACCGCCGAACCGACGGATGTTGAGCTGACTGCGCTGCGTGACCTTGAAGCACGCACCGCGGCCGCCCATGGCCAAGCACCGGGAGAAGCCTGATGCGCGATGTCTTTATCTGTGATGCCATTCGTACCCCCATCGGCCGTTTCGGGGGTGGCCTGTCCAGCGTGCGTGCCGATGACTTGGCCGCGCTGCCGATCAAGGCGCTGATCGAACGCAACCCGTCGGTGGACTGGAATGCGGTCGATGAAGTGTTCCTCGGCTGCGCCAACCAGGCCGGTGAAGACAACCGCAACGTGGCGCGCATGGCGCTGTTGCTGGCGGGCTTGCCGGACAGCGTTCCGGGCGTGACCCTCAACCGCTTGTGCGCCTCGGGCATGGACGCGATCGGCACGGCTTTCCGGGCGATTGCCAGCGGCGAAATGGAACTGGCGATTGCCGGTGGCGTCGAGTCGATGTCCCGTGCGCCCTTCGTCATGGGCAAGGCCGATGCGGCGTTCTCGCGCAACATGAAGCTGGAAGACACCACCATCGGCTGGCGTTTTATCAACCCCTTGATGAAAGAGCAGTACGGCGTGGATGCGATGCCGCAGACCGCTGACAATGTCGCCGACGATTACAAGGTGTCTCGCGCCGACCAGGACGCTTTTGCCCTGCGCAGCCAGCAACGCACCGCTGCGGCCCAGGCCGCCGGCTTTTTCGCCGAAGAAATCGTACCGGTGCGGGTCGCCCATAAAAAAGGCGAAACCGTGGTGGAACACGATGAGCACCCACGGGACACCACCCTGGAAGCCTTGGCCAAACTCAAACCGGTCAATGGCCCGGACAAGACCGTCACCGCCGGCAACGCTTCGGGTGTGAATGACGGTGCGGCAGCGCTGATCCTGGCCTCCGCCGAGGCCGTCAAGAAACACGGGCTGACCGCACGCGCCCGCGTATTGGGCATGGCCAGCGCCGGTGTTGCACCGCGTGTGATGGGCATCGGTCCGGTGCCCGCGGTGCGCAAACTGGTGGAGCGTCTCGGCCTGGCGGTCACTGATTTTGACGTCATCGAACTGAACGAAGCCTTCGCCAGCCAAGGCCTGGCGGTACTGCGCGAACTGGGCATCGCCGACGACGCTCCCCAGGTCAACCCGAACGGCGGCGCCATCGCCCTCGGCCACCCGCTGGGCATGAGCGGCGCGCGGCTGGTGCTGACCGCCCTGCATCAACTTGAGAAAACCGGCGGCCGTAAAGGCCTGGCGACCATGTGCGTGGGGGTAGGCCAAGGCCTGGCCCTGGCGATTGAACGCATCTAATAAGAGAGGATTGCTCCATGAGTGACAAGCCCGGATACCGGCGCCCGCAAGCGGGCACTCAACCGGATTACCTGCACCCGGCCTACCAGTCGACGAACCTGCGTTCGCCGTCCAAACCGTTGGTGTTCCTGCCCCATTCCTTGTCGGAAATCACCGGCCCGACCATCGGCGCCGAGCGTGTCGACCCGAAGGACAACGACCTCACCGCCCAGCATGAAGGCGAGCCCCAGGGCGAGCGCATCATCATTCATGGCCGTGTGCTCGATGAAAACGGCCTGCCGGTGCCTGGCATCCTCGTGGAAATCTGGCAGGCCAACGCCGCCGGCCGCTACAACCACAAGCGCGACCTGCACGACGCGCCACTGGACCCGAACTTCACCGGCACCGGCCGCACCGTCACCGACGCCGAGGGCTGGTACCAGTTCCATACCATCAAGCCCGGCGCCTACCCGTGGGGCAACCACCACAATGCGTGGCGCCCGGCGCATATCCACTTTTCGCTGTTCGGCCCGAGCGTGCTGACGCGGTTGGTGACGCAGATGTACTTCCCCGGCGACCCGCTGCTGGAATACGACCCGATCTACAACTGCGTACCCGATACCCGCGCCAAGGAACGCTTGATCGCCCGTTTCGACTTGGAAAAAACCATTCCTTCCTATGCGCTCGGCTACCGCTGGGACATCGTCCTGCGCGGCCGCGACGCCACGCCGATGGAGAAATGAGATGACACTCAACGCGACCACGTCCCATACCGTCGGGCCGTATTACCACATCGGCCTGACTTGGCTGAACCGTGAAGACCTGACCGTCGCCGCCACCCTCGGCGAACGCGTGGCGATCAGCGGGCAAGTGGTGGATGGCAACGGCGATGTCGTCAACGACGCCATGCTCGAAGTCTGGCAGGCCAACGCCGCCGGCAAGTACGACCATCCGGAAGACGACCAGGACAAAGCGCTGGACCCCAATTTCGAAGGTTTCGGACGGGTGCCGGTGGACGCTGAAGGGCGGTTTCGCTTTACCACCATCAAGCCGGGTGCCGTGCCGGGCCTGAAGGGCACCACCCAGGCGCCGCACTTGGTGGTGTTGGTGTTCGCCCGTGGGTTGGTGAAGCACCTGCTGACGCGGATTTATTTCGAGGGCGAGGCCTTGAATGGCGATGACCCGTTGCTGGCGTGTGTGCCTGCAGAGCGGCGGGGTACTTTGATTGCCAAGACGGATGCGGACGGTGTGTATCAGTGGAATGTGATTTTGCAAGGGACAGACAAGGAGACGGTGTTCTTCGATTACTGAGTCGTTTGTCAGGGCCCCATCGGGGGCAAGCCCCCTCCCACATTTGATAGGCGGTGTGGGAGGGGCTTGCCCCCGATGGGGCCGGTTCAGGCACTACCTACCCAAAAGTCTGCTTGCGGAACGAGGTTATTGCAAAGTATGTCTAGGCTATAACCGTTCCCACTGAGTGAAAACACATGACAACAACGACCAGTCACTACACCGGAGAAGAACGCAGCAAACGGATTTTTGCGATTGTCGGGGCTTCTTCCGGCAACCTCGTCGAATGGTTCGACTTCTACGTCTACGCCTTCTGCGCCATTTACTTTGCCCCGGCGTTCTTCCCGTCGGATGACCCTACGGTGCAACTGCTCAACACCGCCGGGGTGTTCGCCGCCGGATTCCTGATGCGCCCCATCGGCGGCTGGCTGTTTGGTCGTGTGGCCGACAAGCACGGGCGAAAGAACTCGATGATGATCTCGGTGCTGATGATGTGCGCCGGTTCCCTGGTCATCGCCTTCCTGCCCACCTACAAAGACATTGGCGCCTGGGCCCCGGCATTGCTGCTGGTGGCGCGGTTGTTCCAGGGTTTGTCGGTAGGGGGCGAATACGGCACCACCGCGACCTACATGAGCGAAGTTGCGCTCAAGGGCCAGCGTGGTTTCTTCGCGTCGTTCCAGTACGTGACGCTGATCGGCGGGCAACTGCTGGCGGTGCTGGTGGTGGTGATCCTGCAACAGATCCTCACCGAAGAAGAATTGCGCGCCTGGGGCTGGCGGATCCCGTTCGTGATCGGCGCGATTGCGGCGGTGATCTCCCTGCTGCTGCGTCGCACCTTGAAGGAAACCACCAGCAAGGAAATGCGCCAGGACAAGGATGCTGGCAGCATTGCCGCGCTGTTCCGCAACCATAAGGCCGCGTTCATCACCGTGCTCGGCTACACCGCCGGCGGCTCGCTGATTTTCTACACCTTCACCACTTACATGCAGAAGTACCTGGTGAACACCGCCGGGATGCACGCCAAGACCGCCAGCTACATCATGACCGGCGCGCTGTTTGTGTACATGTGCATGCAGCCGTTGTTCGGCATGCTCTCGGACAAGATCGGCCGCCGTAACTCGATGCTCTGGTTCGGCGCTCTCGGCACCCTGTGCACCGTACCGATCCTGCTCACCCTGAAAACCGTGACCAGCCCGTTCCTGGCCTTTGTGTTGATCTCCCTGGCCCTGGCCATCGTGAGTTTCTACACCTCGATCAGCGGCCTGGTGAAAGCGGAAATGTTCCCGCCTCATGTACGCGCCCTGGGCGTGGGCCTGGCGTACGCGGTGGCCAACGCGATCTTCGGCGGTTCGGCGGAATACGTGGCCTTGGGCCTCAAGTCCATGGGCATGGAAAACACCTTTTATTGGTACGTCACCGGCATGATGGCGGTGGCCTTCCTGTTCAGCTTGCGTCTGCCGAAACAGGCGGAGTACTTGCACCACGATCTGTAAGGGATGAGCTATGACACTGCGCACGAGCAATCAATTGTTCGACGCTTACTTCACGGCAGGCAGCATGGCCGAGGTGTTCTGCGACCAGGGCCGCTTGCAGGGCATGCTGGATTTTGAAGCCGGGTTGGCCCGGGCCCAGGCCCAGGTCGGGTTGATTCCCCAGGCCGCCGTCGCACCGATTGCCCAGGCGTGCCTGGCCTCGTTGTATGACGTGGATGCCCTCGGCGTGGCGATTGCCACGGCGGGCAATTCGGCGATTCCACTGGTGAAGGCGCTGGGCAAGTTGATTGCCAGTGAAGATGCCGGGGCCGAACGCTATGTGCACCTGGGCGCGACCAGCCAGGATGTGATGGACACCGGCCTGGTACTGCAACTGCGGCGAGCGGTGGCGCTGATCGACGCGGACCTGGCGCAGCTGGGCGACATTCTTGCCGCCCAGGCCCAGCGTTATGCGGGTGTGCCGTTGGCTGGGCGTACCTGGCTGCAACATGCGACGCCGGTCACCCTGGGGCTGAAAATCGCCGGGTGGCTGGGGGCGGTAACCCGCAGTCGCCAGCGTCTGGCAGAGCTGAAACCGCGCCTGCTGGTGCTGCAATTCGGCGGTGCCTCCGGCACCCTGGCAGCGCTGGGCGAGCAGGCCATGCCGGTGGCTGAGGCGCTGGCAGCGGAGTTGCAACTGAACCTGCCCGAGCAACCCTGGCACACCCAGCGCGATCGCCTGGTGGAGTTCGCCAGCGTGCTCGGTTTGATCGCGGGCAGCCTGGGCAAGTTGGGGCGCGATATCAGCCTGTTGATGCAGACCGAAGCGGCAGAAGTCTTCGAACCTTCGGCGCCGGGCAAGGGCGGCTCGTCCACCATGCCGCACAAACGTAATCCGGTGGGCGCGGCGGTGCTGATCAGCACCGCCACCCGTGTGCCGGGCCTGGTATCGACGATGTTCAGTGCCATGCCCCAGGAGCACGAGCGCAGCCTGGGCCTGTGGCATGCCGAATGGGAAACCCTGCCGGAGATTTGCCGCTTGGTGTCCGGTGCGTTGCAACAGGCCTTGCTGGTGAGCGAAGGCTTGGAAGTCGACCCGCAACGCATGGCGCAAAACCTCGACCTGACCCAAGGGCTGGTGCTGGCCGAAGCCGTCAGCATCGTGCTCGCTCAACGGCTGGGGCGCGAAACGGCGCACCATCTGCTGGAGCAATGTTGCAAACGCGCCGTCGCCGATGGGCGCCATCTGCGCGCGGTGCTGGCAGATGAACCGCAGGTCACCGCCGAGCTGTCGGCGGCCGAACTGGACCGCCTGCTCGACCCGGCCCACTACTTGGGACAGGCGCACACCTGGGTGACCCGCGCTGTGACCGAACATTTTGCATTGACCGCCTAAGGAGGCCGCTGTGGCATTTGTACAACTCGCCGAGGGCGAACTGCATTACCAATTGGATGGGCCCGTGGATGCGCCAGTGCTGGTGCTGTCCAACTCGTTGGGCACCGACCTGCATATGTGGGACATCCAGATCCCGGCCTTCATCAAGCATTTTCGTGTGTTGCGTTTTGACACCCGTGGCCATGGCAAATCCCTGGTCACGGCGGGGCCCTACAGCATCGAGCAACTGGGGCACGATGTGCTCGCGCTGCTGGATGCGCTGGCTATTCAGCGCGCGCATTTCTGCGGCCTTTCCATGGGCGGCCTGATCGGCCAATGGCTGGGCATCAACGCCGGCGAGCGTCTGCAGCGCCTGGTGGTGTGCAACACCGCCGCCAAGATTGGTACGCCGGAGGTGTGGAACCCGCGCATCGAAACGGTGTTGCGTGATGGCGCGGCGGCGATGGTCGCGCTGCGCGATGCATCGATTGCGCGCTGGTTCACCGCCGATTTCGCGGCGGCCAACCCGCACCAGGCCAAGCAGATTACCGACATGCTCGCGGCGACGTCGCCCGAAGGTTATGCCGCCAATTGCGCAGCGGTGCGCGATGCGGATTACCGTGAGCAATTGGCCCGGATCAAAGTACCGACCCTGGTGGTCGCCGGCACCGAAGATGCGGTCACCCCGCCCGCTGGCAGCCACTTTATCCAGAACCATGTGCAGGGCGCCGAATACGCCGAGTTTTATGCGGCACACCTGTCGAATGTGCAGGTCGGCGCGGCGTTCAGTGACCGTGTGCTGGCATTTTTGCTGGCGAACTAAACCTGTGGCGAGGGCGCTCGCCACCAGTAATCGATTTGAATACGGAGAGTTTTTTTGGACGAAAAACAACGTTATGCCGAAGGCCTGCAGGTGCGCCGCGAAGTGCTGGGCGACGCCCATGTCGACCGCAGCCTCAACGCCCTGACCGAGTTCAACAGCGAGTTCCAGGAAATGATCACCCGCCACGCCTGGGGTGATATCTGGACCCGCCCCGGCCTGCCGCGGCACACCCGCAGCCTGATCACCATCGCCATGCTGATCGGCATGAACCGCAGCGAAGAACTCAAGCTGCACCTGCGCGCCGCCGCGAGCAACGGTGTGACCCGCGCCGAGATCAAGGAAGTGTTGATGCAAAGCGCGATCTACTGCGGGATTCCGGCGGCGAATGCGACGTTCCACCTGGCGGAGTCGGTGTGGGATGAGCTGGGCGTCGAGTCGCGCCAACCAGACTGAATTGAAGTGCAGTCAAAAATGTGGGAGCGGGCTCCAGACGTCAGTGAGAATCGGCGTCCCACACCCAATTCCACACACCCGGCAGATGCACTGGCTCGCTGACATCCTTTACCGTCCTCGCCAGCGCCGCGCGCTGAAGCTGGGCAGTGTGGGTATAGAACGGTTCAATGGCGGTCTTCATGCCGTTGATCCGCGCGCTGTCCAGCAGGATCTGCAAATATTCCTGCATATGCCTGGCGGTGTAGCGGTTGATGTCGTGGAAGGTCACCACCACAGGTATCACCCCGTCCACCGTGGGCAACTCCCCCAGGGCGATGCGCTCGCGCACCACCGAGAGTTGCCGGTACAAGTTGGCCCGGCGGCGGGGGCTGCCGTTGAAGCCCCAGATCTTGCCGTCATTGGCGCTCAAGTCCGTCAGCAACACCTGCATGCCATGACGCTGGTAAGCGGCGAAGGTACGGCGGTCGTAATTCCAGAACGGCGGTCGGACCAGTACGGGCGGTGAGCCCGTGATCGCGGCAATGTCGGCGGCGCCCTGGGTGAGGGTGCGTTCCAGCTCGGCGTTGCTCAGCCAGCGGTGGTTGGTATGAAACGCGGTGGCGGTGTGGAAAGCCAGGATGTGGCCGGCCGCATACTCGCGCTGCATGGTCTTGTGGCCCCGTGAACTGCCGCCGGAGCGTGAGGCTTCGGTCTGCAAAAAGAACACCGCCTTGATCCCCGGCAGCACGGGGTTTTGCGCCAGGTCAGCCACTACTGAGCGGCTCGGGTTGTTATAGCCCGATGCACTGGGGCCGTCGTCGAAGGTCAGCAGGAAACGGATCGGCGCCTGGTTTTGCAGGCGTTGTGCGGTCTGCGGGGTAAGGGCGATGGGCGCGCTTATGCAACCGCTGAGCAGAATCGACAGAATGACAATCAGGTATTTCATGGCGGCCTGGGTAAAAAGGTGGTCATCCGTGTCGCTAAGTTCCCTGTGCCGGGTAAAGGGCGCGTGCACGATACAGCATGATTGCGCCTGTCATCATCGGTAAATCCCGCCGTTGGTCTTAAGGCGGGGCGGGCCGCTGCGTGAGCCCGCTTTCAGGTGTCAGTAGCGTTGTCGCAATGGCGTGCCCATTTCGTGGTTAAGCGAGTTCTCAGTAAACGGCGCGGGGTTGGTCGAGGTGGGGGGCGTGGAGGGGTCGTTATCGAAGTCGAACGGCGGCGCATTGGTTGCCAGGCCCACGGCTTGCTGTTCCGAGTTGGGTGGGCCGGGAAGCTCAGGATACGCTGCGGTCGGATCGCTCAGGCCTGGCAGGAATGTGCCATTGGCGCCGTTCCAGGCGTGCGCCATCTCATGGTAAAGGAGCAACAGTGGCAAGAGCAGGTCGCCGCCCTCGTAGATATGAGCTGGGTTGTAGGAAATCGTGGCTCTATTCGCGCGCGCCCCGGCTACCCCGTCCTTGATGAAACCGTACATTGGGGCATTTGGCTCATAGGTAAGCTGATGAGCGTCTTTCAATGTTTGCAGATCAGTGTTCCAGTAATCGTAATAATCGTTGCTCTCTGCGAATGGCACAATGTATACGGGGGCACCATTTTGCACCGCGGCCTTGTCCAAAGCCTCGAGCATTTTTTGCCCTTGGGGCGATGCGCGAAGCAGCGCCAGGTCGTCTTCGACTCGCTGAATGAAATCGGGTGCCCCGTCGATAACGAAGGCGAGTCGTCCCGCGTCGGAAGGCTTCACGTAGGTGACAGTTGAACCTTGGGTGCCGATCAGACGATCCGTCTCTTGTGCATAGATACGTGCCTGAGTGGTGTTGGTCACGACTGTGTCGCGTCCCTCACCGGTGTAGAAGGTGGTGTGGGTGTAGCCAACCAACGTGTCGTCACCCTGGCCGCCATTGAGTACCGAATACCCATCGCCCGCGTAGAGCTTGTCGTCGCCCGTACCGCCATCGAGGTGGCTGTGTTTACTGTTCGGTCCGTGGCTTGCGTACAGGCGATCGTTGCCATTGTTGCCGTACATGACCGCGTGGCCAGGGCCTCCAATTATCGTGTCGTCGCCCTCATTGCCTTCTGCATAGCCTATGCCGCTGCCAAGGCGGATATGGTCATTGCCGCGCCCGCCATAGATGCTGGTGTTGCCGCCACCTGCCTGGATAACGTCATCGCCGTCTTCGGCTTCGATCTCCACGGGCACGGTGACAGTGGGGTCGATGGTAATACGGTCGTCACCCGCCCCGGTTTTGATGTGGAGAAAGGTCGGAGCGTTTGAATGGCCGTCACCGGTATTGAAGGTGTAGTCGCGCCCGTTCACTTGCGCGTACAGCTGGCCGTCAGGGCGTTGGCTGATATGGATCTGGTCGGATTTTTCGCCGGTTTCGAGGTACAAAATGTTAGCCAGCGTTTCTGGCCGTTCAGGGTTCTTGAGACCCTGGGTCAACAGCTGGCCGGCACGTAGGTTGCCGTCATCCACCAGCATTTTTCTTTGGGTTTGAGTACGGGGCGCGTCGGGGGGGTCAGAGGGGTGATTGCTGGCAGAAGGGTGGGGGGATGGTGGCATAGAGTGGTTTTGAGGTGGGTTTATTGCGCTCACGGACGGTCACCTTTCTGTCAGATTATGTGATCTTTGTCGCCAGCATTTACCGCGCAGGCGCACCTATCCTTCTGTCGAGCGAGCACAGGTAAATGTTCCTATTCCAATTGAGGCCAGTTGCTACAAAAGCAGCCGCGATCAGTCAGGGCGTGGCTGTACGTGGGCAGCCCAGTTCGCCGGCGCGGGCGCTGCGGTCTTCCTTGCCGCAGAAAAAGCCGAGGTTGGCGCCCGGGGTCCAGTCGCCGATGGGCTGACAAACGCCATCGGGTTCATCCTGCGTATTGTTTGCGCAGTGGCCTACCCATTTCTTCGTTCAAGGCGTTTTCGGTGAAGGCCTTGGGGTTGCTCGCGGTCGGTGGGGTGGCCGGGTTATTGTCGAAATCAAACGGTTGCGCGGTATTGGGCAGCCCCACCGCTTGGCGTTCACTGTTGTGGATGTCGTGGGGCTGGCCTTCAACGTCTTCCTGCGTGGTGCCTGTGAAGGTTGTGCCATTGCCGGCGTTATAGGCGTGGACCATTTCGTGGTAGAGCCCGACGATGGGCAGCTGAGTCACGCCTGCCAATACGTTCAAGTGAGACCGGTTGTAGTGAATCTGAGCGCGGTCCGCACGAGACCCCGGCACACCGTTGATCATGAATCCCCATTTTGGATCCTCGTCGGACACGGGCGCGCGTTCGTCCTGCAGCAACGCCTTGAGTTCCTGGCTGCCATAGACGTAGCTGGACTCCGTGTCGCTCGGGTCTTCCACGATCGTCACCGGGGCGCCATTGCGCAGCGCAACGGCCTCCATCTCGGCGAGCATCTGCTGGCCTTGGGGGGAGGTGCGAAGTAACGCCAAGTCGTCTTCGACGCGTTGGATGAAGTCGGCAGACCCTTTGATCACAAAACCCTGGATTGGGCCGTCATGGGCAGACACGACGTTCAACACCGACCCGTTGAGGTGCTTGATCGTGTCGCTGGGTGTGGCGTAGATCGCGTCGCCTGGGCGATTGGCGATGACGGTATCGGCGCCGATGCCGGTGTAGAAGGTCGTCTGGTCGTGGCCGATCAACCGATCATTTCCGGTGCCACCCTGCAAGACGGTATGGCCGTTGCCGGCGTAGAGCTGGTCGTTGCCATTGCCACCGTCCATATAGCTCTTTTTGTGGCGGGGGCCTGCACCGGCATAGAGGCGGTCATTGCCATTATTGCCATAGACCACATTATCGCCGGGGCCGCCCATGATGATGTCGTCACCGTCGTTGCCTTCGGCATATCCCATGCCGCTGCCCAGGCGCACGACATCATTACCGTTGCCGCCGAACACGCGGGTATAGCCGCCACCGGCCCTGACCCAGTCATCGCCGTCACCGGTTTCAATCGTGATGGGCTGCATGACGTTGGCGTCAATGCTCACGTTGTCATTGCCGCCGTGGGTTTTCAGGTGGAACTTCAACGCTTGGCCTTCTTTATCGTGGCTGGCGAAGTGGTACAACTGGTCGTTGACCCGAATATTCAACTGACCGTAGTGAGTTTGGCTGATGTGGACGTGGTCCGCCTGATCGCCGGTTTCAAGCACCAGGCGTTGGTTGAGGGGGGAGGGATAACCGTGTTCCCATAACGATTGCCCACTGGCTTTCACATTGCCGTCATTCAGAAACACATGTTGATGGGCCTGGATCGGCGGGACCGTGTGGAATTTTAGATGGGGTGGTTTGGCGAGCCCGTAGTGACGGTCGTCAAAGGTCGCTACGGGGGCTTGCGATACGCGCACGTTGCCGTGCGCAAGGGGCGAGGGAGAGCGGGTAAGGCCGTTCGAAACGTCCATGGGTGATCCTACGTTGAGAGACCGGTGTTATTCATGCCCATGGACAGTGGCCGCCCGCGCCAAAACGTTCCCTCCAAGCTGTCAGTCGGCTTTACAACAGACTGATCGGGTAACTGACGATCAACCGGTTCTCATCGAACTCGTTGTTGCTGTAGTCGCGACGCATGCTGGAATTGCGCCAGCGCACGTTTAGGTTTTTCAGGCTGCCGCTTTGCACGGTATAGCCCAGTTCGCTTTCGCGGCCCCACTCCTTACCGTCGGTGATTGAACCTGTGTGCACGTTGCTGCCGCTGATATAGCGGTTCATCAAGGTCAGGCCAGGCACGCCAAGGGCGACGAAGTTGTAGTCGTGGCGCACTTGCCAGGATTTCTCCTGGGCGTTGTCGTAGCTGGCGTTGTAGCTGTCGTTGGCCAGGGTGCCGCCGCTGGTGCCGTTGACGCGCATCCAGGCACTGCTGCCGGTGAGTTTTTGCAGGCCGACGTAGAAGGTGTTGCCGCCGTATTTGGCCGAGAACAGGCCGGACCAGGTCTTGTTGTCCAGGTCGCCGGCGCGGGCGCTGCCGTCTTCCTTGCCGTAGAAAAAGCCGAGGTTGGCGCCCAGGGTCCAGTCGCCGATGGGCTGGCTGTGGATCAAGTTGACGAACTGTTGGCTGTAGATGTCCTTGAGTTGCGCGTTCCATAGGCCGATCTGGGTGCGCTTGTCGTTGAACGCGTATTCGCCGCCCTGGAAGTTGAAACGGTCGGAGGTGAAGGCGGTTTTACCGACCATCGACATGTCCGTCATGCTGCTGTCGTCACGCGGGCTGTTGGCGCGGAACTGGCCGCCGTAGAGGGTCAGGCCGTCTATTTCCTTGGACGTTATCTGGCCGCCGCGCAGGGTTTGCGGCAGGGAGCGGCCATCGTCCGAACGCAGGATCGGCAGCACCGGCATCCATTCGCCAACCTTCACTTCGGTCTTGGAAATACGCGCCTTGAACGCTACGCCCAGACGCCCGAACTCATCGGCGGGGCGGCCGTCACGGTCCAGCGGCAACAGTTGGGTACCCCCGGTGCCGCGCCCGCCATCCAGCTTCAACGCGTACAGACCGAGCACATCCACACCGAAACCCACGGTGCCTTGGGTAAAGCCGGACTTGGCGTCGAGGATAAAACTCTGCGTCCACTCCTGCGCGCCGCCCTGGGCCTTGGTGGGGTTGGTGAAATTGCGGTTGAAGAAGAAATTGCGCAGGTTGAGGTTGGCGCTGGCGTCTTCGAGAAAGCCGTGTTCTTCGGCGACGACGGGCAGGGCAAGACTGGCGACAGCGGTGGCCAGCAGCAGCCGGCGCGGGTGGAAAGTACTCATGGCGTAAGGACCTGTTGTTATTGGGTTTATGCAGGTGGCGGCCATGGTGCGGGGCGGTGCGGGGCTGATTCAATCGGGGGAGGACGGGTTGTGGGCGATGATCGAACGCAAGTTGCAGGGCCGGACTCATGAGGTCCGGCCCGGTTTTCGGGGCTCAGTGCAGGGTGTTCAAACTGGTCCACGGGATGGCGGGCAGAAATTTCTGGCAGGCGAGGGTTGCGGCCACCATTGCCATCAAGAACACCACTTGCAGCGGGCTCCAATAAGCCCAGTGCAACCCTTTGATCCACGGAATCCTGGCATTGAAGTTTTCGTTGACCTTGCCGATTCGCCGCGAGTGAAACAAGCTGATCAGGATCATGCCCAGGTAGGTCAGCATGCCCATGACCCCGAGAATGTAGCCAAACACCAGTAGCATCACCAATTGGGGAATACCATGGCGTAGCACGAGTCTGAACTGGCAGACGCTGAGCCGCTTGGGCAACAGGCGCTCGCTGAGCCACAGGTCCTGGACGATCAGGCGTGAGGTGAAGTCGGCCCATAATTGGGCGCCGCGCAGTGCGCAGAGCGCGGGAATGACCGACAGCAGGATAAACAAAAAGAATTTGGCCGGCAGCGAGGTGTCGAGGACTTGATGAAAGGCCAGGCCGTTGGCCAGGGCTAATCCGGCCCAGACTCTGATCCAGCTATCTAGGGTCACCCCACGCGGCAGGAATTTTCGCCAGAAGAAAACGTGCGAATCCGGCAGTCGTTCGAGCAAGTCCGGGTAGCGCCAGGTCAGCACTTCAGACAGGTGTCGAGTGGCATTCCACGCATTCTCATCAAAGCCTGCGACCAAGCGGTATTGTTCCTTCACGCTCATCGGCGTAAGCAACAAGCGCGCCGCCAACGCATCGGCAGAGGTGCGGCGGGTGTCGTTTGCCGTGTCTTGCAGGTTGACGTAGAAACTTTCCTGCTCACAGCGCGACACCAATTCGCGCCACATCCAAGCCGGCTCCGGGTACACACCTTTCTGGTCGTCCCAGCTGAACGCCTGGCACACGCGTTCGAACAGCGGCACGCTCCACTGTGTGTCATGCAGCAGCTGCAGGAGGATGCGTTGCCACTGCTGTTGCAGGTCGAACACCCGCAGCCAGGGCTGGTTGTTGTACTGCGTCAGTTGGGTGATGAACTCGCGCTCGGCCTTTTGCTCCAGCAGTTCCTGCAAGGTGCGGCGGTAGTCCTGCAGCAGTTCGCCGCTCAGCGCGTCGTGCTGCCACGGCGTCATGGCGACCTGTTGCCAGGGCGTCAGCCATTCCAGATGGTTCGCTGCCCAACGGGCGATGGCGCTGCGTTCGCCTGGCGCTTCGAAACAATGGCGCAACAGGCCGGCCTGGAACGCATCGGCACAATTTTGTTGCCGGGCCTGGGCCCAGCGTTCATCGAGGTTGTGCGCGTTAAGGCCGTCGAGCAACGCCTGGGCCGGGTCCGGTGCAGGCGTCTGGAAAGGCGCAGGGCTGACGGGGCTGATGTCCATCAGCTCGGCCAGGTCATTCAGGTTGCCGTAGGTTGCTTCAACCACGGGCGCCTGGACGCTCTCTTGCTCTTCTTCACAGTCCGCCCGCCAGCGTGCGTAGGCCAGCGCTTGTTCATAGGCTTCGCGCAGTCGCTGGAAGCCGGCCGCATCGTCATCCGGGCGGCAGTTTTTCAACAGCCGCGCATAGGTGCGCTTGATGGTGCGCTCGTCGGCGTCTTCCGGCAGTTGCAGTACGGTCCAACACTCCATGTCGTATTCCCTCAGCGCCAGAACCCGTTGTCGAGCTGCTCAAGTTGTCGGGTCAGTTCGCTGCGGGCTTCGCGGATGCGGCGTTCGTCCTGGGTGTCGAGCACTTGCTGGAACTGTGCGGCCCAGTGCCCGAGCTGCTCGCGCAGTTCGCCGAGATTTTCCTGGTAGAGGCGCTCGAGGCGCGCCGTCAGCACGGTGTTGACCTGCTGGTCGCGCGGGTGAACCTTCAACTGCGCCAGCGCTTGCAGGCGCTGCTGGATCTCGTCGGGGCTGAGCACGCCGGGGTTGTTCTCGATCACCAGCGAGTGCTGCTCGCCGGTCAGCGGGATATTCACCTGGGCTTCCAGCAGACCGTTGTTGTCGTAGGTGAAGCGCACGTCCAACGACACTTCACCGGCCTTGCGCTTGGGCACTGGGATGTCCAGTTGGCCGAGCTCGATGTTGTCTTTGACCAGGCGACTTTCGCCCTGGTAGATCTTCAGCAGGACGCGGGTCTGGTCGTCGTACAGGGTGACCACGCTTTTGACCCGGCTCACCGGCACGCTGCTGTTGCGTTCGATCAGCGGCAGGTAGTGGCCGCTTTCGATATGGCCACCGTACTGGTTCGAGGTTTCGATGCCGAGGGTATAGGGGCAGACGTCGGTCAGCACCACCTCTTCCAGTGCCGCGGAGCGCGCCTTGAGTGCCGCTTGGATCGCGGCGCCGTGGGCGACCACTTGGTCCGGGTCGAGGCTGATGGACGGGAAGCGGCCGAACAGACCGGCGGCGAGCTTGCGCACCAACGGCATGCGCGTGGTGCCGCCCACCAGCAGGATTTCATCCAGGTCGCTGACACGAATCCGCGCATCCCGCAGGGCCCGCTCAATCGGCGCACGCAGGCGCTCCAGCAGCGGCGTGTAGAGCTTGGCCAGCTCCTGCTGGGTGATGGTTTTTACCCACTGCTGGCCGTCGACACGCAGGGCGAACTCGGCGCTGTCATCCTGGCCAAGGGCTTTGCGCACGCGTTCGGCTTCGCGGCGCAGGGCTTGCAGCACGCTGCTGGTGGGCGGGAAGCCTTGGGCATTGCGTTGGCTGTCGACGAAGTGTTCCAGCAACAGGGTGTCGAAGTCTTCGCCGCCGAGGAAGTTGTCACCGGCGCTGGCGCGCACTTCCATCACGCCATCGAACAGCTCGATGATCGACACGTCGAAGGTGCCGCCGCCGAGGTCGAAGACCAGGAACGAGGTTTCTTTATCGCGCTGATGCAGGCCGTAGGCGAGGGCGGCAGCGGTGGGTTCGTTGATCAGTTTTTCAACGTTGAGCCCCGCCAGTTCACCGGCAATGCGTGTGGCTTTGCGTTGGCCGTCGCTGAAATAGGCGGGCACGCTGATCACGGCGTCGGTGACGGTGTGGCCGTAGGTGCGCTCGATGTCTTCCTTGAGGCTTTTGAGCACCAGCGCGGAGAGTTCTTCCGGGCGAAACGAGCGATCGCCCAGGCGCACTTCGGTGGCACTGCCCATGTAGCGCTTGAACAGCGAAGTGGTCAGGTGCGGGTGGGTGTGCAGGCGCTCTTTGGCTGCCTGGCCTACCAGGACACGGCCTTGATCATCCAGCCCGACCACGCTGGGGGTCAGCAACTGGCCAAGGGCATTGGGCACTAATTCGGCGGCATCACCGCGCCAGACGGCCGCGAGACTGTTGGTGGTCCCCAGGTCGATTCCTACGATCATTACGACAAGCTCCCTCTGTGGTCTGTAAGAATCTGTAACCAATTTTATCCTGAAAGGTTGGGCGAAAAGCAAGGCAACCTGCGTTCGCGCCAAAAACGGGCATAAAAAAACCGCTTCCGGTGAAGGAAGCGGTTTTTTGTTTACGCCAGCATCAGAACAACTTCAGTGCCGGTGCTTCTTCTTTCAACGGCTCGTTCTTCGCGGTCTGCTCGTTCCAGCCACCGCCGAGGGCCTTGTACAGGTTGACCTCGCTGGTCAGCTGCGCCAGGCGGTCGGTGATCAGCGATTGCTGGGCACTGAACAGTTGGCGCTGGGCATCGAGGAACGTCAGGTTGCTGTCGACACCAATGCGGTAGCGACGCTCGGCCAGGCGGTAGTAATCCTGGTTGGCCGCGACGAAGCCACGCTGGGCCTCCAGCTGCTGCTTGTAGGTTTCACGCGAGGCGAGGCCGTCGGAGACTTCCTGGAAGCCGGTCTGGATCGCCTTCTCGTAGTTCGCCACGTTGATCTCTTTCTGGATCTTCGAGTAGTCCAGGCTGGCGCGCAGGCTGCCGGCGTTGAAGATCGGGATGTTGATCTGCGGGGCGAACGACCAGGTGCCCGAGCCGCCTTTGAACAAGCCGCCGAGGTCCGGGCTCAGGGTGCCGGCGTTGGCCGTCAAGCTGATGCTCGGGAAGAACGCGGCACGGGCCGCGCCGATATTGGCGTTGGCGGCCTTGAGGTTGTACTCGGCCTGCAGGATGTCGGGACGACGTTGCAGCAGGTCCGACGGCAACCCAGCCGGTACTTCGCTGAGCAGGTCATCCGACAGCGGCTTGCTGGCGATATTCGCCGGCAGGCCGGTGCCCAGCAGCAGGGTCAGGCTGTTTTCGTCCTGGGCGACCTGGCGGGTATACCGGGCAAGCTGCACGCGGGCGTTTTCTACCGAGGTACGCGCCTGGCTCAGGTCGAGGGCCGAGGCCACGCCGACTTCGTTGCTGCGCGAGGTGAGCTTGAAGCTCTGCTCGAACGCGCCCAGGGTGTCCTGGGTCAGCTTGAGCAATTCCTTGTCGGCCTGCCAGGTCAGGTAGGCGTTGGCCACGCTGGCCACCAGGCTGATCTGGGTGCTGCGGCGTGCTTCTTCAGTGGCGAAGTACTTCTGCAGCGCTTCTTCACTCAGGCTGCGCACACGGCCGAACAGGTCCAGCTCATAGGAGCTGATCCCGAGGGTGGCCGAATACTGGCTGGTGATGTTCGCTTCGCCGGTCTGCGAGGCACGTGCCGGCACACGCTGGCGGCTGCCGCTGCCATTGGCCGACACGGCCGGGAACAGGTCGGCACGCTGGATGCGGTACTGCGCGGCATACGCGTCGATGTTCAGGGCCGCGACGCGCAGGTCACGGTTGTTCACCAGCGCGGTCTGGATCAGCTGTTGCAGGGCAGGGTCATGGAAAAACTGCTTCCAGCCCTGCTCGGCAGCGGCCTGGCTCGGCGCCTGGGCCGACGAATACGCCGGCCCCTGCGGGAACTGTGCCGCTACCGGCGCTTCAGGGCGCTGGTAGTCAGGTATCAGCGAGCAGCCACTGAGCACGAATGCCGTGACGGCTAGGGAAAGTAGCGACTTGCTCATTGGCCAGCCTCTTTAGGAGTTTGCTTGGTTTCTTTCGGTTTACGGTCGCCGATGGCGGACACGGTTGCGAAGAACAACGGTACCCAGAAGATCGCCAACACAGTAGCCGTGATCATACCGCCAATTACGCCAGTACCGATTGCGTGCTGGCTGCCTGAACCGGCACCCGAGGAGATCGCCAGCGGCAGTACGCCGAGGACGAACGCCATGGAGGTCATGATGATCGGGCGCAGACGCATGCGGGATGCTTCGATGGCCGCCTCGACGATGCCTTTGCCTTGTTCGTGGAGTTCTTTGGCGAACTCCACGATCAGGATGGCGTTTTTCGCCGCCAGACCCACCGTCACCAACAAGCCCACTTGGAAGAACACGTCGTTGGACAACCCGCGCATGCTGGTCGCCATCAACGCACCGACAACCCCTAGCGGCACTACCAAAATCACCGCAATCGGGATCGACCAGCTTTCGTACAGTGCTGCGAGGCACAGGAACACCACCAGCAGCGACAAGGCGTACAACGCAGGTGCCTGGGAGCCGGACAAACGTTCTTCGTACGACAGGCCGGTCCACGCATAACCAATACCCGCAGGCAGTTGCTTGGCGATACGCTCGACTTCGGCCATGGCGTCACCGGTACTGTAGCCCGGTGCCGGGGTGCCGAGGATTTCCATCGCCGCTACCCCGTTGTAGCGTGAGAGTTTCGGCGAACCGAAGATCCACTTGCCCGAGGCGATGGCCGACAGCGGCACCATCTTCCCGGAGTCGCTGCGCACGTACCATTTGTTCAGGTCTTCAGGCGACATGCGGCTGGCGGCTTCACCTTGCACGTACACCTTCTTCACCCGACCACGGTCGATGAAGTCGTTGACGTAGCTGCCACCCAAGGCAATCGCCAGGGTCTGGTTGATGTTCGACAGCGTGATGCCTTGGGCGCTGGCCTTCTCGTCGTCAACAGTGAGCTCGTATTGCGGCTCATCGTTTACGCCGTTGGGGCGCACACCGGCCAGGATCTTGCTCTGGGCCGCCATGCCCAGGAACTGGTTACGCGCCGCCATCAATTTTTCATGGCCGACGCCGCCCTGGTCTTGCAGGAACACGTCGAAACCGGTGGCGTTGCCCAGTTCCAGTACAGACGGCGGAACGATGGCAAATACCATGGCGTCCTGGAATGTCTGCATGAAGTAGCCCTGGGCGCGCTTGGCGATTTCAAACACCGAGTTGGACGCATCGCGTTCATCCCACGGCTTGAGCATCACGAAGGCCAGGCCCGAACTTTGGCCACGACCGGCGAAGTTGAAGCCGTTTACGGTAAACACCGATTTAACGCCTTTGCCTTCGCCCGGCTCGCCTTCCTTGTCATTGAGCAGGTAGGCGCGCATGTCGTCGATGACTTTTTGCGTACGCTCAGCCGAGGAGCCGACCGGTGTCTGTACCTGGGCAAAGATCACGCCCTGGTCTTCGTCCGGCAGGAACGCGGCAGGAATGCGCATGAACAGCCAGATCATGCCGACGATGATCAGCGCGTACACCAGGAACGCCGGGATCTTGTGCTTGATCATGTTGCCCACACCGCGCTCGTAGCTCAGTACGCCACGGTCGAAGGTGCGGTTGAACCAGCCGAAGAACCCACGCTTGGGCTGGCCGTGTTTTTCCGGGTCAATCGGCTTGAGCATGGTGGCGCACAGGGCCGGGGTGAAGATCAGTGCAACCAGTACCGACAACGCCATGGCCGAAACGATGGTGATGGAGAACTGCTTGTAGATCACACCCGTGGAGCCGCCGAAGAACGCCATGGGCAGCAGTACCGCCGACAGCACCAGGGCAATACCTACCAGGGCGCCCTGGATCTGGCCCATGGACTTGACCGTCGCCTCCTTGGGCGACAGGTGTTCCTCGGCCATGACCCGCTCGACGTTTTCCACCACGACGATGGCATCGTCCACCAGCAAGCCGATGGCCAGGATCATGCCGAACATGGTCAAGGTGTTGATGGTGAAACCGAACGCCGCCAGGATCCCGAAGGTACCCAGCAATACCACCGGTACGGTCATGGTGGTGATGATGGTGGCGCGGAAGTTCTGCAGGAACAGGAACATCACCAGGAACACCAGTACGATCGCTTCGACCAGGGTGTCCACTACGCCGGAGATCGATTCCGTCACTACCGGTGTGGTGTCATACGGCACTACCGCCTTCATGCCTGGCGGGAAGAACGGTTCGAGCGACGCAACGGTTGCACGAATGGCCTTGCCGGTGTCCAGGGCGTTGGCGCCTGAGGCCAGCTTGATCGCCATACCGGACGCCGGCTTGCCGTTGAACTGCGCACTGATGCTGTAGTTCTGGCCGCCCAGTTCGATACGGGCGACGTCATGCAGGCGAACCTGGGAACCGTCGGCATTGACCTTCATCAGGATGTTGCCGAATTGCTCGGCCGTCTGCAGACGGGTCTTGCCGATGATGGTTGCGTTCAGCTGGTTGCCGGGCAGGGCAGGCAGGCCGCCCAATTGACCGGTGGCGACCTGGACGTTCTGCGCGGAGATGGCGGTGCTGACGTCGACCGGGGTCAGCTGGAAGTTGTTCAGCTTGGCCGGATCCAGCCAGATACGCATGGCGTACTGCGAGCCGAAGACCTGGAAGTCACCCACACCCGCGGTCCGCGAGATCGGGTCCTGGATGTTGGACACGATGTAGTTGGACAGGTCGTCCTTGGTCATGCTGCCGTCTTCCGACACCAGACCAATCACCATCAGGAAGTTCTTCACCGACTTGGTGACGCGGATACCCTGCTGCTGCACCTCTTGCGGCAACAGCGGCGTCGCCAGGTTCAGCTTGTTCTGCACCTGAACCTGGGCGATGTCCGGGTTGGTACCCTGGTTGAACGTCGCGGTGATGGTCATGCTGCCGTCGGAGTTACTGTCCGAGGCGACATAACGCAGGTTGTCGATACCGTTGAGTTGTTGCTCGATCACCTGCACCACGGTGTCCTGCACGGTTTGTGCGGACGCGCCTGGGTAGGTCACCTGGATATCGATGGCGGTTGGCGCGATGGCCGGGTACTGGTTGATGGGCAACTTCAGGATCGACAGTGCCCCGACCAGCATGATCACCAGGGCAATTACCCAGGCGAAAATGGGACGGTCGATAAAAAATTTCGACATGGATTACTCCCCTTTGCCAGCAGCGGCAGCGGGAGCAGCAGTACCGGCAGGCTTGGCGTTGTCAGCCTCCTTGACCTTGACCTCGGCGCCCGGCTTGACGTACTGCAAGCCTTCGGTGATCACACGGTCACCGGCGTTCAAGCCTTTTTCCACCAGCCAGTAGGCGCCGGCGGTACGGTTGGCCACCAGTTCACGCTGCTCGACCTTGTTGTCGGCATTGACGATCAGCGCCGTCGGGGTGCCCTTGAGGTCGCGGGTCACGCCCTGCTGTGGCGCCAGGATGGCCTTGCTGTTCACGCCGGCTTGCAACTGGGCGTGCACGAACATGCCCGGCAGCAGGGTGTGGTCAGGGTTGGGGAACACTGCGCGCAGGGTCACGGAACCGGTGGTCTGGTCGACCGACACTTCGGAGAACTCCAGCTTGCCGTCCTGGCCGTAGTCGCTGCCGTCTTCCAGGGTCAGCTTGACCTTGGCGGCATTGGCGCCGGCTTTTTCCAGTTGGCCGCTTTCCAGGTCGCGGCGCAGCTTCAGCATTTCAGCGGAAGACTGCGTGACGTCGACGTAGATCGGGTCCAGTTGTTGGATGACGGCCATGGAGTCGGCCTGGCCGTTGCTGACCAGCGCGCCCTCGGTCACCGAAGAACGGCCGATACGCCCGGAGATCGGCGCGAACACTTTGGTGTAGCGCACGTTGATCTGGGCGGTTTGAACGTTTGCTTCTGCGGTCATGCGGTTGGCGACGGCGGTGTCGTATTCCTGACGGCTGACGGCTTGCTCATCGACCAACTGCTTGTAGCGGTCGGAGATGGACTTGGTCTGGGTCAGGCTGGCCTGTGCGCTTTTCAGGGTGGCTTCATACACCGACGGGTCGATCTGGTAGAGCTGTTGCCCTTCCTTCACGTCCGCGCCTTCCTTGAATAGACGCTTGAGAATGATGCCGTTGACCTGCGGGCGAACTTCCGCGATGCGATAGGCCGTGGTGCGGCCTGGCAACTCGGACGTCAGGGTAAAGGCTTGCGGTTGAATAGTGACCACGCCGACCTGAGGGGTTTGAGCGGGCGGAGCCGCTTCTTCCTTTTTACATCCGCTGAGCAGCGATGCCAGGGCGACGGCAGTGACCAGAGCGGTAACAGCTGGCTTAAGTTGCATGAAGATCCTCGGGTCAGGCGCGCAGGGTGCGCACAAGAAGTGTGGAAGGGTAAAAAACAAGCTGTGAGTGGATAAGTAGCTTGCTACGCAATATACTTACGTTCATGGTTGTTTGTAAACTCTTGACAGGCTTCGCGGAGTGTTGACAAAGCAACGCCCGAAGCCTCGATTCCATTACGTTCGGCACCCATGACGGTGTCGTCCCACAAATATTCGGATGATCGTTTACGTCTATTAACGTTGCGTTAACGATAGCCCCCAGTGTCCTGATTGAGGTTTTACTGCCATGGTTCGTCGCACCAAAGAGGAAGCTCAGGAAACGCGCAGCCAAATTCTCGACGCCGCCGAGCAAGCCTTCTATGAACGCGGCGTTGCGCGCACCACGCTGGCGGACATTGCCGCGCTGGCCGGTGTGACGCGGGGCGCCATCTATTGGCATTTCAGCAATAAATCCGATCTGTTGCAGGCGTTGCTCGATACCTTGCATGAGCCGCTGGACGAACTGGCCCGCGCCAGTGAAAGCGAGGATGAACTCGACCCGCTGGGCTGCATGCGCAAGCTGTTGATTCATCTGTTCCATCAAGTGGCCCTGGACCCGAAAACCCGGCGCATCAATGAGATCTTGTTTCATAAGTGCGAATTCACCGATGAAATGTGCGACATGCGCCGCCAACGCCAGACCCACAGCCTGGAATGCAACCTGCGCATCGGCCTGACATTGCGTAACGCGGTCCATCGCGGGCAACTTCCGGAAAACCTCGATACCACCCGTGGCGCGGTGTGCATTCACGCCTACATCAATGGGCTGATCGGCCAATGGCTGCTGGTCCCCGACAGCTTCCAGTTACATCAGGAGGCGGAACGCTGGGTGGATGCAGGGCTGGACATGCTGCGCTGGAGCCCCAGCCTGCGCAATTGAGACAAAATGCGTAATTGCATCAGGGTGTGTCAACAGTAAAGCCCAAGGACCGTCAATCGTCCTTACGCCTGATTAGTGGGGTGACTTTATATACGGGCTGGCGGCGGGTTGATAGGTAGCCGCCTAAGTATTTTGTAGCGATTTTGTTGCAGGGCTGTGAAGGAGTGTTTCCAAGGGCAACAGAGTGTCAAACATGTGGGAGGGGGCAAGCCCCCTCCCACATTTTTTTTGCGTCTAAGGCGATTACAGCGCCAGGGTCGGGTAGTCGATGTAGCCGACCGGGCCTTTGCTGTAGAAGCTGTCCGGACGTGCTTCGTTGAGCGGCGCATCGGCCTTCAGGCGAGCTGGCAAATCCGGGTTGGCAATGAACGGCACGCCCCAGGCCACGGCATCGGCTTTACCTTCGGCCAACCAAGCGTTGGCGCTGTCCTTGGTGAAACGTTCGTTGGCGATGTACGCGCCGCCGAAGGCTTTTTTCAGTTGTGGGCCGAGGCTGTCGGCGCCTTCTTTTTCACGGGAGCAGATGAAGGCGATGCCACGTTTGCCCAGTTCACTGGCGACGTAGGTGAAGGTTTCCGCCAGGTTGTCGTCGCCCATGTCGTGGGAGTCGGCGCGGGGTGCCAGGTGCACACCAACGCGGCCGGCGCCCCAGACTTCGATGGCCGCATCGGTCACTTCCAGCAGCAGGCGTGCACGGTTTTCCAGGGAGCCGCCGTACTGGTCAGTGCGCTTATTGGTGCTGCTCTGCAGGAACTGGTCGAGCAGGTAACCGTTGGCGCCGTGGATTTCCACGCCGTCGAAGCCGGCGGCCTTGGCGTTCTCGGCTCCGGTGCGGTAGGCGTCGACGATGTCGGCGATTTCAGCGGTCTCCAGGGCGCGTGGGGTCGGGTAGTCGGCCAGAGGGCGCACTAGGCTGACGTGGCCTTTAGGCTGGATCGCGCTGGGGGCAACCGGCGTTTCGCCGTTCAGGTAGGAGTCATGGGAAATACGGCCCACATGCCACAGTTGCAGGAAGATCTTGCCGCCCGCGCCATGCACCGACTTGGTCACGTTGGCCCAGCCGCGCACTTGGTCGTTGGACCAGATGCCCGGGGTGTCCGGATAGCCCACGCCCAGCGGCGTCACCGAGGTGGCTTCGCTGAGGATCAGCCCGGCGGAAGCGCGCTGCACGTAGTACTCGGCCATCAGCGCGTTGGGCACGCGACCGGCGTCGGCACGGCAGCGGGTCAGCGGCGCCATGATGATGCGGTTCGACAGTTCCAGGTCGCCCAGTTTGATCGGATCGAAAATAGTCGTCATGGGATAACACCCTTCTCTTTAAGTGGTTGATCAGTGGGTCGCAGGGGCCAGGTCGGCATCGCCGCTCTGACGGAAAGTAATCAGGGTCACCAGCAGCGCGAGAATCGCCAGGGCCGCTGCGGCCAACGGCACGCTGGTCAGGCCGAAACCGTGGGCGATCACACTGCCGCCGACCCAGGCGCCGAGGGCATTGCCGATGTTGAAGGCGCCGATGTTAAGGGTGGACACCAGGTTCGGTGCGGCTTTGCCGAAGGTCACCACGTTGATCTGCAGCGCGGGTACGGCGGCGAACGAGGCGGTTGCCCAGAGGAACAGGGTGATTTCGGTCGGGATCACCGCGACGCTGGTCCAGGTCAGGGCTGTCGAGACCACCGCCATGCTGACGAACACGCCGATCAGGGTGGCCGCCAGGCGCTTGTCCGCCAGCTTGCCGCCGATGATGTTGCCGACGGTGAGGCCCAGGCCGATCAACAGCAGCGTCCAGGTCACGCCTTTGGGCGACACGCCGGTGACGTCGCCCAGCAGCGGCGCGACGTAAGTGAAGAGGGTGAACATCGACGCGGCAAACAGCGCGGTCATGCTCAGCGACAGCCAGATACCGGCGCCCTTGAGGGCTGCCAGTTCGGCGCGCATGTCGAGTTTCTCTTCATCACGTTTGGCGGGCAGGAAGCGGATCAGGCCGATCAACGCCACCACACCAATCACCGTCACCGCCCAGAAGGTCGAGCGCCAGCCGGCTTCCTGGCCGAGTGCGGTGCCCAGCGGTACACCGAGCACGTTGGCCAGGGTTAAACCGGTGAACATCAAGGCCACGGCCGAGGCACGCTTGTTGGCCGGTACCAGGTTGGCGGCGACCACCGATCCAATACCAAAGAACGCACCGTGGCATAGCGCGGTGACCACACGGGCAAACATCAGCACGTTGTAGTCACTGGCCAGGGCGCAGAGCAGGTTGCCGATAATGAAGATGCCCATCAACGCTACCAGGGCAGCCTTGCGTGGCAGCTTGGCGGTGGCCAGTGCCATGAAAGGTGCACCGATGGCCACGCCCAGGGCGTAGCCGGTGACCAGCCAGCCGGCGCCGGGAATCGACACGCCGAGGTCCGCCGCCACATCGGGCAGCAGGCCCATGATGACGAACTCGGTGGTGCCGATGGCGAAGGCGCTGAGGGCCAATATGAGTAGCGAGAGGGGCATTATCGTTTCCTTGTTACAGCGCTGCGTTGTCGTCAGCGCTGAGTTCAGTGGTGAGCGCGGCGAGGAACGCCTGGATGGTTTCCTCGTTGCGTTTGAAAAAGTGCCACTGCCCGGCCTTCTGGCTGCTGATCAATCCCGCCCGTTGCAACGTCGCCAAGTGAGCCGACACCGTTGACTGGGACAAGCCGCAGCGCTGGTCGATCTGCCCGGCGCAGATGCCGTACTCGTGGTTGTGCAGTTGCTCGGGGAACTGCACTTTCGGGTCTTTGAGCCAGGTGAGGATGTCTCGTCGTACTGGGTGCGCCAGCGCTTTTATTATTTCGTCGAGGTCGATGGACATGGCAGGTGCTCGGTGTGGTGCAGCGTTATATCGCGATGAGGCGAACCTTAAATCGTTGTATCCCGATATACCAATATGATTTTGCTCTGAGGACAGGCCAAATCGGTATATCGGGTTATAACGATACATTGTCGGCAGTGATAGACTGCGCGCCATGAATTATCTCGCACATCTGCACCTGGGCGGCCAACTTCCTGCGCAACTGCTGGGCAGTCTCTATGGCGACTTCGTCAAAGGGCGCCTGCAGGGCCAGTTCAGCCCGCAAATCGAAGCGGCGATCCAACTGCACCGCTCGATTGATCGTTTTACCGACAGCCACCCGCTGGTGGGGGAGGCACTGTCGCGCTTCAGCCTGACTCGCCGGCGCTATGCCGGAATCGTCCTCGATGTGTTTTTCGACCACTGCCTGGCGCGGGACTGGGCGCTGTATGCCGACCAGCCGTTGGAGCGCTTCACCTCGCAGGTGTACCGCGTGCTGGCGGCCGAGCCGCAATTGCCGGGGCGGCTGGCGCAGATTGCGCCGTACATGGCGGCGGATGATTGGTTGGGTTCTTACCGTGAGTTCGCAGTGATGGAGCAGGTGTTGCGGGGGATTTCGCGGCGGCTGACACAGCCGGAAGAGCTGGGGCATGCGATGCAGGAGTTGCGGGTGTTGTATGAGCCGTTGAGTGAGGACTTCCAGCGGTTCTATCCAGAGCTACAAAAATTTGCCCAATTCCAACTGGGCTCGCAGAGGTAAATGTGGGAGGGGGCTTGCTCCCGATAGCAGTACTTCAGTCAGCACATGCCGTGACTGACACACCGCTATCGGGAGCAAGCCCCCTCCCACATTTGCCACAGTGTTTAGCTCATATCAGGCGGCGAATGCGGGTCTGGCAGCCACGTGTTCAACCTCCGGCACCGGCCCAAACAAGGCCTTCTGCACCGCCTGCTGCGCCTGGTACGCCAGCGCCGCGCGTTCCTGCCCGGCGCAGGCAATCGGCTTGAGCACATGGATTTCCACATCGCCCTGATCATTGGCAAACAGACGCATCAGGTGCGAGAGCAAATCATCATCGCCAATAAACGGTGCCAGCGGGTCTACCTGGCCATCACGCAAATAACGGATCGCCACCGGTTGCAGCGACACATCGGCATCGATCGCACTGGCCAGCAAGCGCCCGTGGAACGTACGCAGGCTGCGCCCGTCGGTGGTGGTGCCTTCGGGAAACATCAACAGCGGGTGCTGTTGTTCCAGATGGCGGGTCATCTGCTTGCGGATCAACTGGCTGTCTCCCGACCCTCGGCGGATAAACAAGCTACCGGCCTTGGCTGCCAACCAGCCCGCCACCGGCCAGGTACGCACTTCGGCCTTGGACAAAAATGACATCGGCGCCACGGCGCCCAGCAACGGAATGTCGGTCCATGACACGTGATTGCTCACCCACAGCATCGGCTGCGTCGGCAGCTCACCGTGCACCGTCACACGAAAGGGTAGGGCATTGGTCAGCCGCGCCATGAAAAACCGCGACCAACGCTGGCGCCGCACCATCGAGTTGGCCACGCCCAGACGCTCAAACAGCCCGAACACGCTGGCCATGCTCAAGCCCAGCGCCACCACCAACAACACGCGGGCGATGCGCCCGTAAATCCGCAGGCGACTCATCACATCGCCGCCTTGAAGTGACGGGCGTAACGCGGGCACAACTCATCGCGCTTGAGCAGGATGAACACGTCGGCCACCTGGAAATCTTCATCCCAGCACGGCTCGCCGCAGATCTTCGCACCCAGGCGCATATAAGCCTTGAGCAGTGGCGGCATCTCGGCGATCACGTTGGATGGCAGGTCCAGCGCCGGCAACGGTTTTTTCGGTTCGGCGCGCAGGTGTTCATTGCACAAGTAGCGTTCGCGCAGGCGTTGCATGATCGCGTGGGCCTGGATGCCGCCGTCGTGCATCGGGATGCTCGCGCAGCCCATCAGGTAGCTGTAGCCGCCTTGGTTGAGCACTTCGGCCAACTCGCCCCATAACACGGCGATGGTGCCGCCATTGCGGTAGGCCGGGTCGACGCAGGTACGGCCGATTTCCAGGATCGGGCCCTGCAAATGCAGCAGGCCATGCAGGCTGAATTCTTCTTCACTGTAGAACCGGCCCAGGGTGCTGGCGGCCTGGTGGTCGAGCAAACGGGTGGTGGCGACGAGTCGACCGCTGTTCAAGTCCCGCACGCCGATGTGGCTGCAGTGAACATCATAGTCATCCATGTCCAGGCCCAGCTCAGCGCCTTTCAGCTTGGCGTTGAACTCGCCGCTGAACACGTTGAACCGCAGGGCCTGGGCTTCCTGCAACGCCTGCGCGCCAACCAGGCGTTCGGCTTGCAGACGGCGTTCATTGCCGGTGTCGCTGATGCGGGCGATCTGAGTCATGGCGAGTCTCCGAGTGCCGGCCATGATTTCGGCCGGTCGACTTTGTTGTCCAAAGTCAGGCTATGTAGGCTCGGTGTCATCTCCATGAAGTTATGGTGACGCTTGGATGACAGCCCATCCTGTCGCAAATCTGTCATCAGCCTCGGCTAGGCTCGCGCACTTGAATGCCCCCTTGAGTTTGCGTCCATGGTCAGAGGCCTGCTGTGCGTTGCCTTGCTGTTCGTCACCGTTGTCGCCCACGCCGAAACCTGGCCCGATAAAGAATGGGCCAAGGGCACGCCACTCTCAGGTCCTGCTGTCGATGCCTTGGACACCTACGCGTTCCCTGCGCGGGATGACGCTACCCGCCAAGGCATTCGCACCGACGCGTTGCTGGTGATCCGCGACGGCGAGGTCATCTATGAACGTTACGCAGCGCCCACCACGGCCAGCACGCCACACCTGACCTGGTCCATCAGCAAAAGCCTGATGGCCACCGTATTGGGTGTGGCCTACGGCGATAACCGTTTCAAATTGTCCGACCCGGTGGCGCGTTTTTACCCGCCCATGAAACAGCACCCGAGCGTGACCATGGCCGACCTGCTGCACTGGGCCTCGGGCCTGGACTGGCAGGAAGACTACGAATATGCGCCGCTGAAATCTTCGGTGGTGGCGATGCTCTACACCCGCGGTCGCGGTGACATGGCCGACTTTGCCGCAGACACCGCAGCGGCCAGCCCTCCGGGCCAGGCTTTTCGATATTCCAGCGGCGACAGCACTATTTTGTCCGCCGCCCTTAAAGGCATGCTCGGTCACAAGGCCTACGTGAGTTACCCGTGGGATGCGCTGTTCAAGCCGCTGGGCATTCGCAACGCCACCTGGGAAACCGACGCCGACGAGACCTTCGTCGCCTCGTCCTACGCCTACCTCACCGCTCGCGACCTGGCGCGTGTCGGCCTGCTGATGGCACGGGAGGGTCGCTGGGGGGATCAACAGTTGCTGCCCAAAGACTGGGTCGCCTTCAACCGTCAGCCGTTCGATAAATACAAAACCGGCCAGGACGAAGCCGTTCCCGGCGGCCACTGGTGGCTTAACCAAGGTGCGCCGCGGCCCTGGCCAGACGCGCCCGCCGACACTTTTGCGGCCCTCGGCCATTGGGGCCAGGCGCTGTTTGTGATGCCTGACGAACACCTGGTGATCGTGCGCTACGGCGATGACCGCGACGGCAGCTATCGCCACAACGAACTGCTCAAACGCGTGCTTGCGGCGGTGCAGCCATGATCCGTCGTCGTCCGTTTACCAGCCTGTTTCTGCTGCTGTTGCTCGCCCTGCTGGGGTGGATCTGGCACGAGCGCGTCAACCTGCAAGCCTTCCCCGACATCATCGCGGCGTATACGGCCAAGGAATATTGCTCGTGTCGGTATGTGATGAATAATCCGGCGGAGTATTGCCGTGGGTATGTGAAGCAATACGTGCCGACCAGCGCGTTCCTCGATAACCCGGAGCGCAGTGAAGTGACGGCGAGCGGGTTGGGGCGTACGCACAGTGCACGGTGGTTGGGGGAGCGGCAGGGGTGTCGGCTTAATCCCTGACCCACCTGCTTCCACAGTTGATCGGCGTTGTCAGTTCCATTGCGCCCGGCACACGGCACAGTTAAGGTTCGTGCAGGTTTTTTGCCTCATGAGTCTTTATGTTCAATGTCAAACCACTGGCCTTCACACTGTTGACCTGCGCCGCCGTGCCCGCCCATGCCGACTGGTACCTGGACAACGAGTCCTCGCGCCTTTCCTTCGTCACCACCAAAAACACCGAGATCGCTGAGGTGCAGCGCTTCCTGGTGCTGCACGGCAAAGTCGACAGCAAGGGCGCCGCGCAATTGGAGGTGGAGCTGGAGTCGGTCAACAGCGGCATTCCACTGCGCGATGAGCGCATGCGCAATCAGTTGTTCGAGATCAAGACGTTCCCCGATGCGCTGATCAACGCGCAGATCAACCTGCAACCCATCAACGACCTGGCGCCCGGCGCGCAATTGGAATTGCGTTTGCCGCTGAGCGTCACCCTGCACGGAAAGACCCAGACCTACAGCGCCGAGCTGTTGGCCACGCGCCTCGATGACCGGCGTTTCCAGGTGGTGACCCTGGAGCCGGTGGTGTTGCACGCGGAGGACTTCGACCTGGCACCGGGCGTGGCCATGTTGCGTAAGGCGGCGGGGCTTAAGTCGATCAGTTTATCGGTGCCGGTGGGTGCGGTGCTGATTTTTACGGCGCGCTGACGTGAGCGGTGCGGTGTTCCCATGGCGCAGCGCCAACCGGTTCGAGTTGTTGATCGACGGGCCGCGTTTTTTTCCGCAGATGCTGGTGGGCATTGCGCGGGCGGAGCGCCAGGTTGATCTGGAGTTGTATCTGGTCGAAGCCGGAGCCTGCGCCGAAGAAATGGTGAAAGCCCTGGTGCAGGCCGCCGAACGCGGCGTGCGGGTGCGTTGCCTGTTTGATGATTACGGCAGCCTGGCGTTTACCCTTGGGTTGCGCAAACGCCTGACCGACGTGGGTGTGGAGTTGCGGTTCTACAATCGCCTGAGCTGGCGCCGCTGGATGCGCAACCTGTACCGCGACCACCGCAAGCTGTTGTTGATCGACCAGGAAATCGCCGTGGTCGGCGGCACGGGTGTCACCGATGAGTTCTGGACGCCAGGGCAAGACACCGCCGATTGGCATGAAGTGATGGTGCAGATCAGCGGCCCGCTGGTGCTGGACTGGCAGGCGCTGTTCGACCGCCAATGGCATGCCAACGCCGCCCGCCGGGAGTGGAAGCCGGCGACCCATTTTGGTTTGCCGCGTTTGCCAAAGGTACCGGCGACCGGGCCGGGGCTTGGTCGGGTGGCCTACGCCGACGCCCGTCAGCACCGCGATATCCTGCAATCGCTGATCCGCGCCTTGAACAACAGCCAGCAGCGTATCTGGCTGGCTACCCCGTATTTTCTGCCGACCTGGGGCGTGCGCCGTGCCTTGCGCCGTGCCGCCGGGCGCGGCGTCGACGTGCGTTTGCTGCTCACCGGCCCGCGCACCGATCATCCGTCGGTGCGTTATGCCGGGCATCGCTATTACCCGCGTTTGCTGCGTGCGGGTGTGCAGATTTTCGAGTATCAGCCGTGTTTCCTGCACTTGAAGATGGTGCTGGTGGACGATTGGGTGAGCATTGGTTCGTGCAACTTTGATCACTGGAACCTGCGCTTCAACCTGGAGGCCAATCTGGAGGCGTTGGACCCGGAGTTGACGTTGGCAGTGGCGGGCAGTTTCGAGCGGGATTTTGCCCAGAGCCAGGCGGTGAGCCTGGAGGCGTGGAAGGCGCGGCCGTTGTGGCGGCGGGTGAAGCAGCGCGTGTGGGGGTGGATTGATCGGTTGGTGGTGAATTTGCTCGATCGACGAGGCTAAAAAATGTGGGAGGGGGCTTGCTCCCGATGGCAGTGGGTCAGTAACCAATATGCTGACTGACCCACCGTCATCGGGAGCAAGCCCCCTCCCACATTTCTAACCGCGTTTGGACTCAGAGCAATTCAAAAGTCTGTTGCTGCACATCCTGGGAGTCCAGCCCGATCTGCACATTGAACTCGCCCGGTTCTGCGGCGAATTTGAGCTGGGTGTTGTAGAACTTCAGGTCTTCTTCGGTGATGGTGAAATGCAGGGTGCGCTCTTCGCCAGCCTTGAGCATGACCTTCTGGAAGTTCTTCAGCTCTTTGATCGGGCGGATCATCGAACCGGCCACGTCCTGGATATACAGCTGCACCACGGTTTCGCCGTCCACCTTGCCGGTGTTGGTCACGGTGACGCTGGCGTCGAGCTTGCCGGTCTTGTTCAGGGTGGTGGAGGACAGCGCCATGTCGGACAGGCCGAACGTGGTGTAGCTCAAGCCATACCCGAACGGGAACAGCGGCCCGGTGGTGTCATCGAAGTACTGCGAGGTGTAGTTGCCCGGCTTGCCTGGCGTGAACGGCCGGCCAATGGTCAGGTGGTTGTAGTAGGTCGGAATCTGCCCCACCGAGCGTGGGAAAGTGATCGGCAGTTTGCCCGACGGGTTGTAGTCACCAAACAGTACGTCGGCGATGGCGTTGCCGCCTTCGGTACCGGCGAACCAGGTTTCCAGGATCGCGTCGGCCTGTTGGTTTTCTTCCAGAATCGACAGCGGGCGGCCGTTCATCAGCACCAGCACCAGCGGTTTGCCCGTGGCTTTGAGGGCCTTGATCAGGTCACGCTGGCTTTGTGGGAGGTTCAGGTCGGTGCGGCTGGAGGATTCGTGGGACATGCCACGGGATTCACCCACGGCGGCCACCACCACGTCAGCCTCCTTGGCGGCTTTGACCGCTTCGTCAATCATCACTTGGGCAGGACGGGTGTCATCCACCACTTCCGGTGCATCGAAGTTGAGGAAGTTGAGGTAGTCGACCACGGCCTTGTCGTTGGTAATGTTGGCGCCACGGGCATAGAGGATCTTGCCTTTTTCGCCGATCACCGCGTTGAGGCCGTCGAGCAGGGTGACCGATTGTTCCGGCTTACCGGCGGCTGCCCAACTGCCCATCATGTCGATCGGCGCCTTGGCCAGCGGGCCGACCAGGGCAATGGTCGCGGATTTTTTCAGCGGCAGGGTGTTGTCCTGGTTTTTCAGCAGTACCAGGCTGCGGCGCGCGATGTCGCGCGCGTCGGCGCGGTGCAGGCGGCTTTCCGCGTAGGTGTCGGCCGGGTCATCCTCGGCCTTGCCGATGCGCAGGTACGGGTCCTTGAACAGGCCCATGTCGTACTTGGCGCCGAGCACTTCGCGCACCGCATTGTCGATGTCGCTCTGCTCGATCTCTCCGGACTTGAGCAGCCCCGGCAGTTCCTTGCCGTACAGCGAGTCGTTCATGCTCATGTCGATGCCGGCCTTGATCGCCAGCTTCGCGGCTTCACGCCCGTCCTTGGCCACGCCGTGCTTGATCAGCTCGAATATCGCGCCATGGTCGCTCACGGCCAGGCCCTTGAAGCCCCAGTCCTTGCGCAACAGGTCGTTCATCAGCCAGGTGTTGGCGGTGGCGGGCACGCCGTTGATGGAATTCAGCGCCACCATCACGCCGCCGGAACCGGCCTTGATCGCGGCGTGGTAGGGCGGCAGGTAGTCCTGGTACATCTTGACCGGGCTCATGTCGACCACGTTGTAGTCGCGACCCCCTTCCACCGCGCCGTACAGGGCGAAGTGCTTGACGCTGGCCATGATGCTGTCGGCATTCGCCGGGCTGACGCCCTGGAAGGCCTTGACCATCACTTCGGCGATGCGCGAGACCAGGTAGGTGTCCTCACCGAAACCTTCGGAGGTGCGGCCCCAGCGCGGGTCGCGGGAGATGTCGACCATCGGCGCGAAGGTGATGTCGAGGCTGTCGGCGGCGGCTTCCTGGGCGGCAATGCGCCCTGAGCGGCCGATGGCCTCCATGTCCCAGCTGGACGCCAGGGCCAGGCTGATCGGGAAGATCGTGCGGTGGCCGTGGATCACGTCGTAGGCGAAGAACATCGGGATCTTCAAGCGGCTGCGCATGGCCGCGTCCTGCATCGGACGGTTTTCCGGGCGGGTGATGGAGTTGAACGTGCCACCGATGCGGCCGGCGGCGATTTCCTTGCGGATCAGCTCGCGAGGCATCTCGGGGCCGATGCTGATCAGGCGCAATTGGCCGATCTTTTCGTCCAGGGTCATCTGCTTGAGCAGGTCGCTGACGAAGGCGTCCTTGTCTTTAAGCGCAGCAGGCTTTGTTTCTGCCCAGACGGGGTGGGTGGCCAGAGTGGCAACAAGGCCGAGCAAACACAGCTTTTTCATGAATATCCTTTTTCGGCTCACTGCGCAGCATCAAGGGAACGCTGGCGGCCAAAATGTGGGGAGCGTCTATTGTTGTTCGGGTGTTGTTCAGATAAATGCAGCACACTCTGAACTCTTTTTCGCGCTGGGCATCTTTGTAGCTGATTGGCTCAATGCATTCCAGTGGTGGCGGATTATGCCCCAAGCGCGCGGTGTATAGGGTCACTCGTAACATTCCATCAAGATTGGGCAGGAGAAACACCATGCAAGCAGCACAAGGTTACCGCTGGGGCTTGAAAGCCGCGGTTTTGCTATTGATCAGCACAGTGCTGAGCGGTTGTGGCATCAACAACATCCCGACCCTGGACGAACAGGCCAAGGCTGCCTGGGGCCAGGTGCAGAACCAGTACCAGCGCCGCGCCGACCTGATCCCCAACCTGGTGGAAGTGGTCAAGGGCTACGCCGCCCATGAGCAAGACACCCTCACCGCCGTGATTGAGGCGCGGGCCAAGGCCACCTCGATCCAGGTGGATGCCAGCACCCTCGATAACCCGGAAAAACTCAAGCAGTTCCAGCAAGCCCAGGATGGTTTGAGCGGCGCACTCAGCCGTTTGATGGTGGTGTCCGAGCGCTACCCGGACCTGAAGGCCAACCAGAACTTCCTGGCCCTGCAGTCCCAGCTGGAAGGCACCGAAAACCGTATCGCCGTGGCCCGCCGCGACTTTATCCAGGCCGTTCAGGCCTACAACACCGAGATCCGCACTTTCCCTGGCCGCCTGTGGCACAGCGTGATGTACAGCGACTTGCCGATCCGCGCCACGTTTGAAGCCACCAGTGCCGATGCCGATAAAGCGCCGCAAGTGAAGTTCAAATAAGGCTGCACTGAGGTGTCGATGCGTTTATTACGGATAGGCCTGGCGCTGTGGCTGTTGGCCTGCGTCGGCGTGGCCCAGGCCGCACTGAGCTTCCCGGCGCTGAGCGGGCGGGTGGTGGACACCGCCCAGATGATCGACCCGGCGGTGCGCGAGCAGATTACCCAGCAATTGCAGGCACTGGAGCAAACCCGTGGCGGCCAGATCGTGGTGGTCACGGTGCCAGACCTGCAGGGCGTGCCCATTGAGGACTACGGTTATCAACTCGGCCGCCAATGGGGCATCGGCCAGAAGGGCAAGGACAACGGCGCGCTGTTGATCGTCGCCCGCGATGAGCGCAAATTGCGCATCGAAGTCGGCTATGGCCTCGAAGGTGTGCTCACTGACGCGCAGTCGTGGGTGATCATCAACCAGGTGATCACACCGTCTTTCAAAGCCGGTCAATACAGCAAAGGCATCAGCGACGGCGTGGCCGCGATGGTGCAGGTGGTCGGCGGTGAACCGTTGGCCGTGCCGGCCCATGTGGCGGACGCCAACTTCGCCAAAGATAATCCGGTTTTTTCCATCGGCTTGTTTATCCTGCTGATCGGCGTGTTGTGGCTGTGCAATCGTATGGGGCTGCCGGTGGGCGCTATCCTGCTGGCGATTCTCAGCAGCAGCGGACGCGGCGGTGGTGGTGGGGGCGGCGGCGGTGGTTTCCGGGGCGGCGGTGGCGGCTTCGGCGGCGGCGGGGCTTCAGGCGGCTGGTGATGATAATAATGAGAGAGCAACGACAACCATGGCATTACTGACTGAACACGAGCAGCGCCAAGTCGCCGAGGCGATCGCCCGGGTGGAAAAAACCACTGACGCGGAACTGGTGACCGTACTGGCCGCTCGCGCGGACGACTACGCCTATATCCCGCTGCTGTGGGCCAGCCTGATCGCCTTGGTGGTGCCCGGTGTGGTGCATTACTTGTCGGGCTACCTGACCATGTACACCTTGCTGCTGGCGCAATGGGCGACGTTCATCGTGTTGTGCCTGGTGTTTCGCCTGCCTAAGGTCACCACACGCCTCATCCCCCGTTCGGTCCGTCACTGGCGTGCTTCGAACCTGGCGCGTCGGCAGTTTCTGGAGCAGAACCTGCACCACACGGTGGGCAGTACCGGGGTGCTGATTTTCGTCAGCGAGGCCGAGCGGTATGTGGAGATCCTGGTGGATGACGGCATTTCCAAGTGCCTGGATGACAGCAGTTGGGATGCGATCGTCAAGGCGTTCACTCAGCAGGTGAAACAGGGGCAGACGTTGGCGGGGTTTATCAGTTGCATTGAAGCCTGTGGCGAGTTGCTCAAGGTGCATGTGCCGGTGACCCAAACCCGTAACGAACTGCCTAATCGCTTGGTTGTACTCGAATAAAAAACTCAACACGGGGCTAAAAATGTGGGAGGGGCGGTGCGACGATTCGATTTGCCCCCGATAGCGGTGGATCAGCCAATAAATCGAGTACTGACACACCGCCATCGGGGGCAAGCCCCCTACCACATTGGGTTTTGTGTCATCCATTCAGAGCACCGCTGATCAAATAACCCCGTGCCCTGAATCACGATCCCCCCTAAAATGCCCGGCATTCCCTGCCCGAGGCGTTTTTGTTTATGTCTGTCACTGCTCAACCGGATCATCATGCCCAGTTCATCGAACTGCTGAGCGCAAGCCTCGCGCAGAATGCCTTTATCAAGCTGGTGCTGGCCAAATACGTCGGTGACGAGGCTGAGTTGCAGCGGTTGGTCATCAAGCCGGTAACGGTCAAGGAGCAGCGGTGCCTGTCCTTCGTCTACCGTTACAAGACCCGCGATATCACCAAGAACTTTCCTTTGGCAGACGGCGTGACGGCGATTGCCGAGCTGCTGCCCGCCCAGTTCAAGAACGCCCACCTGCTGTCGCTGACCGACGAAGCCCAGTTGGAATACAGCAAGAAGAACAAAAGCTCGCTGTTCAAAAGCAAATCGCAGCAACTGCGCGAAGCGCCCTCGGCTGAGCATAACCGCGAGAAGAATCGCTTCCTTGACCTGAGCCGGCCGTTCCTCGCCGACCTGGGTGTGACCGACGCCAAGCAGGCGCTGATCCCGTCGATGTCGCGCAAGTGGAAGCAGATCAACAAGTTCATCGAAGTGTTCAGCCATGCGCTGACCTCGTCACCGTTGAAGCTGGACCAGCCGGTGCGCGTCGCCGACTTCGGTTCGGGCAAGGGCTACCTGACGTTTGCGATTCACGACTACCTGCGCAACACCCTCAAGGCCGAGGGCGAGGTGACGGGCGTCGAGCTGCGTGAAGACATGGTCACCCTGTGCAACACCGCCGCCGCCCGCCTGGAACACCCGGGGCTGGTGTTCAAATGTGGCGATGTGCGAAGCGTGGCCCCCAGCGAGCTGGACGTGATGATCGCCCTGCATGCCTGCGACATTGCCACTGACTATGCGATCCACACCGGCATTCGCTCCGGCGCGTCGATCATCATGTGCTCGCCGTGCTGCCACAAGCAGATCCGCCTGCAGATCCAGAGCCCAGTGCTGCTCAAGCCCATGCTGCAATACGGCCTGCACCTGGGCCAGCAGGCGGAAATGGTCACCGACAGTCTGCGTGCGTTGTTCCTTGAAGCCTGTGGCTATGAGACCAAGGTGTTCGAGTTCATCTCGTTGGAGCACACCAACAAGAACAAGATGATCCTTGCCGTGAAGCGCGCCGAGCCGGTGGACAATGCTCAACTGCTGGAGAAAATCCAGGAGTTGAAGGCGTTCTACCACATCACCGAACACTGCCTGGAAACCTTGCTGCGTGCGGAGGGTTACCTGAACTGAACACCGAACCCCTGTGGAAGGGAGCAGGTCCCTCCCACAATTAGACTGTGCTGGGCTTGGTGGCTGGTGCAGGCTGCACCGCCGTCTTGCGCCCCAGCATCACCGTCACGATCACCCCGCACGCAAACACCCAGGTGATCGGCTCGATATGTTCACCAAAGAACAACGCCGAAAACGCGATGGTGAAGAAGATCTGCAACAGCTGGATCTGGCTGACCCGCGCGATGCCGCCCATGGCCAACCCGGCGTACCAGGCAAAGAACCCAAGGAACTGCGAGAACAACGAGACATAGCCAAACGCCCACCACGCGCGCATCGACACCGCGCCTTGATGCTGCGCCGCCAGGTACCACACCGGGCCGATCAACACCGGTGTCGACAGCACCAGCGCCCAACAGATCACCTGCCAGCCGCCCATCTCCTTGGCCAACCGGCCACCTTCGGCATACCCCAGGCCACCGACAGCGATCGCACCCAGCATCAGCAGGTCACTGGCTTGGATACTGCCGGCCCCGGTGATCAGCGCATAACTCAACACCAACGCACTGCCCAGCGCGGCACAGGCCCAGAAGGCTTTTGATGGCCGCTCGTGGGACAGCCACGCCGCGTACAGTGCCACGCACAGCGGTTGCAGGCCGTTGACCAGCGCGCCGTGGGACGCCGGCAAGGTTTGCATGGCCCAGGCCGACAGCACCGGAAAGCCGAGAATGACGCCGGCGATCACCAGGCACAGCCCGCGCACCTGGCGCCAGGTGGGCCAGCGCTCGCGGCGCCACAGCAACAGCGCCGCCGCCGGAATCGCCGCGAACAACGCACGGCCCAGGCCGTTGAGCAACGGGTGGATTTCCTGCACCACGATGCGGGTGAAGGGCAGGGTCAGGCTGAAGATGATGACGCCCAGCAGGCCGAGGGCCATGCCGGTGTTTTCGCGCGAGCTCATGGGAGGGATCCGAAATCCAGAGGGCTTCAAGGGAAGCCCATCTAGCCACATCCCCCGCAGAGTGCGGGCCTACAGCTGGGTACGGATTTATCCGTACAGTTGAACACCGCGTCGCCTGCATCGCGGGCAAGCCCGACTCCCACATTGACCGTGCCGGTCTTCAGAAGAAGCGGGTGATGCTGATCTTGGCGTTGCGGCCTTGGCTGTACACACCGGCGCCGCTGAGTGCCGGCCGGTAGTTGCGGTTGAACAGGTTGTCGACGGTGAAGTTGATCTCGGTACCTTTAAGTCCTGCCTGCTGCGGTTTCCAGTTGGCGAACAGGCCTTGGGTGTCATAGCTGGCGTTCTCGTAATGGTCGTAAACGTCGTCGCCCACTGTCGAGTTGATGCCGCGCGCGTAGATATCGCTGGGCACGCGATCGGTCTTGCGCACGAACTGACCCTGCCAGCCAACCTGTGCGTCCCAGCTCGGAATCTTGGTGCCCAGCACCACGACCCATTTGGCCGGCGGAATATCCCGGGCCCACACGTGAAGGTTGGTGGCCCACGGATTGGTGTAGGGATTGTCGCGTTTGCCTGTAGCCCAGGAGTAAGTCAGGGAGCCGAATACATATGTCGAGTCGTAGTAGCTTTCCAGCTCCACCCCTTTGATGGTCATGCCGCCAATGTTGCGATAGTTGGTCTTGGACGCCATGTCGGTGCACACGGCGCCGACTGAGCCGACCACGGTCATTTGCCGCTCACAGCCGATACCGGTGTTCTTGAAAATCTCGTCCTCGATGCGGTTGTGGAACAGCGTGGTGCGCAACTGCAAGTTGTCGCCGCGAGTGAATACGTCGGAAAAGTGAGTGACGTTACCGGCAGTCATCGCGGTGATGCGCTCCGGGTCGAGGTTCTGGCTGGTAGCGGTGCGTGTGCTGTTGGCGCCCTGGAGCTCATACAGTTCGTCGATCACCGGCGCGCGCCATGTGCGGTTCCAACTGGCGAACAGCGCCACATCCGGGGTGACATTCCAGAACGCCGCCAGGCGCGGCGACCAGCCGGTGTAGGTGCGGTCGCTGTAGTCGTGCCCGTAAATCGGGTTCGGGTTGCTGTAGTACGGCGCGTCGTTGGCTTCACCCCGGTTGCGCACATGGTCATAGCGCAGCGAGGGCGTGATGGTCACGTCGCCGATTGTCACGGCGTCCTGGAGATAAAACGCGTTGGTGTCGACTTTGCCGCGTGGCATGAAGTACGGCTGGAAATGCCCGTAGTTGTACTGGGCGGTGTTGTACGGCGCGACGGGCATCCAGCTGTCGGTTTCGCGCTTGTGCTTGTGCAATTGCACGCCGGTCGTCACCGCGTGTTCCAGCGGGCCGGTGGTGAACAGGCTGATGTTGCGCAGCTCAAGGATGCGGTCGGTGTAGGACGTATCCATCTTGCGTCCACCGCTGGTCAGGCTGATGACCGCGTTCGCGGCGCGCTCGTCGGTCTGGTCCGTATTGGATTCCGAGTAGCTTAGCTTCAAGTCGACGAGCGGGTTATCCAGCGGCTGGTATTGGTATTTGCCTGACCAGGTGGTGTCCACGGTCTCGCGGTTCGCCAGAAAGCGTTTCACGGCGTTTTCATAGCCATACAGATTGATGGCCGCTTGCGTCGGCGGTGAGGGGTAGGATTTGGCCGAAAACGGTGTCATCCGTTCGCTCAGGGCGCGCGAGTAAGACAACCCCATGCTGTGCTCATCGGTGAAGTGCGCGTTGAATTTGAACAATTTACCCTCCACATCCTGCGAGCTGTTGGGCAGGCGCTTGGGGTTGATCGGGTAACTATTGCGAGGGTCGGGCGGTGTGGCGGCGAGTTTGAGGTCGTCGCCATCGCGCTTGGTCAGGTACACCAGGCCATCCATGCGCCCGTCCTCGGTGCGGCCATAGACGGCGCCGCTGTAGACCTGCTCGTGGGTGTTGCTGGAGTAGGTGTATTTGGTCATCGCACCGACATTACGCCCATCCTTGAGCAGGTCTGCGGCATCTTTGGTGGTCATGTTCACCGTGCCGCCGAAACCGCCATTACCGGTGAACGGTGAGTAGGGGCCTTTCTCCACCTCAATGCTTTTGATCAATTCGGGCTCGATGAACACCGTGCCTTGCTGGTAGCGCTCGAAGCCGCTCTTGGCCGCACCGTCCACGGTCATCGGCACGTCTTCGGCCTCGGCCATGCCGCGAATGTTGATGGTCTGTCCGCCGGGCTTGGGCGAGCCGCCCATGAACACGCCGGGCAGGGTCTGCAACAGCGAAGGAATGTTATCGGGCTGGTAGCGGTCGATATCCGCCTGGCTCAGGGTGGAGCGGCCGACGGTGCTGGAGTCGACCTCGTTACCGGTGCCGATCACGCTCAGGGCATCCAGCTGGATCGCGCCGCTCTGGGTGGTTTTCGCCTCTTCGGGCCGTACCACGTAGGTGCTGCCGATCTTGATCAGGGTGAACTCGCCGTTTTTCAGCAGGGTACGAATCGCCACTTCCGGCGTGAAATCACCGTTGAGCGCCGGCGCTTGCACGTTCTTGAGCAGCGCTTCATCGAACAGCAGCTGGATCTGTGCCTGCTGCGCCACTTGGCTCAGGGACGTGGCCAGCGCCTGGGCGGGTAGTTGGAATGTCTCGGCCTGGGCACTGAGGCTGAACGCCAGGCAGGTGGCGATGAGGGTCGGTCGAAGAAGCAGAAGCGAAGCGTGGCAAGGCGCGCGAAACATGAAATCCCCCGGTGCGGCCAAATGGCCAAAAAGATGTGCGTATCAGGTGCAGACCGGAGGAAGACGGGGCAGGTGAAAAAATCCACACCTGCGAATGCAAAATATTCTCAAGTACGTGTCTTTAGGGATTATTTGCTCGGTTCGATGCGTACGATGCCATCGGCCGACGCCACGGTTTTTACCGGTAGCAGCGCGGGCAGGGCATTGAGCAGGGCGTCGGGGTCGTTTACATCCAGATTGCCCGACACCTTCAGGTGCGCCACGGCGTTACTCACCTGCAGCGGTGCCTGGGGGCGATACAGGCTCAACTCATCGATCAGGCTAGCCAGTTCGCGGTTGCGAAACGACAAGTGCCCGCTGCGCCAGTCAGCGACTTCCTCTGCGGGGAGGGTTTGCTGTTGCAACGTGCCTTTGGCGTAGCTGTAGAGGGCGCGTTGCTGTGCACCCAGCAGGCTGACGGGGCTTTTCGCGTCAGGCGCGAAGGCGACCTGGCCATGGGCGACGCTGACCACCAGTTGCTGCTGGCTGCGCCGCACATCGAAGCCGGTGCCCACCACGCGCACATTGGCTTCGCCCGCCTGCACGAAGAGTGGCCGTTCCTTATCGGCGGCCACGTCGATGTACACCTGGCCCTTTTCCAGGTGCACGATGCGCTGGTACGCCGTGAAATCCACCCGCACGCGGGTATTGGCATTCACATACAAGGTGCTGCCATCGGGCAGTTCCAGCGTGCGCATGCCTTTGGCGTGGCCCGCGACGTGAGTGTGATACAGCTCGCGGGGCGCGCCGATAGGGGTGGCCAACACCGCGCACAGCAAGGCGGCGGCCACGGCCACGGCGGGGCGCCAGACCGACGGTTTGCGCTTGCCCAGCGCCACCGGTTTGTTCAGTTGCTGCAACTGGGCCAGGTCTGCCCACAGCTGCTCGAATTCGGCATAGGCGCGGGCATGGGCGGGCTCGGCTTGCCAGGCGGCGAAGGCTTTGCGGTCGGCACGCCCCGTGTCATTGCGGTTGCGGGCAAACCAGCTGGCGGCTTGGGCATCGATGGAGTCGCTCGCTTCGATGTCCAGGGCGTCGGTGTCGCTCAGGCGGTTCATTCTGGCTGCTCCGTGCCGGGTTCGGGTTGAAGGCGTCGCTTGCAGTGCAGCAGGGCAAACGCGATGTGCTTTTCCACCATGCTGGTCGAAATGCCCATGCGCTCGGCGATCTGCGTTTGGCTCAGGCCTTCGAAGCGGTGCAGCATAAGGGCTTCTCGCCTGCGGGGCGAGAGTTCGGCGAGGACTTCTTTCAACTGTTCCAGGCGTTGCAAGCGTTGCGCGGCGACCATGGGCTCGTTTTGCTCGTCGGTGGCAGGCTCCACGTCCCTGTCGGCCTGATCGTGATGGGCGGTCTGCCGTACCTTCTGTTTGCGCCAGTGATCACGCAGCAGGTTGCGCGCCATCTGGAACAGGAACGCCCGTGGCTGCTCGACCTTGGCCCGGTCGCGGTAGTCCAGCCACTGAGTAAAGACATCCTGGGTCATGTCCGCCGCGTCGCTGGCGTTGTCCGTGCGTTTGCGCAGGAAATACAGGATGTCTGTATAAAACCCTCGAAAGGCATCGGCCGACAACGGGTCGGGCTTGGGACGAGACATGGATATCCTTCTTGACGAAGCACGACGTGGAAAAGTCGCGGATTCTATCGAGAATCATTATCATTTGTCTCTATTTATAGGATGTGCTCGATTTAAAATGTGGAAGGGGGGGCTTGCTCCCTCCCACATTGGCTCGCGGCTTTAGCGCAGCAAGGTTTTCAGCTGTTCGACTCCGGCCTCGCCCAATGGGAACACCGGCAAACGTGGGTCACCCACCTCCAACCCGGTCAAGCGCAGCCCGGCCTTGATCGTCGCTGGCAACCCGCCCTTGAGGATGAACTCCAGCAAGGGCAACTGCGCATAAAACAGTTCGCGCGCCTTGCCCAGGTCATTGGCCAACACTGCCGCATACAAATCCAGATTCATCTGCGGGATCAGGTTCGGCGCGGCCGTGCACCAGCCCTTGGCACCTGCTGCGAAGGCCTCCAGCGCCAGCGGGTTGCAACCGTTGTAGAACGGTACATCGCTCTGGCGATGCAATTGGTGCATGCGCTGAATATCCCCGGTGCTTTCCTTGACCATGCTCACGTTGGCGACCTGCTTGACGATGCGCAGGATCAAGTCCACCGACATGTCGGTGCCACTGGTGGCCGGGTTGTTGTAGAGCATGATCGGCACGCCAATGCTGTCGCCAATCGCGGCGTAGTGGGCGAGGATTTCCGCTTCGCTGAGTTTCCAGTACGACGCCGGCAGCACCATCACCACATCGGCGCCATTGGCTTCGGCGTAGCGGGCGCGACGCACGGCTTTGGCGGTGGTCAGGTCCGAGACGCTGACGATGGTCGGTACGCGCCGAGCGATTTTCGCCAGGCTGTAGGCGCTGACTTCATCCCACTCGGCGTCGCTCAAATAGGCACCCTCGCCGGTGCTGCCCAAGGGGGCGATAGCGTGTACGCCGCTGGCGATCAGGCGATCGATGGAACGGCCCAGGGCGTTGAGGTCAATGTGCTGGCCGTCGGCGCTGAACGGCGTGATGGTGTAGCCGATGATGCCGTGAAGGGTGGGGCTGGACATGGACGGTCTCCGGGTAAAAAAAGGCAATCAGTTCAGGCAATCGGCGTGTTGGCGCAGGTTCTGCCGGGCGTAGTAATTGAATGCGGCGCCATGGCGCTTGGGCCGGGAGATCCAGTCATGGGCCTCGCGCCCCAGCTCCGGCAGGATCGGCTTGATGGTGCCGGCCGCCATCGCCAGCAACTGCAACTTGGCTGCGCGCTCGATCAATTGCGCGATCACGCAGGCTTCCTCGATGCTCGTCCCGGTGGACAACTGGCCGTGGTGCGAGAGCAGGATCGCGCGCTTGTCACCCAGTGCCGTGGTGATGATTTCGCCTTCTTCATTGCCCACCGGTACACCCGGCCAGGCCTCCAGAAATGCGCAGTCTTCATAGAGCGGGCAGAGGTCCATGTGCGACACCTGCAGCGGTACTTCCAGCATCGACAGCGCGGCGATGTGTGTGGGGTGCGTGTGGATGATGCACTTCACATCCGGCCGGCCACGGTACACCCAACTGTGGAAACGGTTGGCCGGGTTGGGGATGCCATGGCCCTCCAGGACTTCAAGGTCTTCATTCACCAACAGCAGGTTGCTGGCGGTGATCTCATCAAACCCCAAACCCAGTGGCTGAGTGTAATAGGTGCCCGGTTGCGGCCCGCGCGCGGTGATCTGCCCGGCCAAGCCGGAGTCGTGGCCGTTCTCGAACAGGATGCGACACGTCAGCGCCAGCTTTTGCCGGTCGGTCCACGTATTATCCGCGAGGGTGTTTTGCATCTGGATCAGCGCTTGCTTGACCAGCTGGTCTTTCGGGAGTGCTAATGTCTTGGCCATATCGGTGTCCTTTGGGGGGTTCAATGGACGTCTTGGTTTGCTGTCTCCCGCTGCTCGCAAGGTCGTTGGGTGAACGCAGATGACACTAAAGATGCTATATGACACATTGTGTCATTGGCAAGCACAGCTCATCGCTTACTGCATGGATTAATCGCAGCGCATGTCTATCCGTTTGAAATTATTGAGAAAAAAACTTGGCGTGACCTTGGAAACGCTGGCTGAAAAGTCCGGCATGACCAAGAGCTACCTGTCCAAGGTAGAGCGCGGGCTCAACACGCCGTCGATTGCCGCCGCGTTGAAACTGGCCAAGGCGTTGAACGTGAAGGTCGAAGAGCTGTTCAGCGAAGACAGCGTGAGCCTCGACAGCTACAGCCTGGTGCGCAGCCATGAGCGTCCGGACACCTCACCGGGTTACGCCGTGCTGGCCCATCAGGTCAGCGAGCGCAGCCTGCTGCCGTTTATCATCTACCCGCCGGCGGAGTTCACCGACAAGACCTTCAAGGAGCACGTGGGGGAAGAGTTTCTGTTCGTGCATGAAGGCCAGGTGGAGGTGGATTTCATGAGCGAACGGGTGATCCTCGAGCGTGGCGACGCGCTGCACTTCAATGCGCAGAAGCCTCATCGGTTGCGCTCGGTGGGGCCGGTGCAGGCGCAGTTGCTGGTCGTGGTGCACAGTACCGAAGACTGACCACGATGCCGGGTTGAAATGCAGTCCAATGTGGGAGCGAGCAAGCCCGCTCCCACACTGTTGATCAGCGTTCGACGGGGACTGACAGTGCTGGATTGCCCAATGGATGCGTCCGCCCCGCAAAAAATTTCAGCTCCACCCCAGAGCCATCAAACAACTCCGAATACCGCCGCTTCTGCTGTCGAATAAACCCGTCACTGCGCCCCGACACCGAGATCGCCAGCGTCGTCACGTTGGCCTGGCGAATCGCGTCCACCAGATGCTTGTCCTGCGCCCCCAAATCATGGCCGAAGACGCACAGCGCACCTTCATGACTCAGCAACTGCTCATAACAGAACGACAGGTAATCCGAACTGCGGATGGTCTTGAGCTTCTCTTCCACCTTGCCCTCGCTGACAAACAGCGGCACGTCATCCAGGGTCTTGAGGGTGTTATTGATCGCAAAACTACTGAGCAAGGTACTGTCGGTGGTCGGCAATTTGCGCGCGGTGCCATCCAGGTTGCGCACCAGGTGCAGGCCCCCGTGCAAGTACAAAATGCGCGTGGTGTCGGTACGGGTATTGCGCAGATCGAAGCTGGCGTCGGCGCTGCGGAATAAGTCGTCGATGCCGGGGGCATGCAGGATCGCCCAGTAGTTCAGCAGGTCGTAATTGGTGGTAAACACCGTGGGGTAGTTCGCCAGCTCGCTGTTGATCGTCGCCAGCGTCGACGGTTGCACCAGGCGCCATGGGATATGCACGGTGTGGATAGTGTTGATCAACGCTTCCTTGATCGCGTAGTAGCGATTGCGCGGTGCTGCCGAGCTGACTGCTAAAGCCTTGTTGACCCGGCTGGTGGTCTTCAACGCGCCCAGGGCCTGCTCGAAACTGCGGGTCTGCAGGGCGTCGAACACGCTGAGTTCGGATTGGCTCAGGGGTTTCTCTTCGACGGTGCGGGCGTTTTCGAACAGCGAGTCGTAGGCGAAGTCTTCCCAAATCGTGCGGCTTGCGCCGTTGCCGATCAGAATCCCGCTGAAGTCGAGGGTCGCGCGCAGTGCGCTCCAGTCTTCAAGGTGGGCGTCAATATCCTGGAAATCCTTCATTGCGGCGGGTCTACTCGAAATCGGCTGGACGGTGACTTTATCACGGGTTGGCGTTGATCCTGATCAAGATGCCGCAGGCAAGTGAGGTGGATGCTGTAGGCATAAACGTCATCCGAGGATTCGCCATGAGCAGCACCTTCTTCATCCCCGCCGTTAACATCATGGGCACCGACTGCCTCGACGAAGCCATGATCGCCATCCGCAACTATGGCTTTCGCAAAGCGTTGATCGTCACCGACGCGGGCCTGGCCAAGGCCGGTGTGGCCAGCATGATCGCCGAGAAACTGGCGATGCAGGACATCGACTCGGTGATCTATGACGGCGCCAAGCCCAACCCCAATGTGGACAACGTCGAAAAAGGCCTGGCGTTGTTGCAACAGAGCGAGTGCGATTTTGTGGTCTCCCTGGGCGGCGGCTCGCCCCATGACTGCGCCAAGGGCATCGCCCTGTGCGCTACCAACGGCGGGCATATCGGCGACTACGAAGGCGTCGACCTGTCCAGCAAGCCACAGCTGCCACTGGTGGCCATCAACACCACCGCCGGCACCGCCAGTGAGATGACCCGCTTCTGCATCATCACCGACGAAACCCGCCACGTGAAAATGGCCATCGTCGACCGCAACGTCACGCCGTTGCTGTCGGTCAACGACCCAAGCTTGATGGTCGGCATGCCCAAGGGCCTCACCGCCGCCACCGGCATGGATGCACTGACCCATGCCATCGAAGCCTACGTGTCCACCGCCGCCACACCGATCACCGACGCCTGCGCCATCAAGGCCATTGAACTGATCAGCGCCAACCTGCGCCTCGCGGTACGCGACGGCAGCGACAAGGTCGCGCGGGAAAACATGGCGTATGCGCAGTTCCTTGCCGGCATGGCCTTCAACAATGCGTCGCTGGGTTTCGTGCACGCCATGGCCCACCAGTTGGGCGGTTTCTACGACCTGCCGCACGGCGTGTGCAACGCGGTGTTGCTGCCCCATGTGCAAAGCTTCAACGCCAGCGTCAGCGCCAAACGCCTGAGCGACGTGGGCCTTGCGTTGGGTGCCGACATCAAGGGCGTCACCGACGAAGAGGGCGCCCAAGCCGCCATCGCCGCCATTCGCAGCCTGGCCCATGACGTTGAAATTCCCGCCGGATTGCGGGAGCTGGGCGCCAAGTTGCAGGACATTCCCTTGCTGGCGACCAATGCGCTCAAAGATGCGTGTGGCCTGACCAACCCACGGCGGGCGGATCAGCGTCAGATCGAGGAGATCTTTCGCAGCGCGTTTTGATCCGACCGGCAGCGGGCGACGCACATTGATGCGGCGCCTGCCAACGCCACACATAAAGCTGCTAACGGCCACGCCTGCGGACTCACCAGCAGGCTCGCCATGCCGCCGATCAATGCGGCCATCAACTGATGCATAAAGCCGCTCAAGGCCATGGCATAGGAGCCGTTCACCGGCGATTCATCGTTGGCCACGGATAAACTGATCGGGTAACTCATCGACTGCCCCAGCACGGCCACGCAATACGGTAGCCACAGCAGGATGGCGAGCCCGCCAGCAAACACACTGCCCAGCAGCATCACGGCCGTCCCCGTCAGCACCAGGGCCACGCCCCAGCCCATCATCTTCAGCCGCCCCGTGCGAGCCACGAAGCGGTTGACCATCAATGCCCCCGCCAGATACGCCGCGCTGATTGGCCAACCCAGCCAGCCATATTGCGCCGCGCTCCACTCGAAACGCCCTTGCAGAATCAACGGTGCGCAGGTGTTGAAGGCGATGATCACCCCATAACCCAGGCCACCGGCCAAGGCTGCATGCAGAAACGGCGGATGCCGCACGATCGTGGCGTAAATGCGCCAGGCGGATGCACAAGCGTCGGCTTTCACCCGTGCCGGGAACATCACTCGCTGCAACACCAGCATCAACATGACCGCGCCAATCGCCAACCCGTAGAAGATCGCCTCCCAGCCGAAGATCACCTGCAACAACGACCCAACGAATTGACCGATGCCCAAAGCGATCACGAACGTCATGCCCAGCCACGACAACCCTTTTGCCAGCAATGCACCGCTGAAGCTGTCACGCACCAACACCCGCGCCATCACCGAAACACCGCCCGCGCCCAACCCTTGAATCAGCCGCAATGACAGGAAGGCTTCAACGTTGAATGCCGAGGGGATCGCCGCACTCGCCAACGCGTACACGGCAAGCGCCGCCAACAGCACAGGCTTACGCCCAAAACGCTCGCCCAGGCTGCCCCACAGCAACATCGGCAACGCCATGCCGACCAGGTAGATCGCCAGGGCTAGCGCGACGTGGTCTTCAGCCGCCGAGAGGGCGCGGGCGATGGCGGGGACGGCGGGCAGGTAGCTGCTGATGCCGACTTGGGCGAGGAAGGCGGCGCAGCAGGCCAGGGCGAGGGTGGTGGTATTGTTCAAGGGCAGGCTTTTCCTTTTTCAGCGGTAAACTACAAGCTGATAGTGTGTTTGTCTCTAACGTGCGGCTAATCGTTTGTAACCAAGGAACCAACCCATGAGAGTTCTGTTATTCGGCGCCACCGGCATGGTCGGCCAGGGTGTCCTGCGCGAGTGCCTGTTGGCCGCTGACGTTCAGGAAGTCGTCGCCGTCGGCCGCACGGCCTTGACCCAGGAGCACGGCAAGCTGCACCAGGTGTTGCACGGTGACATGCTGGATTTCCAGCCCCTGGAGAACCTGTTGCAAGGGTTTGATGCGTGCTTCTTCTGCCTCGGTGTCTCATCGGCGGGGATGAATGAAACCAAATACATCCACCTCACCTATGACCTGACACTGGTCGCCGCCAGCACGCTGGCGCGGCTCAATCCGCAGATGACCTTTATCTACGTGTCCGGCGCCGGGACCGACAGTTCCGAGGCGGGCAAGTCGATGTGGGCGCGGGTCAAGGGCAAGACCGAGAACGCCTTGCTGCGCCTGCCGTTCAAGGCGGTGTATCTGTTTCGGCCGGGGGTGATCCAGCCGTTGCATGGCGTGCGGTCGAAGACGCCGTTGTACCAGTCGTTCTATTCCGTGCTCGGGCCGTTGCTGTCGTTGGCGCGTCGGCTGAAACCGGGTTGGGTGGTGAGTACCGAGACGGTGGGGCGGGCCATGTTGCAGGCGGCCAGTCATGGCGCGCCGCAGCCGGTGGTGGAACAGGCCGAGATCAATCGGCTGGCCAGCGAGCGTCGCTGATGCTGCACAAGAGCCTGGTACGTCGGCTGGACCTGATCACATTGCAGCTGTTCGTTGCGGTGTTTGAGGAAGGCACGCTGACCCGTGCCGCCAACCGTGAAGCCATTGCCGTGTCGGCTGCCAGCAAGCGCTTAATGGAGTTGGAGCAGGTGCTGGGCGTCAGTCTGTTCGTGCGGCGTGCCAATGGCATGGACTTGACGGCGGCTGGCGAAACCCTGTTGCACCATGCGCGACAGATGCTGTTCAACGTCGAGAAGATGGGCCTGGAACTGGGCGAGCATAGTCACGGCGTGCGCGGTTATGTGCGGATGCTGGCCAATCTGTCGGCGATCATTCAGTTCCTTCCGGAAGACCTACGGGGCTTTTCTGAATCGCACCCCGAAGTGAAAACCGACCTCGAAGAGCGTCCCAGCAATGGTGTTGTGCAAGGCGTGCTGGATGGCGTGGCGGACCTGGGGATCTGCTCCAGCGACACCGACACCAAAGGCCTGCCCAGCGTGACTTATCGCCACGACAAACTGGTGGTGTTGATGCCGAAGGATCATTCGTTGGCCGCCCGCGAAAGCCTGGCCTTCGCCGAAACCCTCGACAGCGATTACGTCGGCCTGCACGCCGCCAGTTCCATCAATATGCGCACCCACGCCGCTGCGCGCGAAGCGGGCAAGATGCTGCGCCTGCGCATTCATGTGCCCGGGTTTGATGCGATGTGCCGGATGGTCCAGGCGAATATGGGCATCGGTGTCCTGCCGCAGAAGGCCTATGAGTTGTTCGGCCGCGCACTGGGTTTGCATGCCGTGCCGCTGACGGATGACTGGTCGGATCGCAGCCTGATTCTGGTGGTGCGCGACGAGGCGCAGTTGTCACCCGTGAGCCGGTTACTGTTCGATTATTTGAGTGTTCGCGTTTAGCGAACGCTCCTTGCCAACTGACGGTTGGATTTCTCCTGCGCCGCCCCTCTAGTCTTGGCAGCACATTCCAAAAACAAGAGGTACACCCCATGACGGCTCCCCTGAGCGGTATCAAGGTGATCGAGATCGGCACCCTGATTGCCGCGCCGTTCGCCGCCCGGCTGATGGCCGAGTTTGGCGCCGAGGTGATCAAGATCGAAGCCATGGGGCAGGGCGACCCACTTCGCAAATGGCGAAAGCTGCACGAAGGCACGTCACTGTGGTGGTACCTGCAATCGCGTAACAAGAAGTCCTTGGCGCTGGACCTCAAGTCGCCGGAAGGCCTGGACCTGATCAAGCAATTGCTCGGTGACGCCGACGTACTGATCGAAAACCTGCGCCCCGGCGGCCTGGAAAAACTCGGCCTCGGCTGGGACGTGTTGCACGCCCTCAACCCCAAGCTGACGCTGGTGCGCATCTCGGGCTACGGTCAGACCGGCCCGTATCGCGACCGCCCCGGCTTCGGTGCCATCGGCGAGGCGATGGGCGGCATCCGCTACACCACCGGCAACCCGGACTCGCCGCCGGCGCGGGTCGGCGTGAGCCTGGGGGATTCCCTGGCGTCGCTGCACGGCGTGATCGGCGCACTGATGTCGCTGCTGCGGGTCAAGACGGGGCAGGGCGACGGGCAGATTGTCGATGTGTCGTTGGCCGAAAGCGTGTTCAACCTGATGGAAAGCCTGGTGCCGGAATACGACATGCTCGGCCATGTGCGTGAACGCAGCGGCGGCGCCTTGCCTGGCATTGCGCCCTCCAATACCTACCTGACGGCCGACGGCGCCTATGTGGTGATCGCCGGCAACAGCGACCCGATCTACAAGCGCCTGATGACCACCATTGGTCGCGCCGACCTGGCCGAAGCCCCCGAGTTTGCCCATAACGATGGCCGCGCCGCCAAGAGCGGGTTGCTCGACGCTGCGATTACGCACTGGACCAGCAGCCTGCCCATCGAGCAGGTGCTTAGCGCCCTGGAAGCGGCTGAAGTGCCCGCCGGGCGTATCTACTCCGTGGCCGATATCGTCAGCGACCCGCACTACCAGGCGCGTGACATGTTGCTCAATGCCGAGCTGCCGGGCGGTGTGTCGGTGAAGATGCCCGGCATCGTGCCCAAACTCTCGGAAACCCCCGGCGGCGTGAACTGGCAGGGTCCGTCCCTGGGGCAACACACCGACGAAATTCTCGGCAGCCTGGGCCTGGCCGGCGCGGATATCCAACGCCTGAAAACCTCGGGAGTGGTGCAATGATCACAGACTATTCAGACCCGTTGATCGTGCAGGAAGTGTCCCCGCGCGATGGCCTGCAAATCGAGCCGACCTGGGTCGAAACGCAGGACAAGATCGCGTTGATCGACCAGCTTTCCCTGGCCGGTTTCTCGCGGATCGAAGCAGGCTCGTTCGTCTCGCCCAAGGCCATCCCGGCATTGCGCGATGGCGAGCAAGTGTTCCAGGGCATCGAGCGCAAGCCGGGTGTGATCTATGTGGCGCTGATCCCCAACCTCAAGGGCGCCCAGCGTGCCATCGAGTCCCGCGCCGATGAGTTGAACCTGGTGATGTCCGCCAGCCAGACCCACAACCTGGCCAATATGCGCATGCGCTGCGAGGCGTCGTTGGCGGCGTTTGGCGATATCACACGCTTTGCCGCCGACCACCCGGTAAGGCTCAACGGCAGTATCGCCACCACCTTCGGTTGCCCGTTCGAGGGCAAGATCGATGAAGACCGCGTGCTGCAGATTGTCGAGGCGTACCAAGCGCTTGGAATCACCGGCATCAGCCTGGCCGACACCACCGGCATGGCCAACCCGCGACAGGTCGAGCGCCTGGTCAAGCGCGTGTTGCAGCGCGTGTCCGCCCGCGATCTGACCCTGCATTTCCACAACACTCGTGGCCTGGGTCTGTGCAACGTGCTGGCGGCTTATGAGGCCGGCGCCCGTCGTTTTGACGCAGCGCTCGGTGGGTTGGGCGGTTGCCCGTTTGCGCCGGGGGCGTCGGGCAACATCTGCACTGAAGATTTGGTCAACCTGTGCGAGGAGGTCGGGATTTACACCGGTATCGACCTGCCGCACCTGCTGCACATGTCCCGTCGCTTGCCGGCCCTGTTGGGCCACGAACTGCCCGGCCAGGTGGCCAAGGCCGGACGTAATTGCGACCTGCATGCCCCCCCGGCCTACATCGCCGCGCTGTAACACAGCACCAGACAACAAAAACAATCGGGCGCCAATGAGCAGCCCGCTGGAGAGAAAGCATGAGCACTAATACGTTGGAGGCCGGCGTGCGCCCGGCCGCTGAAATCGATGCCGAAAAAGCCCTGGTCAGCAAGGTCGCCTGGCGCCTGATGCCGCTGATCATGGTGTGCTACCTGTTCGCGTTTTTTGACCGTATCAATATCAGCTTCGCCAAGTTCCAGCTGCAGGCGGACCTGAGCCTGAGCGACACCGCCTATGGCTTGGGCGCGGGGTTGTTCGTGGTGGGTTATGTGATCTTCGAAGTGCCGAGCAACATGATGCTGTACAAGGTCGGTGCCCGGCGCTGGATTGCGCGCATCATGATGTCGTGGGGCCTGGCGACGGCGGCGATGGTGTTTGTCACCGCCGAATGGCAGTTCTATGGCCTGCGCTTCATCATCGGTGCGATGGAGGCGGGTTTTGCGCCCGGCGTGCTGTACTACCTGACGTTGTGGTTCCCGCAGCACTTCCGGGGGCGTATCACCTCGATGCTGTTCCTGGCGTCGGCATTTGCGGGCCTGGTGGGCGCGCCGTTCTCCGGCCTGGTGCTGGAGCACCTCGACGGCGTCTTCCAGATGCGCGGCTGGCATTGGCTGTTCCTGCTCGGTGGCTTGCCGTGCATCGGCCTCGGGTTTCTGGTGCTGACATTGCTGAAGGACCGTATCGAAGACGCCCATTGGCTGACGCCGGCGGAGAAGGCCTTGCTGGCCAGCCGTATCGCCAAGCATGAGCCGAACCCGCATGGAGGCTCGCTGCTGTCGGCGATCCGCATCCCTGGGTTCCTGATGCTTGGGTTTATCTACTTCCTGATTCAGGTGGCGTCCTACGGCCTCAACTTCTGGGCCCCGCAACTGATCCGCAGCGCCGGCACCCAGAGCCCGGTGATGATCGGACTGCTCACGGCGATTCCTTATGTGTGCGGTGCCATCAGTATGGTGGTGATCGGGCGACTGTCGGATGCCACCGGCGAGCGGCGCAAGTTCGTCTGCGGCCTGGTCGTGCTGGGGGCGGTGGGCTTCTTCTGTGCGGGCATTTTTGCTGACCACACCACCTTCCTGATCATTGCCCTGGGCATGTTGGGCGCGGGCATCATCGCCTCGATCCCGACCTTCTGGACCCTGCCTCCCAAGTTGCTGGCCGGTGCCGGGGCAGGCGCGGCGGGCGGTATTGCGGTGATCAACACCCTCGGGCAGTTCGGTGGCATCGTCAGCCCGGTGATGGTAGGGCGGATCAAGGACCTGACCGGCAGCACCACCCCGGCGCTCTATGTGATCGGCGTATGTGCGCTGTTGGCCGCGGCGCTGTTGTTGTGGGGCCTGCCACAAAAGCTGCGCACCCTCGATAAGGGCTGATCAGCCAGCGGTCGCCAAGGCGCGGGCGGGCGTGGCGCTGAACTGAATCAACGCTACGCCCCCGATCAACAACAACGCGCCAAGAATCCGGGGCGTTGTCAGTTGACGCTCCACCAGGCCGAACAGGCCAAAATGATCAAGTGCCAGCGAGGCCAGAATCTGCCCGGCCATGGCCAAGGCGATAAAGCCCGACGCGCCGAGTTTGGGCAGCAGTATCAACGCCAGGGAAATAAAGCACACGCCAAACGCGCCGCCCGCCCACATCCACAGCGGCGCCTTGCTGATAAACGCCAGGCTTGGCAACGGCAAGCGCAGCGCCATCATCACCGGCAGCAACACGAGGATGCTCACCAGCAATGACGCCAGCGTGGCCCACAGCGGGTGACCCAGCCCGCGCCCGAGGTTGGCGTTGATCGCACTCTGGAACGGCACCACCGCTCCGGCGACGACCGCCAGTGCCAATAATCCCAACCAATGCAACGTGGTCATTTTTGAATCTCCCAAAGGTTTTGCTGGACTCTAGGCTATTCGTCACGCAAATTTAAATTCCAAGTTCTTATGCCGAGCATGCAGCTGATGAATGATCTGCGCCGCATCGACCTCAACTTGCTGGTGATTCTTGACGCCTTGCTCAGCGAGCAACAGGTCACCCGCGCCGCCGAGCGTTTGCACCTCAGTCAACCGGCGGTCAGTCATGCGCTGGCGCGCTTGCGTGATCTGCTCGGTGATCCGCTGCTGGTGCGTCAGGGCGGCAGGCTGGTGCCAACCGCTCGCGCGCTGGAGCTGGCCACGCCACTGGCTGAAGCCCTGGCCCAGGTACAGGCCTTGCTGGCGCCCAATCGCTTCGACCCGGCGTCGGCCAAACGCCGGTTTCGTCTGGCGATGTCTGACTACAGTGCGGCGATTTTCCTACCTGACCTGGTGCGTACGTTGCGCCGTGAAGCGCCGGGTATCGACCTGCAGATTATCCAGGCCAGCCGTGAAGGCATGGTGGAGGGCGTGCTCAATGGCGACCTCGACCTGGCTGCCGGTGTTTTCCCCGACATGCCTGCCGAATTGCGTACTACGCCGTTGTTCGAAGAGCACTACACCTGCCTGGTAGACCGCAACAGCCTTCCGGCGAGCGGCACACTGGATCTACCCACCTACCTGTCACGTCCCCATGTATTGCTGGAAATGCGCGGCAGTGGCACGCCGGAAATCGAACGGGCGCTGACGGCGATTCGTCAGCGTCGGCACGTGGCGATCAGCCTGCCGCACTGGGGTGTGGCGCCGCAGCTGATTCAAGGCACCGACCTGATTCTTACCGTGTCGTCGCGTGGCTTGCTGAATATTGATCACGCGCACTTGCTGGCCGTACCGCCGCCGTTTCATATTCCGTCTTTTGCGTTTGAGCTGGCATGGCACGCAAGGCGGGGCGGGGATGCGGGTTTGCAGTGGTTGATTGGGCGGGTGCAGGGGGGCTTATGTGATTGAACATCCGCTACGAGGATGCGGGTGGCTGGCGCCGCGTATGGAAAATCCGCATGACTTGTAATCGTCTCTCTCGGATACGTTACGGAACGATGTAGGGCCATCGAGGCATAACCCTCTTGCGTGTTCCAAGTGCAACATACTACATCGTCACCGCCACCATGATTTGCCCCGTTCGTGAGGGCGCGCGCGTTCTGAACGTGAAAAGGATATTTCCATGCTTTGCGGCTTCAACCACCTGACCCTGGCTGTCACCGACTTGGACCGCAGCGTCCGCTTCTATCATGAGTTGCTGCAACTTCAGCTGGATGCCACATGGGACACCGGCGCGTACCTCTCGCTGCCGGGTCTATGGCTGTGTCTGTCACTCGATCCACTGCGCGACGCCAAGCCAGCGGCCGATTACACCCATTATGCGTTTACCGTCGCGGCGGCTGATTTCACCGCGTTGGTCGCACGCCTGCGAGCAGGTGATGTGCAGGAGTGGCGTGACAACCGCAGCGAAGGGGCGTCGTTCTATTTTCTCGATCCTGATGGCCACAAACTCGAAGCTCATGTCGGTGACCTGGCCTCGCGGCTGCAAGCGTGTCGCACCAAGCCCTATGCCGGAATGAAGTTTTACCCGAAGCCTTGGAACGTGCAGAATCCCAGCACCTCTATAACGCTCTGTCTGAGTCGCGCCCATGACCCCATCCTTGCTGCTCGCCGTCCTTGCTTCAGGTTTTATCTACGGTATTACGCCTGGCCCCGGCTTGTTGGCTGTGTTCGGCATCGGCGCCGCCCGTGGCCGGCGTGCGGGTGCAGGGTTCCTGTGCGGGCATTTGCTGGGGGATGTGGTGTGGTGCTCGACGGCATTGATCGCCATCGTTGGCGCGCGGGAAGTGGGCAGCAGTGCGTTTGATGTGCTCGGCGTGCTCAGCGGCTTGTACCTGTTCTGGCTCGGCTGGCGTGCGATTCGCACTCAGCGTCGCAGCGGCGATACACCTCAGGGCGCGGCACGGCATCCGTTCTGGCATGGCATTTTGTTCGGCCTGACCAACCCCAAGGCATACCCGGTGGCTGTGGCGACGTTTACGGCGTTGCTGTCCAGCCGTGCCGAGTTGCTGACCTGGTCGATGCTGCCTTCGCTGATCTTCCTGAGCTTCATCGGCGGCGTGCTGGCCTACGCGATCCTGATCGGCGTGGTCGGCGCCCAGCGGGTGCGCACGGTGTATCAGCGGCACGAAATCCTCATCACCCGGCTCTGCGGTGTGATGTTCATCGGTTTCGCCGTCAATGCCTTGGCGCACGCGTTGCCAGGCCTGTTCGGCAGCAAACCCACCTGAACTGAGGACGACCGTTCGTCGCACTGGCGAGTTTTTTCTAAACCTTTGCCGCGCATAAAATTCGAATCCAGGGCGGGGTGTGTTCCCCCGCACTTATTTTTACCCTGGAGGAACCCATCATGAGCCGCATGGCTATCCGGTTACGCACCGCCAGTTTCGCGATGCTGCTGGGCCTCGGCGCCAGCAATGCTTTCGCCCAGTCACCTGCTGAATTCATCGAGCAGGCTTCGGCCAAAGGGATGGCTGATATCGAAACCAGTCGCATGGCCCACGCCAAAACCTCGTCCCAGGAAATCAAGGACTACACCATCGAGGTGATCAACGAGCGCACCCTGGCCAACCAGCATTTGGCAGCCATTGCCAAGAAGCTCGACCTGCCGGTGGCGCCGCGCGAGAAGATCGTCGATAAAGCCGAAACCCTGATGCCCGAACTCAAGGACGGCGACTCCTTTGACGCCGCCTACACAGCGCAACAGGTGAAGGAAAACGAAGACGCTATCGCCCTGTTCAAAAAGGAAGGTGCAGCGTCGGATGTGCCGGAAATAAAGGCCCTGGTGGATGAGACGTTGCCTAAGTTGGAGGAGCGTCTGCAGAAAGCCCGCGCATTGGCCTCGACTTACGGCAAGGGTCATCAAGGCGACGGTTGAGTCTGTCACCTGAACTGAAAAACGGCGGTTGGAGCTTCTCCAACCGCCGTTTTTTCATGCCTGGTTCAAATCGGTTTTGATCGGCGCCGCATCGTCGACGTGCTCGCCGCAACTGCTGTTGAGACTGACGTTGCCCGTCGCGCCGATGCTGCGGTATTCCTTGCGCAGTTTCTCCAGTTCTTTACGGTCCAGCCCATCCAGGCTCAACACCGCATTCTGCGCATCCTTGGAAACGCGCAGCAGTTCATCGATCTTGATATGCAGAATGTCGTTGTCGCGGTTCTGCGTGTTCTGGATCAGGAACACCATCAGGAAAGTGATGATGGTGGTTGAGGTGTTGATGATCAGCTGCCAGGTGTCGTTGTAGTGGAAATATGGCCCGCTCAGGCTCCACGCCAGTATCAACGCCATCGCCGCGTAGAACGTACGCGGGCTGCCTGCCCAACGGGACAGGGACTGGGAGACTGCAGAGAATTTCATGACCGCTTTTCCTTTGGAAGGGGGGTGATGAAAGAGTGGACCGCAGCGCGTCTTTGAAATTTCTTTTTACATTTTGCGTGATGAGCAACGTGGAATGTTTTTGTCGTCGGCGACCTTAAAAAGCCAATTGCGCCTGGCCGGTGCCTTCCAGTGCCAGCAAATACTGCTTGGCTTGTAACCCTCCGGCGAACCCGGTCAGCCCGCCTGATGCACCGATCACCCGATGGCACGGCGCGATGATCGAAATCGGGTTACGTCCATTGGCGGCACCTACCGCACGTACGGCTTTCGGCTTGCCGATCTGCTGCGCGATCTGGCTGTAGCTGCGGGTTTCGCCGAACGGAATCGTTAGCAGCGCCTGCCAGACCTGCTTCTGAAAGTCGGTGCCCGAGAAATCCAACTCCAGCTCGAATTGGTGGCGGGTACCGGCGAAATATTCCTTCAGCTGGCGCTCGGTTTCCAGCAGCACCGGGCTGTCATTGGCCTCGCGCAATTCACCCAGGCGCACACGGTTGGCGCGCTCGTTTTCCCACAGGATGGCGCCGAGTCTGCCGTTGCGCGCCACCAGGGTGAGTTGGCCAACGGGGGAGGGCATGAGCGTGTATTCGTATGGCATGGGCGTAATCCGTGACTCTGTATGGCGCCAGTATCCGTCTTGCGTGCCTTGGGGAAAACTCGTTTCTTGCGATGTAATTCTACGCGGGCTAAAAACGCCAGTGAATCCAGTTGCCTGACCCATAGACCCAGGAAACCAGGAAGACAAACCAGATTACTGAGGGCGTTGACAGTGCGACCGCTGAGCCTAGGTTGAGTAGAGCAATGATGGCCGCGCCGATTGTCAGGCCTCGGCTGGCATGTTGCCTTGCGTACCATGCACCGTAGAAGGACCCGGCAACGGCCGCTATCGATGCAACGCGTCCCAGGCCAAAAGGGATCGGCGTCAGTGGAAGCAGTAGCGGGATTATCAGCACTAACCCCACGACTTTTTTAAGAACCTGCCTCGACGTTTTTTGTCCACACGGGAGCATTCTGCTGTGTCCTGTGGCTGGGTAAGGTGCTTGCGATGCTGATAGGCGAGCGATGAAGCCTCTGTAGGGATTGGCTTAATCAATGTTCCTGCTGAAGCACTTTCAGCGCCGCTGACGCCAGAAACCCCGAACGGCTTTTTTCTTCCGGGTGGTGCAGCACATAGTCGTCGATGCGGTTCAGCAGATAGCAGGGTAACGTGATGTTGAGCTTCTGCGCCTTGCCCAGGTATTTGGTGACATCAATGTCCACTACGGCCCAGGTGCAGCCTGCGTATTGAGGGTTGGCGGCATGTAAAGTGACCTTTTGCGCACTGGGAATCGGTGCACCGTCTTCGGCGAGGATCTCGAAGTGGCCTTCAATGGCTTCGCGGGCCATGGCCATGGCGTCGTCCAGGTCGTCGCCGGCGGAGTAACAGCCGGGAATATCCGGTACCTCTACGCCCCAGGCGTGATCGTTGTCGCCGGTTGAAATCGCAATCGGGTAAAGCATGTTTGTTGTCCTCCACGGACGATTAACTCAGCAGCGCCTGTTTCAAAATGCTCTTGGCTGTTTTGTCCAACAGGTCCTTCTTCGGATGGGGAATCGTCACCAGCCCCGGCTTTGTCGGGTGCTTGAAGTGGTGGTGACTGCCTCTTATGCGCGCCAGGTACCAACCGTCCGCAACGATGTGGCCTATCAAATATCGGCTATCCACAACACCTCCTTGTGGTGTGTGTTGGTGGTGACTATAACCACTGATTTGGAATTATCAATACTCTACCTACCAGCGGTCGATGACCGGCATTCTGGTAGGCGGTAAAGGGAGTGTATGAGCGCCTCAGAATGGCGCCGGAGATAGGTATTGCGGGGTTTTGCTAAGGCGTTACCGAGTATGTAGCGTCTGTGCAATGACGGCGAGAAACGCATCCACCAGCACACTTTTTGTTTCAGTTCGGGTCAGTGCCAGCAACTTTGCACACGCATCCCCCTCCACCAGCGGCCTGTACGTCACGCCTTTATTCATCAGACTCTGCGTGCACGCCGGTACCAATGCCACACCTTGACCGGCCGCCACCAGTGCAATGATCGATGTGATCTGCCGCCCGGTCGGGCCAGGGCGCATGGGTTGGCCGTGGTGTCGGTAAAGCTCTTCGATGGACCGGTTGAGCCCCGATCCATAATCCGCTGGAAACAGAATCAACGGGTAGGCACTGAGCTGCGCCAGGTTGACGCTCGGCTGACTGGCCAGCGGACTGCCACTGGACACGGCGGCCACCAAGCGTTCTTCGCCCAAGGACAGCGCTTGCACCTCTTCGCTCTGTGGTAACAGGCGACTCAGCCCGATATCCAGCCGACCGTCCGCGACCTGCGCGCCCAGGTTGCCCGAGGCACACTCCACCAGGGTCAACTGCACATCGGGAAACCGCAGGGCAAACGCCTGGATCGCCTGGCTGAACAGATCCGACAGGGCGATCGAGCTGACATACCCCAGCGCCAACTGCCCGGCAGTGCCCGCCGCCAGCTTGCCGGCGATCACTTGCGCCAATTCCACCTGCTCCAGCACGCCGCGTGCGTAGGGCAGGAATGAACGACCTTGAGCGGTGAGGGTGACGGTGCGGCTGGTGCGATCAAACAGCTTGAAGCCCAGCTCGGTCTCCAGCGCCGAAATCTGCCGCGTCAGCGGCGGCTGCGCCAGGTGCAGCCGAATGGCCGCGCGACCGAAGTGCAGTTCTTCGGCGACGGTCAGAAAGTAACGCAGCTTGCGTAGGTCGAGCATCCTGGTCCTTGGGTATTGATCGGTCCGAAATCGGTATTGGTTCAGGACCCACCGGCCATTCTATAAAGACCTCACAAAATAAAACGAGAGGTTTCATGAAACCGCGCCTGCATTGTGCCCGCCTTGCCCTGTTCCTGTGTGGCTGCGCGGCGTTCCTCAACCTGTACGCCACCCAGAGCATTCTCCAGACCTTTGCCACGCAGTTTCAGATCAGCGCCAAGGCAGCAGGGTGGAGTATCACCGTGACAACGTTGGCCGTGGCAATGACTGCGCCGTTTGTCAGCCGGCTGACCGGGCGCTTTGAGCAACGCACGGTGATCAGCATGGCGGCCTTGCTGCTGGCGGTGCCGGCGCTGATGACTGCCTATGCCGACAGCTTTGCCGAAGTGCTGGTGTGGCGGTTTGTCGAAGGTATGTTGATCCCTGTGGTGTTTGCCACCAGCGTGGCGTACATCGGCGACCGCTGGAGTGGCGGCACGGTGACGGAAGTCACTAGCCTGTATGTGGCGGGCACTGTGTTGGGTGGCTTTGCCGGGCGCTTTGTCACGGGGGTGATGACCGAATACGTGGGCTGGCGCGAAGCCTTTGAATGCTTGGCGGTGTTGAGCCTGATGGTGGGCGGGTTTATTCAGTTCTTGTTGCCTGTGAGTCGTGCGCGCTCGGCGAAGGTTCAGTCCCCATTTTCGGCTGTTTTTCGCAAGCCTTTGCTGGCGGCCTACGCAGTAGGATTTTGTGTGCTGTTCTCCCAAGTTGCAGCGTTTACCTACGCAGGTTTGTACCTGGGATTATCGCCATTCAATCTCGGACCTGCGGCGTTGGGCACGCTTTACATGGTGTTCCTGCTGGCGCTAATCGTGATCCCCATCGCCGGTCGCCTCAGCAAGTCGCGGCCTCACGCCGAACTTCTAAGCGTTGCTGCGCTGCTCGGCATCAGCGGCTCAGCGCTGACGCTGGTGCCTTCGTTGTGGTGCATCGTGGTGGGCCTGGCCCTCAGTTCCACCGGCGTGTTTCTCGCTCAGGCGGCGGCCAACGCCTTTACTGCCGCTACCGCCCGCGATAACAAAGCAAGTGCCGTGGGCGTGTACCTCACGTGCTATTACCTGGGGGGCAGTTGCGGTGCAATTGTCCCGGCGTTGATCTGGGAGCGCTGGGGCTGGACCGGGTGTGTGGCGCTGATTATCACCTTCCAGATACTGACCTTGCTGATCGCCCTGAACGGCTGGAAGCCCTCTGAACCTGAACTGATCCCGACGCCATGAACGACACTGTCGCTGTGCCCGCTCCCGCCTCATCAACCCGTCGACGCACGCTGATCGCCGGCTGCAGCGCCCATGCCGTGCATGATGGCCTTACCGACGTCATCTACGTGTTGCTGCCGATCTGGCAAACGCAGTTCGCGCTGTCCTACGCTCAGGTCGGACTTTTACGCGGGGCCTATTCAGGAATGATGGCGGTGTTCCAGCTTATGGCCAGCCGCGCCGCGAAACGCTGGGGCCGTGTGCCGATGCTAGTGGGCGGAACCGCCCTCGCGGGGGCGGCTTATCTAATGGTGGGGCAAGCCACTGGACTGGTGATGCTACTGCTGGCGTTGCTGTTGGGCGGATTGGGCGCCAGTACCCAACACCCACTGGCGTCCTCGATGATCAGCGATGCCTATGAGGACGGTGGCGGAATCAAGCAGGCCTTGGCCCAGTACAACTTCTCCGGTGACATTGGCAAAACCCTGGTTCCCGGTCTGGTCGGCTTGTTGCTCACGGTCATCAGTTGGCGCGCCAGTGCCACGTTCCTGGGATTGCTGGGGTTGGCTGCGGCGGGCTTGTTGTGGTGGCTGATTCCCCGCCAGCCGGACGCCTCGGCGGCGACCCAAAAAAACAAGTCGCCTATCGGAGCCGGCTCTGTCACCGGCCTGCGTGCACTGATCCTCACCGGCACCCTCGACAGCGCCGTGCGCATGGGTTTTCTCACGTTCCTGCCGTTTCTGCTGCAAGCCAAAGGCGCGGGCACCGCCGGTATCGGCCTGGCCCTGACCCTGCTGTTTATTGGTGGCGCGTTCGGCAAATTATTCTGCGGCTACCTGGGCGCGCGCATCGGCATGATGAGGACGGTGTGGTTGACGGAAAGCAGCACGGCGTTGCTGATCGTCGCCGCCGTGTATTTGCCGCTGAGCGGGCTGATGGTGATGTTGCCGTTGCTGGGCCTGGTGCTCAATGGCACGTCGTCAGTGCTGTACGGCGCGGTGCCAGACCTGGCGGGTGCAGGTAAGCGGGAGCAGGCGTTCGCGGTGTTCTACACCGGCACGATTGGTGGCGGGGCGCTGGCGCCGGTGGTGTTTGGCGGGGTGGGGGACGCATTGGGCGTGCCGGTCGCGGTGATGGTGCTGGCGGGGGTGTTGTGGGTGACGTTGCCGTTGGCGTGGGTGGTGCAGCGGGGGATGGAGAGGGAGGATTGATTGCCTATTTTCGTACCGGCAACTCAGTTCTGTCCTACACACATGCACAGCCTTAAACGGACGAATCCAGCGTAAACGGAATCCGCAACGCACCAATAGGCCCTTCCCGAACACCGCACATTTCATCGTGCACGCAGTGCTGCACCAGCACACAGGGAAACGGCGGAACCCGTTGCAACAAATCGCGCAAATGCGTGGTGGAGCGGATGCGCAGCGGCTTGGCATCATCACCCAGCAACGTCATTTCGGCATGATCCAACGTAACGCGCGCGAGGTAGAAACCACCCTCCAGCGACAGCAGCTGCAGCTCGCGAATTTCGCCTTTTACTGCCAATTCAGTCAGCTTGTGCAGATTCATGATTCTCTCCCGTGGTGGGTCATTCACTGACGACGAAAGAACAACGTGACCTGGCCCCATTCGACGCCGAACTTGGTCATGCTGGAGCGGTTGATCAGGGTGTCTTCGTCCATCAGGTACATCCAGTCATCAAAGCTCACCTCGTAGACTGAGCCGTCCACCGGCAGGTTGAGTCGGTAGCGCCAACGCAGTGCGTTACCCGCCACTTCGCCGATCGCCTCGCCGACCACATCACCCGCTCGACCGCGCCAGCGCCCCGGGCCGTCCGGTGTCAGTGTCCACACCCGCTGTTGACGCGTGCCGTCGCTGTACAGGAAGCGCTCGTCGAGAATCAGGGCGTTCCCCTCGCGTCGGCTGGCGATATTCACTTCAAAGCGCTTGGCCACTTCGCCCGAGCGTTTCTGGAAAATCCCCCAAGCCTTGACGGGCTTGCTGAAGAATCGCTCCAGGTCCAGTTGCGGCTGTTGGCCAGCGTAGTGCTCGACGCCTACGTTGGCGCAACTGCCCAAGCTCAAGGCCAGCAACAATGAAACCAATAGACGTGTCATTGCTCGGCTCCGTGATGGTGTGTCAGTGCTCGGAGTGATAGTTGTACAAAAATATTGATTTGTACAGGTATGCTCGACGCAAGTCGCTGATACGTCAAATCGTGGCCATAAAAAAACCGGTCTCAAAGGACCGGTTCTTTATGCATCCACCGTCAAAAACAACCAGACGTGGAACATGAATTTGAGTGGAGCGGGTAGAGGGAATCGAACCCTCGTCGGAAGCTTGGGAAGCTACTGTTCTACCATTAAACTATACCCGCTCAGAGCGGCTGACTTTGTACCAGATGTTCACCGGGATTTGAAGTTTTTCTTCAAAAATGTGTGAGGGAGATGGCTTGCCTGCAATATCGACACCTCGGTGTGTCAGTCACACTTCAGTAAGGCTGTCGCAGACAAGCCAGCTCCGACACAAGCTTGCACCTCAGATTGCAAATGCATGCTGCGTCTGGCCATGTTGATAACGCAATCGGCTGACCTGCCGCTCCGGTTTCAAGAAGCCCACCACCGCATCCCGACTGTCGCGGCATGCTGCTTTGTGCTCCATGTCCAGAAAATGCCCGGTGGCCTGGATGGTACTGAAGCTGCTGTTAGAAACATGCTGCCCAAACAACTTGGCATCCTGGGCGCTGGTGTACTCGTCCCATTCGCCGTTCAGGAACAACACCGGAATATCGATCTGCTTGGCCGCCTTGAGGTAGCACAGGCGATCGCTGTTCAGCACATGGCTGATGTGAAAGTGCATCTGCCCGTACTCATGCTCGGCCAGGCTGCTCACGTGTTTGTAGTTGAACCGCTTGAACAGTGACGGCAGGTGTTTGCCGATGGTGCTGTTGACCAGGTGGCCGACGCGGTCGCGGTCGAGGTTGCCGAGGTAGTCGACGCCTCGTTCCAGGTAGTCGCGCATCGGTGCGTTGATCACCGGGGAGAACGAGCTGATCACGGCTTTTTCCACGCGACGAGGGCGGTGCGCGAGGGCGACCAGGGTGGCGGCGCCGCCCCAGGAAAATGACAGCACGTGTTCGGCGGCAAAGTGGTCGATCAGTTCCAGCAGGAGCTGGCCTTCGACTTCCTTCGTCAGCATTTGCTCATGGCGGTTATGGATTTTGGAACGACCCGCGTAGGGCTGATCGTACAAAACCACATTGAACTGCGGGTACAGGCTTTTCACGGTTTGGGCGAAGGATGCCGTGGTGGCCATTGAGCCGTTGACCAGGATGATGGTCTTTGCAGCAGCGTCCGCGCGATAGAACTCCGTGTAAACCCGGTATTGACCCTGTATATCCAACACAGCGATTTCTGGCCTCATGTCGTAAGACTCCTGGCAAGCGGGTAGGGCGCGCAGATCACTCTGCACGAGCTATGTGACAGGTAGGCATACGCCTGGAAAGTGAGGGCCCATGTCGATCCGATGACGGCTGGCCGACGGGTGTTGTTATGGCGGGCTGTTTGCCGAGAAGGCCCGTAGATCAAGCGCGGGCGGGGCAAGGTGTTTCTTGGAGGTTATAGGCGACTCGCCAGTCATATTTAAACTGGTGATTCTGATTCAAGCAGCAGAGCGGGTGCCTCGCAAGGCGATGGAGCCGTTTTTTGCCCATCACCGGCTGAACGGTCGTCAGACCTGGCGGATTTCGTCGTCAGTCAGCGCACGATAGTGGCCCGGCGCGAGGGTCGCATCCAGCACCAAGGGGCCCATGCGCTCGCGATGCAGGCCGATCACCTTGTTATCAAAGTGGCCGAACATGCGCTTCACTTGATGGTAACGACCTTCGATGATGCTCAGCCGCGCCGTTGTTGGCCCAAGCAATTCCAGCTCGGCGGGTTGAGTCGTGAGGTCCTCGAAGGCGAAGTACAGGCCGCCGGCAAAGGTCGTCGCATACTCAGGGCCGATGTCCTGTTCGGTCTCCACGTGGTAGACCTTGGGCAGTTTGGTCTGCGGCTGCGTCAGGCGCCGCGACCATTGGCCGTCGTTGGTGATCAGCATCAGGCCAGTGGTGTTGAAATCCAGGCGACCGGCGATGTGCAGTTCATCTTTGTCCGGCTCGTCGAGTAAATCCAGGACGGTCGGGTGCTGCGGATCCGCCGTAGCGCTCACGCAACCCTGGGGCTTGTGCAGCATGAAGTAGCGCGCCGGTTTGCCCGCTTGCAGCACTTCATCGTCCACGCATACGCGGCTGAATGTCCGCACCTCATGATGAGGATCGCTGACGGCCACGCCGTCGATCGACACGCGCCGCTCAACCAGCAACAGGCGCACTTGCTTGCGATTGAACCGCGGCAGGTTGCTGAGGAAACGATCAACCCGCATTACGTCGGCTCAGCGCCACGCAACTGCGCATCGACCTGGGCGCAACGCGGGCACAGGCAGGCTTTGTTGCGCAACTCATCGGGCAGGGCTTGGAGCACGGCGGGGTCGATGGTGACGCTGTAACACCAGCAGGCCTGGTCGACCGTACGTGGGTCAGCCAGGCTGCAGTCGTTGCGGGCCCCGCAGGCGGGGCAAAGGGTTGGCGTGGTCATGGGCAGGTTCGGGCTGGATCGGGCAAGGTTGCGGAGAATCGCGCTGTGCCTTGTACGATACAGGGCCGACCCTGCCCGGGCTACTTAGAGCTGGAACTTGCTGACCAGTACGTTAAACGAGGTGGCCAGGCGCGACAGGTCCTGGCTGGAAGCGCTGGTCTGATGGGCACCGGCCGCCGTCTGGGTGGACAGGTCCTGAATGTTCAGCAGGTTACGGTCGACTTCGCGGGCCACCTGGGCCTGTTCTTCCGAGGCGGAGGCGATCACCAGGTTGCGTTCATTGATCTTCGCCACACTGGCGGTGATCCGTTGCAGCGCTTCGCCGGCGTTCTGCGCCAGGGTCTGGGTGTTGTTGGCCCAGGTCAGGCTCTTATTCATTGCCGCAACTGCACCGTCGGCGCCGGTCTGCACTTCACCAATCATCTTTTCAATATCGACCGTGGACGTCTGGGTGCGATGGGCCAGCGCTCGCACTTCATCGGCGACCACCGCAAAGCCACGACCTTGCTCACCCGCCCGCGCCGCTTCAATGGCGGCGTTGAGGGCCAGCAGGTTGGTCTGGTCGGCGATGCCGCGGATCACATCGATCACCTTGCCGATTTCCCGCACCTGGCCGGCGAGGTCTGCGACCGACTGCGTGGAGTCGTTAATCTCGACCACCATCGAACTCATGCCGGACACGGCCTGTTCCACTTGCTGACGGCCATCTTCGGCTTCGGTGGTGGCCTGGCGCGAGGCTTCAGAGGTCGAGACGGCGTTGCTGGCCACTTCGTCCACGGCTGCGGTCATCTGGTTGACGGCGGTGGCCGCTTGCTGGATCTCATCATTCTGGCGGGTCAGGCCACGGCTGCTTTCATCGGTGACCGCACTCAGTTCTTCGGCGGCCGATGCAAGCTGGTCGGACGCGTTGGCGATTTCCATCAGGGTGCTTTTCAAGCCGCCCTGCATATCCGACAGCGCCACCAACAGTTGCCCGGCTTCGTCGGTACGCTCGGTGGTGATGGCTTGGGTCAGGTCGCCCTTGGCAATGCGTTGTGCACTCTGCACGGCCTGAGCGATGGGGCGCGTGATCAGGCGGGTGATCAACACGCCGATAGTCAGGGCGATGATGAAGGCCAGCACAATGCCGCTGATCATCCACGTCAACGCGCTGTTGCGCAGCTCGTCGGCGGCGACCGCCCCCTCTTTGATCTGGCGGTTATTGGATTCGATCATCACGCGGATCAGCTCGCGCGCCTGACGGAAGACTTCATTGTTGGTGGTATTGAGCTGGGTGCGGGCCTCATCGACCTGGTTGCCGTCGAGCAGCGACATGATGCGCTCGGAGCTGCTGATGTAGGTGGGCAGGATCTGGTCGAGTTTGTCTCCCGCTGCGCGTTCATCATCTTCCAGCGGCGTTGCGCGGTAGGTGGCGTACGCAGCTTGGCTGCGCTTGAGTTCCTGGGCGATATCCTGGCGTACGCGGTCGCGGTCCTGGGCGGAAACGTCGCCTTTACTGGCGTCCATCAAGCGGTACAGGCCTCGGTTATGGGCCACCAGGCCATTGAGAGTGGCGTTTGTGTTGCTTACAGAAACCAGGTTGTTGGAGAACGTCAGCTCCAATGCCGTGGCGAGGCGCACCACCCCTTTGATGCCCAGCAAGCCAACCCCGAGGGTGACCAGCGCACACAGTAGAAATGAAAGCAGCAGCTTGGTTGAGATTTTCATGGCTTGAATCCGACGGTAGTAACGGAGGACGCACGGTAGAGCCTCCCTGGCCTGGTGCAGTGTCATAGTGACATCATCGCAATCGACAAAGTTTCGATCCAGACAAATTAACTGAATCGATAAAGCTCGCGCAGATGTATCAAGCTGTTGCAAGAACGCACCAGATTCCGTTTTTGATGTCAGATATTTCGTCATTCAGTGAAAGCTGAATGCCGCCCTCCCGCGTCGCTGGAGGTGCTCTTCCGCGGTCCAGGAGGCCGCCATGTATCGACGACTGCTGCTCAGCGCTTTACTCGGTCTGACCCTTTCTGCTTGTGTGCCTTATTACGATGGAGGCCAGAGCTACTATCGATCCGAGGTCTACACCTCACCGGCGCCGGTGTATTACTACGGGGGTGGCACGGCGTACCCGTACCGCCGTGATTACTACCCTGCGCCGCGCTATTACGCGCCCCAACCGCGTTATTACTCGGCCCCGCGTTACTACCAGCCGGCCCCGCGTTACTACGGACCGCGTGCCGGTTACCGGCCTTATCCGAACCAAGGCTGGGGCGGCGATCGTTGGGGTAATGGCGGGCACGGCCGCGGTGACTATGGAGGCGGTCGCGGCGGTCATCGCTGACGGGTCTGTAGTGCAAGCGGCGCAGGAAGCGCCGCTTTTTATTGGCCACAATTAATCAATAATCGGACAGGTCTGCCAGCGGATGGCGGCCTTCCCACGCCTTAGTGAAATGCGCCTGCACCACCGCCTCCGGAATCGCGTTGATATCCGGCCAATGCCAATGCGGCGCCTGGTCCTTGTCGATCAGCCGCGCACGCACGCCTTCGCTGAATTCGGGGTGACGGCAACAATTGAGGCTCAGGGTGTATTCCATCTGGAACACCTGCGCCAGGGACAGATGCCGGCCGCGTTGGATCTGTTCCCACACCAGGTGCGCGGTCAACGGGCAGCCTTCGCTGAGCGTCTTGCCGGCCCGGCTGAACAGTGGGTCGGCGTGTTCGCGCAATTGACTCAAGGCGCGCCAGGCACACCGCACATCACCCACGTCCAGCCATTCGTCGATCTGTGCCCGGCGTGGCAGCCATTGAGCCTCCGGTTGTTGCTCGACGGCTTCCTGGGCCAACGCCTTGAGCAGGCTGTTGAGTTGCATCGAGGTCTGTTCCTGCCAGTTCAGCTGCAGCAGGCCATCGAGCAGTTCGTCTTGCTGGTCGTCGCGCAGGAAGCGGTCGGCCAGGCCCAGGTCCAAAGCGTCGCGGCCGTTGATATGGGCACCCGTGAGGCCCAGGAAGAGGCCGAGCTTGCCTGGCAGGCGTGACAGGAACCAACTGGCGCCCACGTCCGGGTACAGGCCGATGCTGATCTCCGGCATGGCCAGCCGGCTGCTGGGGGTGACGATGCGCACCGCCGCACTTTGCAGCAGGCCCATGCCGCCACCCAGCACGTAGCCGTGGCCCCAGCAGATCAGCGGTTTGGGGTAGGTGTGCAGGCGGTAATCAAGGCGATATTCCGCGGCAAAAAACTGCGCGGCCAGGTCCGGCACAACCCCTGGCTGTTCCCGGCACGCCTGCGCCAGGCTGCGCACTTCGCCACCGGCGCAAAACGCTTTGGGGCCGTTGCCGCGCAGCAGTACACAGACGATGTTCGGGTCCTTGGCCCAGGTATCCAGGCGTTCGCCCAGGGCGAGGATCATCGGCAAGGAAAGGGCATTGAGGGATTTTTCAGCGTCGAGGCTGGCGATGCCGATACGGGCACCGTCACTGCCGGTCAGTTCTTCGAAGTGCAGGTTCATCGTGACCTCAATCGATACGTTGAAGGATGAGTATGATCGCTTCGTAGGAAAGTGTCGGTGGTGTGTCAGATCAATTGACAAGCGGGGTCGGCTTTCCTAGGGTTCGCCTCATTCTTTTTGACAAGACTATTCAACCATGACCGAAGACGACCGTATCAAACTCGAACCCAGCTGGAAACACGCCCTGCGGGATCAGTTCGAGCAGCCGTACATGGCGCAGTTGCGCGAGTTCCTGCGCCAGGAACATGCCGCCGGCAAAGAGATCTACCCGCCCGGCCCGTTGATTTTCAACGCGCTCAATTCCACGCCGCTGGACAAAGTGAAAGTGGTGATCCTCGGCCAGGACCCGTACCACGGCCCTGGCCAGGCCCACGGCCTATGCTTCTCAGTGCAACCGGGCGTGCCGGCGCCGCCGTCACTGGTCAATATCTATAAAGAGCTCAAGCGCGACCTGAACATCGACATCCCCAATCACGGCTACCTGCAAAGCTGGGCCGACCAGGGCGTGCTGATGCTCAATACCACCATGACCGTCGAGCGCGCCAATGCCAATGCCCATGCGGGCAAGGGCTGGCAGTTTTTTACCGATCGGATTATCGAAGTGGTCAGCGAGCATCAGCCGCATCTGGTGTTTTTGCTGTGGGGCGCACATGCCCAGGGCAAGCAGAAGCTGATCGATGCGACCAAACATCTGGTACTGACGTCGGTGCACCCGTCGCCGTTGTCGGCGTATCGCGGGTTTCTGGGTTGCGGGCATTTCAGCCGCACCAACAAGTTTCTCGAGCAGAATGGCGAGACGCCGATTGAGTGGCGCTTGCCGCCGCTCTAACGGCTGTCGCTGATCAAGTCTGGGAGGGAGGGGGCTTGCTCCCACCCACCTGTTGAACGGTGACAGCCTTTAGATCTTCTCGGGTTGGCGGTTCCAGTGCCTGAACAGCGGCTCCGCCAGAAACAACACAAACAGTAAACGCATCACCTGCATCGCCGTCACCAATGGCACCGACAGTTGCAGGGTCTCGGCCGTGAGGCTCATTTCGGCGATACCGCCGGGCATCATGCCCAGGGTCAGCGAGCGCAGGTCCAGATGGGTCAGGGCGCTCAACCCTACCGCCGCCAATGTCGCCAGCGCCATGGTCAAGGCCGTGCCAATCAAGGTACGGCCCATGAAAGAAGGCGCACGTCGGAAGAACTGCCGATTGAAGTGACACCCCAAACCGCTGCCGATCAACCACTGGCCGATCTGGCTGCCGCCGTCGGGCAGGCCGATATGCAGGTCCCAGACGACGCTGGCCGTCGCACTCACCAACAACGGCCCGAACAACCAAGGGTTCGGCTGACGCAAACGCTGCCAGCCCCAGGCGACCAGTGCGCCCATCGGAAACAGCGCTAACAGCCAAGGCCAGCTCACGGGCGCCGGATGAAACTGCGGTGTACCGCCTTCCAGCAGGTACTTGAAGATCGCCGGCACACACAGCACCACCACCAGCACGCGCAGACTCTGCCCTGCCGCGACACGGCTGAGCACGGCGCCATTGCGGGCGCCGAGGTTGACCATCTCGCCGGAACCGCCCGGCATGCTGGAGAAGAACGCGGTAGCGCGGTCTTCACCGCTGCGGCGCATTAACCATACGCCGACCACGCTCGACAGGCTGGTGACCAGCGCGCCGAAAAAGATCAGCCCGAAGTGGCTCATCACCTGCTCGATCACCACCGGCGTGAAGTGCAGGCCGATGCCAATGCCCACTACCCATTGGCCGCATTTGCGCCCGCCGGGGATCTCCGCCAACTGCCAGGGGGTTAGGCAGCGCACCAGAATGATCGCCAGCAACGAGCCGACCATGTACGGCAAAGGCCAGCCCACCAGGCTGGCCAGGTAACCGCCGGCCAGGCCGACCAGCGGTGTTCCCCACCATTGTTTAAAGGTGACCTCAGACATCGGCCACGGCACGACGCTGCAGGGCACGTTTGCGGTAGATGCGGATCAGCGGGAAGGCCAGCATCAGCGCGGTCAGCACCCACACACCAAAGGTGATCGGGCTCGACCAGAGGATCTGCAGGTCACCGTTGGAGATCGACAGCGCACGGCGCAGGTTCTGCTCCATCAAGCCGCCGAGGATAAAGCCCAGCAGCACCGGCGACAGCGGGAAGTCCAGCTTGCGCAGGATGTAACCGAAGATGCCGATACCGACCATCAGGAACAGGTCGAAGGTGGTGGCGTGCACCGCGTACACACCAATCGCGGTGATGATGGCGATCACCGGCACCAGCGCCCAGTTCGGCACGGCGAGGATACGGGTGAAGATGCGGATCATCGGGATGTTGAGGATCACCAGCATGATGTTGGCGATGAACAATGAGGCGATCAAGCCCCAGACGATGTCCGGCTGCTGTTGGAACAGCAGCGGGCCCGGGGTGATGTTGTACAGCGACAGTGCGCCGATCATCACCGCCGTAGTGCCCGAACCGGGTACGCCGAGGGTCAGCATCGGCACCAGGGCGCCGCAGGCAGAGGCGCCGATAGCCGTTTCCGGAGCCGCCAGGCCGCGCATGTCGCCCTGGCCGAATTTACCGCTGGCACCGGCCAGGCGTTTCTCGGTCATGTAGGCAACGGCCGAGGCCAAGGTAGCACCGGCACCCGGCAACACGCCCATGATGAATCCAAGCAGACCGCAGCGGATGTTGACGACGAAGACGGCGCCGGCTTCCTTCAGGTTAAACATCATGCGCCCGGTGGCTTTTACCGCTTCCTGGCCACGGTGGGTTTTTTCCAGCAGCAACAGGATTTCGCTGATGGAGAACAAACCCAGCACCAGCACCACAAACTGTATGCCGTCAGTCAGGTGGATGTTATCGCCGGTAAAGCGGTACACGCCGCTATTGGCGTCGATGCCCACCGCAGAGAGGAACAAGCCGATCAGCGCCGCCACAAAGGTCTTCAACGGTTTGTCACCGGCCATGCCTCCCAGGCAGACAATCGCGAACACCATCAGTACGAAATATTCCGCCGGGCCGAAGGCAATCGCCCATTTAGCCAGCAGCGGCGCAAACAGCACCATGCCGCAGGTGGCGATAAACGCACCGATGAACGAACTCCACGCCGACAACGACAGTGCCACGCCGGCCAGGCCTTTACGGGCCATCGGGTAGCCGTCGAGGGTGGTCATTACGGTGGAGGCTTCGCCTGGGATGTTCAGCAGAATAGAGCTGATACGGCCGCCGTATTCGCAGCCCAGGTACACGGCTGCCAGCAGGATCAACGCCGATTCCGGCGGCAGGCCCAGGGCGAAGGCGATGGGGATCAGCAGCGCCACGCCGTTGATCGGGCCCAGGCCCGGCAACAGGCCGACGACAGTACCGATCAGGGTGCCGCACAGTGCGGTGACCAGGTTGTAAGGGGACAGTGCAACGCCGAAGCCCTGGCCCAAGTAGCCGAAAGTATCCATATCAGTTCTCCAGAACGTCGAGCAGGCCGAGGGGCAACGGCACATCCATGGCTTTATCGAATAGCAGATAAAGACCAATCGCCATCAGGCTGACGATCACCACGCTGGGCACCCAGCGGCCGCCATACAGGCGCGCCATCGGGATGCCGATCAGCATGCTGCTGAGGATGAAACCCAGGGGTTCGAAGGTGGCGGCGAACACGATCAACAGCGCGACGCACACGCCGATCTTGATCAGGGTGTCGCGGTCCAGCGCGGGCTCTTCTTCGGTGTGCTGGGTCGGCTGTGGACGAAACAGCATGTAGATCAGTGCCAGGCTCATCAGCCCGAGCATCAGCAGCGGGTAGGCACGTGGCCCTACCGGCTCGTAGGAAAACGACGCTTGATACGGCCAGGCCATCAGCGCCAGGCCGGCGCAGACGAGCAACAGCACGGCGGCGAAAATGCGTTGTAAGAGCATAGGAAACTCCTTGGAGACTCTTGTAGGCGCGCGCTTGTTCACGAAGGACGCAAGGACGTCGCGTGTATCAGGCCACACGTGTCATCGTTGACGTTTTTCGCGAGCAAGCCCGCTCCCACAGAGGGGCGATTACTGGATCAGGCCGAACTCTTTGGCCAGCACTTTGTAGTCAGCCACCTGTTTCTTCACGTAGGTGTCCAGCTCCGGGCCGGTCATGGCGAACGGGAACAGCTCGCGCTGGTCACGCAGCTTGGCGAACTCCTCGGAGGCCAGCAGTTTGTCGAAGGCGTCTTTCCACCAGGCGTAGTCCGCATCGCTGACTTTTGGCCCTAGGTAGAAGCCACGTACCACTGGCCAGACGATGTCGTAGCCTTGCTCCTTGGCGGTCGGAATATTCTTCATTTCCGGCTCGTCCAAGCGTTGCTCGGAGAACACCGCCAGCAGGCGCATGTCGCCGCTCAAGATGTGCGGCATGGAGTCGGAGATGTCGGTACTGCCCACCTGGATATGGCCACCGAGCAGGGCGGTGGCAATTTCACCGCCGCCTTCGAGTGCCACGTAACGCAGTTCGCGCGGGTTGATCCCGGCGGCCTTGGCGATCAGCGCGGTTTGCATCCAGTCCTGGCTGCCGACGGTGCCGCCGGAACCGATCACCACGCTGCCCGGATCTTTCTTCAGTGCTTTGACGAGATCGTCGAGGCTCTTGTAGGGCGAATCGGCTTTCACCGCGATAGCCCCGTAGCTGGTGCCGACGGCGGCCAACCAACGCACGGCGCTTTCATCGAAACGACCGAACTTGCCCTGGGCCAGGTTCAACAGCGAACCGCTGGACCAGGCCACCAAGGTGCCGGCGTCTGCCGGACGCTGGGCTACTACGGCGTTGTAGGCCACCGCGCCTACGCCGCCAGGCATGTAGGTCACGCGCATCGGCTTGCTCAGCAGTTTCTCGTTGACCAGCGCGCTTTGCGCCAGTTTGCAGGTCAGGTCAAAACCACCGCCAGGCGAGGCTGGGGCGATGCATTCCGGGCGCTTGGGTTCGTCGGCGGCCAGCAGTTGGCCGGCGAACAGCATGCAGCCGGCGGCGAGGGCCAATTTACGCAGTGAAGGGGTCATGGTTATCTCCGTCTTTGTTGTTATGAGTTGTTACTACCAAAGCGCAACGCTATAGCTCACCAGCAAGCGCATTTCATCCGCATCACGGGCTGAGTAGTTGGAACGGTAGGTGGCGTTGCGCAGGCGCACGGCCACGTCTTTGAACGTGCCGGTCTGTACCACGTACTTGATCTCGCTGTTGCGTTCCCACTCTTTGCCCGTCTCGCCGTTCTTGAGCTTGATGTTGTCACCTGAGAGGTAACGGCTCATGAAACTCAGGCCGGGGATCCCCAGCTTGGCGAAGTCGTAGTCGTAGCGCGCTTGCCAGGAGCGCTCTTCGGCGCCGGCAAAGTCGTTGATCTGCACGAAGTTGACCAGGTATGGGTCGCTGCCATCCACATACGGGAACGCACTGTCACCGGACATGTGCTGGTAACCGGCGCTGAGCTTATGACCATTGAGGGCATAGCTGAACAGGCCGTTGAGGGAGGTGTTGTCGATCTTGCCGCCACGCGCACTGCCGGTGTCATCGCTGATCGCCAGGCGCAGGTCGGTGCCGAACGTACCGGGGCCCATCGGGCGCGCGGCCACCAGGCCGAGGAAGTGCTGGCGGTACACGTCGTCGAGTTGGGCGAAGTGGTAGCTGCCGGTGATTTTGTCGGCGAACTTATAGTCGGCCCCGCCGAAATTGAAGTGCTTGCCGGTGGCCCCGCTGAGGAAGCGGCTGTTCTTGTTGTTGAGGGCAATGTCTTCGTAGTTGCTGTCGTCGCGGTCCTTGGCTTTGTCCAGGCGACCACCGGTGAACACCAGGTTCTTGAATTCCTTGGACGTGATCAGGCCGCCATTGAAGGTCTGCGGCAGGATGCGACCGTCGTTGGGCTTGAGGATCGGCAGTTCGGGGATCAGCGAGCCGATTTTCAGCTCGGTGGCCGAGATCTTCACTTTGCCGGTCAGGCCCAGCTTGGAGTACTCATCGGCGGCGCGACCGTCGTCATGCGTGGGCAGCAGACCGGTGCCGGTGCGGTCGGGGCTTGAGTCGAGCTTGACGCCGAGCATGCCCAGCGCATCCACGCCGAAACCGACGGTGCCGTCGGTGTAGCCCGATTGCAGGTTGAGCATGAAGCCCTGGGCCCATTCATCGCGCTTGGATTGCTGCGCGCTAGTGCCGTCGCGGAAGTCGCGGTTGAAGTACATGTTGCGGGTTTCCAGGGTCGCGCTACTGTCTTCGAAGAAGGCAGCCTGGCTAAGCGGCGAAAAGCCGGCAAGGGTAGCAGCACTGGCAAGGGCGGTCTGGGTCAGGCGAGAAGAACGAACAGGCGAGGGGGCCTGGGGCTGTGTCGACAGCATCGTTGTGTACTCCGTTATTGTTCTTATTTTGGCGAAAACGCTTCGAGGCGTTTTTCGGGCGCTGCGGTTCAGGCAACTCGGTGGGCATAGACCACCGTGACTGGATGCTAAAGGGCGAACCTTTCACTAACCTTTCAGCTGCCTTTCAATGTTTTCGGGCTTCACAGGGCAGTCGGCGCCTGTAAACTGCCCGGCAAAGCGTGGTGCCAACCACCCCTGACTGAGGTAGAGATCCATGCGTGTCTTGCTGGTTGAAGACCATCTGCAACTCGCTGAAAGTGTCGCGCAAGCGCTCAAGAGCACGGGGTTGACCGTTGACGTGCTGCACGATGGCGTGGCCGCGGACCTGGCCCTGAGCAGTGAGGAATACGCCGCGGCGATCCTCGATGTGGGGCTGCCGCGCATGGACGGTTTCGAGGTGCTCGCGCGCCTGCGGGCCCGTGGGAAAAATCTGCCGGTGCTGATGCTGACGGCGCGCAGTGACGTGAAAGACCGCGTGCACGGCCTGAACCTGGGGGCGGACGACTACCTTGCCAAACCTTTCGAGCTGACGGAGTTGGAGGCGCGGGTCAAGGCATTGTTACGGCGCAGCGTGTTGGGCGGCGAGCGTCAGCAGGCCTGTGGTGTGCTGGTGTATGACCTCGATACCCGGCGTTTTTCCGTGGGCGGCGAGTTGATGACGCTCACTTCCCGTGAGCAAGCGGTGCTTGAGGCGCTGATCGCCCGTCCGGGCCGGGTGATGAGCAAGGAGCAGTTGGCTTCCCAGGTGTTCGGCCTGGACGAAGAGGCCAGCCCCGACGCCATCGAAATCTATGTGCATCGCCTGCGTAAGAAGCTCGACGGCCAGCCCATCGCCATCGTGACCTTCCGCGGCCTTGGCTACCTGTTGGAAGCCCGCGATGCATAAGCCCAGCAGCCTGCGCTGGCGCCTGTTGTGGAACCTGGCGCTGTTGCTGGTGTTGTTGATGATCGCCAGTGGCCTGAGTGCCTATTGGAATGGTCGCGAGGCCGCCGATACGGCCTACGACCGTACGCTGCTGGCCTCGGCGCGCACCATTGCCGCCGGGTTGACCCAGGTGGACGGTACGCTCAGCGCCAATGTGCCGTACGTCGCGCTCGACACGTTCGCGTACGACAGCGCCGGGCGTATTTACTATCAGGTCAATGACATCAACCAGCAGTTGATCTCTGGCTACGAAAACCTTCCAGGCCCGCCGCCGGGTACCCCACGAACCGATGATTACCCGGCCTTGGCACGGTTCTACAACGCCATCTACCAAGGCCAGGAAGTGCGGGTGGTCAGCCTGCTCAAGGCCGTTTCCGAGCCGAACATGAACGGCATGGCGGAGATACGCGTGGCTGAAACCGACGAAGCACGCGTCAGCATGGCCCGCAGCCTGGCAGCAGACACGTTGCTGCGCCTGGGCATGCTTGCGATTGGCGCCTTGTTGTTGGTGTGGTTTGCGGTGAGCGCGGCATTGCGCCCGCTGGAGCGATTGCGCACGGCAGTGGAAGAGCGCCAACCCGACGATCTGCGGCCGTTGCCCTTGGTGGAAGTGCAGCACGAGTTTGGCCCGCTGGTGCGGTCCCTCAACCACTTCACCGAGCGCTTGCGCGGCCAGTTCGAGCGCCAGGCGCAGTTTATTGCCGACGCTGCCCATGAGTTGCGTACACCACTGGCCGCGCTCAAGGCCCGGCTCGAACTGGGGTTGCGTGCCGAAGAGCCCGCCACGTGGCGCAGCACCCTGGAAACCGCCGCCCAGGGCACTGACCGCCTGACTCATCTGGCCAATCAATTGTTGTCCCTGGCCCGCATCGAAAATGGTGCCCGCGCGATTGCCGAGGGTGGCGCACAGTTACTCGACCTCAGCCAATTGGCCCGTGAACTGGGCATGGCCATGGCACCGTTGGCTCACGCACGTGGCGTGGCATTGGCGCTGGAGGCCGATGAGCCGGTGTGGCTGCGCGGTGAGCCCACCCTGTTGAATGAGCTGTTGAGCAACCTGGTGGACAACGCCCTGGCCCACACACCACCGGGTGGCAATGTGATCCTGCGGGTGACGGCGCCGGCGGTGCTGGAAGTGGAAGATGATGGTCCAGGCATTCCGCTGGACGAGCGGGACCGGGTGTTCGAGCGTTTTTACCGACGCAGTCAGCAGGGCATGGGCTCGGGGCTGGGGTTGGCGATTGTCGGCGAAATCTGCCGGGCGCACCTGGCGCAGATCAGCCTGCACGATGGGGAGCAGGCCGGGTTGAAGGTGCGGGTGAGTTTTATCGCGGGTTGATCAGTAGAACATCGAGCGGGCTTCATCCAACTCGGCCCGCAAGGCGTCGCTGTAGGGGTCGAACCGCAGCTTTTTGATCGCCGGCAGCGTGGAAACCGCTATGTTGGCCAGCGGGTGATCGGTGCCGCGATGGCAATACAGCACGGCGACCTGCACCAGGTCGATGTAGTCGAGGCTGGGCGAATCGCGCTCCAGGTCGAGGTATTGGCCGGGCAGTTTCGCCAGCATTTCCGGGAAGTCCCAGCCACCCAGCAGTTTGTCACCCAGTAACGGGTGGATGCTCTCGATGACGTGGTTGAGGCTGACCGGGTCCGCGAGCAGCTCGTAGTGGTCTTCGGCATACGTCAGGATCGGCAGCACGCCGATCTGGTGCACCAGGCCGCCGAGGGCGGCCTGGTCCGGCTTGAGCTGGCTATGGCTGCGGCACAAGGCGTAGCTCACGCCCGCGACTTCGAGGCTGCGGCGCCACACATCACGCATCTTTTGTTCGACCACGTCGGAGCGGGCGTGGAAGATCTGCTCCATCACCAGGCCGATCGCCAGGTTACTGCTGTAGTTGGTGCCCAGTCGGGTGATGGCGGTGTGCAGGTCGGTGACTTCCTGGGTCGCGCGCAACAACGGGCTGTTGACCACTTTGATCAGGCGCGCCGACAGCGCGGTATCGCGACCGATCACTTTGCTCAAGTGGCTGATGCTGATTTCCGGGTCTTCGGCGGCCTGACGAATGTTCAGGGCCACTTCCGGCAATGTCGGCAGAACCAGGTCATCGTTATCGATGGCCGTCACTAAAGCCTGTTGGACTTTTTCCGCCAGCTTGTTCATTCATGATCTCTAGGGTGTTGCAAAAGGGTGCGGCGACTAACGCTGGATCTCTCGATCACGGTCGAGCGTGTAAGGCAGGTCAAGCAGTTGCAAGCCGGGACCTTCCAGATTGCCTAAATGCACATCGCCACTATCGGCAGCTTCGGCTTGCAATACGGCCAGAAGTTCAACGCTCTGGTCAGCTTTTGCGGCGATGACCACTTCGCCGATCGCGCTGTTATGGCTGGGTGAAAACAGCGGTGTGCCTGGCGCGGGCATTTCAGTCGCATTGAGGCTCAAGCGGTACAGGCGACGTTTGAGTTTGCCCAGGTACTGCATGCGCGCGACGATTTCCTGGCCGGTGTAGCAGCCTTTCTTGAAGCTGACGCCGCCCACGGCTTGCAGGTTGAGCATCTGTGGGATGAACAGTTCGCGTGTTTGCGGCATGACCTGGCCGATGCCGGCGCGGATTTGCCCCAGCAGCCATTCATTCAAGTCCGCTTGTTGCAGTTGTTCTGTCAGCTGGCTGCGCAGCGTATCGGCGTGCTCGGCGGGCGCCCACAGTTCGGCGCGGCCGGGGGACACACGAACAGCGATCAAGGCATCGGTGCGGGCAACGCTGTCGGTCTCGGCCGGCAGTTCCAGACCAAGGCCGGACAAGGCCTGGTCGGCATTCGCCAGGCCAAAACGCACCCAGTCGGCACTTTCGTCGGTGAGTTTGGATTTGGAGAATACGGCGTATTTCTTCAGGTCTGCCAGTTGCGGTTCCAGCAGCTCGGTGGCCATGGCCAGCAACACGCCGTCACCTTGCAGCAGGATGCGGAAGCTCGACTGCATGCGCCCTTTTTGCGTGCACCGCGCACCGAGGCTCGCCTGGGTGTCGCTCAGGTAATTGAGGTTGCAGGTCAGTTGGCCCTGAAGGAATTTGGCAGCGTCAGCGCCGCGGACGGCGAGAACGCCTTCGTGGGACAGGGGGCAGAAGAAAGCAGAGTCAGCCATGGGTCATCGCAGGTCAAAAAGTCATGGGTGCATCATAGAGGGGCGCCCGGCAAATGGATAGTTTCCGTAGGGGGCGACCAAAGCCGACTGTTCCGGTGCCGTCGGGGCTGTATACTTGCCGCCTATTTGAGGAGCGCTCCATGGTCGAAGAAGTTGAAATCAATCGCCTCTACTGGCACAGCCGTCGTGGCATGCTGGAGTTGGATGTGTTGTTGGTGCCTTTCACCAAGGAAGTGTACGCGACGCTCAACCAGGTGGACCGCGACCTCTACGTCAGGCTGCTGACTTGCGAGGATCAGGACATGTTCGGCTGGTTCATGGAGCGCGCCGAATCTGAAGATCCGGAGCTGCAGCGCATGGTCCGGATGATCCTGGACCGTGTCCAGCCCAAGTAATCGCTTCGAATGCCGCTGGCAGGCCTCACGGCTGTTGCTGGCGGCATATCTACTCGCCCAGCTGTTTGCGTTGGGTGCGCTTTCGTCGCTCGATCTGACGTATTCAAGCCTCGCCATGCTGTTATGCCTGGCTCATGCCGCCTGGGTGCTGCCGCGCCATATCCTGCTGACTCACCGTTCGTCGATTCGTGGCCTGCGTCGCGATGACGATGGCTGGTGCCTGTTCAGTGAAGAGCGGGGCTGGCACAGCGTGCAGCTCCTTCCCGACAGCCTGGCGTTGCCGCTGGTCGTAGTGCTGCGCTACAGGGTACAGGGTGGGTGGTGGGCGCGTTCGATGTGTGTGCCCAGGGATGCGCAGGCGGCCGATGTACACCGGCGCCTGCGGGTTCGCCTGAAGTTCAGCCGCCGTAGGTGGTTGGCACCAGGATAGTGTCGCGGGCCTCGGGCAACATCTGGGGGTAGTCGAGGGTGTAATGCAGGCCGCGGCTCTCCTTGCGCTCCATCGCCGAGCGGATCATCAGTTCGGCGACCTGGGCCAGGTTGCGCAATTCGATCAGGTCGCGGCTGACCTTGTAGTTACTGTAGAACTCGTCGATCTCATCCAGCAGCAGCCGCACCCGGTGTTGCGCGCGTTGCAGGCGCTTGTTGGTGCGCACGATCCCTACGTAGTCCCACATGAATCGGCGCAACTCGTCCCAGTTGTGCGCGATGATCACGTCTTCGTCCGAGTCGGTGACCTGGCTGGCGTCCCAGCGGGGCAGGGCGGCAGGCACCGCAATGCGTGGCAGCTGTTCGAGAATGTCCGCCGCCGCCGAGCGCGCATAGACGAAGCATTCGAGCAGCGAGTTGCTGGCCATGCGGTTGGCACCGTGCAGGCCGGTGAAGCTGGTTTCACCAATGGCGTACAGGCCGGGCACGTCGGTACGGCCGTGCTGGTCGACCATCACGCCGCCGCAGGTGTAGTGAGCGGCTGGTACCACCGGGATCGGCCCTTTGGTGATATCGATGTTGAATGCCAGGCAGCGCTCGTAGACGGTGGGGAAGTGGGTCTTGATGAAATCTTCGGGTTTGTGGCTGATGTCCAGGTAGACGCAGTCGACGCCCAAGCGTTTCATTTCATGGTCAATGGCGCGGGCGACGATATCCCGTGGGGCCAGCTCGGCGCGTGGGTCGAAGCGCTGCATGAAGCGTTCGCCGTTGGGCAATTTCAAGTGCGCGCCTTCACCGCGCAGGGCTTCGGTGATCAGGAAACTCTTGGCCTGCGGGTGATACAGGCAGGTGGGGTGGAACTGGTTGAATTCCAGGTTGGCCACGCGGCAACCGGAGCGCCAGGCCATGGCGATGCCGTCGCCACAGGCGCCGTCGGGGTTGCTGGTATAGAGGTAGACCTTGGCTGCGCCGCCTGACGCCAGGATGGTGAAGCGCGCGCCGTAGGTGTCGACTTCGCCGCTGCCGCGATTGAGCACGTAAGCGCCAAGGCAGCGGTCGCCTTCCAGGCCCAGGCGTTTCTCGGTAATCAAGTCGACGGCGACGCGTTGCTCCAGCAGCTCGATGTTGGGGCGTTGGCGCGCCTGATCGAGCAGGGTTCTGAAGATGGCGGCGCCGGTGGCGTCGGCGGCATGGATGATGCGGCGGTGGCTGTGGCCGCCTTCGCGGGTCAGGTGGAATTCGAAGCCGCCGTCGTCGCTGCCTGCGTGTTCGTCACGGGTGAACGGCACGCCCTGATCGATCAGCCATTGGATCGCCTCGCGGCTGTGCTCGACGGTGAATCGCACCGCCTCTTCATTGCACAGGCCGCCACCGGCGTTGAGTGTGTCTTCGACGTGAGATTGCACTGTGTCGGTGTCGTCCAGCACGGCGGCGACACCGCCCTGGGCCCAGAATGTCGAGCCGTTGGCCAGGTCGCCTTTGCTCAGGACCGCAATGCGCAGGTGGCCGGGGAGGGTCAGCGCAAGGCTCAAACCGGCCGCGCCGCTGCCGATCACCAGGACATCGTGTTGAAACTGTTGGCTCATTGGAAGGATTCCGCAAAAAGCGATCCGAAGAGGGGGCGCAAACAGGACGCCTGGATCGGCGAATCAAAGGGGCACACGGGCTACTAGTATATAGAGGGGTGGAGCGGCACAATAGCCGGGCATTCGTGGCAATGTGAGATTACGGTGCACAGCTTGGGGTAAAATCGGCTGGTTATTGAAGCGGGAACTTTTTGCATAAGCCTCGACTCAATAGCAGGTTGCCCGAAAGCTGGGAAAACGTTGAGTTTATTGGCCCGTCGGGAGCATTGGACGCGTCAGAAAACCGACGACAAGATTATTCGCGCAGTCGGCGCTGCCCGTACTGCGTTTTTCGTGTGTGCCAAATCAGTGCGTGCCGGAAACTTGCTTGAAGGGGGAGAACTTTTGCGAAAAGACCGAGTCTATGTTTGCAAGCCTGATCGTTTAGTTATGCAAGCCTCCTTCAAGTACAACGAGGAGTGTTCATGCTAACCCAGGAAGAGGATCAGCAGCTGGTCGAGCGCGTTCAACGCGGCGACAAGCGAGCTTTTGATCTGCTAGTGCTGAAATACCAGCACAAAATTCTCGGGTTGATCGTGCGGTTTGTGCACGACACCCATGAAGCGCAGGACGTTGCACAGGAGGCCTTTATCAAGGCTTACCGTGCACTTGGTAATTTTCGCGGTGACAGTGCGTTTTACACGTGGCTCTACCGCATCGCCATCAACACGGCGAAGAACTATCTGGTGTCTCGCGGACGCCGCCCACCAGATAGCGATGTAAGTTCAGAAGATGCGGAATTTTACGATGGTGATCACGGCCTCAAGGATCTCGAGTCGCCGGAGCGTGCATTGCTGCGCGACGAGATCGAAGGCACCGTTCATCGCACAATTCAGCAACTGCCAGAAGATTTACGTACGGCGTTAACTTTACGTGAATTCGATGGTCTGAGTTACGAAGACATTGCGAGCGTCATGCAGTGTCCGGTGGGGACTGTAAGGTCACGGATTTTCCGGGCCCGGGAAGCCATCGATAAAGCCTTGCAACCGTTGTTGCAAGAGAACTAAAGACAGCGGCGACAGCCAAGAGAGGAACCGCCATGAGTCGTGATGCCCTGCAGGAATCGCTGTCCGCAGTGATGGATAACGAAGCGGATGAACTGGAACTTCGTCGAGTGCTCAATGCATTTGATGATGCCGAAACCCGTGACACCTGGTCTCGTTACCAAGTCGCTCGGGCGGTGATGCACAAGGATCTTCTAATCCCTCGTCTGGATATTGCTGCGGCTGTTTCTGCTGCGCTGGCTGATGAAGCCGTTCCGGCTAAAGCTACTCGTGGTCCATGGCGTAGCCTGGGTCGCCTGGCAGTTGCAGCCTCGGTGACTGTTGCCGTGTTGGCCGGTGTTCGCCTGTACAACCAGGACGAAATCGCGGGTGCCGAGCTCGCCCAACAGACTCAGCAGCCGGTCATGGCCGGCCCGCAAGTCAAAGGCCCAGCGGTACTGGCCGGCTACAAGGAAAGCTCCGACACCACCGGCCCTATGGCTAACGGTGTGTTGCAAGGGCAATCCGGCTGGCAAGACCAGCGTCTTCCAGGTTACCTGCGTCAACACGCACAGGAATCAGCCCTGAAAGGCACTGAAAGCGCTCTGCCATACGCTCGCGCAGCAAGTCTGGAAAACCGCTAATCCGTAAGGAGCTCTATGCGAGCCATACCGCTCCTTACGCTTTTGCTCAGTAGTTGGTTTGCACTCCCCGCCCACGCCGATGAAGCCCAAGATTGGCTGACTCGACTTGGGCGTGCAGAGCAGCAGCAGAGCTTTCAAGGTACGTTCGTCTACGAACGTAACGGCAGTTTTTCTACCCATGACATCTGGCATCGTGTCCAGAATGGTCAGGTCCGTGAGCGGCTCTTGCAACTCGACGGTTCTGCCCAGGAAGTCGTGCGGTTGGACGGTCGTACACAATGCGTCAGCGGCACCCTCGTCGCAGGCTTGGGCAACTCACGTGATGCACCTTCACGTGCGCTGGATCCGCAAAAACTCAATGAATTCTACGAACTGGCCGTCATTGGCAAATCCCGTGTGGCCGGTAGAAATGCGGTCATCGTATCGATCACGCCGCGTGACCAGTACCGTTATGGGTTTGAATTGCACTTGGATCGAGAGACCGCGCTGCCGCTCAAATCCCTGTTGTTGAACGACCAAGGGCAATTGCTGGAGCGCTTCCAGTTTACGCGTTTGGAAACCTCGCAGGTACCTGACGAACGTGATCTGCAACCTAGTGGTGAATGTACGCCTATCGCCGTCGCTAATGGCAAGGCGCCAGAAGTGCAGTCTATCGAGACGTGGCACATGGAGTGGTTGCCCCCCGGTTTTCAACTGACCCATAGCAGCGCCCGCAAAGACACCCAGACCAAAGCGACGGTCGACAGCCTGATGTATGAAGACGGGCTGGCGCGTTTCTCGGTGTTCCTTGAGCCGATCAGCGATGTGAGCGTCACCGAAACCCGCACTCAACTGGGCCCTACCGTTGCAGTATCGCGTCGCCTCAATACGGTGGACGGCGAGATGATGGTGACGGTGGTGGGTGAAATACCCATCGGCACCGCAGAACGTATCGCGTTGTCGGTGCGCGGTGAAAAAAAGCCAGCCCCCCAGCCGTGAGTCGTTAATCCTATGTTCATCCTGACCTTTCACTGTATTTCCATGCCAGGTTGGCTGCCGAGAGCATGAAATGTCTGGATCAGCATTTTCACTTGCAAAAATCCTTCATGTTTTTTATAGGTCAGGGCTTGTCGGCTCTGGCCTTGATTTGTTCGCGGAACAAAGATGTCGGTCGCAGTTTTCGGCGTTTCTTGAACCCTGTCGCTCAACCCTGCTCGTCGTAACGGGAGCTGTATGTCGATACCACGTTTGAAGTCTTACCTATCCATAGTCGCCACAGTGTTGGTGCTGGGTCAGGCCTTACCTGCGCAAGCAGTCGAGCTGCCTGACTTCACCCAATTGGTTGAGCAAGCCTCGCCTGCCGTGGTGAATATCAGTACCACGCAAAAACTGCCGGATCGCAAAGTCTCCAACCAGCAGATGCCGGACCTGGAAGGCCTGCCACCGATGCTGCGCGAGTTCTTCGAGCGCGGCATGCCGCAACAGCGCGCACCACGCGGCGGTGGTGGTCAACGTGAAGCTCAGTCCCTGGGCTCGGGCTTCATCATCTCGCCGGATGGCTATATCCTCACCAACAATCACGTGATTGCCGACGCCGATGAGATTCTCGTGCGCCTGGCTGATCGCAGTGAGCTGAAAGCCAAACTGGTCGGCACCGATCCACGTTCCGATGTGGCTTTGCTGAAAATCGAAGGCAAAGACCTGCCTGTGCTGAAACTGGGTAAATCCCAAGACCTGAAAGCCGGCCAGTGGGTGGTTGCCATCGGTTCGCCGTTCGGTTTTGACCATACCGTCACCCAAGGCATCGTCAGCGCCATCGGCCGCAGCTTGCCAAACGAAAACTACGTACCGTTCATCCAGACCGACGTGCCGATCAACCCGGGTAACTCCGGTGGTCCGCTGTTCAACCTGGCGGGCGAAGTGGTCGGCATCAACTCGCAGATCTACACGCGTTCCGGTGGTTTCATGGGTGTCTCGTTCGCGATCCCGATCGACGTCGCCATGGATGTTTCCAATCAACTGAAAAGCGGTGGCAAGGTCAGTCGTGGCTGGTTGGGTGTGGTCATCCAGGAAGTAAACAAAGACCTGGCTGAGTCCTTTGGCCTCGACAAACCGGCCGGTGCCCTGGTCGCGCAGATCCAGGACGACGGTCCGGCTGCCAAAGGTGGCCTGCAAGTTGGCGACGTGATCCTGAGCATGAACGGCCAGCCGATCGTCATGTCGGCCGACCTGCCGCATCTGGTAGGCGCACTCAAGGCTGGCAGCAAGGCCAAGCTGGAAGTGATCCGCGAAGGCAAGCGCCAGAACGTTGAGCTGACGGTGGGCGCAATCCCTGAAGAAGGCGCAACGCTGGATGCACTGGGTAACGCCAAGCCAGGTGCCGAGCGCAGCAGCAATCGCCTGGGTATCGCCGTGGCCGAGTTGACCGATGAGCAAAAGAAGAGCTTCGACCTCAAGAGCGGCGTCGTGATCAAGGAAGTGCAGGACGGCCCTGCCTCCCTGATCGGCCTGCAGCCGGGTGACGTGATTACGCACCTGAACAACCAGGCAATCGACAACACCAAGCAATTCACCGACATCGCCAAGGCGTTGCCGAAGAACCGTTCGGTGTCGATGCGCGTGCTGCGCCAGGGGCGTGCCAGCTTCATCACCTTCAAACTGGCTGAGTAAATCGGTAAAAACAAAAAGCCCCGCCTTCGTTTAACGAGGGCGGGGCTTTTTTGTGCCTGGCAGGTTTAGCTCATCATGCCTTTAACCAGGCGTTCCTGCTCGATCAACTCACGCTGGCGTGCGTCGATGCGCGACGACAGGGGGAAATTGTTACCGGCCCGACGCTTGGCAAAGTCCAATTGCTGAATGGCCTGCTGGAAATCACCCACCAACGCAAAGTATTCGGCGCGGGCCTGATGCAGGCCGATGATGTTGCCGGACAACCCGCGTGTTTCGGCGACTTGGTACCAGACGTCCGGATCATCCGGACGCGACTTGAGCAAGCTGTCCAACGCCTTTTCCGCATCCGCCGTGCGGTTCTGCTTGAGCAGCAGATCCACGCGCACCTGATTCAACGGATAGTTGCCCGGATACTGGGTCAGCATCCGATCCGTCCGTTGCTGGGCATCCGGCAGGCGGCTGTTGTCGATGTCCAATTGGATCTGCGCCAGGTTGTAAGTGATGTCGTTGGGCGCCTTGGCCAGCAGCGCCGCAAGGTTTTCCCGTGCCTGCTTGAACTGAGAGCCTTTGATTTGTGCGATAGCCAGGCCGTAGCGCGCCACATCATTCTTCGGGTTCTCGTCCAACTGCGCCTGGAAGCGCTTGGCGGCGAGGCCCGAGGTGTCTTCGTATTGCAACTGCACTCGAGCGCGAATCAGCTGATAGCGCAGGCTGTCTTCCTTGCCGCCAGGCTTGGACTGCTCGGCACGGTTGCGGGTGTCGGCGATCCGCGATTCGGTGACCGGGTGCGTCAGCAGGAATTCCGGCGGTTTGGCATCGAAGCGGTATTGGCGCATCAGGCGCTCGAACATGGTCGGCATGGAGCGCGGGTCGTAACCGGCTTTTTCCAGGTTGAGGATTCCGATGCGGTCCGCTTCCTGTTCGTTCTGGCGGGAGAACCGTCGTTGTTCCTGGATCGCGGCGGCCTGGGTGCCGGCAATGGCGGCGATACCGGCATCACCGGCACCGGCGGCTGCCGCGATGATGCCGCCGAGCAGTGCGGCCATCATTGGGATCTGCATGCGCTGTTGCGCTTCAACGCCACGGGCGAAGTGGCGTTGGGACAAGTGCGCCAATTCGTGAGCCAGTACCGAGGCATATTCGCCTTCGGTCTGGGCGTTGAGGAACAGGCCGCCGTTCACACCGACAATCCCGCCAGGCGCGGCGAAGGCGTTCAGTTGCGGGCTGTTGATCAGGATGAACTCCAGGCGCCGGTCGTTGACCTGGCTGGTCTCCACCAGTTTGTACACGCTGGTCTCGACGTAATCCTTGAGCTGCGGGTCGTTGAGCTGCGAGACCTGGCCCCGCAGGTAAGCAAGCCACGCACGGCCCAGCTGGTATTCCTGTTGTGGCGAGACAATGGCAGAACTGGCGTCGCCAAGTGACGGTAGGTCGTCAGCGAAGCCTGGGGAGGCCAGCAGGCAAGCCAGCGTCAGCAGGGTAGGGCGCAAAAAAGTCATGCACAGAGCCTTTCGACAAAGAGCTTACTGTAGCCGGACACTGAGCTTCGGACCAGATATTCTAAGCAACCCAAATGCGTGCCCGGAGTAAAAACATGACCGACGCTGTAGCCTTTGATGCCGAACTCGATGCCAGCGGCCTCAATTGCCCGTTGCCCTTGCTCAAGGCCAAGCTGGAACTCAATCGTTTGGCCAGTGGCGCAGTGCTCAAGGTGATCGCCACGGACGCTGGCTCCCAGCGCGACTTTCGAACCTTTGCCAAACTGGCCGGCCACACCCTGCTGCATGAAGAAGACGCCGCCGGTGTGTACCGCTATTGGTTGCGCAAGGCCTGAACCGTTTGCCCCCACCACCCGAGGTTGATTGATGTTCAAAGTGTTACGAGACTGGATTCAGCGCTACTTCTCCGATGAGGAGGCCGTGGTGCTGGCGGTCCTGCTGTTTCTGGCCTTTACGGCCGTGCTCACCTTGGGCGGCATGCTGGCGCCCGTATTGGCGGGGATGGTGCTGGCTTACCTGATGCAGGGTCTTGTGACCACGCTGGAGCGCTTGCGCTTGCCGGGCGGTGCTGCGGTGGGGCTGGTCTTTGCCTTGTTCATGGGCCTGTTGGTGGTGTTTATCGTGGTGGTATTGCCGTTGTTATGGCATCAGCTGATCACGCTGTTCAATGAATTGCCGGGCATGCTCGCCAAGTGGCAATCGCTGTTGTTGCTGTTGCCGGAGCGCTACCCGCATCTGGTGTCGGACGAGCAGGTGTTGCAAGCCATCGAAGTGGCGCGCGGCGAGATCGGGAAATTCGGCCAGTGGGCGCTGACCTTTTCCTTGTCCAGCCTGCCGCTGCTGGTCAACATCATGATCTACCTGGTGCTGGTGCCGATCCTGGTGTTCTTCTTCCTCAAGGACCGCGCCATGATCGGTCGCTGGGTGCGTGGCTATCTGCCCCGCGAACGCGCGCTGATCACACGCGTGGCCGAAGAGATGAACCGGCAGATCGCCAACTACATCCGTGGCAAGGTTATTGAGATCATCATCTGCGGGGGCGTGACCTACATCGCGTTTATCGCCCTGGACCTGAACTACGCGGCCTTGCTGGCATTGCTGGTCGGCATTTCAGTGGTGGTACCGTACGTCGGCGCCGTGGTGGTGACCGTGCCCGTGACCCTGATCGCCCTTTTCCAGTGGGGGTGGAGCGATCAGTTCATCTACCTGATGGCGGTATACGGGATCATCCAGACGCTGGATGGCAACGTGCTGGTACCGCTGCTGTTCTCTGAGGCGGTCAACCTGCACCCAGTGGCGATCATCTGCGCAGTGCTGTTGTTTGGTGGGCTGTGGGGGTTCTGGGGCGTGTTTTTTGCGATCCCGCTGGCAACACTGTTCAAGGCGGTGCTGGATGCATGGCCACGGCAAGAGCCGGTAGTAGCGCCGCTGTTGTAACGGCACGAATGTAGTGAGCGGGCTTGCCCCGCGCCGGGCTGCGAAGCAGCCCCAATACAGCCGCCGCGGTCTTTCAGGTAAAACGCGATTGCAGGTTTCAGGGCTGCTGCGCAGCCCAGCGCGGGGCAAGCCCGCTCACTACAAGCCCGCGTTTCAGGCCTTGTTTAAAGCCTGTGCTGCCGCCAATACGGCATCCACATGGCCTGGCACCTTCACGCCGCGCCATTCCTGACGCAGCACACCTTCGCTGTCGATCAGAAAGGTGCTGCGGTCCACACCCAAGTATTCCTTGCCGTACAGCTTCTTCAACTTGATCACATCAAACAGCTGGCAAACCGCTTCATCCTTGTCGCTGATCAGCTCGAAGGGGAATTCCTGCTTGCCCTTGAAGTTCTCGTGGGACTTCACGCTGTCGCGCGACACGCCGAACACTTCGGTGTTGGCCGCCTTGAAGGCTGCGTACTGGTCGCGAAAGCCTTGGCCCTCGGTGGTGCAACCCGGCGTGCTGTCCTTCGGATAGAAGTAGATCACCACTTGCTTGCCCTTGAGCGCTGCGAGGCTGAAGGTCTGGCCGCTGGTGGCCTGGGCTTCGAAATCGGCTACAGGTTTGTCGATGACTACCGTCATGAAAAACTTCCTTACATTGGGTTCTGTGGGCGCCATGGCTCGATCAAGGCGTCGAGGTTCAGGGCATCGGCGAAATCCAGGAACTGGTCGCGCAGCCAGCTGATCTGCACGCCAGCCGGCAAGGTCACGGTAAACGTGGCGTTCAACATGGTGCCGCCGGTTTGCGGGGCCAGGTAGGTGTCGCAGGTCAGGTTCTCCAGTTCGACGTTGTGGTCGATGAAGAACTGGCACAACTCGTTGACGATGTCCGAGCGATAGGCGGAACTGACATAGGCGACATAAGGCAGGGCCTGGGGACGATTCTCCAGGGCAGCACTTCGTACCACATTGACGGTGAAATCATGCTTCTTGGCCAGGCCCGGCAGGCCCGTCTCCAGGCGCGCCAGGGCATCCCAGGTGCCGGAGATCTGCAGGACCAGCGCGCTGCACTCGCCATGGCGGGTCAGGCGGGAGGTCACGACGGCGCAGCGGTTTTCATGGCTGGCGCGGCACAGGACGTTGGTCAGCTCCATGGGGTTGGCGCCGAGGGCACTGATAACAAGGAATTGTTCGCGAACTGTGGGGGTGGACATGCAGCCTTCCTAAAACGATGAGCGGTCGATACCGTGAGGGCTGTATCGATCAAAGCATGAAGGGTAGCGAAAACCGCCGCCAAGGGATAGGAGGTGGCGTTTTCATTGCGTGATCGGTCTGATTTCATCGTGCGTCAGAGCATGCTTTTGTCCAATGATGGCATTGCCCGTCGTTTAGTTGCGCCAGAACGCATCCTCACGCGGTACTTCGCTTGTACAAGCATCTTGGCGCCAGTACCATTACGGCTCTCTTTTTCCGGCAGGAGCGGTTGCATGATTGCGGGCAGTATGGTGGCACTGGTCACACCCATGGATGCACAAGGTCTTCTCGACTGGGACAGCCTGGGCAAACTGGTGGACTTCCACCTGCAAGAAGGCACCAACGCCATCGTGGCGGTCGGCACCACCGGTGAATCGGCCACCCTCGATGTGGAAGAACACATCCAGGTGATCGAATTCGTGGTCAAGCGTGTCGCGGGCCGTATCGCCGTGATCGCTGGTACGGGCGCCAACTCGACGCGTGAAGCGATCGAGCTGACCAAAAACGCCAAGAAGGCCGGCGCCGATGCCTGCCTGCTGGTGACCCCGTACTACAACAAGCCGACCCAGGAAGGCTTGTACCAGCACTTCCGCGCCATTGCCGAAGCGGTCGCTATCCCGCAGATCCTCTATAACGTGCCGGGTCGCACCGCGTGCGACATGAAGGCCGAGACCGTGATCCGCCTGTCCACCGTGCCGAACATCATCGGTATCAAGGAAGCCACCGGCGACCTGCAGCGCGCCAAGGACATCCTGGCCGGCGTGAGCAGCGATTTCCTGGTGTATTCCGGTGACGACGCCACCGCGGTCGAGCTGATCCTGCTGGGCGGTAAAGGCAACATCTCCGTGACCGCCAACGTGGCCCCGCGTGCCATGAGCGACATGTGCGCCGCCGCCATTGCCGGCGACGCCGTGACCGCCCGCGCGATCCACGAGAAGCTGATGCCGCTCAACAAGACACTGTTTATCGAATCCAACCCTATCCCCGTGAAGTGGGCGCTGACTGAAATGGGCATGATGCCGGACGGTATCCGTCTGCCGCTCACCCGTCTCAGCGAAGCCTGTCACGAACCGCTGCGACAGGCCCTGCGCCAGTCCGGCGTCCTGGTTTAATTGAGGAAGCACTACGCATGAAGCGATTGGCCGGACTTTCCGCACTTGCCTTGATTATCTCCAGCACCAGTGGCTGCGGTTGGATCTGGGGCCCGGAAGGCTACTTCCGTGACCGCGGCAGCGATTACCTGGAAGCACAACCCACCAAACCGATGGAATTGCCGCCGGGCGTCAACGTCGCCAAGCGCCTTGACCCGTTGCTGCCGATCCCGCGCAACGTCGCCGACGACACCACCAAAGGTGAATACGTGGTGCCACGTCCACAGCCGATCTCGGCCGTGGCGGATGCCAGCGACTACAGCCTGCAGAAGAGCGGCGACTCCCGCTGGATCGTGGCTCAGCGTCCACCTGCCGAAGTCTGGCCAGTGGCGGTGCAGTTCTTCCAGGACAACGGTTTCCGTATCGACGAGCAGCGCCCGCAGACCGGTGAATTCACCACGGCATGGCAGCAGGGCAGCGAACTGTCCGCCACCATGGCCAAGCGCCTGCAGGCCGGTGGTGTAGCCGCCGACAGCGAAGCCCGTGTGCGTGTGCGCATCGAGCCAGGTGTGCAGCGTAATACCAGTGAAGTCTACGTGGTCAGCGCCGAGCGTCCTGCCGGCAGCACCGCCAACGTTGATTTCACCAACCGCTCGGTCAACACCGGCGTCGACTCGGCGCTGGTCGATGAAATGCTGGCCAGCATGAGCCGTATCTCCGAGAAGGGCGGCTCCGTGTCCCTGCTCGCCGCCCGTGATTACGACACCCCGAGCCGCGTCAGCCTCACCGAAGACGGCAGCGGCAACGTGGTGCTGAACCTGGGTGAAGACCTCGATCGCGCCTGGGCCAGTGTCGGCCGCGCGTTGGAGCAGGGCCCTTGGCGCGTAGAAGACATCAACCGCAGCCTCGGCCTGTACTACATCAACGTGGCTGAAAAGGCCGAGCGTAAAGATGAAGAGCCCGGTTTCTTCGGCAAGCTGTTCGGCAGTAAGCCGACCAAGGAAGAAATCGAGACTCGCGCCGAGCGTTACCAGGTTCGTTTGAGCAAGGTTGGCGAAAGCGTGCAGGTTACCGTCGAGAAGAACATCAATACCGTTGCGCCCGCTGAAACAGCGCGCAAAGTGTTGGGCGTGATTCAAGACAACCTGGGCTGATCCGGTGCGTTTTGCCGTTCTCGGCAGCGGTAGCCAAGGGAACGGTACGCTGGTCGCCCACGACGACACGTACGTGCTGGTGGATTGTGGTTTCTCGTTAAAGGAAACCGAGCGGCGCCTGTTGCGCCTGGGGGTTCACCCCGCGCAACTGAGTGCGATTCTGGTGACCCACGAACATGCCGACCACGTGCATGGCGTGGGTTTGCTGTCTCGGCGCTACAATCTTCCGGTGTACCTCAGTCGCGGTACCTTGCGCGGGATGCGCAAACCCATTGAACCCGCAGGTTTCCTGGCCGGTGGCGAGCAGCTGCAAATCGGTGCCCTGAGCATCGATGTGATTGCCGTGGCGCACGATGCCCAGGAACCGACGCAGTATGTCTTCAGTGACGGTGAGCGGCGCTTCGGCGTGCTCACCGACCTGGGCTCCTACTGCGCCAAGGTGCTGGACGGTTACCGGAACCTCGATGCCTTGATGATCGAGTCCAACCACTGCCGAGACCTGCTGGCTCGCGGTCATTACCCCTACTTTCTCAAGCAGCGGGTGGGTGGCGAACTGGGACACTTGAACAACCACCAGGCGGCGTACCTGGTGTATGAGTTGGGCTGGCAAGACTTGCAACACTTGGTCCTGGCCCACCTGAGCAGCAAGAACAACCTGCCGCAGCTGGCCCGGCAATGTTTTGTCGACACCCTCGGGTGCGACCCGGACTGGCTGCAACTGGCCGATCAAGATTCAGGGCTCGACTGGCGACACATCGCCTAGCCCACCATTTAGCAAGCGGAGCCCATCATGGAAAAACGTGAAGAACTCTACCGCGGCAAAGCCAAGTCGGTGTACAAGACCGACGACGCCAACCGCCTTATCCTGCTGTTTCGCAACGACACCTCGGCGTTCGACGGCAAGCGCATCGAACAACTTGATCGCAAAGGCATGGTGAACAACAAGTTCAACGCCTTCATCATGCAGAAGCTCGAAGCGGCCGGCATTCCGACCCAATTCGACAAACTGCTGGGCGACAACGAGTGCCTGGTCAAGAAGCTCGACATGATCCCGGTTGAATGCGTCGTGCGTAACTACGCCGCCGGCAGCCTGGTCAAGCGTTTGGGCGTAGAAGAGGGCCTCAAGCTCAATCCCTACACCTTCGAACTGTTCCTGAAGGACGACGCCAAGGGCGACCCGTTCATCAACGAATCCCACGTCGTGGCATTCGGCTGGGGCACCGCTGAGCAACTGGCGCGCATGAAGGAGTTGTCCCTCAAGGTCAACGACGTACTGAGCAAACTGTTCGACGACGCAGGCCTGCTGCTGGTGGACTTCAAGCTCGAATTCGGCGTGTTCCACGACGGCTCTATCGTCCTGGGTGACGAATTCAGCCCGGACGGCTGCCGCCTGTGGGACAAAGACACCAAGAAGAAGATGGACAAAGACCGCTTCCGCCAGGGCCTCGGTGACGTTATCGAAGCCTACGAAGAAGTCGCCAATCGTCTCGGCGTACCGCTGTAATCGACGCAAGCATCTGATAGCACGGAAAAAATTCGCTTCGGCGCTTTGCTTTCCTGATCCACGCTGTTATGATGCGCGCCGTTGGAGAGATGCCAGAGTGGCCGAATGGGACGGATTCGAAATCCGTTGTACCTTCACCGGTACCTAGGGTTCGAATCCCTATCTCTCCGCCATACTTAGAAAAGCCCCGTAGATCAAGGTCTCGGGGCTTTTTGCATTTCAGGATTCTACGTAAAGATTCTAAGTAAAATACATCTCCTTTAGCGCTCCTTGTTTCCCCTCTCTACGTCGATTGGCCTTATTCGCGACAACCCCAAGCACTTCGACCGTCATTCTCCTTGAGCGGCGTCGTACGCATCTTCAAGCTAAGCCATGGCTAGGGGTGTGCTTCGCCTATGGCCTGCCACACAAGCCCAATATCCAGACGATCCTGCCCCACTGGTTGAGCATGCCGAGCGTGCCGAAGGGTGATCAGGTAAGGCAGCACAGTGAAGCCTGTCAGCAGCGTATCGACGCGAACGGCAATTGGCTGCGCCAGACTGACGGCAAGATCCTGGACAAGGCGATCGAGCCGGAAGTGGAGACGATTGGCAACACCGAGAGGTTCCAGAGCCACGCTAGAACCGTGGACGACCATTCAAGTAAGTCGGTAGGGGGCACCAAGACGCTTGAAGCCTTGGGCGCTTTTTACATTGTGGATAAATTTGGAGAGCGTATCACTAGCGTCCTGCATTGGTCAGCTCGTGGTTGGCATGCGTTCAAATGCCATTTTCGCTAAACCCCGATAGGATATGCGCTTTGCGTGGCCTGACTCTATAACTATTGCGTGCCCAAGATCATTAAGTTCTGTGAATGGGAAATCGCTTGTGTTTGCAGGAACATTTAGAGTTGCAACGTACTGGCCGAGGATTCCCACAACTATGCCTAGATTTTTTGGACCAGGAATAAAAAAGACACACGATCCGTGCACAATCTCGCAGAATAATTTATCCAGTGCATATTGTTCTGAATCCTGTTCATCTACTGGCGTAAACTCGTCGTACACTTTTAGTTCGAATTCAGAAAAAATCATCTTTTTTAGATTTGGGATTGAACTCCATAAGTGCTCTGAGTTCTTCGTGATTTACATTTTTTCTGAACCACTCTCCAAACGCGAAGTATCCACCAGATAAGGCAGCCTTAGCAGCAAACTTTATCCTCCCGAATCTGGATAATTTGAACTGACTGTTAAGATTTTTACCAGATATTTCGTGCTTTTAAAGTTCTCTGCATTGTACGGAGTCATAAACTAGCAGTCCACCGTTTTCAGAAAATTCAACTTGTGCCGGGCGGTTGTCTTCCCCCATGTTGGATTTTTTAAAATGACTTTAGGTTTCTTGTCGCTATGGCCCCGAGCATCAAAGTTGCGCCGGCGAAACAACACTAAGAAGTCATTCGCTAAATCGCCGTCGATATCGGAGCCAATCTTAGAGTTGTATTCCTTACCAACCGGAATCGTGAAATCGTTTGATCCTCCTAGTGACAATGGAATTATGTGCTCGGCGCTTGAACTGTTTACGTCAATCTCTGTAGCAGTATATGGACAATAAATTGTGTTAAGCATGAGGAGTCACCGATTGGTATCGTAGCTTTTGCGCTAACTATGGCACTTGTCAGTGCTTATATTGATGGCGCGCACGTGAAGAATTTTAACGATGCGCTTGATGCAATGCTGCCTTAAAAGAGAAGGGAGAAAGTGGAATTTTTAGGCCGCTTTTTTTAATGCCATATACATTAGATAAATACCAAAAATGGGAACTGCTAGGATCGCACAGGCTACATAAAAGATAGCATATAGGCCATTTTTCCCAGGTGACTCAGTAAATAAGCCGGTAGTCCAGAATTCTGGCGTTGTGAAGCGAAGCGCAGTTTTTTCGATGATCATCCGCGAAAAAGGGAATAAAAAAGTACTGCATACGCCCAGCGTTAAAAAAATGGGGTTTGTCCTTTCTACGAATGCTTCCCCACCAAACCAATTGGTAAAGAATAGAATGAAAATTCCTACCGAGATTATCAAGTTTTGGAAGTAGTATTTTATATACACAGTATGCTCGCATTTAAAATCAACTTTAGTTTGAATGCTACCGTGCTCAATATCACATAGCAAATGTCATAGGTGGCGATGGGCTAATAGTGAGCCTCACCGACACATGATGTTCCTCATACCCCACGCCGGTGTATTCAAATGCACCGCATTGAGTAAAAGCTCTAATTGGAAGTCATTACATTCGACCTCTCACTCATCAAGCAGGTGCTCTATGAAGAACGTGTTGGGGTTGTTGTTTTCGCTGGTTGCCACGCCAGCATTTGCGCAATCGGTCGAAACAGAGATGAACCAGCTAAAGGTCCGAGCCGATAGCTGTATCGCTTCGTCACAGGCTAAGCAGCATTGTGAACGCACGGCGGAATGCATTGAGTTTCAGCGCTACAGCAAGGCGTTGATGCCTGAAGGGCTGCCGGGCTACTACGATGCCCATCTGCGTGATAAGACCATGAACCCGGAAAATGGAACAGGGGTGAGCACGGCAGCTAAAGCCAAGATCCAGGCAGATAAACTCATTGAGCAATGTGCTGCCAGCTAACAACTGCATTTGCAGGTTGATCTGAACATCGGGGGCCATGGAATGCCATGAATGGTCAGAGGTTGCGCGCTCTCATCGGACCCCAGAAACGAAAAAGCCCCGTAACTTATTCAGCTACGGGGCTTTTTCGTTTCTGTGGCTCGGTCAGGCGGGTTGAGCCGCCAAGCTATTACTGACCTTCCGCCCCAGCACCAGCACGGTCACAAAACCTGCACCCACCAGCGCCGTGGCCAGGCTCAACAGCACCGCGCTGCCCAGTTGGTCGACGATACGCCCGCCAAAGAACGAGCCCAAGGCAATGATCACTTGGAACAGGGCGACAAACAGCGGCATGCCGCGCTCCACATCTTTCGGCGCTACGACAAACATCCAGATACTGGCGCACGCCGGGAAGGCGCCAAAGGCGAAGCCCCATAGCCCGATCAGCATCGCTGCGCCGGTCATGCCGGTGGCGAAGTAGGGGAACAGGGCGGTGCTGGTGCCGATCATCAGCGCAACCAACAGCAGGGTGTGACGTACGCTGCGGTTGGCGGCGAAACCGGCAAAAATATTACCGAATACCCCGGCCACGCCAAAGAGCAGCAACAGCGAGCCAATGGTCGGTCCGTCGAAGCCGGAGCTGTATTTGAAGAACGGTGCGACATAGGTGTACGCGGCAAAGTGCGCCAGGCCGATCAGCAAGACAGCGATCAACCCGACACGCGCTTGCGGGTTGATAAACAAGGCCGGCAGGTCACTGACGCGAATCGCTTTTTCCGGGGTGAGTCGGGGGAGGAGGAAGACCTGCGCCAGCAGCACCGGTACGCCCACCAGCGCGGTGACCAGGAAGGTCATGCGCCAGCCCATCAGGCCACTGAGCCAGGTGCCGACGGGCACGCCCAGTACGGTGGCCAGGGTCACGCCCATCATGATGATCGAAGTGGCCTTTGCAACATCCACGCCCTTGGGCGCCAGGCGGCCGCTGAGGGCGATGGCCGTGGCCCAGAAACCGCCGATGCTGATGCCCAGCAATACACGGCCGAACAGCAGCAGGCTGAAGTCGCTGGCGAAGGCCACGACCGAGTTGGCGATGATCATGATCAGCGTCAGGCCGATCAGCAGGTAACGACGGTCCATGGCGCCAATGCTCACAGACAGCAAGGGCGCGGCGAGGGCGGCCATGATGCCCGGCAAGGTCACCATCAACCCGGCGTGGCCGGCGCTGATGCCGAGGTCGCTGGCGACGTCATTGAGTACGCCCACCGGGAGAAACTCACTGGTCACCAAGGCGAAGGCGCCCACGGCGACCGAGAGAATCGCCAGCCACTGCTGCTTGAGACTTTGTTGATTATGTTCGGGAAGGCCGCTAGGGGCCTGGCTGGCACTTGGCATAGTGTTGGGTTCCAGGGTTAACGTCGCCTGAAGCCAGGCGAAAGGGGAGGGAATAGGGAAGGGATTATAGGAACCCGTCTTGAAAATCGAGCAGGCGCTCCGTTCGATAGTAATCATCAGTGCAATCGATGCGACGCTCTAGCACGCACTACATGACCGGTACACCTTTCGCACATGCTTCCAAAACGTTGCCTACAGGCAGCGCGTTGCGATACCCCGGGCAACGCTTTACTTTGTGGTGGCGCTCGAGATGGAGTGCCCACAACTGCAAAGGAATTGCATCATGAGCAAGAATACGAAAGAAACCTCCGACAAGGTCGCGACGTTGGCGGCCCAAACGCTCAACAGCCCAGCCTCCTCAGCCCTCGCCAAAAGCCTCGCGGCTTCAGCGCTAGCCCAGAAAGACCACGACAAGCAGACGGGTGCAGAAATGGAGGCGAAAGCCGGGAGGGTACTCGGCGCCAATCACTACAACGAAACCACCAAAACGCTTGCCGCCTCGGTCCTTTCACAATCCAACAAAGAGCGCGGAAGCTGAGTCACCTCCGGTCGCTAAAAGGAGCCCGTGGTCGAAGAGGTTACGGGCTTTTTCGTAGCTGTATTTTTCTCCTTTTTCCCAGCAGCAGAAATATTAAGTATCACTTTCATCCGCATCGCTAAAGTCCTGCCCCGGCAGGCCGAAACGCTCTTATACGACATCGTATCCCCAATAAGAGAGTCCCCTGAAAATGTCCCTTCGCAGCCTGTCCATCGCCCGCCGTGCGGGTCTGGGTTTCGCCTTAATTGCTTTGCTGGTGGCCCTACTGGGTTTTTTTGCGCTGTCGAACATGGCAAGCATCCGCGCCAGTGCGGTGCAGGTTGAAAGCGGGCTGGTGCCCAAGATGCGGCTGGTGGCGGACATCCGCGAAATCATGCTGCGCATTCGTACGATCTCTTTGCGCATGGCGCTGGACCCGAACCCCGCCAGCCTTGCGCAGTACCGCAGCCAGATGGACACCCGTAGCCAGGACCTGACGAAAAGGCTGGCCGAGCTCGATGCGGTCATCGACACCCCTGAAGTGCGCTCGCTCTATGACCAGTTTCAGGTGTCGCTGCGCCTGTACCAGCAAGGTCTGGCACAGTCCTTCGTCCTCGCCGACAAGCAGCAGGGCGCCGAGCTTAACAAGTTGCTGCTGGTGGACATGAAAACCGTGGTCGATGGTTCGGGTGCGCAACTCAATGCCCTGGCTGACTACTACAACGCGCAGGTCAATCAGCAGGGCCAGGAGGCCGAGTCGCAATACAGCCGTTCGCGCACCATGGTGGTTGGCTTCGTGCTGCTGGCCGCCTTGAGTACGGTGGCGCTGGCGTGGTTGTTGACTCGCAGCATCGTCGGTCCGCTGAGCCATGCGGTGCGGGCCGCCGAAAACGTGGCCCACGGTGACCTGACTCAAACGGTAGACGTGACCGGCGACGACGAAGTAACCCGCTTGCTCGTGGCGCTCAAGACCATGCAGTCCAACCTGCGCGGAACCCTGCAACTGATCCGCCAGTCGGCGGAACAGATGGCGTCATCCGCCACCGACCTGAATGGCATCACGGATCAAAGCAGCCGCAGCCTGCAAAAGCAGACCGCTGAAATTGAACAGGCCGCCACCGCCGTGAACGAGATGACCTCGGCGGCGGATGAGGTGGCGCGCAATGCCGTTTCCACCTCTGAGTCCACTCGCCTCTCCAATGAAACGGCGCGCGAAGGCCAGCATCGTGTCGGCGAAACCGTCAACGCCATCCAGGCCCTGAGCTCTAACATCGGTGAAACGTCGACGCTGGTGCAGAACCTCGCCGAGCAATCGCGCGATATCGGCAAGGTACTCGACGTGATTCGCTCCATTGCCGAACAGACCAACCTGCTGGCCCTCAATGCTGCCATTGAGGCTGCGCGGGCCGGCGAATCCGGGCGTGGCTTTGCGGTCGTGGCTGATGAAGTGCGCGCATTGGCACACCGTACCCAGCAATCAACCCTGGAAATCGATCAGATGGTGACCGCGATGCGCACGGGGTCTGACCATGCACTCACATCAATGCAGTCGAGTACCCAGCGTGCCACCGATACCTTGGCGTTGGCTGAGGGCGCAGGTGGTGCATTGAGCCAGATCACCGACTCCATCGACCAGATCCACCAGCGCAACCTGGTTATTGCCAGCGCCGCCGAGGAGCAGGCGCAGGTGGCCAAGGAAGTTGACCGCAACATCGTCAATATCCGTGACTTGTCTGCTCAGTCCTCGTCCGGCGCCGGGCAGATCAATGGATCGAGCCGAGAGCTGGCGCAGTTGGCCGTCGCGCTGAACGAGGCGGTGGCGCGTTTTCAGCTGTAGCGGGACTAAGGTGACGGCGTGAGTGAATCGGACATCAGTTCCAACACCCGATCTCTTCCACCTTCGGCCACCGGGTCGCTGCCGTCCTGGGTGAGTTCGCGCACCACGCCTTTTTTCTTCTCGGTATAGAGCATGCGCCCATCCGTGCAACGCACGATGGACTCGCCTTCCTGGACCCGGTCGCGCAGCACTGTCAGGCTCTGGTCGCTCCAGCGATAGCGCAACAATCGCGCGAAGGGCTTGCGGTCTTCAATGGCGTAGAGGTCGTCGCCGTCATCCCACAAGCCCTGCACGTTCTCACCTCTGAACAGTTCGGTGACGACGCCGTCCTTGAGGAAAGTCCGCCGAGGGCGAGTAGGATTCAATCCTGCTTGACCATTGGCGTGATGCAAGAAGCAACTGATCGATGCCGATATCCGGCGTCTCGTCGTCTGTCCAGAACTGATGGGTTTCCATGGGGGGCTACGTCTTCCGTTGTGTAGGTCAGGCCGCAAGTATTGACCCATTTCGACGATTGCGTGTCCGCAGACGGCCAATAACCTACTGATATGTATGACTTCATATTTGTAGTAGGGTTATTACCGCAAACCGTTCTGCCATACATGGCGCCCCACCGGCTCCCATACGATAATGCCCACCACCCCGACCACTCTGGCTTCCCTCCCGTGATCATCAACTTCGACCTCAACGACCTCCAGGCCTTCCGCGCCGTGGTAGACAAGGGCAGTTTCCGAGGCGCCGCCGAGGCCATCCGCATCTCGCAACCGGCCCTGAGCCGGCGGATCGAAAAGCTCGAAACCGCCCTCGACGTAAAACTGTTCGAACGCACCACCCGGCGGGTCAGCCTGACCATGGTCGGCCGCGCATTCCTGCCCCAGGTCGAACGCATGCTCGACGATCTTGATGTGGCGTTGATGGGCATCAGCAACGTCGCGTCCACGCGCATGGGCAATGTGACCATCGCCTGTGTGCCGTCCACCGCGTATTACTTCATGCCCCACGTGATCTCCGAATTCCACAAGCTGTATCCGAAGATTCGCCTACGGGTGCTGGATGCCAGTGCGGGTGAGGTGTGCAATGCGGTGGAGAGTGGCGAGGCGGATTTTGGCGTGAGTTTCAGCGGTAGCCTGGCCGATGAAGTGGAGTTCGAACTGCTGTTGCAGGAGCGCTATGTGCTGGCCTGTCGCCGCGACCACCCGCTGGCCCAGCGCGACAGCGTGACCTGGACCGAAGCCTATGAGCACGACTACATCACCGTCGACAAAACTTCCGGCAACCGCTTCCTGCTGGACCAGGCCTTGCGCGGCGTGCGTGTGAAAAAGCCGAGTATCTGCGAGACGCACCACGTGACCACGATGATCGGGCTGGTGGAGGCCGGGCTGGGCGTGGCGATGGTGCCGTCGATTGCGATGCCGGCGCTGGAACACCCGATTCTGGTGAGTGTGCCGTTGGTGGAGCCGCAGGTGATGCGCAATGTGGGCTTGATCAAACGCCGCGGGCGGACATTGCCACCGGCGGCGCTGGAGTTGGAGCGGTTAGTGCGCGAGATGCCGTTTCGCTCAGCGTGACACCGAGTCCAGGCCGGTGGATTGCACCACCGGTTGCGCCTCGGGCGACGCCAGGTAATGCAGCAGCGCCTTGGCCCGCGTCGGGTGCTCGGCGTTGACCGGAATCCCCGCCGCAAAGCGCGTCACCGATTGCACGTCCTCCGGGATCTTGCCGACATAGGTCACACCCGGCACCGGCAATAATTCCGCCACCTGCTGCAAGCCCACTTCGTAGTCTCCCTTGGCGACCTGTTCGGCCACCGGGAGGCGTTCGATCATGGTGCCCTTGGCGGGCATGCCGAGCTTCTTGAACAGCTCCTTCTCGACATACACACCGCTGGCGCTGTCCGAGTACGCCACGGATTTGGCTTGACTCAGCACGGCTTTCAGTTCGGCGTCAGTCCCGATGGCAGGCTTTGGCACGCCGGCCTTCACCACCAGGCCGATCCGCGAGTCCGCCAGTTCCACACGGGAGGCCGGGTCGACCTTGCCTTGCTTGATCAACTCATCCAGGGCGTAGCCGACCATGATCACCACGTCGGCGTGTTCGCCACGGGCCAGGCGGTTGGGAATCGCTTCCGGCGCCTTGCCCATCGACGGGCCGAGGATGGTGTCCAGGCTGTCGCCGCTTTGCTTGGCGTACTGCGGGCCGAGCAATTTATACGCGGCAGTGAAGCCGCCGGAGGTCATCACCTTGAGCTGTTCGGCCTGGGCCGTCAGCGCCAGGGCGCCGAGGGCCAGGGCCGTCAGGGTCTTGAGCAGTGGCTTCATCACGCGGCCCCCTGCATGACTTGCCCACGGGCATTGGCGCGGCGATACAGCGCCAGGGTCGAACACAGGGCGCACAGCGCGGCGAACATCAGCCAGTAGGCCGGCGAGGCCTTGTCTTCGGTGATGTGGATGAACCAGGTGGAAATCGCCGGGGTAAAGCCGCCGAAGATCGCCGTTGCCAGGCTGTAGGCCAGGGAGAAGCCCGCCACGCGCACTTCCACCGGCATGATTTCGGTCAGCGCCGGGATCATTGCGCCGTTGTACATGCCGTAGAGGAAGGAGAACCACAGCAGGGTTTCCAGCATATGGGCGAAGCTTGGCGAATTCACCACGTAGGACAGCGCTGGATAAGCGGTGAGAACGGTCAGCACGGTCATGGCGATCAGTACCGGCTTGCGGCCAAAACGGTCGCTCAACGTACCGCCGATCGGCAGCCAGACAAAGTTCGACACGGCCACCAGCAACGTCACCAGCAGGGCATCGGAAGTGCTCAGTTGCAGCACGGTCTTGCCGAAGGTCGGCGCGTACACGGTGATCAGGTAGAACGCAGTGGTGGTCATGGCCACCATCAACATGCCGCCAATCACCACCGTCCAGTTTTTCGCCAGGGTTGCCAGCACTTCGCGCATGGTCGGGCGATGCTTGCGGTTGGCGAACTCTTCGGTCTCCTGCAGGCTGCGACGCAGGATGAAAATGAACGGGATGATCACGCAGCCGATGGCGAACGGAATACGCCAGCCCCAATCGGCTACCACCGCCGGCTCCATCCATACGTTCAGGCCATAACCCAGCGCGGCGGCGACCACGATAGAGATCTGTTGGCTGCCCGATTGCCAGCTGGTGTAGAAACCTTTGCGGCCCGGTGTCGCCATTTCAGACAGGTACACCGACACGCCGCCCAATTCCGCGCCGGCCGAGAAACCCTGCAGCAGGCGGCCCAGCAGCACCAGCAAGGGCGCCCACAAGCCAATGGTGTGATAACCGGGCACCAGCACGATCAGCAGCGTGCCGCTGGCCATGATCGACAGCGTCACGATCAGCCCTTTGCGGCGACCGACGTCATCGATGTAGGCACCCAAAATAATCGCGCCCAACGGCCGCATCAGGAAGCCCGCGCCGAACACGGCGAAGGTCATCATTAATGATGCAAACTCATTAGCGGAGGGGAAGAACGCGGCAGCGATGTAGGTGGCGTAGAAACCGAACAGAAAGAAGTCGAACTGTTCGAGGAAATTGCCCGAAGTAACGCGGAATACCGCACCAACTTTCGAGCGGGCAGAGTCGGGCCGTGTAGGGCTAGTCATGGTTTTGTGTCTCCAGCGTTCTTTTTAAAGTGCTTGTTTCGCTTAAGACCTGGAATAGTGGCTGACACATTTAGAAATGATAAGTGACAAATTTGGATGGATTGATGTCCGTTGGCTATCAATCGGCAGTGCAGTCGAAAATTCATCAGCTGTTTTTGCCTGCGATTTGCAGTTGGGAAACTATTTGACATATTTGATTTGTGATCACATATTGAGGCCATAAGAACGACAACACAGGTTTTGCCTCATGACAGATGGTCCGCTCCTCCTGCCCACCCTGCGCCAGGTGTCCCGCGATACCTTGCAAGACCAGGTCTATCGCCAGATCCGCGAAGCATTGATGAGTGGCCGTTTCCAGCCCGGCCAGAAACTCACCATTCGCGGCCTCGCCGAAGCCCTCGGTTCCAGCCCGATGCCGGTGCGCGAAGCCCTGCAACGCCTCAGCGCCGAAAACGCCTTTGAAGTCACCGAAACGTCCCGTCTGCGTGTACGCCTTATGACGGTCGAACGCCTGCGCGAAATTCGTGATGCGCGGGTCGCCCTTGAAGGGCTGCTGGCGGAAAAAGCCGTGCTGCTCCTGCAAAAGGCCGACCTCGATGAAATCACCGACCTGTGCCAGCAAATGCAGCACGCCGCCGACGAAGTCGACGTGTCGCGCTACCTGTGGACCAACTTTGCCTTTCACCGGCGTATCTACGCCGTGGCCCAGGCCGAGTTGACCATGGCCGCCGTGGAAAACTTCTGGCTGCACATGGGCCCGTGCTTTGCGCTGGTCGCCCCGGATAAAGCTCACCTGCAACGCTCGATGGAGGCGCACACGCGCATTGTCGAGGCCCTGGCTGCCCGTGATGGCGCCGGTGCACGCGCGGCGGTGACCGATGACATCATGCAGGCCGCCGATTCCCTGGCGCGCCTGCTCGTCAAGAGCGACCGTTCGCGGTCGTCTGCTTCAGGAGGTAAACGAGCATGAGTGTCCTACAGCGGCTGCAGCCCTATCCTGGGTTACGTGTATTGATTTCCGGCGGGGCTGCCGGCATCGGTGAAGTGCTGGCGGCGGCGTATCTGGAAGCCGGTGCCCAGGTGCATGTGTGTGATGTGAGTGAGCCAGCCCTGGCCGCGTTTCGCGACAAATACCCGGGCACCGTCGCCACCCGCGCCGACGTCAGTGATGCCGCGCAGATCGAGGCGGTGTTCAAGGTACAGCGCGAGCATTTCGGCGGCCTTGATGTGCTGGTCAACAACGCCGGGATCGCCGGGCCTACCGGCGGCATCGATGCGATCAGCGACGCCGAGTGGCAAGCCACCATCAACATCAATCTCACTGCGCAGTACCGGTTTGCCCACCACGCGGTGCCGATGCTCAAGGAATCATCCCACGGCCACCTGCTGCATATCGCCTCGGTGGCGGGGCGATTGGGCTACGCGTGGCGCACGCCGTATGCGGCGACCAAATGGGCGATTGTCGGTTTGATGAAATCCCTGGCGTCGGAGCTGGGCGAGAGCGATATCCGCGTCAACGCCTTGCTGCCCGGCATCGTCGAAGGCCCGCGCATGGACGGTGTGATCCGCGCGCGTGCCGAACAGGTCGGCGTGCCCGAAGCCGAGATGCGCCAGGAATACCTCAACAAGATTTCCCTCAAGCGCATGGTCACCGCCGAAGACGTGGCAGCCATGGCCTTGTTCCTCTGTTCGCCCGCCGCACGCAATGTGACCGGCCAGGCGATCAGCGTCGACGGTAACGTCGAGTACCTGTAAGCCACGGAAGAACATATCGCGCTGTACCCAGGATTTTTTTCATAAGAATAAAAGTCGGAGATTCGTCATGTCCAAAAAACGTCCTGTCATCATTACCTGTGCCGTTACCGGTGCGATTCACACGCCGTCGATGTCGCCGCATTTACCGATTACCGCGCAGGAAATTGCCGACGCCGCCATCGGCGCCGCCGAGGCTGGCGCCGCGATTGTCCACCTGCATGCCCGTGACCCGGTTGACGGCCGCCCCAGCCAGGACCCGGCGCTGTTCGCCGAATTCCTGCCGCACATCAAGGCCGCCAGCGACGTGGTGATCAACATCACCACCGGCGGCGCACCGACCATGGGCGTGGAAGAACGCCTGCAACCGGTGATGCAGTTCAAGCCGGAACTGGCCTCGCTGAACATGGGCTCGATGAACTTCGGCCTCTATGAAATGCTCAACCGCTTTACCGAGTTCAAGCACGACTGGGAACGGCCTTACCTGGAAGAGAGTGACGACCGGATTTTTCGCAACACCTTCCGCGACATCACCCACATCCTCAATTCGTGCGCCGAGAACCGCACGCGTTTTGAGATCGAGTGCTACGACATCGGCCACCTGTACACCGCCGCGCATTTCCTCGAACGCGGCCTGCTCAAGCCGCCGTTGTTTATCCAGTCGGTGTTCGGCCTGCGCGGCGGCATCGGCGGCCACCCGGAAGACTTGGCACACATGCGCCGCACCGCCGACCGCCTGTTCGGCGACGACTACGTGTGGTCGATCCTCGGCGCCGGGCGTGGGCAGATTCCGCTGGCGACCATGGGCCTGTCCATGGGTAGTAACGCCCGTGTCGGCCTGGAGGATTCGCTGTGGGATGGCCCGGGCAAGCTGGCGGCGTCGAATGCCGACCAGGTACGGCGTATTCGCACGGTGATCGAAGCCCTCGGGCATCGGGTCGCCACGCCGGATGAAGCGCGGGAAATCCTCGGGCTCAAGGGGCGCGACCAAGTCAATTTCTAACCCGACAAACCGCCGCGTCAAGGCGCGGCCTGCATCCCGCACAACAACAATAAGGGGATCACCATGCGTATCGAAGTGCTTGTGGACGTCAAGACCACCCTGGGCGAAGGCCCGGTATGGGACGTCGAGCAACAACGTTTGTATTGGATCGACAGCGCCGACGGCCGCATCCTGCGCTGCACCGAGGATGGCCGCGAGTTGCGCGCCTGGGAGGTGGGCCAGAAGATCGGCTCCATGGCCCTGCGCCACGCTGGCGAGTCTGCGATTGTCGCGCTGCAGAACGGCGTGCACACACTGGACCTCAGCAGCGGTGAGCTCAACCTGGTCATCGACCCGGAACCGCACCTGCCCGATAACCGCCTCAACGACGGCAAGGTCGACCGGCAGGGCCGTTTCATCTTCGGTTCGATGGACACGCTTGAAGACAACGCCAGCGCCAAGCTTTACCGCCTGGACGCCGACCTGAGCCTGCACACCCTGGACGAAGGCATCATCGTGTCCAACGGCCCTTGCTGGAGCCCTTCGGGAGAGACCTTCTACTTCTGCGACACCTGGTCCGGCGAGATCTGGGCCTACGACTATGACCTCGCCACGGGCAATGTGAGCAACCGCCGCACCTTCGCCAAGGTCGACACCTGCGGCGGTGGCGCCGCCGACGGCTGCACCGTGGACGCCGAAGGGTGCCTGTGGCAAGCCCTGGTCTACGCCGGGAAGCTGGTGCGCTACACCCCGGAGGGGCAGGTCGACCGCGTCATCCAGATGCCGGTGAAAAAGGTCACCAGCCTGACCTTCGGCGGGCCGAACCTCGACACCCTGTTTGTGACCTCCATGGCCAAGCCGCCGCTGCCGCGTTTCCCGGCAGACGGCCAGCAGCGCGGAGCGCTGTTCGCCATTACCGGGTTGGGCGTGCAAGGAATAGCCGAGCGACGGTTCGCCAGCTAGCGCGTGTGTTCAAAAAGGCATATTCCTTCGCAACCTTGTGTCAGTGCGCGCCCTCGCGCGCCTGGAGAGGCCCATGGCAACTATAAAAAAAGCGTCGCTGCGCAGCATTCACCGGCATTCCTGGGTATCCCTGCTGGTCTGCTGGATGATCTGGATCCTCAACGCCTACGACCGTGAGATCGTATTGCGCCTGGGGCCGACCATCTCCAAGCATTTCGATTTGTCCGCCGATCAATGGGGCACCGTGGCCACGGTGGTCATGCTGGCCTTGGCGTTGCTGGATATCCCCGGCTCGATGTGGAGCGACCGCTACGGTGGCGGCTGGAAACGTGCGCGCTTCCAGGTACCGCTGGTGCTGGGCTACACCGCGATTTCGTTCCTGTCCGGCTTCAAGGCGTTGAGCGGCAACCTCGCCACCTTCATTGCCCTGCGGGTCGGCGTCAACCTCGGCGCCGGCTGGGGCGAGCCGGTCGGCGTCAGCAACACCGCCGAATGGTGGCCGGTGGAACGTCGCGGCTTTGCCCTGGGCGCGCACCACACCGGCTACCCGATTGGCGCGATGCTCAGCGGCATCGTCGCGAGTTTTGTCATCACGGTGTTTGGCGAGGACAACTGGCGTTATGTGTTCTTCTTTGCCTTTGTGGTGGCGCTGCCGTTGATGATCTTCTGGGCGCGTTATTCCACCGCCGAGCGCATCACCGCGCTGTACGTCGACATCGCCGCCAAAGGCATGACCCCGCCGGACAACGCGCCGGCCAGCCAAGTCAAAGGCGAAGCCTGGCGCACCTTTGTCGCCACCTTGCGCAACCGCAATATCGCCCTCACGGCCGGTAACACCATGCTCACGCAGGTGGTGTACATGGGCGTCAACATCGTGCTGCCGGCCTACCTCTACAATATCGCCGGGCTGTCATTGGCCGAGTCGGCAGGGATGAGCGTGGTGTTCACCCTCACCGGCATCCTCGGGCAACTGGTGTGGCCGTCGCTGTCGGACATCATCGGCCGGCGCACCACCCTGATCATCTGCGGGCTGTGGATGGCGGCGAGTGTCGGCGCGTTCTACTTCGCCAATACCCTGACGTTGATCATCGTTGTGCAACTGCTGTTCGGCCTGGTCGCCAATGCGGTGTGGCCGATCTACTACGCGGTGGCCTGCGACTCGGCCGAGCCGTCGGCGACCTCCACCGCCAACGGCATCATCACCACGGCGATGTTCATCGGCGGCGGCCTGGCGCCGGTGCTGATGGGCAGCCTGATCGCCATGGGCGGCGGTTGGACCACGCTGCACGGTTACACCGTGTGTTTCTTCGTGATGGCCGGCTGCGCCCTGGGCGGCGCGCTGCTCCAACTGTTTTCCCATCGCCCCCAGGCGTTGGTTGTGCAACTCGACTCCTAGAACAACACCGATGCGCCCCCCAGCCTGGCTGGCGGGGCGCCAAGAGGAATTGCCGATGACTTCCGCCCCCCACGCCCGCGAGCCGCAGGCGTTGAACAAACTGATGTTCGTCAAGCTGATGCCCTTGCTGATCATCGCCTACATCCTGAGCTTCCTGGACCGCACCAACATTGCCTTGGCCAAGCATCACCTGGACGTCGACCTGGGCATTTCCGCCGCGGCCTATGGACTGGGCGCGGGGTTGTTTTTCCTGACCTATGCGCTGTCGGAAATTCCCAGCAACCTGATCATGCACAAGGTCGGCGCCCGCTTCTGGATTGCGCGGATCATGGTGACCTGGGGCCTGATCTCGGCGGCCATGGCCTTTGTGCAGGGCGAGACCTCGTTCTACGTGCTGCGCCTGTTGCTGGGGATTGCCGAGGCCGGTCTGTTTCCAGGCGTGATGCTGTACCTGACCTACTGGTTCAACCGCGAACAACGGGCGCGCGCTACCGGTTATTTCCTGCTCGGCGTGTGCTTCGCCAACATCATCGGCGGCCCGGTGGGCGCCGCCTTGATGCGCATGGACGGTCTACTCGGCTGGCACGGCTGGCAGTGGATGTTCCTGCTGGAAGGCTTGCCGGCCGTGGCGTTCGCCTGGGTGGTGTGGCGCAAACTGCCGGACCGTCCGAGCAAGGCGCCCTGGCTGTCGGCCGAGGAAGCACGCGGGATCGAACAGCGCATCGCGCTGGAAACCGAAGAGGGCGCGGGCGAGGGTGGGCACTCGTTGAAAAACTGGCTGACCCCACAAATCCTGCTGGCGATCTTTGTGTACTTTTGCCATCAGATCACCATCTACACGGTGATCTTTTTCCTGCCGAGCATCATCAGCAAATACGGCGAGTTGAGCACCATGAGCGTTGGCCTGCTGACCTCCTTGCCCTGGATCGCGGCGGCACTCGGCGCGGTACTGATCCCGCGTTTCGCCACGACGCCGGGGCGTTGCCGTCGACTGTTGGTCACCGGGCTGCTGACCATGGCGCTGGGGTTGGGCATTGCGTCGGTGTCGGGGCCGGTGTTCAGCCTACTGGGCTTTTGCCTGTCGGCGGTGATGTTCTTTGTGGTGCAGTCGATCATCTTTCTGTACCCGGCCTCGCGTCTCAAGGGCGTGGCACTGGCGGGCGGGCTGGGGTTCGTCAACGCCTGCGGGCTGTTGGGCGGGTTTGTCGGGCCGTCCGTGATGGGCGCGATCGAGATGAGCACCGGCAATGCGATGAATGGCTTGAAAGTGATTGCGCTGGTGCTGGTGGTGGCCGCGTTGGCGGCATTGCGTCTGCGCCAGGGCCAGGAGGCGGCTCAGACCAGCAGCGAAGTCGGAAACCCGGAAGCCAGCACCAGATAAGCCACGACCGCCGCCAGGCATAACCCGACAAAGGCGCGCAGCAGTGTCCTGGCGGTGGGATGAGCGATGAACTTGATGGCCCAGAGCAAAACGCCGCCGAGCAGGATGCTTAAGGCAAGAATGACCAGCACGGCGGTGTTCCTGTGACCATTGAGAGCTGATTTATAGTCGCAAAGCGCCTGGATGAACAGTGTGCGCATAGACGCAGCCCCCCGCGCTTTCTAAACTGCGGCTTGGCTTGGGGAAAGGGGCTGGCGCCGATGAATCGCAATGAATTACGCAAGGCCGACATCAACCTGATGGTGGTGTTCGAAGCGTTGATGCTTGAGCGCAATGTGACGCGGGTGGCGGAGAAGCTGTTTCTCGGCCAGCCGACCATCAGTTCGGCCCTCAACCGCTTGCGCACGCTGTTCAACGACCCGCTGTTCATTCGCGTCGGCCACCGCATGGAGCCCACCGCGCGGGCCGAGGAAATCATCCAGCACCTGTCGCCGGCCTTGGATTCGTTGTCGTCGGCCTTGAGCCTGACCCACGATTTCGACCCGTCCGTCAGCACCATGACGTTCCGCATCGGCCTGTCCGATGATGTCGAGTTCGGCCTGCTGCCACCGCTGCTGCGCGCCTTGCGCCAGGAAGCGCCGCAAGTGGTGTTCGTGGTGCAGCATGTGGACTACTGGCGCATTCCCGATTTGTTGGCCTCCGGCGATATCACCGTCGGCATCACCCAGACCCGTGGCCTGCCGGCCAATGCCAAGCGCAAGCTGCTGCGCCATATCCGCCCACGCTTGCTGCGCGCCGATGCGTCGGACACACCGCTGACCCTCGATGAATATTGCTCACGGCCCCATGTGCTGGTGTCTCACACCGCCAACGTGTCGGGGTTTGCCGATGAGTGGCTGGCGGAAATCGGCCGAAAACGCCACGTGGTGCTGTCGGTGCCGCAATACAGCGCACTGCCGGCCTTGCTGGCAGGCACGGACCTGATCGCCAGCCTGCCGGATTACACCGCCGAGGCCATGGCGGTGTCGGGCCACCTGTTCTGCGAGCCGTTTCCGTTCGAGACGCCGACCCTGGATTTGTCCATGGTCTGGCTCAGCCATGTGGACACCGACCCGGCCGAGCGCTGGGTGCGTTCGCGGCTCGAGGCGTTTATGAGTGATCGAGGGTTGGCGACCCAGGCCTGACTCACGTGATATATCTACAACTCTTCCTACAACAAATTCGGAGCCCTCCATGCCCCATCTGCACTTGGAATACACCGCCAACCTGACGAACCTGGCCGTTGAGAAAACACTGCTAAGGCTCAACAACGTGCTGATGGCGTCCGGGCAGTTCGGTTCCGAGTTCGATATCAAAAGCCGGGCGGTGAAGGTCGAGACTTTTCTGGTCGGTACTTCCCTGAGCCCGCGTGGCTTTATGGCGGTGAGGCTGTCACTGCTCAGTGGGCGGTCGCCGCAGGTCAAGAAACAGTTGTCGGAGAGCCTGCTGGCGGCGTTGCAGGATCTGGGCGATTGGCCGGCGGATATCCAGGTTCAGCTGAGCGTCCAGGTGATAGACATGGATCGCGAGTCCTACAGCAAAGTCGCCATCGGCTGACACACCATCAACTGTGGCGAGGGAGCTTGCTCCCGCTGGGCTGCGCAGCGGCCCCAACATCTTGGGTGCGCTTCGCACTGGAGCGCCAGTCCGGTCCAACGGGAGCAAGCGCCTCGCCACAGACGTTAGAGTAACCCCTGATCCGCGCACACCTTCACCACCTGCTCACGAAACCAGGTATTGGCACTGTCCTGTTCACTGGTTTCATTCCACTGCATCTCCAGCGTGAACCCCGGCAAGCCGTTGGGCACTTCGCAATGGCCAAACACCGTCGCCGGCGCCAGCAGTTTTTGCACGCGGCGCGGCAGGGTGACGATGAAGTCGGTGCCGGTGATCATCTTCAGCGCCGCGCCGTAGCTGTTGGCGCGGGCGATCACCTGGCGCTTGTGCGCCTGGCGCGCCAGCCAGCCGTCGATCATGTTGGTGTCGGAGGTCCACGGCGTGGGGAATACATGGCGCCGCTCGACGAAGGATTGCAGGCTGAAGGCCGCTTCCCGCGGTGCCGAGCGCTTATCGAAGACGCACACCAGGTCGTCCTCCAGCAACATCTGGGTGCGGAAGTCTTTATGGGCACGGTGGAAGTTGGGGCCGAAGCAGATCACCAAGTCCAGGCGGCCCTCACGCAGGTCATCGGCGGGGATGTCGGTTTCCAGTTTCTGCACATTGACGATCACCGGCAGGTCGGCGTGATCGAAGTGTTTCAACAGGCGCGGCAGGATCAACTGTTCGAAGTATTCCGGCGCGCAGACATTGAACGTCACGGCTTTCTGGGTCGGGTCGAAGGCCTGGCCACCGGCGTGGCACAGGTTGATGCTTTCGAGGATCTTCTGCACATGGCCGTACATGGTGGTGGCCTTGTACGTCGGCCGCATGCCCGCCCGGGTGTTGATAAACAGTTCGTCTTCAAAACTGGTGCGCAGCTTCTTCAAGCTGTAGCTCACGGTGGACTGGCTGACAAACAGCGTTTCGGACACCTCGGTAACGCTGCTCTGGTCGTAGACGGCGATAAACACCATCAAGTCCTGCATATCGAGTTTTCTGAGCAAGTTACTGTTTAACATCGGTTTCGTCCGTAAACCCGTTGTACCGAACTCAGTACAAGACAGCGCAAAAGCTTAACGGAACGGACGTGCCAATAGAAAGCGCTGTAGGGCGTTTCTATGTTTTCTGTGGGACAAATACTGTTTGCAACACGACCTCAGCGGATATGGTGCGCGTAATGCTTGGGGTTAAAGCGCACGACGATCAGCAGCATCACCACGATCACTGCCGTCAGCGACCACCAGGCCCATTCGAAGCTGCCCAGATGGTCGCGGATCATCCCGGCGATCAGCGGCGACAGCCCGGCAATCAGGTAGCCAATACCTTGCACAAACGCGGTGAGGCCACCGGCGCGGCGCGGGTTGTCGAGGTGGTCGAGGGACAGGATCAGGCTCATCGGGAACAGGCCGCCGATGCCCAGGCCCAGCAGGCAAGGCCACAGCAGGCTCAGGTGTTGCGGGCTGAGGATCAAGCCGCAGAAGCCGAGGATGATCAGCACCAGCAGCACGGTCACCACCCCGCGTTTATCCTGGCGGCGGTTGGCGATGGCGGGCGTGACCAAGCCGGACACCACTTCCATGGCCGTCAAAAAGCCCAGCAGCAACCCGGCGTTCTGTTCGCTCCAGCCTTGCTCAACGTAGTACGGCGCGAGCCAGGCGAGTACGCAGGTGTAGGACGCGGTGCCCAGGCCAAAGAAGACTGCCAACAACCAGGCGCGGCCATTGCCGAAAAACGATTCTTGAGGGCCGGCGCCGGCTTGGGGCAGGGGCGGCAGCGCTGAGCGCTGCGCATACCAGAACACCAGGGCCAGCACGGCGAGCACGGCCCAGATCGCCAGGCCAATGCGCCAACTGCCGGTCTGCACTTGCACGAAGGGTGCAAATGACGCCGCCAGCGCCGCACCGCCCATGATCGCGGTGACGTACAGGCCCATGAACAGCGAGACGTTATCGCTGAACCGCGATTTGATCAGCGCCGGCATCAACGCCTGGATCATCGCAATCCCCACCCCGGCGGCGATGGCGCTGACGATCAACTCCAGCGCCGAGTCGAGGAACAACCGCGACAGCGTGGCCGCGCCAATCACCAGCAGCGACACCACGATGCTGCGGTGCTCGCCAAAGCGCTTGGCCAGGCCCATGCCAAAGAACATCGCCAAGCCCATGGCCATCACCGGCAACATCGTCAGCAAGGCGGCGCTGCTGAAACTCAGCGGCACATCGGTGCGAATCGACGACAACAGCGGGCCCACGGCGGCCATCGACGGGCGCAGGTTGAGGGCGACCAGCACGACGCTGATCATCAGCCAGAGGGCGGTGGTGGGTTTGGTGTGAACGGTTTCCATGGGACGGCCTTGAGTGAACAAGGGGGCATCAGGCCATGGGCGGGGGAGTGGGGCAAATGAGAAAGTCGCAGGGGCTATCTAAAAATTGCTCACGGGCTGACTGATACACCACCGATCAAAATGTGGGAGGGGGCTTGCTCCCGATGGCGGAGGGTCAGTCAAAGATGGGCTAACTGACCCTCCACCATCGGGAGCAAGCCCCCACCTTTGCGCTGCGGTGTTAGATAGACCGGATCACATGCTTGATCTCCTGAAACGCCGCCAACCCCCACGGCCCCAGTTCGCGGCCGATACTGCTTTGTTTGTAACCGCCCCACGCGGTTTGCGGGAAGATGACTTGCGGTGCGTTGATCCACACCAGGCCGGCCTGCAAGGCATTGGCGACGCGTTCGGCGGTCTCGATATGGGTGCTGACCACGCTGGCGACCAGCCCGAAATCACTGTCATTGGCCAGGGCGATCGCTTCCTCCTCAGAGGCAAAACGGCGCACACACAGGACCGGGCCGAAGATTTCTTCGTTCCACAACGCGCTGTCCAGCGGCACATCGGTGAACACGGTGGGGCGAATGAAGAAGCCCTTCGGCAGATCCGCCGGGCGTTTACCGCCGCAGAGCAAACGGGCGCCGTCTTCGATGCCGCGCTGGATATGCCCCAGCACCCGCTGATACTGCGCGCGGTTGATCAGCGCGCCCATTTCTACTTCATCGGCAAAGGGGTCGGCCACGCGAATGCTTTCAGCGCGTGCCTGCACACGCTGAAGGAATTCATCCGCCAGGCCGTCAGCCACCAGCACGCGACTGGTGGCTGAACACATCTGCCCAGCGTTGAAAAATCCACCGCCACAGGCCAGTTCCACCGCCAGGTCCAAGTCGGCATCCGCCAACACCAACAATGAAGATTTGCCGCCCAATTCCAGGCTCACGCCCTTGATGGTTTCGGCCGCGCGTTGCATCACCTGCACACCGACGGCGTTACTGCCGGTGAAGGAGATCTTCGCCACGCGACGGTCTGCCGCCAACGGCGCGCCGACGTCCAGGCCGGTGCCACACACCAGGTTGAACACCCCGGCCGGCACGCCTGCCTCGGCGATAATCCGCGCCAACTGCAACTCCGCCAACGGTGTGACTTCCGATGGCTTGAGCACCACGCAGCAACCGGCCGCCAGGGCCGGGGCGAGTTTCCAGGCGGTGGTCACCATGGGGAAATTCCACGGCACGATCAGCCCCACCACGCCGCACGGTTCGCGACGCAGGCGTGCGCTGAAGTCAGCGCTGGGCAGCGCCACCGGGCGGTCCTGGCTGGCGTCCATGTCGTCGGCCACCGTGGCGTAATACTCGAAGGTGGCGATCACGTCGTCCACATCGATCGCGGCTTCAAATAGCGGCTTGCCATTGTTGCTCGACTGCAGGTGCATCAACTGTTCGCGCTGCTCGCCCACGCCCTGGGCGATCTTGCGCAGCAGGGCGGCGCGATCGCGGCCGGTGCTTTTCGACCAGTCGGCGAGGGCTGCGCTGGCGGCGTCGACCGCCAGGCTCACGGTGCCCGCATTGCCGACGCTGACCTGGGCCAGGATGGCCTCGGTGGCCGGGTTGATCACCTCCAGCACGGCCTCTCCGGCACGCCATTCACCGTTGATATACACACCGTTCACGACCGGGCTCATTGCGCCACCTCCCGCATCCACTGGCCTTGGTCGATTTCAATCAGTGTCGGTCCCTGGCGGTCAGCGGCGTTGCGCAATGCCGTGCGCAGTTGCTCGATGCCCTGGATGCTTTCGGCCGCACAGCCCAGTGCCTTGGCCGCACCGATAAAGTCCGGGGTGTAGATGTCCACGCCGACCGGCTCGATGGCACGGTTGAGCATGTATTTCTTGATCTCTTCATAGCCGTGGTTATTCCACAGCAGCACGATGATCGGCGTGCGTGCTTCCACGGCGCTGGCCAGTTCTGGCAGGGTGAATTGCAGGCCGCCGTCGCCGATCAGGCACACCACCGGTTGCCCATCGCCACGCCCCAGCCAGGCGCCGATAGCGGCGGGCAGGGCGTAGCCCAAGGTGCCGTAGCCGGTGGACGAGTTGAACCAGCGGCGCGGGTGGTCGAGGTTCAGGGTCAGGTTGCCGCTGTACACCGGTTGGGTCGAGTCGCCGACCAGCACGGCGTTGGGCAGTGTGTCCAACACAGTGTCGAGGAACAGGGTTTGCGCACGGGTGGCGGCGTCCCAGGTAGGGTCCAGTTCGGCCCACAAGCGTGCGACACGTTCAGTGCCCCAGGCACTGTTGCGTGGCGGCAATGGTTGGCTGCTCAGCGCATGCACCAACGCCTCGGCGGCGATCTGTGCGTCGGCCACCAGCGCCACCTGTGGCGGGTAGTTGCGCACAGTCTGGTCCGGGTCGATGTCGATGCGCAGCAAGGCTCCAGGAATCTCGAAACCGCCGGCGAAGGTGACGTCGTAGTCGGTCTCCGCCAGCTCGGTGCCGATGGCCAACACCACGTCTGCTTCGGCCACCAATGCACGGGTAGCGACCAGGGTCTGGGTCGAGCCGATCAGCAGCGGGTGGCGTGCGGGCAGCAGGCCTTTGGCGTTGATGGTCAGGGCCACCGGCGCGCCGAGCGCCTCGGCCAATTGCGTCAGTGCCGAGGCCGCGTCGATGGCGCCGCCACCTGCCAGAATCAAGGGCCGCTTGGCCGCCGCGAGCAACTGGCTCATCTGCTTGACCGCCGACGGCGCCGCACCGGCACGGGCCACGCTGACGGGCTCACTGCCAAGCAGTGCGTCGGCATTTTCCACCAACACATCCAACGGGATTTCGATATGCACCGGTCGTGGTCGCCCGGCCTGGAATAACGCAAAGGCCCGCGCCAACACGCCGGGTAATTCCGCCGCCGACATCAAGGTGTGGGAGAACGCCGCCACGCCGGCCATCATCGCGCCCTGGTTCGGCAGCTCGTGCAACTTACCGCGCCCGCCGCCCAATTGGCTGCGTGACTGCACGCTGGAAATCACCAGCATCGGGATCGAGTCGGCATAGGCCTGGCCCATGGCGGTGGTGATATTGGTCATGCCGGGGCCGGTGATGATGAAGCACACGCCGGGCTTGCCACGGGTGCGCGCATAACCGTCGGCCATGAAACCGGCGCCCTGTTCGTGGCGCGGGGTGACGTGACGGATGCTGGAACGGGCCAGGCCGCGGTACAACTCCACGGTGTGCACGCCGGGGATGCCAAACACCTGGTCCACGCCGTAGCCTTCCAGGAGGTTGACCAATACTTCGCCGCAGGTCGCCATAGAGGTCGCTCTTGTTATGGATTCGAGGCGCTATTGGAGCGGCTGGCCGGTAGCGACAACAATCGATAAAAAGTCATACTAGCCATGTCCTCACGTCATGGCTCCGCCCGTTATGAAACGCCTCCCGCCACTGCCTGCGCTGCACACCTTCTGGGTCACGGCCCAGTGCTGCAATTTCACCCGCGCCGCCGAGCAATTGCACATCACCCAAGGCGCGGTGAGCCGGCAGATTGCCGGGTTGGAAAGCCATTTGGGCTACGCGCTGTTCCAACGCCAGGCGCGGGGCTTGTGCCTGACCGAAGAGGGCCGCGAATGGTCACTGCGCGCCCACCAGGTGTTCGGCCTGATCAGTGAGGCAGTGGAGCAGATCGGCAGTCGCCGCCAGACCCTGCAACTCAAGGCCTCCACCTGTGTGATGCGCTGGCTGCTGCCGCGCCTGATGCAATGGCAGAGGGAGCGCCCCGACGTGCCGGTGGAGCTCACAACCACCGTGGCCTACACCGTGGACTTTCGCCGTGAGCAATTCGACGCGGCGGTGATCTATGCGCCCATCGCCGAGCAGTCGGCCGAGGCCCGGCACCTGTTCGATGAGCAACTCACCCCGGTCTGCGCGCCGGCGTTGCTCGATGGCTTGCACACGCCGGCCGACCTGCAGCAACAGGTACTGCTGCACCCCACGCGCGATGAGCGGGATTGGGCGTTGTGGCTGAAGGCGGCGAATACGCGGCTGAACAATTTGAGCCAGGGGCATCATTTTGAAACGCTGGATCTGGCGATGACGGTGGCGTCCCAAGGTTCGGGCGTGGCGATTGGCGACAGTGCGTTGATTGGCGAGGATTTGAAAGCGGGGCGGTTGGCGACGCCGTTTGAATTGAGGGTACCGACGGGGATGGGGTATTACCTGGTGTATCCACCGGACACCAAACCATCGGCGGGGCTCGAAGCCTTAATGGTTTGGTTAGTGAGCCAAGCACAACAACCGTAGCGCTGAAGATCAACTGCGTTGTGTCAGTAGCCGACGGTGAAGCGTTCGGTGCGAGTGCTTGCGCGATTCAACGTTTCCAGCAACTTGAAGATCCCAATGTGGGAGGGGGCTTGCCCCCGATAGCGGTGGTTCAGTCAACGATATTCCAACTGACCCACCGCCATCGGGAGCAAGCTGAACTGGTCAAGTAATCTTGGACACTGATTACGGTTCACGCCGCCAACCTTTCCTTCACGACCGGCGACCTGTAGT
>NZ_LKEG01000054.1 GCF_001645105.1 Pseudomonas marginalis
AGCATCTGGCCCGTCTGGTTGTTGTCGCTGTCGATGGCTTGTTTGCCGAGGATCACCAGTTGAGGCTGTTCCTTGTCGACAACAGCTTTGAGCAGCTTGGCCACGGCCAGGGAGGTCAGCTCTTCAGCGGACTCGACCAGGACAGCGCGGTCGGCGCCCAGCGCCAGGGCGGTACGCAGCTGCTCTTGAGCAGTGGTCGGGCCGATGGAAACCACGACGATTTCAGTCGCCACGCCTTTCTCTTTCAGGCGTACGGCTTCTTCCACGGCGATTTCGCAGAAAGGGTTCATCGACATCTTGACGTTAGCGAGGTCGACGCCGGAATTGTCCGCCTTGACGCGAACTTTCACGTTGTAATCGACAACGCGTTTGACAGCTACAAGAACCTTCATGGATTCCTCGTTACTCTCCGGTGAAAAGAAAGTCGCCTAGGCGAACCTGGCGGTTGATGCTCATCGGCACACAAGGGCACCTCCAAAAACGTCGGCGGATGACCTTGCTCACGGGAAATGATGACCGTTCGTCAGTGGTGACTGAGAGGTCATTCTTTATCGCAGCGTGTAAACTGCGCGCCATCGTTTGGGCGCGCGTCACCTGTCGTGCTTTTGGACGTGCTCTTGAAACCTGCTGTCTGCCTACGGTAAGCGCAAAACCGACCGTATATTGACCGGAACGCCTATTCTGGTCAATACGGCAAAATAGCCAGTCATAAGCCGCGCCTCTTTGATTTACCTAGCCTGCGGGCAATTCAAACAAACGTTTGTATTGGACGCTGGCAGTGGTGTAGATATAATGCGCCACCTAGAGAGAAAGGTGGGTCATCCCCTGCCATTTGGCGCAGTGATGACGGACACGACACCGAACCTCCACCCATTAGAAAAAAAGCCTGTTGAGCCTTGAGTAGGAGATAGCCTGTGGAACGCGAATACATGGAATTCGACGTGGTCATCGTCGGCGCTGGCCCGGCGGGCCTGTCTGCCGCCTGCCGACTGAAGCAGAAGGCCGCCGAAGCCGGTAAGGAAATCAGCGTCTGCGTGGTCGAGAAAGGCTCCGAAGTCGGCGCACATATCCTGTCCGGTGCCGTGTTCGAACCACGTGCCCTGAACGAACTGTTCCCGGACTGGAAAGCACTCGGCGCCCCGCTCAACACCCCCGTGGTGCGCGATGACATCTATGTGCTGCGCAGCCCTGAAGCCTCCACCAAGGTTCCCGACTTCTTTGTGCCCAAGACCATGCACAACGAAGGCAACTACATTATCTCCCTGGGCAACCTGTGCCGCTGGCTCGCCCAGCAGGCCGAGAACCTCGGCGTGGAAGTCTACCCAGGCTTCGCCGCCCAGGAAGCGCTGTTCGACGAAAACGGCGTGGTCCGTGGGATCATCACCGGTGACCTCGGCGTCGACCGTGAAGGCAACCCCAAAGAAGGCGTCTACACCCCAGGCATGGAACTGCGTGGCAAGTACACGCTGTTCGCCGAAGGTTGCCGTGGCCACATCGGCAAGCAACTGATCCAGCGCTTCAACCTGGACAGCGACGCCGACGCCCAGCATTACGGCATCGGCTTGAAGGAAATCTGGGAAATCGACCCGGCCAAGCATCAGCCAGGCCTGGTGGTGCACACCGCCGGTTGGCCGCTGGACATCATGAGCGCCGAGAACACCGGCGGCTCGTTCCTGTATCACCTGGAAAACAACCAAGTGGTTGTCGGCCTGATCGTCGACCTGTCCTACAGCAACACCTTCCTCTCGCCTTTCGATGAGTTCCAGCGCCTCAAGCACCACCCGGTGTTGGCCCAGTACCTCGAAGGCGGCAAGCGCATCAGCTACGGCGCCCGTGCCATCTGCAAAGGCGGCCTGAACTCGCTGCCGAAGATGGTCTTCAAGGGTGGCGCGCTGATCGGTTGCGATCTGGGCACGCTGAACTTCGCCAAGATCAAAGGCAGCCACACCGCGATGAAGTCCGGCATGCTCGCCGCCGACGCCGTGGCCGACCGCCTGTTTGCCGAGTCCGAAGGCGGTGATGAACTGACCGCTTACGTCGACAGCTTCAAGTCCAGCTGGCTCTACGAAGAACTGTTCGCCAGCCGCAACTTCGGCCCGGCGATGCACAAGTTCGGCCCGATCATCGGCGCCGGCTTCAACTGGTTCGACCAGAACATCCTGGGCGGCAAGATGCCGTTCACCCTGCACGACACCAAGCCGGACTACGCCTGCCTCAAGCTGGCCAAAGACAGCAAGAAGATCGACTACCCCAAACCCGACGGCAAGCTGAGCTTCGACAAGCTGAGCTCGGTGTTCATCTCCGGTACCAACCACGAAGAAGAACAACCGTGCCACTTGAAGCTCAAAGACGCGAGCATCCCGATCGGCACCAACCTGCCGCTCTACGATGAACCGGCGCAGCGCTACTGCCCGGCCGGCGTGTATGAAGTGATCACGAAAGAAGATGGCGAGAAGCGCTTCCAGATCAACGCCCAGAACTGCGTGCACTGCAAGACCTGTGACATCAAGGACCCTTCGCAGAACATCACCTGGGTCACGCCGGAAGGTGCGGGTGGGCCGACTTACCCGAATATGTAAGCCTTTTTACGGGTGAAACCCGGTCAAATGTGGGAGGGGGCTTGCTCCCGATAGCGGTGGGTCAGCTACAGATTTGCTGACGGATACACCGCCATCGGGAGCAAGCCCCCTCCCACATTTGGATATGTGTTTTGCCTGGAATGACTATGCAGCCCGCTCTTCGCCGGGGTTGCGCTCGAAGTAGCGCTTGTACTCGCGACTGAATTGCGACGTACTCTGATACCCCACGTTATGCGCCGCCTGCGCCACCCCCATGCCTTCCACCAACAGCAACTGCTGGGCTTTGAGCAACCGCAGACGCTTCAGATATTGCACCGGCGACAACAGCGTGCAGCGCTTGAAGTGCTCATGAAAAGTCGACGCACTCATGTGCGCATACCCCGCCAGCGTCTCGATATTCAGCGGCTCGGCATAATGGGCATGCAGGTGATTCAACGCCGTCGCAATCCGCGAAAACTGCCCCTGCTGTTCCACCAACGCCCGCAACACATCCGCCTGTGGCCCACGCAATGCGGTGAAGAGTAATTCCCGTACGCGTGCCGGGCCCATGATCCGGCTTTCCAGCGGATCGTGCAGGCACTGCAACAACCGCTCGACACACCCGCGCATCGCATCATCGAGCACCACCGAGCTCATCGACTCCAGCGTCTGCGCCGTCGGCGGCGGCCCGGCCTGAATGCCCATGGCCATCACCAACTCGCCCAGCACCACGCGATCAATGCCCACCGTCACGCCCAGCAGCGGCGCATCCGGCGCCATGGCAAACGTCTCGCACTCGAACGGCACCGGCATCGCCTGGATCAGGTAGTGCCCGGCGCCATACTCCAGCGTACGCGGCCCCAGGTAGGCGACTTTGCTGCCTTGGGCGACAAACATCAGGCTCGGCTCATAGATCTGCGGCCCGCGTGCCACGTCGCAACTGGCACGCAATACCTGCACACCGGGCAAGTGTGTCGGCGAGAAACCGTCACGGGGCGTCAGCCCCTCAATCAGGGCAACCAGCGGGGCGTTGGCATCAAGATGGCGGGTCAACAACATGGTAAAAAACTTCGCTGAAAAGGGATGAGAGCATCATCGCAGGTCCGGCGACACAAAAACCCAAACACAGGGCACTCCCGGACGAATAGGCATGAGACTCGGAGCAATCACCATGGCCGCATCCGGGACCGGCGCGGAAAATGGCCCGCCTCACTTTCCAACGCTTTTGCGAGGTTCCATCATGTACACCGCCATCGGCTATGCCGCTCAGTCGGCCACCACTCCCCTCGCCCCCATGTCCTTCCAGCGCCGCAGCCCGCGCGTGGATGACGTGGCCATCGAGATCCTCTACTGCGGCGTGTGCCACTCCGACATCCACCAGGCGCGCAACGAATGGGGCATCGCCGTGTACCCACTGATGCCGGGCCACGAGATCGTCGGCAAGGTCACCGCCGTCGGCGCCAACGTCACCGCGCATAAAGTCGGCGACCTGGTGGGCGTGGGCTGTATGGTTGATTCGTGCCGTCACTGCGACGCGTGCAAAGCGGACCTGGAGCAATATTGCCTCGAAGGCCCGACCATGACCTACGCCACCCCGGACCGCGTAGACGGCAGCAACACCATGGGCGGTTACTCCGACAGCATCGTGGTCAGCGAACACTTCGTGGTGAAGATCCCAGCCAAGCTCGACCTGGCCAGCGCCGCGCCGATCCTGTGCGCCGGTGTCACCATGTACTCGCCGATCAAGCACTACGGCATCAAGGCCGGCGACAAGGTCGGCGTATTGGGCATGGGCGGCCTGGGCCATATGGGCATCAAGCTGGCCAAGGCGATTGGCGCAGAAGTGACCTTGTTCACCCGCTCCGCGAGCAAGGCTGAAGAAGGCCGTCGCCAGGGTGCCGATCACGTGATCGTGTCCACCGACGCCGAGCAGATGAAAGCGGCCGCCGGGCACTTCGACTTCCTGCTGGACACCATCCCGGTGCAGCACGACCTGAACCCCTACCTCGACGTGCTGCGCTTTGACGGCGTGCACATCCTGGTCGGCCTGATCGAACCGGTCGACCCACCGGTCAACGCCGCCAAGCTGATCATGGGCCGCAAAGTCCTGGCCGGTTCCTTGATCGGTGGCATTGCCGAAACCCAGGAAGTCTTGGATTTCTGCGCCGAGCACGGCATCAGCTGCGACATCGAAATGCTCGACATCCGCAACATCAACGAAGCCTACAGCCGCATGATCGCCGGCGATGTGAAGTACCGCTTTGTCATCGACATGGCGACCTTGAAGGTCTGATCAGCCTTTAGCGCCCAACTCCGCTGACAGCCGCGCTGCCACCTGTTTGATCACAGGGATCAGCTCGGCCATCTTCTCCAGCGGCATGTAGGGCACGGTACTGGCGATGCTGATGCCGGCGACGATTCGCCGGCTGGCATCGCGCACCGGTGCCGCCACGCAGCGAATCGACGGTTCGTTGTCTTCCAGATCGAACGCATAACCGCCCACCACGTATTCACGCATGCGCTGCTCGAACTGTGCCCAGGATTGCTCCGGGTGCTGTGGCCATTGCAGGTTTTTCCCACCCGCCGGCAGGCTGGTCTCATACAAACGCTGCCACTCCTCGACAGCGTCATCCAGCAGCATCGCCTTGCCCACGCCCGTACGCGCCAACGGCATGCGGTGGCCCACCCGTGAGCGCATTTCCGGGCCGTTGCGACCGGGGTTCTTGTGCAGGTACAGCACGTCGTCGTACTCGCGGATGGCCAGGTGGATGGTGTCGCCGGTCAGTGCCGACAGCTCATCCAGGTACGGGATGGCCAAGGTCACCAATGGCAGCTCCTCGCGCGCCTGAAAACCCAGCTCGATCAACTTCGGCCCCAGCAGGTAACCGACTTGCGGCACCACGCGCAGGTAACGTTCCTCCACCAGGCAACTGGCCAGTCGGTGCGTGGTGCTGCGGGTGGTGCCGATACGCCGGGCGATCTCTTTCAGATCCCGCGCACCGGCCGCCACCGCCTGCACCACGCCCAGGCCTCGCAGCAGGGTCTGGGTGCCGGTGGGGGCGGCTTCTTTGACGGGGGTGTGGGCGTTTTCCTGCATATCGGGCCTATTAGTGTGAAAGCGGGGGCATTATGGCAAATACCGACCCTCAATACAGTGGCGATCCAAATGTGGGAGGGGGCTTGCCCCCTCCCACATTTGGATCTTCATAGGGCTCGGGATCAGCGTTGCTTCATGCGGTCGATGATGACCGCAAGCAACAGGATCGAACCCCTGATCACATACTGGTAAAAGGTATCGATGTTCTTCAGGTTCATCGCGTTCTCAATGATTGCCAGGATCAGCACCCCGGCAATCACATGCCGGATCATGCCGATGCCGCCGCTCAGCGATACCCCGCCCAGCACGCAGGCGGAGATCACTGTCAGCTCAAAGCCCTGGCCGATCATCGGCTGGCCGGAGGTCATGCGCGACGCGAGGATGACCCCAGCCAAGGCGCCAACCAAACCGTGTACGGCGAAGATGATGATCTTGGTGCGATCGACGTTCACCCCGGCCAGCAGTGCAGCTTCCTGGTTGCCGCCAATCGCCATGGTGTTGCGCCCGTAGGTGGTGTAGTTCAACAGCCAGCCGAAGAACACAAAACACAGCACGGTGATGATGATCGGCACGGGCACACCCAGCAGTTGGCCGTTGCCGAACACGAAGAAACCTTCATCCATCACGCCGACGGCCTTGCCGTTGGAGAAGATATAGGCCAGGCCGCGCACGATCTGCATGGTCGCCAACGTGGCGATCAACGCATTGATGCGCAGCTTGGCGATGACGATGCCATTGATCAGCCCCACCACCAGCCCCATGGCCAGTGCCGCCGACACGCCGAGAGCCACGCTGTCGGTGTCGCGAATCACAATGCCCGCCACCACGCCGGCACAGGCAATCACCGAGCCCACCGACAGATCGAAGTGCCCCGATGCCAGGCAGAACAGCATGGTGCAGGCGGCAATGCCCACCGTTGAAATCGCCAGGCCCAAGCCACGCATGTTCAGCGGTGAAAGGAAGTTGTCGATAAACAACGCACTGAGCAAAAAGATACCCAGCGCGGCGAGCAGCATCACCCAATCATCGAGAAACTTGCGCTGATTGAACCCCGGCCAGAAGCCCTTTGCAGTTTTTACCTCAGACATCATTCACCTCGAATTCATCAAGCCCGCGAACGCGGGAGAGCCAGTTGCAACAGCCGAGCCTCATCCGCTTGATCGCGGGTCAATTCACCCGTGAGGGCACCTTCGCTCATCACCAGGATGCGGTCGGAGATGCCCATCACTTCCATCAGGTCGCTGGACACTACGATCACCGCAATACCACTGGCCGCCAGGTTATGGATGATCTGGTAGATCTCCGATTTGGCGCCGATATCGATGCCACGGGTCGGCTCGTCCAACAGCAGCACTTTCATCGGCATCGACAGCCAGCGGCCAAGAATGGCCTTCTGCTGGTTGCCGCCGGACAGGTACATGATTTTCTGTTCGGCATTCGGTGTTTTGACTTTCATCGCCTGGATTTGCTGGTCGGCGTTGCGCTTTTCCCACCCGTCACGCAGCAGCCAGCCGAACGTGGAATGGGCACCGCGCGCACTGATATTGATGTTCTCGGCCACGCTGGACAACGGAATGATGCCTTCCTTCTTGCGGTCTTCCGGGCACAGCAGCACGCCAGCAGCGATGGCATCGCGGGGTGAATGCAGCGGCAGTTTTTGCCCACAAAGCTCAAGGCTTCCTGCGGTGCTGCGGGTCAAACCACTCAGCAGCCGAAACAGCTCCGTGCGCCCCGCCCCGACCAAGCCGAACAGGCCAAGAATCTCGCTTTTGTGCACCTGCAGGCTGACCGGCTCACGCAGCCCTGGGCCAAGTAAACCGTCGACCTTGAGCGCCACTTCGCCCCGTTCACGCGGCCGGTAGTCGTAGATGTCCTGGATATCGCGACCGACCATGCACGTCACCAACTGGTCATGGGTCAGCGCGCTCATGTCGTCGAACGTGCGCACGTAGCGGCCGTCCTTGAACACCGTGACGGCGTTGCAGATGCGGAACACTTCTTCCATACGGTGCGACACGTAGAGCACCACTTTGCCCTCGTCGCGCAGGCGCGTGATGATTGCCATCAGGCGGTCGATCTCGCGCGCCGAGAGGCTGCTGGTGGGTTCGTCAAAGGCAATCACATGGGCACCACGGGACAACGCCTTGGCGATTTCCACGAGTTGACGCTGACCCAGGGACAGGCGGCCGAGCTTTTCCTCCGGATCAATTTCATCCGCCAATCCCTTGAGGCAGGCCAGCGCCTGCTTACGCAACAGGCTGCGATTGACCACACCGAAACGCGACGGTAAATGCCCGAGGAACAGGTTCTCGGCCACGGTCATTTCCGGCACCAGGTGCAGTTCCTGGTGGATCACCGCCACGCCGCTGGCNAATGCTGTCGGCGGCGTTTTTGAANNNGGCCATGGTCTGCTCGCCGATCTGCAGCGTGCCACTGCTGGGGGTGTAGGCGCCGCCAAGGATTTTCAGCAGGGTCGACTTGCCTGCGCCGTTTTCGCCCATCAACGCGTGCACCTCACGCGGCCGCGCTTCAAAGCTGATCTGCGCCAGCGCTTTCACACCGGGAAATTCCTTGCCGATGCCATTGAAGCGCAAGGCCGCGCCGGTCATTTCCACAGCCCGATTTTGGTCAGTTCTTCCTGGAAGTTGGCGCGGGTAATCAGAGTCACCTCGTCCATCGCGGTGTACTTGGCGGGCTCTTTACCGGTGGTGACCCACTCGTACATCGCCAGCGCCGTGTTGTAACCCTCGATATGCGGACTAGGCAGCATCGAGCCGAAGAAACCGCTGTCGGCTTTCTTCAATTCGCCGATGGCGTCGGTGCCATTGATGCCGATACCGATCACGTTGGCGGCTTTGAAGCCGGCGCTTTCGGTGGCGCGCACGCCGCCAAGCACGGTGTTGTCATTCATGCCGCCGATGATCAGGTTTTTCGCGCCGCTGGGCAGCTTGACCAGGGCCGAGTTGGTGGCGTCCATGCTGCCGGGAACATCCAGGGTCTTGAGGGCGGCGGTCAGGATGTGGTCCTTGGGAATCCCCGCCTCTTCAAGGGATTTGATCGAACCGTCGGTGCGTTTTTTGCCGGTGTCGAGTTCGTTATAGGTGTTGATCACGGCGTAGGTGTCTTTCCAGTCCCAGCCACGCTTTTTCGCTTCGGCGGCCATGGCCGCGCCCTGCTTCTGGCCCACTTCGAACGCGGCCATGCCCAGGTAGGGCACGTCTTCCATGAAGTTGCCTTTGGCATCGACAAAGCGGTCATCCACCGCCATTACCTTGAGGCCATTGACCTTGGCTTTGGCAACGATGGCCGGGCCGAGGGACACGTCAGGCGGGCAGATCACAAAGCCTTTCGCGCCATTGGCGGCCAGGCTGTCGATGGCCGAGAGGGTCTTCTCACCATCCGGTACGGCGATCTTGATCACGGTAAAACCATGTTCCTTGCCGGCTTTTTCGGCGAAGGCCCACTCCGTCTGGAACCAGGGTTCTTCGGCCTGTTTGACCAGGAAACCGATCTTCACTTCTTCGGCGAACGCAACGCCGCTGAACGCCATCGCAAGCGCCAGGGCGCCTAGGGTCTTCTTGAACATGAACCACCTCATTCTTGTTATTGGAAAACGATTTAGTCGTGGTACATCACCGACCGCCCGCCATCGATCATCAGGCAGGTGGCATTGATAAAGGGCGCCTCGTCGGTCGCCAGGAACAGCGCAGTCATCGCCACTTCAATCGGCTGGCCGATGCGCTTGGGCGGGTGCAGGTCGAACGCGCGCTGGCGCTCGGCCTGGGGGTCGGGGAAAGCGTTCCAGTAGTCGACGTTGAGCTGGGTTTCGATGTAGCCCGGCGCGATGGCATTCACGCGAATGCCCTTGGGCGCGTATTCAATGCCGAGGGCACGCGTGAGGCCGAGCAGGCCGTGCTTGGCGACGGGATATGGAAAGCAGCCGGGAATGATGTGACTGGAATGGGTGGAGGCAATATTGATGATGTTGCCGATGCCCTGCTCGATCATGTGCGGCAGCACCGTGCGGCAACCGTACCAGGCGCCGTCGAGGTCGATGGCGAAGCAGCGGTGCCAGTCCTCGTCAGTCATTTCCAGCGGGTCGCGGAACACGTTGACGCCGGCGCAGTTGACCAGCACGTCCACGCGGCCGAAGCGCTCGATGGCGAGGTTCACCAGCGACTGCCATTGCTCTTTGGAGGTGATATCGACGGCTTGCGCGTAGATATCGGCACCGCGTTCGCGCCAGTGGGCGGCGACTTGTGCGACTTTGTCGCCTTGGATATCCGCGATTACCAACTGAGCCTGTTGGGCCTGAAAACACGCGACGATGGCCTCGCCAATGCCTTGGGCGGCGCCGGTGATGATCACCACTTTGCCTTTGAGGCGCTCGCCGTAGGTTGGCTCGGGCACGGCGGGAAGTGACAACGGTTGTGCCTGCATCGCTTCACCTGTTTTATTTTTGGTAGTGAGTGCTGATGCAGCCGACTATAAACCCATCATTTGAAATATCTCAATATATAAATTTGCATCCCATATTATGAGCAAAAGCAAAAAAAATGTGGGAGGGGCAAGCCCCTTCCCACAGTTGATCTTCAGTGTTTGAAGACAGGGGGTTAGCCCAGTGCAAAGTCGCGCAGCGCATCACCCTCCATGCGATAGCGCACCCACTCCTCCTGCGGCTGGGCGCCGATGGATTTGTAGAAGGCAATCGCCGGCTCGTTCCAGTCCAGCACGCTCCACTCAAAGCGGCCGCAGCCGTTATCGAAGGCGATCTTCGCCAGGTGGCGCAACAGCTTCTTGCCCGCCCCGCCGCCGCGCTGTTCCGGGTTGATGTAGAGGTCTTCCAGGTACAGGCAATTACTGCCCAGCCACGTGGAATAGCTGAAAAAGAACACCGCAAAACCAATCGGCACGTCATCGCGCGAGCAGATCAGGCCATGGGCGGTGGCGCCCTCGCTGAACAGGCTGCGCTCAATGTCCACCACACTGGCGATCACTTCGTGCCGGGCCTTCTCGTACTCGGCCAGCTCAGTGATGAACGTCAGGATCTGCGCAGCATCGCTGGGCACGGCGGGGCGAATCTGGATGGTCATGGGCGAGCCTTGGCAATTTCAAAGCACACATACTAAGGCGCTTTCATGACGAGTTGCAGCGCAATTTCGTGGTCACCGGCACACAAAATCTTACAGGTGACACAAGACCGTTCGTCGCCATCAAGGCACGAACACGAAACCAGGGCTGACCAATAGTAGGTAAGGACATTAATCATATGGAGACACCCTCATGAAAAATTCCAAGTTTGCTGCCCTCGCCCTCACCGGCCTGTTGTCTGCTGCGTCGCTGAGCGCCTTTGCCGCCAGCTCGACCACCGGACCGACCGATCCAACGCCGGATGCCACCACCGAATCGCAGAAATCCATGGGCACGGGCCTCGACACCAATGGTGGTGCGATCATCCAGCCGGGCGCCGATCCTCGCACCCAGGGCAATGACACCCAGCGCCAGGCGCCTGCCGCCGTCGGCAACGGCAAGATGGGCCCTGCGATCAATCAGCCGAACATCAACAAGGGCGATGATTCCAACGTCCCAGGTGCGCCAAAACAACCTGCGCCTTGATCCACCGACTGCAAGACGAACACCCGATCATTTCCCAGTGAAGAGGTACGCATGAACGTCGACAAAGACCTTGAAAAAGAAGTCCTCACCCGCCTGCTGCACGCTCACCCCCATGGGTTGGGCAAGGAGGTGCTGGATAACTACCGCGGAGAGAAAGTGGTCGCCAGTGCCTTGGCATTTCTGCAAGACCGCGGGTTGATCAAGGATGGGCATGTGACCACCGACGACGCGGGTGAATACGCGTTGAATTTGCCGATCAAGCTGACTGCGTCGGGTGTGGATGAGGCGCGCAAGCTGGAGTCTGAAACCAGCCAGTAGCCTTTCTAATGAGCTAAATGTGGGAGGGGGCTTGCCCCCTCCCACATTTCTCGACTGTATTTACTGCTCGAGTAGGGCATCGACTTCGGCGGTGCCAGGGGACGTGGCCGGGCCCCAACGCGTCACGGCCAGTGCCGCCGCCGCATTCGCCCGCTGTGCCGCTTGAGCGGGTGCCAGGCCATTGGCCAACCCTGCTATAAACACACCAGCATGGGCATCCCCTGCGCCGTTGCTGTCTACCGCCCTCACCTTAAAGCCCGGTACATGTTCCGCCTGGCCCTCGCGGCTGACCCAGCAACCGTTCGGCCCATCACGCACCACCAGCAAAGCGTTTGCGGGCAGGCGACGATTGAGATCGACCAGCGCCTGCGCCACCGTACCCGCACCGGTAAACGCCTGCGCTTCCGGACCGTTGCTGGTCCAGATATCAATACGCGGCAACAACGCCACCATCAGCCCCGAATCCGGTGCCTTGACCAGCGGCCCCGGGTCGAACACCACAGTGATCTCACGCGGTAGCGCCAAGAGCCAATCGAGCAACGCCTGTGCCTTGCCTTCCAGCAATAAGCTGTAGCCGCTGACGTACACATAATCGTCCGATTGCGGCAGCACGCCCGCCAAGTCCTCGGCGCTCAAATCACCTTCGGCGCCGATATGGGAAATGAACGTGCGCTCAGTGGTGGCCTCGGTCAGCGACACACACAAGCCGGTGTCTTTATCCGTGCTGGGCGCCTGGGCCATCTCCACGCCCTCGGCCTGCATCGCCGCTCGCGCCAGGTCGCCGAAGCGCCCGTTGCCATGACGCCCCAGGTAGACCACCGGCAACCCATTACGCCGCGCGGCGGCCATTACGTTAAAGCCACCGCCGGCCTCGAAACTGGCCGATTGCGCGAGCACGTCGCCGCCGGTGGCGGGCAAGGTATCGAGGGCCATGACCAGGTCGACGATGACCTGGCCGGTGTGCAGCAATCTAGACATTAGCGCTCTCGACTAAAGCCGGGCGACGGTCAGACGCACCGCCCAGTACCGCATAAATCCCGCCGGCCACCAGGAAGGTGACGATCCAGCCCAGCCCGTTGTGGCCCAGCCAGGAGTCCGACAACGGCCCGGCGAACCAGATATTTTCGGCGGTGGTGCCGATGGTGGTGAAGCTGAAACCCAACACGATCGCCACGGCCCAGGCACCGAACGCACGCCACTCCACGCCGCCGCGATACCAATAGGCGCTGCTGGGGCTGACGTCCAGCAGGTCCTTGGGGCTGTAGTAGTGACGGTGGATCAGGTCGACCACGAAGATACCGACCCACGCGGTAATCGGCACCGCCAGCAGCGAGATGAAGGTGATGAAGGGGCCGTAGAAACTGTCGGCGATCAGCATGAAGTAGATCGAGCCGGCGAAGATCGCCACGATGTCGACGATCACCGCATGCACGCGCTTGACCTTCAAGCCGAGGGTCAGCGTGGTGAGGCCGGCCGAGTACACCGACAGGTTGTTGGACAGCAGCAGCCCGCCGAACGCGGTGATCAGGTACGGCACCGCCATCCAGGTCGGCAGCATGTCGCGGATCGCGATGATCGGGTCGGTGGCCGAGGCCAAGTCATTGTTGCCCACCGACAGCAGGCCGCCGAGGGTGATCAGCAACACCAGCGGAATGCCCGCACCAAACGCGGCCGACGCCACCAGGCGCACCGCCTTGACGCTGCGGTGCTGGTAACGCGACATGTCGGCACCGGCGTTGGCCCAGCCAATACCCGTACCGGCGGCCATGGTGCCGACGCCGACGATCATCGCACTGAGCGGTGCCGGGGTAGCGTTGAACACTGCGCTCCAATCGATGGTGGCGCAGAGGAAACCGCCGACCAGGATGTTCAAGGCGCCGAACACGTAGGTGGCCCACTTCTGGATCACCAGCAAGGTCGCGTGGCCCAGGCCGGAAACGGACAGGGTCAGCAACACAAAGATGGCGATGAAGATCAGCGTGAGGACCGGCGCGCTTTTCGCCTCTACCGGTGAACCGAACAGGATCGAACACAACGACAGCAGCACGAATGCGGCGGTGGTGGTGTTGACCGTTTCCCAGCCCAGCCGTGACATCAGCGACACCAACGTCGGGCCGATATTGCCACGCACACCGAAGATGGCGCGGGACAGCGTCAGGCTCGGGGCACGGCCGCGACGGCCGGCGATGGAGATGATGCCCACCACCGCAAAAGAACCAGCGGCGCCAAGGATCGCGACGATGACGGCCTGCCAGATGGCCAGGCCACGAAACGCGACCAGGGTTGCGCCAAGCGGCAAGCCGAGGATGCTGATGTTGGCCGCGAACCACACCCAGAACAATTGCAACGGGTGACCGTTGCACTCGGCCTCAGGGACCGGTTCGATGCCGCGCGTTTCCAATTGCCCGGCGCTTTGGCCGGAAGAGGTGCTGCTCATGATGGGTGCTCCTGGTGCCTGTATTGTTGTGGTTGTGGCAGAGAATCAAAGCGAAATGTCTATTCGGCCTCCATAACTCGACGCTATCGAATGTGTGGGCTTGCTCGCTCCCACATGTTTGCCTGCGGCGCTTATCGCAATTTGAGCAACGCTTGAACCAACGGCTGCACATCTAGGCCATTGACTTGCTTGACCTGTTGGATCATCGCCTCAGGCCAGCACTGCATGCCCAGGCACGCACCGAGCATGGCGCCAAGAATCGCGGCGATGGTATCGGTGTCACCGCCAAGACTGGCCGCCAGGCACAGTGCTTCGAACGCATTCATCTCGCCCACCGCCACTTGCTGGGCCAGGGCAAACGACACCACCACCGACTCCTGGGAAGCCACGGAGGTGCCAATCAGTTCGTACAGCAGGTCGGCGAACAGGGCCTTGTCGCCGCTGCCGACGCTCAAGGTCCGTGCCCAACTGATGCGGGTGGAAATCCGCCCACCGGCGATCCAATGACCGTGGCCTTCCGCCTGCTGCGCGACGTGCGTGCCGATGTTCAGCGCTTCGCCCAGGTCCACGCCGTTGATACCGGCCGAGACCACCGCCGCCACCGCAGCAGCGCTGGAGATGCCCAATGTGGTGTTGTGGGTGACCTGGCACGCCTGGATCACCGCCTGGATAAACTGCACCGGGTCGCTGACATCGGCGGCAATACCCACTGGGGTGATACGCATCGCTGCGCCGTTGGTAGTGCCGTAGCGACCGGATTCTTCCGGTGTGTGCCCGGCGAGGATCATGTCGATCGCACGCTTGGTGGAGGGGCCGAGCAAGTCCTGGGAGCCCTTGGCGCGCATGACCGCTTCCCAGTCGATCAGGCGCTGGGCGAGCACGGTGGGTTCGATTTTGCCTTGGCCTTCCACCAGCAATTCGCCGACCAGGATCGCCTGCTCGGTGTCATCGGTGATGGAGCCCGCCGGCATGTTGGGCGCGATAGGCTGGTCGGCGTCGGCATCTTCAAGGCCGGTGATGGCACCGAAACGCGCTCGGACTTGTTCGCGGCTCAGGGACTGGGTCGGCATGCCCAGGGCATCGCCCAACGCCAAGCCGTAGAAAGCGCCGAGGGCGCGATTATGCGGGGTCATTTCGAGTGTCCAAACTGGAGGTGCAGGCGAAAGTGCAGCGGGTCGAGCAAGCTTTCGACGTATTCCATGAAACGCTCGCGACGGTCGTAAGTCGTACGCGAGGCCTTGAGGAACACCGTGCCTGCAGGGCGGCCAAGCAACTCGGCGTCTTCGTCGCTGAGCGGTTCGGCGCCGATCCACTGGTCACCTTCGGCGCCAACGTAGCCGTAGGCGGCCAGGGTGATGGTCAGGGAATCGTCGATCAGGCCAACCCGAGGCAGGCTTTCCAGGCCACCGGAAGCCGGCATCAGCGAGCGCTCCAGGGACACGGCCGTACCATCAGTGGTACGTCGCCGGCGGTCGAGCGCAATGAATTGGTCGCTGCCGAAACGGCTGAACAGGTCCGGGCGGGTCACCGCTTCCAGGCGCAGGATGTCGGTGTTCACCCGCGCGCCGGTGTCGGCCAGGGCCTGAGCCCAGCCGCTGCGTTGGTCGAGCACCATGCCGTCAAAGGTGACGATGGAGCCGACGCCGCTTTGGGTCGCGATGTAATTGCGCCGCTTGAGCTCGGCGAGGGCTTCGCGCAGGGTACCGCGGCTGACCGCGAACTCTTCGGCCAATTGGTGCTCGCCCGGCAGCAGGACACCGTCGGCCATCACCCCACCCTCGATACGGCGGATGAGCTCGTCGACGACGCGTTTTTTCTTATCAAATCGAACATGTCTAATCATGTACAAATTGATAACCGAAAGCGCCCGTTGGCAGCAAGCAAATTATTTCAGGAAGGAGAAAAAACCGGCTTCAGGGCTCCAGGCCGATGGGGAAAAACGTCCCGCCGCTCCAGACGCCAAGCCAGTTCTGACCGTTGATCGGACGGCTCACCGCCAGCTCCACCAACTGGTAGAACGCATTGCGATGCACCAGGGCTTCAAGGTTGGTGCGCACCCGCAGGTAAGGGGCAGGCTCCTGGGTAACGGGGTCAATCACGACCCGCAGCGGGTGTTCCAGGCCAGCCTCGATCTGGTCGTCCACGTTGGTGGTGAAACGCAGCAACTGACCTTCGCCCTGCCCTTCAACCTCCAGAGTAACGGCGACAAACGGCGCGTCATCGACGGTGATACCGACTTTTTCTACGGGAGTGACCAGAAAGTAATCATCGCCATCGCGGCGAATGATGTTGGAGAACAACTTGACCATCGGCTTACGCCCGATCGGCGTGCCCTGGTAGAACCAGGTGCCATCACGGGCGATACGCATGTCGATATTGCCGCAGAAGTCCGGGTTCCACAGGTGCACCGGCGCCGGTCCTTTGCCTTTGGGCAGTTGGGCCAGCAAGTCGTTGGCCTTGGCGGAATCGGTCATGGTGCTCTCCTAGTGCTTATTGATTGCTCATCCCCAGCAGGCCTCGGGCGTACTGCGCCAGCGGACGGGCAATCAGATCTTCTGGCTTGTTGTCGTGGAACGTCAGTAAACCGCCACGACTGCGAATACGTGCAGTATCAATCAAATACTGGGTGCTGGTCTCGATCAACATGATCTGGATGACGCCGCTGTCCAGGCCAACACGGTCGAGGGCTTCCTGATCGGACCACTCATCCGCGTTACCGATGCGGTCATCGGCCTTGGCGAAGCGGCAGTACAGCAGGTAGTGAGCGCCCGCCGCACGGGCTTCGGCCATCGCCTGTTCCAAGCCTTCCGGCTGGCGGGCACGGCGCACCATGGGGAAATATTCGACAAAACCGTTGAAGGCTTCCTCGGCCACCACGTTCGGGCGCGGATAGGCGCTGCCCGGTGGTACGAAGGCGCCCTGGGCGATAAAGATAAAGGAGTCCGGCTGCACGCGAATCGAGGCGGTGCGACGGGTATCGCTGTGGTCCAGCAAGCCGGCGTCACTCATCTGATAACGGGTGCCTTCGGCCATATCGCTGACGGTCATGCAACCACTCAGCGTCAACGACACCAGCAACAAAACCAGACTACGCATCCTAATCCTCCAGAAGCCGGTGACGGAAAACCGGCGAATGGGCGTGAGATGCAGGTTTTGCGCCATTTGGTAGCAACATATGACAAATGTGAGAGGGGCCTCCTCCCACACTGGTTTGTGTGTTGTCTTGGGGGTGGGTCAGCCGCCGATAATTTTCATGATCGTGGCGCCGCCCGAGAACGCTACTTCCTGCTTGTCACCCAAAGCCTTCATCAACAGACCTTGCAGCGCCGGCAGTGCTTGATGGCGCGGCTTGTCCAGCAAGTCGCCGACATAGTGACGGTTGCTGGACGACAGGCACCCGTGCAGCCAACCGGTGGACGACAACCGCAACCGTGAACAGGTACGGCAGAACGGCACGCTTTCGTTAGCGATCACACCAAAGAACCCCTTGCCCGGCACTTCGTAGCGCACCGCGGTGGCGTCCACGGGAGCGTTGGCTTGCAGGTATTCATACTGCTCGCCGATCAGGCTCAACAGTTGCTGCAGGCTGACAAATTGCTGCAGGAACGCGTTGGAATCCTTGGCCAGGTGGCCCATGCGCATCAGCTCGATAAAACGCAGCTCGTAGCCACGCTCCAGGCAGTAGTCGAGCAGCGGCATGACTTGGTCGAGGTTCTGGCCGCGCAACGGCACCATGTTGACCTTGATCTTGATCCCGGCGGCACGGGCCTGGTCCATGCCATCAAGCACGGTGGCCAGGTCGCCGCCACGGGCGATGCTGCGGAAGGCGTCGGGGTCCAGGGTGTCGAGGGAGACGTTGATGCGCTTGATCCCGGCCTCCACCAGCAATGGCAGCTTGCGCGCCAGCAGTTGGCCGTTGGTGGTCAAGCTGATGTCACTGAGGCCCATCTGCCCGACTGCGCCCATGAAGGCTTCCAGCTTGGGGCTGACCAACGGCTCACCGCCGGTGATGCGCAGGCGGTCGATGCCGGCCGCTTCAATAAGGTATTCCACGCCACGGGCCATGGCCTCGGCCGAGAGTTCGTCCTGGGCAGCCACCAGCCGCTTGCCATTCGGCACGCAGTAGGTACACGCGTAATTACAGGCTGAGGTCAGGCTGATCCGCAAATTGCGAAAACGCCTGCCTTGACGATCAACGATCATGGATCACTCCGGCAGAGGATGATTCGGGCGCACTAAAAGCTGACTGATAAATCAGCTTTTAGCAAGGGTCCATGCCTGAGTATATTCCTGGGGTACTACGCGTGGCAGCAAATCATTACGTGGACGGCGATTCCAGCGGTGGCTGCTCGGAACTGTGTTTGCGCTTGTTGCCCATGCGCACGCCGATGTCCATCAGGAACTGGAAGAAACCTTCCTGGTCTTCGAGCACATTGCTCCAGAACGGCGAGTGGTACAGCGCCACGGCGCCGTGCACCAAGGCCCACGCGGCGCAGTAGTGGAAATACGGCGGCACGTCTTCCAGCTTGCCTTCGCTGATGCGGCCTTTGATCAGCAGCGTCAGGCGTTCGAAGTTCGAGGCGCGGATCTTGTGCAGTTCCTCGACCATTTCCGGCACCTGGTGGCCCTTGACCACCTTCTCTTCCAGGCGGTCGAACAGGCGGTAGCGCTGCGGGTCGCGCATGCGGAACTCGAAGTAGGCGCGGGACAGGGCTTCCTTGTCCTTGTCGACGTCGGCCGAATGCAGCAGTTCGTTCAAGTCGCGCTCGTAGTCGAGCATCAGCCGCAGGTAAATCTCGGCCTTGGACTTGAAGTGCTTGTAGATCGTGCCTTTGCCGATACCCACGGCATCCGCAATCATCTCGACGGTGACGCTGTCTTCACCTTGTTCGAGGAACAGCTTGAGTGCGGTGTCGAGAATTTCCTGCTCACGGCGGCGAAACTCACGGACCTTACGGGGTTCTTTGTGCATGAGTAAGAGGTCTGCAGAGGTCGATAGAGGGAGGGTTACGCAAGGCCACGGATACGTGACGATACGATTTACCCGATGCGAGGGATTATCCCGACTGAACGGTCGTTGGGCAATGTCTATGTGAACCCGGAATGCACTTTACTTTCAGCACGCCAACGTTTTCATTGATATCAGTCAGAAATAACACGCAAAAACCGCACCCGTGCACCGGCCTGATGAGAACTCAAGCGAAGCGCGCGTATTCCAAATCTGTTTAAAAAACGACCAGTCGCGACTGGACTGAATCGGATACTGATCAATACTTCAACTGTCGGCGTGACATCTCCCCCAAGTGAAGCGCTGACCTGGGTACCAACGGACCGCGTGCCCTTGTTTTACTCCTAATGGTCTTAGCCCGGATTCGCCCCCCCCAGAACCCGGGTTTTTTTTGCCTGCGATTTAGTTATCTACACAATGCTGTAGTGAGCGAGCTTGTCAGCTTTTGAACGTTGTGCGTCAGCCGGCGACGTGAGCCAGCGGGAACAGACGCTTGAAGTTTGCAGTGGTCTGTTCGGCAAAGCGCTCGTAGGACTCACCGCGCAGCATCGCCAGGTAATCCGCCACATCGCGCACATACTCCGGCAGGTTCGGCTTGCCGCGATGGGGGATCGGCGCCAGGTACGGCGAATCGGTTTCCACCAGCAGACGGTCGGCCGGCACTTGGCGTGCGACGTCGCGCAGGGCGTCGGCGTTGCGGAAGGTGACAATGCCCGACAGCGAAATGTAGAACCCCAGGTCCAGGGCTGCCTTGGCCATGTCCCAGTCTTCGGTAAAACAATGCAACACACCGGCCTGCGGCAGCGCGGCTTCGCGCAGCAAGGTCAGGGTGTCGGCACGGGCGCCACGGGTGTGGACGATCACCGGTTTGCCGGTCTGCTGGGCGGCTTGCAGGTGCAGGCGGAAGGACGCCTGCTGCAAGTCGGCGGCTTCGGGTTCGTAGTGGTAATCCAGGCCGGTTTCGCCGATGGCCACCACGCGCGGGTGGTTCAGTTCGCCCAGCAACCAGTCGAGGGCCGGGGCTTCGCCGGGCTTGAGGTCCAGCGGATGGATACCCACCGAGCAATCCACATCGGCATAACGCTCGGCCAGGGCTTTAACGTCGGCGGCGTTTTCGGCGCTGACGCCGATGCACAGGAAGTGCCCTACCCCGCGCTGGCGTGCGGCGTCGAGCGCGGCATCAAGGGAGCCGCCGTGCTGGGCCAAGTCGAGGCGGTCAAGGTGGCAATGGGAATCTACGAGCATAGGTATCTACAACTTCAGTCACGAAAAGTGTCTGGCCGACGATACACCCGCCGGCCACGGAAATTAACGGCGGCCGAGCAAACCGACCCACTGCACCAGCAGCGCTTCGAGCAGCAGCACGCGGTTCAGGTTGGCCTTGCCGAGCACTTTCTGGCGCTGCGCGAGGATCCAGTCCTGGATAGTCAGGACTTTGTCCTGGGCGCTTTTCTGCGCCAGGTACTGCACCACCTTGCGCATGTCCGGCAGACCCAGGCCGTTTTCATCCTGGGTCAGCTGGTAACGCAGAATCAGGCTCGACCAGTCGCAGAACCAGTCGAACAGCAACAGCAAGGGAATGTCCTTCCAGGCAGTTTCTGCCAATTGGGTGGCGGACATTTCCTGCTTGATCAGTTTCTTCACGCCATCCACCACCAGCGCGCGCTGCTCACGCACGCCCTGGGCTTGCAGCTTCACCGCCGCCAACGGCGAGCCGGCAGCCAGTGTCAGCAACTCGACGCGCTCGTCCTCGGTGCAGTCCGGCAACGCCTTCCCCAGCCACTCAAGGCTCATGGCCTCGCTCGGCAGCGGACACGCCTGCTGCACGCACCGGCTGCGGATAGTCGGCAACAGGCGGCTGGACTGGTGACTCACCAGCAACAACACGGTGTCGCCGGACGGCTCCTCCAGGCTTTTGAGCAACGCGTTGGCGGCGTTGATGTTCATCGCCTCCACCGGCTCGATCAGCACCACCTTGCGCCCGCCCATCTGCGCGGTTTGCACCACGAAGCTGACGAGGTCACGCACCTGGTCGACCTTGATTGCTTTGTCGGCTTCCTCGGGTTCCAGCACGTAGTTATCCGGGTGGCTGCCGGCCTTGAGCAACAGGCACGACTTGCACTCACCGCAGGCTTCCAGGTTGACCGGACGCTGGCACAGCAAGCTGGCCATGAGCCGCTCGGCCAGGTCACGCTTGCCGATACCCACCGGCCCATGCAACAGGTAGGCGTGCGCGTGCTGGGCGCGGCCGGCCAGTTGTTGCCACAGGCTGTCCTGCCACGGGTAGGCTTCAGCCACGGGCGCGCTCCAGCAGGGTCGGCAACAACGCATCGATGGCTTGCTGCACGTGGGCCAGCGGCTGGGCAGCGTCCAGCAGGTAATAACGCTCAGGCTCGGCGGCGGCGCGTGTGAGGAACGCGGTACGGACTGCGTCGAAGAAAGCCTGGCCTTCCAGCTCGAAACGGTCCAGACGGCCACGGGCACTGGCACGGGCCAAGCCGACTTCCACCGGCAGGTCGAACACCAGCGTCAGGTCAGGGCGCAAATCGCCTTGGACGAAGGTTTCCAGGGTGGCGATGCGCGCCAGGGACAAGCCGCGGCCACCGCCTTGGTAGGCGTAGGTGGAATCGGTAAACCGGTCGCAAATCACCACGGCACCACGGGCCAGGGCCGGACGAATCACTTCGGCCAGGTGCTGGGCGCGCGCGGCAAACACCAGCAGCAGCTCGGTGTCCGGGTTCATCTGTTCTTCACCCGGCGCCAGCAGCACTTCGCGGATGCGCTCCGCCAGTGGCGTACCACCCGGTTCGCGGGTCAACACCACCTCGATGCCTTCGCTGCGCAAACGCTCGGCCAGGTAATCGCGGTTGGTACTTTTGCCGGCGCCTTCGGGGCCTTCCAGGGTAATAAACAAGCCAGTCACAGGCAGTCCTTAGTCAGAGTCATTGCGGGCTTTGCGGTGCGGCGGCGTCCGGCACAGGAGCCGCCGGCGTTTCGGCGGGCGCATCGGCCGATGGCGCTGCATCTTCCGCAGGCTTCACCACCGGCGCCGGGCTGGAGCGGTAATCGGCGCGGCGCTTGAGCTGGAACTCACGCACGGCGGCATTATGCGCATCCAGGTCATCGGAGAAAATATGGCTGCCGTCACCCCTTGCGACAAAATACAAGCTGCTGCCCGGCACCGGGTTCAGCGCGGCATGGATCGCCTCGCGACCGACCATGGCGATGGGCGTCGGCGGCAGGCCGGCGACCATGTAGGTGTTATAGGGGTTGGCTTCCTTGAGATGAGCGCGGGTCAGCTTGCCGTTGTAGCGCTCGCCCAGGCCGTAGATGACCGTCGGATCGGTCTGCAGCAGCATGCCGATCTTCAGGCGACGCACAAACACCCCGGCGATCTGCCCACGCTCTTCAGGCACGCCGGTCTCTTTCTCCACCAGCGAGGCCATGATCAGCGCTTGATAAGGGTCGGTGTAGGGCGCATCGGTGGCGCGCTTGCTCCACTCCTGGGCGAGGACATCGTCCAGGCGGTTATAGGCTTTTTTCAGGAATTCGACGTCGGTCATGCCCCGCACAAAGCGATAGGTATCCGGGAAGAACCGCCCTTCGGGAAACACGCCGGGGTGACCGAGCTTGTCCATCACTTCGCTGTCAGTCAGGCCCGAGAGGGTTTGCACGATCTTTTCATGCTTGGCCAGGGCCGAGCGCACCTGGCGGAAGTTCCAGCCTTCCACCAGTGTAAGGCTGTATTGCACCACTTCACCGCGCTGCCACAGGCCGATCAAGCCCTGCGCCGTCATACCGGGTGTCATGCGGTATTCGCCGCTGTGCAGTGGCTGGCCGTCGAGGTTGAAGCGCCAGTACAGGCGCAACCAGAAAGCGCCTTCAAGCACGCCCTCGGCTTCCAGGCGATTGAAGGTGCCGGTAGGGGTCGCCCCCGCCGGTACATCGAGCAATTGCTCCTGAGTCAGGTTCAAGGGCTGCTTCAAGGCAGAATCGAACTTCCAGGCCGAATAGCCCAACAGCAACGCCGCCGAGAACAAGGCGATCAGCAGCAGTACAACCAGTTTTCGTATCAACTCAAATATCCAATAGTGCGCGAACAATGCCCTGCAGTTTACGGGTGAGCGGCCCAACCGGCCAGCTCATCGCAGCGCACCCACGCACCGGCCAAATGCCATAAACGCTGTTACACACAAAGACTTCATCGGCCTGCTGTAACTGCTCAAGGCTGATGTCGGCCACGGCCACCGGGACGCCCAGGGTTTGCGCCTGGGCCAGAATCTCGGCGCGCATCACGCCGGCAACCCCACAACGATTCAGATCGGCGGTTAGTAACAAGCCGTTGCGCACCAGGAACAGGTTGCTGAATACGCCCTCGATGACGCGCCCGGACACATCCAGCATCAAGCCTTCGGCATGCTCGGCATCCTGCCACTCAGCGCGGGCGATCACCTGCTCCAGGCGATTGAGGTGCTTGAGGCCGGCCAGTAACGGCTGCTCAGCCAAGCGGGTAGCACAGGCAAACAGGCGGATGCCGTCGGCTGCATGGGCATTGGGATAGGTAGCGGGCGGACTGCCCTGCAAGATACGGCGCGCCGGGGCGCCAGGGGTGATTCCATAACCGCGCAGGCTGTCGCCACGGGTGAGGATCAATTTGAGAACGCCATCGCCGAGGGCGGCGGCAAAGGCCAGCACTTCGCTACGGATCAGCACCTGATCCGCAACCAAAGCGAGGCGCCTGCACCCCTCTTCGAGACGTTGCAGGTGGCGGTCGAGCAGCACAGGCTGCCCGGCCTTGACGGCGAGGGTCTCGAACAGCCCATCGCCATACGCCAGGCCACGATCTTTCAGAGGCACGCTGTCCGCTGGCTGACCGTCGACCCAGCTGTGCATCACTCGGCGAACCGGCGGAACACCAGGGACCCGTTGGTACCGCCAAACCCGAACGAGTTGGAGATTGTCACGTCGATCGGCATGGGCTGCGCTTCGTGAGGCACGAAGTTCAGGTCGCAACCTTCGTCCGGCTCATCCAGGTTGATGGTCGGCGGAGCGACCTGATCCTTGATGGCCATGACACTGAAGATCGCTTCAACCGCGCCCGCCGCGCCCAGCAAGTGGCCCGTCATGGACTTGGTGGAGCTGACCGCCAGCTTGTACGCGTGCTCACCGAACACCGACTTGATGGCTTCGGCTTCCGCCAGGTCGCCCGTCGGGGTCGAGGTGCCGTGGGCATTGATGTACTGCACCTGGTCCGGGTTGACCTTCGCATCGCGCAGGGCGTTGGTGATGCAACGCGCAGCACCGGCACCGTCGGACGGTGGCGAGGTCATGTGGTAGGCGTCACCGCTCATGCCAAAGCCGATCAGCTCGGCGTAAATGGTGGCGCCACGTGCCTTGGCGTGTTCCAACTCTTCCAGCACCAGCGCACCGGCACCGTCGGACAATACGAAGCCATCACGGCCCTTGTCCCACGGACGGCTGGCACGGGTCGGCTCATCGTTGCGGGTAGACAGCGCACGGGACGCGCCGAAGCCGCCCATGCCCAGGCCGCAGGCCGCCATTTCGGCGCCGCCGGCGATCATCACGTCGGCTTCGTCATAAGCGATGTTGCGCGCCGCCATGCCGATGCAATGCGTACCGGTGGTGCAGGCGGTGGCAATGGCGTAGTTAGGTCCCTGTGCGCCCAAGTGGATGGACAGGAAACCGGAAATCATATTGATGATCGAACCCGGCACGAAGAACGGTGAAATTCGACGGGGGCCGGAATCGTGCAAGGTGCGGCTGGTTTCTTCGATATTGGTCAAACCGCCAATACCCGAACCCATGGCCACGCCGATGCGGTCACGGTTGGCGTCGGTGACTTCCAGGCCGGCGTTACGCACTGCCTGAAAACCGGCTGCCAGGCCGTATTGAATGAACAGGTCGAGTTTGCGGGACTCTTTTATCGAGAGATATTCCTCGACATTAAAACCCTTTACCGAGCCGCCAAAACGGGTGGAATAGGCAGAAAGGTCCGTGTGTTCGATCAGACCAATACCACTGCGGCCAGCCAGAATGCCCTGCCAACTGCTCGGCACATCCGTGCCCAGTGGCGACAACATACCCATACCGGTGACTACGACGCGTCTACGCGACACAGCACTCTCCTTTTTCTTGATGACGACACTTTGCATCAGAACCGACTTTTCATCAGCGCTTAAAGAAAAAACCGCACGCCGTTACAGCAGTGCGGTTTTTCCCTGACAGCAAGCGACGACTACAAACTATTACGCCTGGTGGCTAGTAACGTAGTCGATAGCAGCTTGAACAGTAGTGATTTTTTCAGCTTCTTCGTCCGGGATTTCGGTCTCGAATTCCTCTTCCAGAGCCATCACCAGCTCAACGGTGTCAAGGGAATCGGCACCCAGGTCTTCTACGAAGGAAGCAGTGTTGACCACTTCTTCTTCTTTAACGCCCAGTTGCTCGGCGACGATTTTCTTGACGCGCTCTTCGATGGTGCTCATACCTTGTTTAACTCCTAATGGACAAATTCAGGCAGCTGGCCAGTGGGTAAGTGTATAGAAAGCCATTTCAGCTTTTCAACTGAAAGCTTCACCCTGTACCCGGTCGGCCACCTGCCTATAAATTAAGTTGCAGCTTTATAACGGATTTTAGACAGCTCGTATGACATTTTTTTGAAGCGATCCGTCACAATTTAACTCATGTACATCCCGCCGTTCACCGGGATTGTAGCCCCAGTCACGTATGCCGCACCGTCAGATGCCAGGAAAGTGACCACATTCGCGATCTCTTGAGCCTGGCCCAGACGGCCCAGCGGAATCTGCGTCAGCAAGGCTTCACGCTGTGCTTCCGGCAGTTCGCGGGTCATATCGGTGTCGATGAACCCTGGGGCCACCGAGTTGACCGTAATCGACCGCGAGCCGACTTCACGCGCCAATGCACGACTGAAACCTTCCAGACCGGCCTTGGCGGCTGCATAGTTTACTTGGCCTGCGTTGCCCATGGCACCCACTACGGAGCCAATATTGATAATTCGGCCCCAACGCGCCTTGGTCATGCCACGCAAAACGCCCTTGGACAGGCGAAACAGACTGTTCAAGTTGGTGTCGACCACGTCGTACCACTCGTCGTCTTTCATGCGCATCATCAGGTTATCGCGGGTGATACCGGCGTTATTCACCAGAATAGCCGGTGCGCCGAACTGTGCAGTGATCTCGGCCAATACTGCAGCCACGGACTCATCGCTGGTCACGTTCAGTTCAAGACCGGTGCCTTGCACGCCGTTTTCCTTCAGGGTCGCGGCGATACGCTCGGCGCCCGAGGCGGAAGTGGCGGTGCCGATCACAACGGCACCCTGACGGCCCAGCTCCAGGGCGATCGCCTGGCCAATGCCACGGCTAGCGCCGGTGACCAGTGCAACTTTACCTTGCAGACTCATGCAGGCTTCTCCTAAGTTCGGGATCAGGGTTCAGGCCAGTGCCGCGCGAGCGGCAGCGAAGGCATCCGGGGTATTCAGGTTAGCGGTCGACACACCGTCGGCGCAGCGTTTGTTCAGGCCGGCCAGGACTTTGCCCGGGCCGCACTCGACCAGCTCGGTGGCGCCATTGGCGGCCAGGGTCTGGACCGACTCAACCCAGCGTACGGGCTTGTAGAGCTGTTCCAGCAGGTCGCGCTTGAGGGTCTCGAGGTCGACGGCCACTGCCGCGCTGACGTTCTGCACCAGCGGGATCTGCGGCGCCTGCCAGTTGATGGCGGCGATGGACTCGGCAAAACGCTCGGCCGCCGGGCGCATCAGCTCGCAGTGCGATGGCACGCTCACCGGCAACGGCAATGCGCGCTTGGCGCCACGCGCCTTGCAGCCTTCGATGGCACGCTCAACGGCAGCCTTGGCACCGGCGATCACCACCTGGCCAGGGGAGTTGAAGTTCACCGCGCTGACGACCTCGCCTTGGGCCGCTTCGGCGCAGGCTTCGATCACCACGGCATCGTCCAGGCCCAGGATAGCGGCCATGCCGCCCTGCCCGGCCGGAACGGCTTCCTGCATCAGTTGACCACGACGCTCGACCAGCTTGACCGCTTCACCGAGGGTCAGGCTGCCCGCCGCCACCAGGGCGCTGTATTCGCCCAGGCTGTGACCGGCGACGAATGCCGGGCGCGCGCCGCCTTCCGCCAGCCACAAGCGCCACAAGGCGATCGAAGCGGTCAGGATGGCTGGTTGGGTTTTATCGGTTTGATTGAGTTGTTCTTCCGGCCCCTGCTGGGTCAGTACCCACAGGTCGTAACCCAGGGTGTCGGAAGCTTCCTTGAAGGTGTCCAGGATCAATGGGTATTGCGCGCCCAGCTCGGCCAACATGCCGAGGGACTGCGAACCCTGCCCTGGAAAGACGAATGCGAGGGATGTAGACATGTAACAAGCCCCTAATGATCTGGTCGTCAAAAATGCGCACTCCTACGGTGGGAGCGCACGAAACTGACAGATTGGATGGTCAATTGAACTGGCCGGTCACATTTAAGCACTCCCGGGCCGATTCGCCTAAGGCAACAGATCCTCAAGACGCCCGTGCAAGCGTTGCGGCAGGTTCTCCTGGATCTCGATCAAGGCCCGCGCAATCGCGCTTTGAAAGCCCTCGACGCCTGCCGAGCCATGACTTTTCACCACGATGCCCTGCAACCCCAGGAAACTCGCGCCATTATGCCGCGCCGGGGCCAGGTCAGCCTGCAGGCGGCGCATCAACGGCAGCGCCAGGGCGCCCACCATGCGTGACACCAGGTTCTGCCTGAACAACGCTTCGATACGCGTGGCGATCATGGTCGCCAGGCCTTCGCTGGATTTGAGCAGGATATTGCCGACAAAACCGTCGCACACCACCACGTCCGCTTCGCCACGGTACAAACCATCACCTTCGATAAAACCGACGTAGTTCAGACCCCGCGCGCCTTGCAACAAGGTGGCCGCCAGCTTGACCTGCTGGTTGCCCTTGATGTCTTCGGTGCCGATATTCAGCAAGGCCACCCGCGGGCGGGCTACGCCCAGCGCTTCGGCGGCCACCGAGCCCATCACGGCAAACTGGAACAGGTGCTCGGCACTGCAATCGACGTTGGCGCCCAAGTCCAGCAGTTGGCAATAACCTTTCTGTGTCGGAATCGCCGCCACCATCGCTGGCCGGTCGATGCCGGGCAACGTCTTGAGCACATAACGCGACAATGCCATCAACGCACCGGTGTTACCGGCGCTGACACAGGCCTGCACCTTGCCGTCGCGCAGCAACTCAAGGGCCACCCGCATTGACGAGTCGGGCTTGCCACGCAGGGCCGCCGCCGGCTTTTCATCCATACCGATGGTTTCGCTGGCCGCTGTAACCGTCAGGCGCGCGCGATCCACCGCCGGATGGCTGGCAATCAGTTCTTCAAGTAAGGAGGGTTGACCGACGAGGGTCAGGTGCAGCGAGGGTGTGGCTGACAGGCTGGCAATGCAGGCCTGAACAATGCTGCGGGGACCGAAGTCCCCGCCCATTGCGTCTATCGCGATGACTAGAGCAGACAAGTGATTACTCGTCAGCGCCCTTGTCGATCACTTTACGGCCACGGTATACACCTTCTGGCGATACGTGGTGACGCAGGTGAACTTCACCGGTGGTCTTTTCTACGGACAGGGTGCTAGCCTCGAGAGCGTCGTGCGAACGACGCATGTCACGGGCGGAGCGGGATTTTTTGTTCTGCTGAACAGCCATAATTGATTAACTCCTAAACGTTTGGGTCACGCTTTAACTGCGCCAATACACTGAACGGGTTGGACCGCGTTACCTCGTCCTCGCTCGGTTCGGACTCGTCATCGAGCCCCTCCGGCTGCTGGCATTCTTCCGGATGATGAGCAGGCACAATGGGCAAGGCGAGCAGAAGCTCCTCCTCGATCAGTGCATGCAGATCCAATGGATCTTCGCCCAGTTCCAGCACGTCATAACCTTTCGGCAACGACTGGGTATTCGCACCCTCCTTCACCACGGCATAACTGCACTCGCTGTGGATCGGCAGGGTGACCAGCTCAAGACAACGCTGGCAAACCATTTTGACTTCGGTGTCGATAAAGCTGTGAATTACCACAGATTTACGTTCATCTCGTTCAAAAACGAATTTAGCCTGGACCGTACCGACGGTGTCGGAAAGCGGGTCGCAGAGTCTATCCAAATCGGCCAACAGCAACTCACCTTGAAGGGAAGTGCCACGATCAGCCAATTTGCGCGGGTCAACGTGAGGTGGAATCGGGTCATTCAACATAGGCGCAGCATTATAGGGATGCACCCAGCCATGTCAAAGGAAATTCAGCCCTGTGCGTCAGCCGGTCACGCCGCTAGAATCCGCTGCCGCCCTGAGGAGACGCCTATGCTGCCTTTATTACTCGCATCCAGCTCGGTTTATCGCCGGGAATTGCTGAGCCGCCTGCACCTACCGTTCATCTGCAGCTCGCCGGATATCGACGAAAGCCACCGTAAAAATGAATCCGCCGTCGAGCTGGTCAAGCGCCTGGCCGAACAAAAAGCCCGCGCCCTGGCCGCCAGTCATCCGGGGCATTTGATTATCGGCTCGGACCAAGTCGCCGCGCTGGAAGGTCGGATCATCGGCAAACCGCACACTTTCGAAAATGCTCGCGAACAGTTACTGGCTGCCAGCGGCAAACGCGTGAGTTTCCTCACCGGGCTGGCACTGCTGAACAGCGAGACAGGGCACTGCCAAGTCGACTGCGTAGCTTTTACAGTGCACATGCGCGAGCTGGACGCTAAGCGTATCGAGCGCTACCTGCGCATCGAGCAGCCGTATGACTGCGCGGGCAGCTTCAAGGCAGAGGGGCTGGGTGTGAGCCTGTTCCAGGGCACCGAAGGGCCGGACGCCACCAGCCTTGTCGGCTTACCGCTGATTCGCCTGGTAGACATGCTGTTGGCAGAGGGCGTGCAAATCCCCTAAGAACAGCACACAACCAAATGTGGGAGGGGGCTTCCCCCCTCCCACATTTGGAACTACACCAGGTTTGAGACTTCAGCGTAGCGTCGGGCCTTGGAAGCCCATGTACAGCGCCAGCTTCTCAGCCACACTCGAACCGAGTTTCTTGGAGAACCGATCAAACGGCGATTCCTCAACCGTGAAATCCACCAACTCCTTCTCGCCAATCACATCCCGCGCCACCGAACTGGCACTGCCCAGGCCGTCGATCAAGCCCAGCGGCAACGCCTGCTCGCCGGACCACACGAGCCCGGAGAACAGCTCCGGATGGTCTTTATCTTTCAGGCGATCGCCACGCCCTTGCTTCACGCTGGCGATGAACTGGCGATGGGTGGTGTCGAGCACGCCCTGCCAGAACTGGGTTTCATCAGCTTTTTGCGGCTGGAACGGGTCAAGGAACGATTTGTGCTCACCCGACGTGTAGGTGCGGCGCTCCACCCCCAGCTTCTCCATGGTGCCGACAAACCCATAACCGGCCGCCGTTACACCGATGGAGCCCACCAGGCTGGCCTTGTCGGCATAGATCTGGTCAGCGGCGCTGGCAATGTAATAGGCACCCGAAGCACCCAGGTCGGAAATCACCGCGTACAGTTTGATATCCGGATGCAGGCCACGCAGACGGCGAATCTCGTCATACACATAACCCGACTGCACCGGGCTGCCGCCCGGACTGTTGATGCGCAGGATCACGCCCTTGACCTTGGGGTCCTCGAACGCGGCACGCAGGCTGCTGACGATGTTGTCGGCGCTGGCGGATTCCTTGTCGGCAATCACCCCGCGCACTTCGATCAGGGCGGTGTAGTGGGCGCCACGGGTCGCGCTTTTTTCCATGTCCATGAGCGGGCTGAACAACGCCAGCATGGCAATCAGCCAGACAAATGTCAGCAGCTTGAAGAAAATCCCCCAACGCCGCGCACGACGCTGTTCCTGGACGCTTGCCAGGAGGGTTTTCTCCAGCAGCTTCCAGCTTTTGTCATCACCGTTTTCAGCCTTTTCGGGCGCTTTCCACTCGTCACTCATGCCATCAACCCCAGCAAAGACTTATTGGGCCCGGCTGAGCCAGGCCTGCAATTCGGAAAAATGATCAATCGTCAGCCTGGGCTCATAGTGCTGCAAGGCCTCGGCCGCCTGGGCGCCATAACTGACCGCCACACTGTCCATGCCAGCATTGCGCGCCATCATCAGGTCGAAGGAGGCATCCCCCACCATCAACGCCTGGCGTGGCGATACACCGCAGTGCGCCAGGATCTGCTCCAGCATCAGAGGATGAGGCTTACTGGCAGTTTCATCGGCGGCGCGGGTGATATCGAAATAATCTTCCCAGCCGTGGGCCTTGAGCACCCGGTCCAGCCCGCGACGGGCCTTGCCGGTAGCGACCGCCAGGTGATAACCCTCGGCGCGGAACGCATCCAGCGACTGCACCACACCCTCGAACAACGGCGAAGGCGTGGCCTCCAGCGCGATGTAGTGATCGGCGTAGTGATCTCGGAAGGCAACCAGCTCAGCGTCGCTGATCTCGGGGTACAAGGTGCGAATAGCCTCAGGCAAGCCGAGCCCGATAATGCCCTTGACCGCGTGGTCAGTGCACAGCACGAACCCCGAACGGGTCGACGCCGTGTGCATCGATTCGACGATCCGACCAATGGAATTACACAGGGTGCCGTCCCAATCGAAGATCAGCAGCTTGTAATCAAGGTGCGACACTCAAACGCTCCACGGTCTTGGCCCACATCTCATCGACCGGCGCCTGCAGCTTCAATTCGCCACCATCGGGCAGCGGCACGGTGAGCATGTAGGCGTGCAGGAACAGGCGCTTGCCGCCTAAATCACGGATTTCTTTGGAGAAACCCTCGTCGCCGTATTTGGTATCACCGGCGATGCAATGACCCGCATGCAAGGTGTGTACGCGAATCTGGTGGGTACGGCCGGTTACCGGCTTGGCCTCGACCATGGTGGCGAAGTCACCGAAGCGACGCAGCACCTTGAACAGGGTCAGGGCTTCTTTACCCTCCTCGTCCACCTCGACCATGCGCTCGCCGGAGCGCAGGTTGCTCTTCTGCAACGGCGCGCGAACGCTTTTGATCGAGCTGGCCCAGTTGCCGCGCACCAGCGCCATGTAGCGCTTGTCTACGCCATCGCCACGCAGGGCGGTATGCAAATGACGCAACATGCTGCGTTTCTTGGCGATCATCAGCAGGCCGGAGGTGTCACGGTCCAGGCGGTGGACCAATTCCAGCTCCTTGGCGTCCGGACGCAACTGACGAAAGGCTTCGATCACACCGAAATTCAGGCCGCTGCCGCCGTGAACCGCAATACCGCAGGGCTTGTTGATCACGATCAGCTTGTTGTCTTCAAAGACAATCGACGCTTCAAGGCGCTGCAACAGGCCTTGGGCCAGCGGGACAGGCTCATCACGCTCAGGCACGCGCACCGGCGGCACACGGACGATATCGCCCGCCTGCAACTTGTACTCGGGCTTGATCCGGCCCTTGTTCACCCGCACTTCACCTTTACGCAAGATGCGGTAGATCAAGGTCTTGGGCACGCCTTTGAGCCTGGCCAGGAGAAAATTATCGATGCGTTGGCCGGCATATTCCGGCGAGACCTCGAGCAGCTGGACGCTGGGGGTCTGGGGGGCGGTAGTCGTCATGGCGGCGATGATAACAATTTTTTATGGAATTGAAGCACTTAATCATTGCTGCTATAGTCGCGAACGCCGCCAAAAGCGGCCTGGACAGAGGACTTGCGGCAAACTGCCGGCCCTGACCATCGCAATTCATCAGGACGCGAGGCCGTCCTACGGGGCTTTCGCCACCTTGGAAGGCTCGGGATTGTAACAAGCGCAGGTGACATGAGGCCTGAAGCGAGTGCAGTACGCAGAGTGATTACTCGCGTTTTGCGCCGATATTTACGGCCAGTTCACAAAGTGCAGTCAGTCTTGAGCCACACCATGGCGAATGCTTCGGAAACAACGCCTGTTAAGAGCTGAGTGAGAGCGCGATCGCCCACACCTAGTCTTGTTTAGCCATGAGCGTGGACTCCCCATTGGAGTACACGGTAAATGCCAACCCGCTGCGGATTCTGCGCGCGGCAGCACCCGAATTATCAGGGATACGTGTAGGGTGGAGATGCACAACCGTCGGACCGTGTAGCACTAGGCTTATATTTAGACGCTTCATCTCGTCCACAGTCGCCGGTTGATTCCTCCTCCTGACCTTAGCTTTTGTTGAAGTGGTGCCTTTGTCACCACCGCTAACAAGCAGGACGCGTCCGTCGCGATACCGGCCCAATTGGCCTGTTATTGCTGGACACTGGAGTGGCCAACCACTCTTGACGCACCTGACACCGACCGTGAGAAGTCGTGTGTGCCGAACGCCGTTTCCGGCAGCCCGGAAACCGACGGTACAACATGAAAAGAATGCTGATTAACGCAACTCAACCCGAAGAGTTGCGTGTTGCACTGGTAGATGGCCAACGCCTCTACGACCTGGACATCGAATCCGGTGCACGCGAGCAGAAGAAGGCCAATATCTATAAAGGCCGTATTACTCGCATCGAACCAAGCCTTGAGGCTGCCTTTGTCGATTTCGGCTCCGAGCGCCACGGCTTCCTGCCCCTCAAAGAAATCTCCCGCGAATACTTCAAGAAAGCGCCTGAAGGCCGCGTGAACATCAAGGACGTCCTGAGCGAAGGCCAGGAAGTCATCGTTCAGGTCGAAAAAGAAGAACGTGGCAACAAGGGCGCCGCCCTGACCACCTTCATCAGCCTGGCAGGCCGTTACCTGGTCCTGATGCCGAACAACCCACGTGCCGGCGGTATTTCCCGTCGCATCGAAGGCGAAGAGCGCAACGAACTGCGTGAAGCGCTGAACGGCCTGATCGCACCGGCCGACATGGGCCTGATCGTTCGCACTGCCGGCCTGGGCCGCAGCAGCGAAGAAATGCAGTGGGACCTCGACTACCTGCTGCAACTATGGACCGCCATCAAAGAAGCGTCCCTGGATCGTTCCGCGCCGTTCCTGATCTACCAGGAAAGCAACGTGATCATCCGCGCCATCCGCGATTACCTGCGCCAGGACATCGGCGAAGTGCTGATCGACAGCGTTGAAGCACAGGACGAAGCCCTGACCTTCATCCGCCAGGTGATGCCGCAGTACGCCAGCAAGATCAAGCTGTACGAAGACAGCGTTCCGCTGTTCAACCGTTTCCAGATCGAAAGCCAGATCGAGACCGCCTTCCAGCGCGTGGTCGAACTGCCTTCCGGTGGCTCCATTGTGATCGACCCGACCGAAGCCCTGGTGTCCATCGACATCAACTCGGCGCGCGCCACTAAAGGTAGCGACATCGAAGAAACCGCCCTGCAGACCAACCTGGAAGCGGCTGAAGAAATCGCCCGCCAGCTGCGCCTGCGCGACATCGGCGGCCTGATCGTGATCGACTTCATCGACATGACCCCCGCCAAGAACCAGCGCGCCGTGGAAGAAAAAGTCCGCGAATGCCTGGAAGCTGACCGTGCCCGCGTACAGGTTGGCCGCATCTCGCGCTTCGGCCTGCTGGAAATGTCCCGTCAGCGCCTGCGTCCGTCCCTGGGCGAAAGCAGCGGCATCGTCTGCCCGCGTTGCAACGGCACCGGCATCATCCGTGACGTCGAGTCGCTGTCCCTGGCGATCCTGCGCCTGATCGAAGAAGAAGCCCTGAAAGACCGCACCGCCGAAGTCCGCGCACAAGTGCCGATCCCGGTCGCCGCGTTCCTGCTCAACGAAAAACGCAACTCGATCACCAAGATCGAACTGCGCACCCGTGCCCGTATCGTGATCCTGCCGAACGATCACCTCGAGACGCCGCACTTCGAAGTGCAGCGCCTGCGTGATGACAGCCCGGAAGCCCACAGCGGCCAGTCCAGCTACGAAATCGCCGCTGCCGCCGCCGAAGTGGAAGAAGTCCAGCCGGCCGCTGCGACCCGCACCCTGGTTCGCCAGGAAGCCGCCGTGAAGACCGCCCCGGCCCGCGCCAACGCACCCGTGCCGACTGAAGTGGCTGCACCGGTTGCCGCACCGGCCGCCCTGCCTGAGCCAAGCCTGTTCAAGGGCCTGGTGAAGTCGCTGGTCAGCCTGTTCGCGACCAAGGAAGAGCCCGTTGCTCCGGTTGTGGTTGAAAAACCTGCCACCGAACGCCCGGCGCGCAACGAAGAGCGTCGCAACGGTCGCCAGCAGAGCCGTAACCGTAACGGTCGCCGTGACGAAGAACGCAAGCCTCGCGAAGAACGTGCACCGCGTGAAGAACGCGCGCCACGTGAAGAGCGTGCGCCTCGCGAAGCCCGTGAAGAAACCCCGACCGTAGCCCGTGAAGAACGCGCACCGCGTGAAGAGCGCGCACCACGCACCCCACGTGCTCCGCGTGAAGATCGCAAGCCACGTGGCGAGCGTGAAGAACGTGTGCGTGAACTGCGCGAGCCGCTGGATGCCGCTCCGGCCGTCGCCGCCGAAGCCGTCAGCGAAGAACGCCCGGCTCGCCAGCCGCGTGAAGAACGCGCGCCACGTGAAGAACGCCAACCTCGCGCTCCGCGTGAAGAGCGTCAACCACGTGCCGAGCAAGCTGCTGCCGCCAGCGAAGAAGAAGTACTGACCGGCGAAGAGCAACCGCAGGAAGACGGTCAGGAAGGCGCCGAAGGCGATCGTCCACGCCGCCGCTCCCGTGGCCAGCGTCGTCGCAGCAACCGTCGTGAGCGTCAGCGTGATGCCAACGGCAACGTGATCGAAGGCTCGGAAGAGACCGGCGAAAACGCAGAAGCCGCTACCAGCGAACCGACGGGCGCCGAACTGGCTGCCGGCCTGGCTGTTACCGCTGCCGTTGCCAGCTCGGTCATCAGCGCACCTGCTGAAGCCCAGGCCCACGAGCAGGCTGAGCGCGCTACTGCTGCTGTCGAAGAGACCGTCATCGCAGAAACACCTGTTGCCGAGACGCCAGTCGTTGAAGCACCTGCTGTTGAAGCATCGGTTGCTGAAGCGCCCGTTGTAGAAGCGCCGGCTGTCGAAGCCACCACCCCAATCGAAGCGCCGGTTGTTCCGGAAGTGGAAGTTGCTCCGGTTCAAGAAGCCCAGCCAGACGTTGAAGTGGCAGCGGTTGAACAAGCACCGGCGGTTGAACCTCAGCCAGTGACTGAAACAGTCGTTGAAGCACCGGTTGTCGAGGCGGCTCCAGAAGTTCGTGAAGTTCGTGAAGAACAGACCGCCTTCCAATGGACTGCCGAGCCTGCCGCGCCGGTTGAAGCGCCAGAACCTGCCCCAGTGGTAGAAGACGCGCCGGCACCGGTTGCCGAAGTCGTGGTTGCCGAGCCAGCCCCCGTGGTTGAGCCTGCTCCGGTCGTTGAACCTGCACCCGTGGTTGAAGCGCCGGTGGTTGCCGAAGTTGCCGCCCCAGTGGTTGAAGCAGCACCGGTCAGTGCCCTGACCGAAAACGGCCGTGCCCCGAACGACCCACGTGAAGTGCGCCGTCGTCGCAAGGAAGCTGAAGCCGCTGCAGCGGCTGCCGCAGCACAGGAAGCAGAGCACGAGAGCAAACCTCTCGTCTGATTCCGTCAGCAATTAAAAAGCCCCGCCTGAGTGATCAGGCGGGGCTTTTTATTGAGTGCCAGACACTGAGTTTCCGGCCTGGAATACAGCCAGCGCCGACAGCTAGCGTGGGGAGAAACTCAACGACTGCGGCAGGTCGACGTCCCAGAGCACGCCCGGATCATCAACAGGTACTTCAAGCAACGTCGCCTGCGCAAACAACGGCTTGGCCCCGCGATCACCGGTCAGCGCCGTCAGCCCCGGCCGAAATGCCTGGCTGAACGCGACAGGATGCCCATATTGCCCATCCTGTACCGGCACACTGATACACCCTTCCTCCAGCCCATCAATCACCTGTTCAATGCTCGATGCCCGAATAAACGGCATATCCCCCAGCACCACCAACCAGCCTTCCGACTCACCGCTGGCCGCAACCGCCGCCGCAAGGCTGTCACCCAGGCCGGCCGAGTGCAGCAGCAATACCTTGCAACCGTAGGCCTCTGCCAGACGAATCACTTCAAGCCGATCCGGTGAAGTCACCACCCAGCGCTCAACCACATTGCCCGGCAAATTCACCAGCACCTGCTCGATCACCGGCCGCGCCACACCATCCAAGCCCACACAATCGGCCAGCAACTTATCCTGGCCAGCCCCTGCCACAGCGCGGAAACGGCTGCCCTGCCCCGCCGCGAGCACTATCGCAGTGACTGTCACTGCGCCACCACCGGCAACGGCTTTTTCTGCATCGGCGCCACGCCATTCTTGATCGCGACAATTTCCGCCATCAGCGACAACGCGATCTCCGACGGGGTGTGACTGCCGATATGCAAACCAATCGGCCCATGCAAACGTGCGATGGCCTCGGCAGACAACCCCAGCGCGGCGAGGTTTTCCCGACGTTTCTGGCTGTTGACCCGTGAACCCAGCGCGCCAATGTAGAACGCCGAGGAATTCAACGCCGTCAGCAACGCCATATCGTCCAGGCGCGGATCATGGGTGAGGCAGACGATGGCAGTGCGTTCATCCGTTTGGATATTCAGCACGGCCTCATCAGGCATGCCCGGTACGAACCGGCCGTGCTGTTCTTCCCAACCGTAGACGAACTCGTCGCGCGGGTCGCAGATGAGCACTTCGAAATCCAGCAAGCGCGCCATCTCTGCCACATAGCGGGACAGCTGCCCGGCGCCGATCAGCAGCAAGCGCCAGCGCGGACCATAAATGGCCCGCAGACGCTCGCCGTCGAAGGTGACTGCATCAGTCTTGCTTGCGCTGCTCAAGGTCACGTCACCGCTGGCCAGGTCAAGCTCACGCGCGACGATCTGATGATCTTCACACCGCGCCAAAAGCTCCGACACCCACGCCCAGTCGCCCACACGCTCTTCGGTCAGGCGCAAGGTGCCGCCACACGGCAGGCCAAAACGCGCGGCCTCATCACGGGTAACGCCATAGGTCACTAACTGGACCGGCGGTCCATCGGCAGGCAAGCGACCGTCCTGCAGGCGCGCAATCAAGTCGTCCTCGATGCAGCCGCCCGACACCGAGCCGATCACCACACCATCGCCCCTCAGCGCCAGCATGGCGCCCGGTGGACGCGGTGCACTGCCCCACGTCTGAACGACGCTGTACAACACGACTTGCTGCCCGGCGCGGCGCCACTCGAGCACGCTGCGCAGGACATTCAAATCCACACTGTCCACAAAACCTCCTGCAAGCGTTAAAAGCGATTTACTTACTGTAAAACAAAAGACCCAAAGTGACGCGCCAGAAACGCAAACGCCCCGAACCAGTCGGGGCGTTTGTGCGTTGCGGTCGGCGTTAGTTCACGCCATCAGCGATTTACTTGACCACGGGTGCAGGGCCTTCGGCCACGCCCAGGTCATCGATTTCGCGGGTTTCCGAGATACCGGTACCGCCAGACGCCAGCTCGCTTTGCAGCTTGTCGGTGTCCAGTTCCTTGACCCACTTGGCCACAACGATGGTGGCAACGGCGTTACCCACCAGGTTAGTCAGCGCACGGGCTTCGGACATGAAGCGGTCGATACCCAGGATCAGCGCCAGGCCGGCAACCGGCAGGTGGCCTACGGCCGACAGGGTCGCTGCCAGTACGATGAAGCCCGAACCGGTCACGCCTGCAGCGCCTTTGGAGGACAGCAGCAGCACCAGCAGCAGGGTGATCTGGTGGGTGATGTCCATGTGGGTGTCAGTCGCCTGGGCGATGAACACGGCAGCCATGGTCAGGTAGATCGACGTACCGTCGAGGTTGAACGAGTAGCCAGTCGGGATCACCAGGCCAACGACGGATTTCTTAGCGCCCAGACGCTCCATCTTGATCAGCATGCGTGGCAATGCGGATTCGGAAGACGAAGTACCCAGAACGATCAGCAGCTCTTCACGGATGTAGCGGATCAGCTTGATCACGCTGAAACCGTGGGCGCGGCAGATACCGCCCAGCACCACCAGTACGAACAGCAGGCAGGTGATGTAGAAGCAGATCATCAGCTGGCCCAGTTGCACCAGGGAACCTACACCGTAGGCGCCGATGGTGAACGCCATGGCGCCCAGGGCACCGATTGGCGCGAGCTTCATGATCATGTTGATGATGTTGAACATCACGTGGGCGAAGCGATCGATGAAGTCCAGGACCGGCTTGCCGTAAGCACCCAGGCGATGCAGGGCGAAACCGAAGATCACCGAGAACATCAGCACTTGCAGGATGTCGCCGTTGGCGAAGGCGCCGACGATGGTGTTAGGGATCACGTTGAGGATAAAGCCGACGATGCTCTGGTCTTTACCGGCAGTGACATAGGCCGCTACTTTGGAGGCGTCCAGGGTCGCTACGTCGATGTGCATGCCGGCGCCCGGTTGCACAACGTTGACCACGATCAAGCCGATCAACAGCGCGACGGTGGAAACGACTTCGAAGTAGAGCAGCGCGTAGCCGCCGGTTTTGCCGACCGATTTCATGCTTTGCATGCCAGCGATACCGCTGACAACGGTGCAGAAGATGATCGGGGCGATGACCATTTTGATCAGTTTGATGAACCCGTCACCCAGTGGCTTGAGGGCCACACCGGTCTCCGGGTAGAAGTGACCGAGCAAAATACCGATAACGATGGCAACGATCACCTGGAAATACAGGGATTTGTAGATTGGCTGACGAGTCGTCATTGCAAAGTTCCTCAATCGTCCCGTGTGGCAAATATCCGCCATTGCCCACGACACTTGAATTGCGAACCCTCCTGCACTGGAGGGATTTGTTGTTTGCGAGGTCTGTAGGTACAGCCTGCGCTGTCATCCTTATCGCAAACGCCGTGCCACTTTGCTGAAAAACCTTACAGGCCTTTAGACATCAGGGCTTGGGGTTGGCAGACGCCCTCCTCAGCGCCGCAACACGTGGCGGATTTCCGCCGACCCGTCCAATCCCGTCCTACAATTTGGCGGATATCCGCCTTGTGCGCCCTCTGCAGTGATCGCTACCATCCTTCCTTCCATGGACGAGGCCTGCGCATGCGTGAACGTACCATCGCCAGTCATTACGCCCGGGCAGCCCTTGGCGGGGCGCGGCGGGCCGGTTACGACTATTCAGGGCTGCTGCAACAGGTGGGCATTACCCCGGAACTGTTGACCGAACCCCGCGCCCGCATCGCGCCGGAGCAATTTACCCGGCTGCTGCAAATGCTCTGGCTGGCGCTGGACGACGAATACCTGGGCTTCGCTGAAGGCCCGAGCAAACGTGGGACCTTCGCCATGATGTGCCACGCGCTGATCCACTGCCGCACCTTGGAAAAGGCTCTGGAACGCGGCTTACTATTTTATAGCCTATTCCCACAGGGACCGCGCTGGCAGCTGACACGCGAAGGCGATATGGCGCGCTTGAGCCTGGACGATTCGACGCAGTGGGACCCGGATCACTTTCTCAGCGAATGCCTGCTGGTGATCTGGCATCGCTTGGGCAGCTGGCTGATAGGCCAGCGTATCCGGCTGCATGAGGCTACCTTCAGCTACCCGATGCCGGCTCACGCCAGCGAATACGACCTGCTCTTTCCCTGTATCCAGGTGTTTGGTGCACCGAACAGCAGCCTGGTGTTTCATAGCCGCTACCTGAGCCTGCCGCTGTTGCAGGACGAACGCACACTCAAGCACTTCCTAGAGCGCTCACCCGCCGATTTGCTGTCCCGGCCGGATGAAGGCGACAGCTTGAGCAGCCAGCTACGCCGCTTGCTGAGTCGCGACCGCACATCCTGGCCCGACCTGGAAGCCGTCGCCCAGCATTTGCACATCAGCCCCCAGACCCTACGCCGGCATTTACGCGAAGAAGGCAACAGTTTTCAGGCGCTCAAGGATGAGCTGCGGCGGGACATCGCCATCTATCATTTGGGTCGAGAGGATTTGTCATTGCAGGCGATTGCCGAGCAGTTGGGGTTTTCCGAACCGTCGGCGTTTCATCGGGCGTTCAAGAAGTGGACGGGGTTGACGCCGGGGGCGTATCGCGCGCAGGAGAGTTAGAGAGGCAGCGCCTGGACTGGCGCTATCGGGGGCAAGCCCCCTCCCACATTATTAATGTGTGAACACGTTCAAAGGTGGGAGGGGGCTTGCCCCCGATGAGGCCTCTAAAACCAGTAAAGATCACAAAGCGGGGAAGTGAATCTTGAACGCGGCGCCGCCCAACGGCGAATCGCCCAAGGTCAACCGCGCGCCATAACTTTCAATAATATCCTTGACCACCGCCAAGCCAATCCCCTGCCCTGGATGCTGGCGATCCAGCCGTTCACCCCTTTGCAGAATCCGCGCACGCTGATCCGGCGGTACCCCAGGGCCATCATCCTCAATGCACAACTCGGTGCCTTCCAGGCTTTCCACCAGACTGATGCGCACCTCACTCAGGCACAGGCGGTAGGCGTTTTCCAGCAGGTTGCCGAGCAACTCCAGCAAGGCGCCCTTCTCGATCGGCACATCACATTCTTCCGGCAACTCAAAAGACACCGTGACGCGTTTATCGCGGTAGACCTTGTCCAGCGTATCGCACAGGCTTTGCAGCACCGGCGCCAGGCGTACCTGATGACGCACCAGTCCGCTTTTGCGCAGGCTGGCCCGCTGCAATTGGTAGCTGATCTGCTGGCTCATGCGCTCGATCTGCGATTGCAGCACCCAGGCCTGATCGCGATCTTCCGGACGCTGGGCCATGTCTTCGCTCACACCCTGCAAGACCGCCAGCGGGGTTTTCAGGCTGTGGGCCAAGTCGTCGAGGGAATCGCGGTAACGCGTCCGTTGCTCACGCTCGCTGTGCAGCAGGCGGTTGAGAGAGCCGGTGAGACGCAGCAGTTCGCGGGGGTGTTGCTCGGAGAGGCTTTCGCGCGTGCCGCCTTCGATCTGGTCGAGTTCCTGGCTCAGCCGCCGCAGCGCTTGCAGGCCCCAGGTCAGGCCCAGCCATAACAAGGTCAGCAGCACCAGCAGCGCTGCGCCGAAGCCCAGGTAGAGGTTTTCGCGCAGGCCTTCGAGGGTCAGTTGGTATTCGCGCACCGGTTGCAGGGCGACGATGCTGAAGGCCGCGCTCTTGCCACCGAGCAGCCTGACCTCGACGTCATACACGAAAAATTCCTGGCCGTTGGCCTCGCGAATCCGCGCAAATTCATTGCCGCGCCCGTCGTAGCGCGGCTTGTAGTTGATATTTTCTTCCTTGGTCGCCCGCGAACGCCATACCAGATGACCTTCGCGGTCGTAGATATAGCCCAGCAGACGGCTATCGGTCAGGTTGAAGCGCTCGTCCGGCAACTGCGCCGGCATCAGCAGGCGGTTGTTTTCGACCCGCGCGGCAGAGATCAGGGTGGTGACATCCGACGCCAGGCGTTGCTCGATGGAGTCTTGCAGCGCCAGGCTGAACGCGCCCTGCATGGCCGGCAACAACCCGAGCATAAACAACACGGCCAGGGTGGCGGCCGCCAGCATCAAGCGCACGCGTAGCGAGCGAATCAACGGCAGCGCTCATTGAACAGGTAGCCCAGGCCACGCACGGTGTCGATCGGTTTGAACCCACCCGGGCCTTCCAGCTTGCGACGCAGGCGGCCGACCAGCACTTCAATGACATTCGGATCGCGCTCGTCGTCATCGGGGTAGAGCTGTTCCATCAAGCGGTCCTTGGCGACCACTTGCTGGTGATGACGCATCAGATATTCGAGGATGCGGTATTCGTAGGCCGTCAACGCCAAGGGCTGTTCGTCAAGGGACGCCTGCTTGCGGTTGAGGTCCAGCAGCAAAGGCCCGGCAACGATGGTCGACTGGGTAAAGCCACTGGAACGACGCAGCAAGGCGTTCATGCGCGCCTCCAGCTCTTCGAACTGGAACGGCTTGACCACGTAGTCGTCGGCGCCGGCCGCCAGGCCTTCGACCTTGTCCTGCCAGTTGCCGCGCGCGGTGAGGATCAGGATCGGGAAGGTCTTGGCCTGGGTACGCAACTGGCGGATCAGGTCCAGGCCGCCCATGCCGGGCAGGCCCAGGTCGATGATCGCCAAGTCATGGTTGAACTGGCCGGTCTGGTACAGGGCCTCTTCGGCATTGGCCACGGCCTCGACCACATGCCCGCTGTCGGTCAGGCGGGTCAACAGGTGATGACGCAGCAGCGCCTCATCTTCCACCACCAGCAATTTCATAAGGCTCTCCAAGGCAAATCAACTGTCCGACAGAGGGATATCATAGCGGCCCTGCAGGTCTTGCGGGCGCAGTTTAATACCATTGAACTGGCCGGTCAGGTGTTCATAGCCGGCGCGGTAGTCCGGCTGCGGGGTTGCAAGGCCCAGGGATTGGCCCCAAGGCGTGGGTTGGCTGCCGGCGTCTTCGAAGCTGACACGCTGGATCAGCGCGCTGGCTTTCTTGGTTTTCTCACGTCCGAATGCGGCAAAGGCGCCGTCCGAGGCCTGGACCCCGGCGGTGGCACTGAGCATGGTTAACGCCAACATCAGCTTTTTGATCGCAGTCATGGTGTTACCTCTACGCGTTTGGCTGTTGCAGCCCAGACTACGCAGGCGCCCCTGAACTCCCCCTGAACAGGCTCTGAACCTCACCTGAACCGCAGCGGGCTATCCGCAAGCGTTTGAACTCGGCAAAATACCGGCCCATGAATCCCCTACCCGCTTGCTGCACCCCACTCGACGCCCACTGGCCCCTGCCTGAGCCCTTGCCGGGCACGGTATTGCTCAGCACCCGCTTCGACCCTGCCTTATTAACGGCAGGCGACTTCCAGCGCAGCGCCGTACCGCCGCCGGCCAGTATCCAGCGCTCAGTGGCCAAGCGTCAGGCCGAGTTCCTGGCCGGCCGGCTGTGCGCCCGCGCGGCGCTGCAACAACTCGATCACCTCAACTACATCCCCGCGATCGGTGAAGACCGCGCGCCGGTGTGGCCCGCACATATCTGCGGCTCTATCACCCACAGCACCGGGCATGCCGCCGCGATCGTCGCGCACAAGGCACAATGGCGCGGGCTGGGGATGGACCTGGAGAATGTGCTGAGCCTGGAGCGGGCGGAGCGGTTGGCGGGGGAAATCCTCACGGCGGATGAGCTGCACCGCATGGGCTCGCTGCCGCGTGAACAGCATGCCCTGCTGGTAACGCTGACGTTTTCGGCCAAGGAGAGCCTGTTCAAGGCGCTCTACCCGATCGTGCAGAAGCGCTTCTACTTTGAGCATGCCGAGGTGGTGGAGTGGTCAGCTGCAGGCCATGTGCGCCTGCGCCTGCTGACGGACCTGTCTGCCGAGTGGTCCCATGGCAAAGAGCTGAGCGCACAATTTGCGCTGCATGAAGGTCAGTTGTTGAGCCTGGTGGCCATCAGCGCCTGAGCCCCCCTCCCACACTCGACCGAGTTCCAACGTTGGAATGCCATCGACTGTGGGAGGGGGCTTGCTCCCGATAGCGACATCAGGATTTATCCTGATCCCGTGGCCAACTCAGGCTGAAGCAGGCCCCACCCAAATTATTGCTCTTGCCGATCAACGCCCGCCCGCCGTGCCAGTAAATGATTCGCCGCACAATCGACAACCCCAGGCCATGCCCACCCGAAGCACGGGTGCGGCTGTCATCCAGGCGCAGGAACGGCGTGAAAATGCGCTCCCAGGCACTTTCCGGCACGCCGGGGCCGTCGTCCTCCACGTCGATGCGGCAGCGCACCTGACCGACCTGATAACTGATCAACACCTGCCCCTGGGCATGGCGCATGGCATTGCTCACCAGGTTCTGCAGCGCTCGATGCAGATAACGCGGCTCGGCATCCACCCAGGCGTCATCCCAATGTACCGAAGACAGGCAAATACCCCGGGTCACGTTGACCTGCGGGCGCAGTGGCGATAATTCGCCGATCACCTGATCGAGCAGCGCATTGAGGTCGACCCGCTGGAAATTCAGCTCCGGCGAGCCTTGCTCCAGACGTGCATACGTCAGCATTTCGTCCACCAGGCCATCAAGGTCCTGGATATCGCTGTCCATGCCCTCCAGGTACTTGCGCCGCGCCTCGGGGGTGGTGGCATCGCCGACCATCTCCAGGCCGAAGCGCAAGCGCGCCACCGGCGTGCGCAGCTCATGGGACACCGCGCGCACCAGTTCGCGCTGGATCGCCAGCAACTGTTGCAAGTGCTCGGCCATGCCGTTGAACGCCGCGGCCAGGCGCCCCACCGAGTCAGCGCCGCGAGCCGGCACGCGGACTTCCAGGTTGCCCTTGGCGATGCGCGTGGCAGCGGCTTCCAGGCCGCGCAGCCGGCGTTCAAGCTGACGCACTAATAGATAGACGATCAGACCGATCAGCGTCAGGCCGATCAAGGCAATCAGCACCAGCCATTGCGCCGGGTAAGGACTCATCTGATACAACGGGCCGATTTCCAGCACCCACGGCGTGCCGACCATGCCGGCAAACACGCGGATCGAATCGCCGCCCTTGCCCAAGGCCATCACCGTGTCGCCTTCCGATACACGGCGGCGCTGGTCTTCATCCATATCAGTCTGGTCGAGGGTCATCAGGTGCATGTCAAAGCCAAAACCCTTGGCTTCTTTTATATCCGCCAGGCGTTGCGGTTGTTCCGCCACCGGGAAGCGCACCAGTTCGTCGGCGAGCAGGTAGATGGTCGCGCGGGCCAGTTGCTCGCTGATCTGCTGCACCTCTCCCTCCAGCACCAGTTGATCCTGATCACTGACCCATCGCAGCACCCGCGCGGCATGCGGCCCGGTCTGCTCCACCAGCACCTGCCCACGTTGCAGGCGGTTGCGCTGGCTCGAGTCCAGCTGCGTATCCGCGAGGGCGCGCAATTGCAGCGGGATACCCAGCAAACGCTCCCACACCGCCAGGGCGCGTTGGCGCTCGATGGGGCTCATGGGCTGCAGGTTATCGCCCATCAACGCGAAGGTACCGTGGGCCAGGCGCTCGCGGTATTGGCCGCTGCGCACCTCGTTGAGGAGGTGCAGGGCCAGCACGCCGAGCAGCGCCACCAGGATCAGCGCCGCGCACATACCGCCGTAGATGCGCAGGAAGATCGAGTTCACAGCGGCATGTCGGCGGCGGCTTCGGGGACGAACAGGTAGCCTTTGCTGCGGATGGTCTTGATCAGGCGCGGGTGGATCGGGTCGTCGCCGATTTTCGGGCGAATACGCGAGATGCGCACATCGATGGAACGGTCCTGGCCGTCGTAGCCGATGCCGCGCAGGGCGATGAAGATTTCTTCGCGGGACAGGATGCGCCCGGCATTCGCCACCAACAGCCACAGCAAGTCGAATTCGGCGCTGGTCAGCTCGATGCCGGCATTATTCAGCCAGGCCTCGCGCAGCGCGTTGTCCACCACCAACGGGCCGAACTGCAGGCGGCGCTGGCTTCCCACGGCAGTCGGTTCCGCCGGTTCGCTGCGCCGCAGCAAGGCCTGGATCCGCGCCAGCAACAGGCGCGGGCGTACGGGTTTGCACACGTAGTCGTCGGCGCCCATGTCCAGGCCCAGCACCTGGTCCATGTCGTCGGTGCGCGCGGTCAGCATCAGGATCACGCCGTCATAACGCTCGCGCACTGTGCGGCAGATGCTCAGGCCGTCTTCGCCGGGCAGCATCAGGTCGAGGATCACCAAGTCCGGCTGTTCGGCGATGATCCGCGCTGCCGCCAAGGCCCCATCGCCCTCCACCGACACCTGCAGGCCGTTGCTCTCCAGGTACTCGCGGGTCAATTCGGCGAGCCGCTCGTCATCCTCGACGATCAATACCTGCCAGGCTTCTTGCTCCACGGGTGATCCTCATTGTTATAAAGAAGGTCGTCCTGACCATGCGATATATTGTCGGAGGGGCTTGCGCTCACATTTTGATCTGCGCCAGCCACACCTTATTTGTAATGTTGGGAAGGCATAACAAAGACCGATTGTAGCCATGCCGCAACCCTGGAACACAAGCTCGGAAATGCATTCGGTGATCGCATTTTTTTGTGATAGGGTTCGCGCCCTCAAAAATCCAATCAGCTGTTTTTACCTTGGAATATTCGGTGACAAACGGCCGAATCCAGCAGCAATGCGGCCTACACGGGTGTTCCACGTTTCATACACATTTTACCCACAGCGTTATCCACAGGTAGTGCGTTGCTAAGCCCCCCAAAACGCATTATCTTGTAGCTCGGCGCAAAAAAAACCCTACATGTAGGGTTTTGAGCGAAAAAACCAAACACAGATCAGACAAGAAACTCAAGCCCTTTCTTGCTCTCGTTTGGTTGAACCAAAGCATTTTTTGAAAGCCCAAACCGCTCACGCGGATGGCAGCCGTTTTCACGCTCCAACAGCGCAAAACGGTACGGGTGTTGCAGTGCTTGAACCTGGCAACTGTCACCCACCAGGAATACGGCCAAGGGCTTTTGAGCCCCGAACCGAAGACTTCGGCATGGAAGCGGCGCGAACAGCTCCCTTCCTCCTGTCCCGAAGTTGTTATGCCAGGCCCAGGCCTGCTGTAAATGCTTCAGGACGGAACGGTGGGCACCGTGATGGTGCCCAAATAAATATAGAACGTGGAGACAACCCCCCATGCAAACCGACACAACTCGCGAGAACCCGCAGGGCTCCGTGCCGCAGGCCGCTGATTCGAACCTGGATCTGTCCGCCACCGCACCTGGCCAACTGCGCGTGATCAAGCGTAACGGGACTGTCGTTCCTTACACCGATGACAAGATCACCGTCGCCATCACCAAAGCGTTTCTTGCAGTTGAAGGCGGCACCGCTGCCGCTTCGTCGCGCATCCATGACACCGTTGCCCGCCTGACCGAACAAGTCACCGCGACCTTCAAGCGTCGCATGCCCTCGGGCGGCACTATCCACATCGAAGAAATCCAGGACCAGGTCGAACTGGCCCTGATGCGTGCCGGCGAGCAGAAAGTTGCCCGCGACTACGTGATCTACCGTGACTCGCGCGCCAAGGAACGTGCCGTGCGCACGCCAGCCGAAGAAGCCGCGGTACAGGCTCACCCGTCGATCCGCATCACCCTGGCCGACGGCACGTTTGCGCCGCTGGACCTGGGCCGCCTGAACACCATCATCACCGAGGCCTGCGAAGGCCTGGAAGAAGTCGATGGTGACCTGATCCAGCGCGAAACCCTGAAAAACCTGTACGACGGCGTGGCCCTGACCGACGTCAACACCGCGCTGGTGATGACCGCACGTACCCTGGTCGAGCGTGAGCCGAACTACTCGTTCGTGACCGCTCGCCTGCTGATGGACACCCTGCGTGCCGAAGGCCTGGGCTTCCTCGGCGTAGCCGACAGCGCCACCCACCACGAGATGGCTGACCTGTACGCCAAGGCCCTGCCGGCGTACATCGCCAAGGGTATCGAATTCGAATTGCTGAACCCGATCCTGGCCACCTTCGACCTGGAAAAACTCGGCAAGGCAATCAACCACGAGCGCGACCAGCAGTTCACTTACCTGGGCCTGCAAACCCTGTACGACCGTTACTTCATCCACAAGGACGGTATCCGCTTCGAACTGCCGCAAGTGTTCTTCATGCGCGTGGCCATGGGCCTGGCGATCGAAGAGAAGCACAAAGAAGACCGCGCCATCGAGTTCTACAACCTGCTGTCGTCCTTTGACTACATGTCGTCGACCCCGACCCTGTTCAACGCCGGCACCCTGCGTCCACAGCTGTCCAGCTGCTACCTGACCACCGTGCCGGATGACCTGTCGGGCATCTACCACGCGATCCACGACAACGCCATGCTGTCCAAATTTGCCGGTGGCCTGGGCAACGACTGGACGCCGGTGCGTGCGCTGGGTTCGTACATCAAGGGCACCAACGGCAAGTCCCAGGGCGTTGTACCGTTCCTGAAAGTCGTGAACGACACCGCCGTTGCGGTCAACCAGGGCGGCAAGCGCAAAGGCGCTGTCTGTGCCTACCTGGAAACCTGGCACATGGACATTGAAGAGTTCATCGAGCTGCGCAAGAACACCGGTGATGACCGTCGTCGTACCCACGACATGAACACCGCCAACTGGATCCCTGACCTGTTCATGAAGCGCGTCTTCGATGACGGCCCGTGGACCCTGTTCTCGCCTTCCGAAGTGCCGGACCTGCACGACCTGACCGGCAAGGCCTTCGAAGAACGCTACGAGTACTATGAAGCCCTGTCCCAGTACCCAGGCAAGATCAAGCTGTTCAAGACCATCCAGGCCAAAGACCTGTGGCGCAAAATGCTGTCCATGCTGTTTGAAACCGGCCACCCATGGCTGACCTTCAAAGACCCGTGCAACCTGCGCAGCCCGCAGCAGCACGTGGGCGTGGTCCACAGCTCGAACCTGTGCACCGAGATCACCTTGAACACCAACAAGGACGAGATCGCCGTTTGCAACCTGGGCTCGATCAACCTGCCGAACCACATCGTCAACGGCAAGCTGGACACCGCCAAGCTGGAACGCACCGTCAACACCGCCGTTCGCATGCTCGATAACGTGATCGACATCAACTACTACTCGGTGCCACAGGCGCAGAACTCCAACTTCAAGCACCGTCCGGTCGGCTTGGGCATCATGGGCTTCCAGGACGCGCTGTACCTGCAGCACATTCCTTACGGTTCGGACGCTGCGGTCGAGTTCGCCGACAAGTCCATGGAAGCGGTCAGCTACTACGCGATCCAGGCTTCCTGCGACCTGGCCGACGAGCGCGGTGCCTACGAGACGTTCCAGGGTTCACTGTGGTCCAAGGGCATCCTGCCGCTGGATTCGCAACAGATCCTGATCGAGCAACGTGGCCAGAAGTACATCGACGTTGACCTGAACGAATCCCTGGACTGGGCGCCGGTACGTGCCCGTGTACAAAAAGGTATTCGTAACTCCAACATCATGGCCATCGCGCCGACCGCGACCATCGCCAACATCACCGGCGTATCGCAGTCGATCGAACCGACCTATCAGAACCTGTATGTGAAATCGAACCTGTCGGGTGAATTCACCGTGATCAACCCGTACCTGGTTCGCGACCTGAAAGCCCGCGGCCTGTGGGACTCGGTCATGATCAACGACCTGAAGTACTACGACGGTTCCGTGCAGCAGATCGAGCGCATCCCGCAAGAGCTCAAAGAGCTCTACGCGACCGCTTTCGAAGTGGACACCAAGTGGATCGTTGACGCCGCCAGCCGTCGTCAGAAGTGGATCGACCAGGCCCAGTCGCTGAACCTGTACATCGCCGGCGCATCGGGCAAGAAGCTGGACGTGACCTACCGCATGGCTTGGTACCGTGGCCTGAAAACCACTTACTACCTCCGTGCCCTGGCCGCCACCAGCACCGAGAAGTCGACCATCAACACCGGTAAGTTGAACGCTGTTTCCAGCGGCAACCACGGTGACGATTCGGTACTCGCTGCTCCGGCCGGCCCGGCGCCAGTGCCAAAGGCCTGCGCGATTGACGAGCCGGATTGCGAAGCCTGCCAATAAGCTGAGTCGGTCTTGGGCTTGAACGCCCGGGATTGAAAAAACCCCTGATAAACCCTGGATGTATTGGGTTTACCGGGGGTTTTTCTTTTCCACTATATGAAAGCGTAAGCATTGCCCTGCTGAGGCCTGCCGCCTTTCTGGCCCCACAATTCAATGCGACCACCAATCACCGCCATTGAATGCCCGCCATAATCCACGACCCCTAGCTTACCGCTTGCGAGTTCAGAGCTGGATGACTGTCTGTAAAGCCCCTTCAAACCAAGCCGATCCAGCGCCTCCCAGCCCATTTCGCCATTGTTCAGGCTTTGCATCGCGTGGGCAAAACTACGCTTTGCATCATTAGGGTTGTCATCAACGCCATTACCCTCCATCTGTGCGCGCTTGGCACTCGCCGCATACATGAAGTTAGCGTCAGTCATCATGGCCGGATCATCACCTTGAAATTGCGCATAACTCGCTGCTTGCTTCAATTCAGCTTTTGACAAATGCAGATCAAACCCATCCCGCATCTTCACGTCATAACCATCGCCTGCCTGCTTTACGTCCTGAAAGACATCGGTAGGTTTCTGGCCAAACTTCATCATTGCCGACTTTATGGCTGAAACAGTGACACAGTTACCGTCCGGCCCCTGCTTGAAACCACTCCAGATATTGCCAGCTTCTCTGCCCATGCCGGGTTTTTTACCTGGGTTGCTAGGGTCAGGCTTGTAATCAAAGTGGCGCGCGCCCTCGGTAAAGGGCTTGTTGGTCATCGGCTCACTGCCGCCGAAATCGTTCGGATTAACCCTGACGCCGCCACCGCCACCACCACCGCCACCGGGTGATGGCGGAGACGGGGGCGGAGTAACGCCCTCATCCTCCTCAGGGAACAACTCTTTCAGCAATCGTTTGAGAAACTCAAGAAACTGCTGATCAGCGTCGTCGATCAGCTTCTTAAGGATCTCCTTGAATTTTTCATCACCCAGTTGCTCGCGCAGCTTGTTCAATTTATCCCGCGAGTCTTGAACCGTCTGCGTCTTGCCTGTTTGCTGCGCCTCAAACATTTCGTTGAGCAGCTTTTTGACCGCAGTTACCTCAGCAGTGGGCGTGACCGGTGTGGCATCCCCTCGCACGACACCCGGTAAAGGAACTGCCCGCCCAGCACCTGGCCCAAAAACGCCTGAACTCCACATATTCCGTTCCCCTTGATTGGTGAACCTCCTGGGCTCTGATCCGATCAGTGGCAAGACGGGTAATAGGCGTTCCTTACCGGGCAATTCAGCGCGTAACCCTAGGTGTCGCGGGCTATATTCCTACACGCAAAAAAAAGCCCCTCTTACGAGGGGCTTCTTGTAGAGCACTGATGCATCAGGTCATCTGAATGATGGTCTGCATGATGGTGCTCTGGGTGGAGATGGTCTTGGCGTTCGCCTGGTAGTTGCTCTGGGCCTTGATCAGGTCCACCAGCTCGTTGGTCAGGTTGACGTTGGAGTTTTCCAGGGAGTTGGCCACGATCGAACCCAGGGTACCGGCTTGCGGGGTGTCATAACCTGGCTGGCCCGAGGCGAAGGTCTCTCTCCAGGTGGTGCCGCCCGAAGGCTGCAAGCCTTGTTCGTTGTTGAAGCTGGCCAGGGAGATCTGGCCGATGGCCTTGCTCTGCTGGTTGCTGAACGTGGCGAACAATACGCCGCTGCCGTCGATTTTCAGGCCGGTGATCTGCCCGGTCGCGTAACCATCGGTGGTCGGCGGGTTGCGGTAGCTGGCCGAGTTGTACTGGGTGACGTTACCCAGGTTGACGGCAATATTCGGCGCTGTCGCGTTGTTTGGCGCCCAATTACCGTTGGTCACCGTACCCGGCACCCAACCCGTGAGCGTCAAGGTTGTGCCGACCACGCCTGTACCGGTGACACCCAGAAGCTTACCGGCACCGTCAAAGGTATAGGTCGCTGGCACGGGGGCGGTGGCGCCGGTGGTTGTAGGCTTAGTGCCATCCAGGTTACGGCCGTCGATCAACGTGTAGGCCTTCCACTCGTTGGGGTTCGACTTCACCATGTACTGCACCATTTCGTGGGAGTTACCCTGGGCGTCATACAAAGTGGTGCTGTTCTGGGTGGTGAAGGTGCTCGTGTCAGTAGGATCAAACAGCTTGGTAGTCTGGTCGATCACCGGCGACGACGAGTTCAGGTTACTGGTGGAATCCACCTTGGTGGACGCCTTGGGTGGCAGGTACGACAGGTTCAGTTGCAGGTCGGTCAAGCCGCCCTTGACGATGTTGCCGTCCGCGTCCGCGGCGTAGCCTTGCAAGCGCGAAGTGCCGGTATTGTTGGTGATATAGCCGTCTTTGTCGGCACGGAAGGCACCGCTGCGGGTGTACTCCAGCGAGCCGTCGCTGCCCTTCTGAACGAAGAAGCCACCGCCCTGGATCGCCATGTCCAGCACGCCGCCGCTGTTGTTGACGTCACCCTGGGTGAACTGCTGGGACACGGCCGCTAGGTTTACACCGTTGCCGATGCTGTTCTGGCCGGTGCCCAGTTTGGACGCGGCGTAGATGTCCGAGAATTCCGCGCGGGACGACTTGAAGCCAGTGGTCGCGACGTTGGCGATGTTGTTGCCGGTCACGTCCAGTTGTTTGTTGGCCGCATAGAGGCCGCTAAGGCCGATATTAAAAGACATGTTTCTCTCCCTCTGCCGTATTTAGCCGGCTCTATGTACCGATAGTCTGAATTTGCGACAGCTTGACGCTGCCCATGCCACCTGCAAGGTTCAGCAGCATCTCGCCGCCGGTCTTGCTCAAGGTCACGCTCGTTACCGTCGCAGGCAACGAAGTGGCCAGGGCGACAGCCTCGCCCTTGTCGTTCTTGGTAGTGGCATTGAAGGTGTAGGTGCCGGCAGGGGCGACCTCGCCATTTTCGTTCTTGCCATCCCAGATGAAGCTTTGGGTACCGGCGCTCTGGGCCCCCATGTCGAGGGTGCGCACCACAGTGCCATCTTTGTCGGTGATCTTGACGGAGACGTTGCCCACCGCCGAGGTCACCGCCACGGAACCGTTCATGCTCTTGCTGGTGTCGACCATGGCCTTGTCGGTCTGGATGATGATCGACCGCCCTACCAGCGACGACGCCTGCAGCGCTTGCGAGGAGCTGAAGTTGCTGGAGATGTTATTCACCGAATCGTTCAGGGTGTTGATGCCTTCCAGGCTACTGAACTGTGCAAGCTGGGCCACGAACGCGCCGTTGTCCTGGGGCGACAGCGGGTTCTGGTTTTTCAGCTGGGTCACGAGCAGTTGCAGGAACGCGTCCTTGCCCAGCGACTGGTTGCCCGTCGCCGACTTGGCGGCGTCGCCGACGCTGCTGTTGTCCGTTGCAGTCTTGACCTTGGAATTGAAAAGGTCCTGGACTGCCGTGTTGTTACTCGTATCAACGATGGCCATTATTTGGCGCCCCTTATCACTGACCCAGGGTCAGGACCTTTTGCATCATGGTTTTGGCGGTGTTCATCATTTCCGCATTGGTCTGGAACGAGCGGCTGGCGGAAATCATGTCCGCCATTTCCTCGACCACGTTGACGTTCGGGTAGTACACGTAGCCTTTTTCGTTGGCCGCCGGGTGGTTAGGCTCGTAGCGGGCCTCCAGATTGCTCTGGTCTTCAACCACACCGAGTACCTGCACGCCGGAGCCTGCGGCACCTTGGTCCTGGAACAGCGAGTCGCTGCCGCCACTCTGGCCACCCTGGAACATGGTGGCGAACACCGGGTGACGGGCGCGGTAGGTCTGGTCAATGCTCGAAGACACGGTCTCGGCGTTGGCGATGTTACTGGCGACGGTGTTCAAGCGCGTGGTCTGCGCGCTCATGCCACTGCCGGCAATATTGAAAACACTGGACAGGGACATGGCTTACTCTCCGCGCAGGGCTGACATCAGCCCTTTGAATTTGCTGTTAAGCAGGGTGAAGCTGGCTTGGAAGTTCACCGAATTCTCGGCGTAGGCCGATTGCTCCAGCTGCGCGTCGACGGTGTTCTGGTCGATCGACGGCTGCATCGGCGTGCGATACAGCAACGACTCGTCACCACTGCTCAGGCCTTGCGCTTCAATATGACGGCTGTTGGTCATGTTCAAGGCGAAGGTGCCGTTCTTGGTCTTGTCCTGCTGGGCGGCGAGCACGGCAGAGAAGTCCAGGTCCCGAGCCTTGTAGTTCGGGGTATCGGCGTTGGCAATGTTGTTGGCCAGGACTTCAGCACGCTGGGCGCGGAAGCCCAGGGCTTGTTCGTGGATACCGAGCGCTTTATCGAAGCTGATGCTCATGGCGGAAACCTTTAGGCTGACCTGCTTTTCGTTAACAGGGTTATAGCAAGGTGCATGCCAATCTGGTGGAGGCCCGTATATCAGGGGCTTGCGAGGCGGTTGCCGGCGACGATGCCAGAAAAGCGGCAAGCGATTTCCGCGTGGCGCCAGTAAAGCGGCAATGGAGAGTTGCCGCTCTCTTGAAATTTGCCGCAAAAAAAATGTGGGAGGGGGCTTGCTCCCGATGACGGTGTATCAGTGATAGCTATATCAACTGAACCACCGCCATCGGGGCAAACCCCCTCCCACATTGATCAAGTGAGACCGTCTTACTTGGCCTGGTAGATGATCCCAGGGCTGCACTGCACCATCTGGTAATGGTCCGGCAGGCCATTCAACGCTTCGGAAGCCCCGAGGAACAGATAGCCGCCGCGCTTGAGCGTGCCGTGAATGCGCAGCAGGATGTCTTTCTTCACTTCGGCCGAGAAGTAGATCAGCACGTTGCGGCAAAACACCATGTCGAACTTGCCCAGGCTCGCGTAGCTGTCGAGCAGGTTGAACGAGCGAAACTCCACGCGGCTCTTGATCGGCGCCTTGACCGCCCAACGCCCGGCCCCTTTGGAGTCAAAGTAACGTTGCAGGCGTTCCTGGGACAAACCACGGCCCAGGGCCAGGCTGTCGTACTCGCCGGTCTTACAGTTGGTGAGCATGGTGCCGGACAGGTCGGTGGCCACAATTTGCGCGCCCGCCTTTAACTGGCCCATGTTGGTTCGCTCGAACTCATCGATGGACATCGAAATCGAGTACGGTTCCTGCCCGGAGGAACAGGCAGCAGACCAGATGCGCAGACGCTGGCCCGGGCTGGCCTTGATAGCTTCCGGCAGCACTTTGCTCTTGAGCACTTCAAACGGATAGGTATCGCGAAACCAAAGGGTCTCGTTGGTGGTCATGGCATCGACCACCATCTCCTTGAGCCCACTGCGCGGCTGCCCCTGGATGCGCTGCACCAGCTCACCCAAAGACTTGATGCCCTGCTGCTCCATCATTTTGTTGAGACGGCTGGATACCAAGTACTGCTTGTTTTCACCGAGCAATATGCCACAGGCTTTTTCCAGGAAGACCCGGAACTGTTCAAAATCCAAATTACCCGTAGACACTGATACCGCCTCTTAAATCGTAAGACCGCCAGGGAAAAGGCCCCTAGCTATGATCTGCTGCCTTGATCCGGTCGACTACCCGGGATGCCAGGTCATCAGGACGGAATTTGGCCAGGAAGTCATCGGCACCGACTTTCTTGACCATCGCCTGGTTGAATACACCCGACAACGAAGTATGCAGGATGATATGCAATTTTTGCATGCGCGGATCGTTGCGTATCTCGGCCGTGAGGGTGTAGCCGTCCATTTCCGGCATCTCGATGTCAGAGATCATCATCAAGAACTCTTCCTCCGGCTTCTTGCCTTCATCCACCAGCTTGCGCAGGTAATCCAGCGCCTGGCGACCATCGTTGAGCGCCACCACTTCGACGCCGACGGTTTGCAGGCAACGGGTCACCTGTTTACGCGCCACCGAGGAATCGTCCACCGTCAGTACCCGCAGCGAAATAGCCTTGTGCGCGGTTTCGGCGTCCACCACACCGACGGAAATCGATTCGGACGTGGGCGCGACTTCGGCGAGGATCTTCTCCACGTCGATGATTTCCACCAACTGGTTATCGACCCGCGTCACCGCCGTGAGGTAGTGATCGCGACCGGTGCCCTTGGGCGGCGGATGGATCTCCTCCCAGTTCATGTTGACGATGCGCTCCACCGAGCGCACCAGGAAACCCTGGGTCTTGGTGTTGTATTCGGTAATGATCACGAACGGGTTCTCGCGGTCCTGCAACCCAGCAGAACCGGTGGCCAGGGCCAAATCAAGAATCGGAATCGTCGCGCCACGGATGTTAGCGACGCCACAGACCACAGGGCTGGACTTGGGCATGATGGTCAACTTGGGGCACTGCAGCACTTCCCGCACCTTGAACACATTGATGCCATACAGCTGCTTGCCATCCAGGCGAAAAAGCAACAACTCCAGGCGATTCTGCCCTACCAGCTGTGTGCGCTGGTTTACTGAATCCATTACTCCTGCCATGCCTTGACTCCTACGCTAAAACCTTTGGGGGTGCGATGCGCACCCAACACTAAACGGCACGAGCTTTGCTATTTATTGGTTTATGGATATTAAAACGACAGTTTCCCGACGCCCTGGTGCCCGACGATTGCGCAGATTGCTCTGCGCCGCGATGGCATTGCTTGCTGTTAGCCTGGGCACCACGGCCCGTGCCGATAACGTCACATTGCCTGATCTACTTATCGGCGTCACTCAAGGCTTTCTTGAGTTCACTGTAGAAGATTATCTGGCAACCACTCAGACGCCGGGGCGTTATGAAATCCAAGTCAACCAGTTGGACCCGCGTTTACGCATGCCAATGTGCGACAAGGAATTGACAGCCACGCTGGAAAGCCCCGCCCAACCCATCGGCCGCGTGACGGTGAAGGTGCGTTGCGACGGCGCCTCGCCCTGGACGGTGTTCGTGCCGGCACAGGTCAAACTGTTCCGCGATGTGGTGGTGGTTGCCCGGCCAATGAAACGCACCGGCATCATTGGTTTCGAAGATGTGGTACTGCGCGAACGCGACATCAGCATGATCAGCCAGGGCTACCTGACCTCCCTCGACCAAGCGGTCGGACAGAAATTAACCCGACCAGTGGTAACAGACCAAGTCATCACCCTGGTGCATCTTGAACAGGCAGAGGTGATTCGCAAGGGCGATCAGGTGGTGATTTCCGCCAGCAGTGGCGGGCTGAACGTAAAAATGCCGGGGGAGGCACTGTCCAACGGTGGCATGAGTGAACAAATACGGGTCAAGAACCTCAACTCCAACCGTGTCATCAAGGCGCGAGTGACGGCCCCCGGGCAAGTCGAGGTTGCTTTATAGAGTGCTGGCAGAGGACGCTGGGTTTTTCTACACTGTGCACGAGATATTCCGTGCGCAGATTTATTGTCATTCGCGCCTAAAGTTCGTCCGGGTATTGCCGAAAACATGGCAAGCGTCCAAATACCCAGAGGTTTTTTGATCATGGTCATCGATTTCAGCCGTTTAAATAACACCCCGACAACGTCAGGCACTACGCGTACCACCGGTACCAAGGAAAACGTAGAAGCCAAGGCCCAGCCACTGCCCGCCAAGGCAGAACAGGCCGCCGTCAGCCAAAGCGGGGAATCCGTACACCTGAGCAATGAGGCTCAACAGTTGCAGAAGGTCACTGACTCGCTGCGCGATCAACCGGTGGTCAATAAAGCCCGTGTGGCCGAATTGAAACAGGCAATCGCCGATGGCAGCTATAAAGTCGACAGCAACCGTGTAGCCAGCAAGCTGCTTAATTTCGAAGCCGAGCGCTAGGCAAAGGCCTGCGCCGGGCTTTTGGACGCTTAAAACCCAAGGCCAGCCATGCATCACGACGAAAATCTGCTTCAACTGATCATTGATGATCTAGCGCCGACGCAGCAGCTGCTCGAGCTACTCAGGGAAGAATCCCTGGCCCTCTACGGCCGCGACATGCCGCTGCTCGAAGAAATTCTGGCGCGCAAGCAATCGCTGATTGTCCTGCTGGAACAGCATGGCAAAAAACGCAGCCAGATCCTCGTCAGCCTTGGCCTGCCCGCAGACCATGACGGCCTGGCGCAGCTGGCCAGCCACTCTTCGGTCGGCGATCAATTACTGGCCCAGAGCAAAGAACTCAATCAATTGCTCGCCCAGTGCCAGGAAGCCAACCTGCTCAACGGTCAGTCGATCCAGCTTCAACAAGCTACGACCGCCAACCAGTTGCGTATACTTCACGGCGGAGAGCCTCCAGCGCTTTACAACGCTCAAGGTTCCACCTCGCGCCTGGTCAAGCCAAGCACTCGCAGCCAAGCCTGACGCCGGTTTACAGCGCGGCTATCCAAGACGCGCCACATACTGGCAGAATGCCTGCTCTTGCGTGTAGTCGTATTTTGTCTGGAGATGGAAGAACCGTGTTCAACGCCCTTAATGCGGAAGATGCTCCGCAGCCACCCAAGGTCCTCACCACCCCTCTGGAAATCGCCAGCACCTTGCGGATGCTGCAAGAAAGCCATGACCCGCTGATCATCACCTTCCACGAACGCAGCCAGCGCTTCCAGAGCTACCTGGTCGACGTCAACCGCGACGGCGGCTCCGTGGCCCTGGATGAGATGATCCCCCGCGATGGCGAACGCCACCTCGAAAATGGCGAACCCTTCCGCATTGAAGGCTTCCACGACGGTGTGCGCATTGCGTGGGAAAGCAACGGCAGCCTGAGCATCAGCGAAAAGGACGGCCACCGCATCTACACCGGCAGCCTGCCCGCCGAAGTGGTTTACCATCAGCGCCGCAATGCGTTCCGCGCCGCCTTGAAGCTGGCGCAACTGGTCAACATCGAACTGGGTGGAGAGAAGCTCAAGGCCCCGGTCAACGGTAAGCTGCTGGATATTTCCGCGACGGGCTGCAAATTGCGCTTTGAAGGAGATATCTCCGAGCGCCTGCAGCTGGGCCAGGTGTATGACCGTTTCATCGCCGCCCTGCCCTTTGGCAGCATGACAACCTCAGTCGAACTGCGTTACCTGCACTTCGAAGAGAAGATCAACACCACCTTCGCCGGCGTGCGCTTCCACAATATGAGTGGCTTGGTGCAGCGCCAGGTCGAGCGCTTTGTTTACCAACTGCAACGCGAAGCACGGCGTTTCGACAAAGACGACGATTTTTAAACCTTAAAAGATCGCTGTAAAAAAAACGGGCAGATCCTGATGGACCTGCCCGTTTTTACGTTCAGGGGCGCGCCCTGCTCAAGTCGTGAGGGTGTTCGTCAGGGCCCGCAGGCTCAGGCGGCCCTTCAAAGAGCGGCTCGTCCGCCTGCGCATCGGGATCCGTCTCCGGTTCAGGTTCCGGGGCAGCGTTTTGCATTTGCTCCTGCACTACCTGCTCATCGACACGCGGATCCAGGGCGGCGACCAGCGGTGAGCTGGACATACTGTCGGGCATCGCCACGTGATGCAGGGGCGCGTCTTCCACCTGATGCAAATTGGTGACGGCTTTCGGCCGGATACGCCACACCAGGATCAACGCACACAGGCTGAAAAACGCATACAGCATGTGGCTGCCGAACATCTTCATCACCACACCGGCCAGCAACGGCCCAATGCTGGCGCCTACGCCGTACGTGACCAGCAGCATCGCCGTGAGGGATACCCGGCGATCCCCTTCCACATGGTCGTTGGAGAACGCCACTGCCAGCGGGTACAGGCAGAACTGCACCAGCGAACACAAGAAACCTGCCACAAACAGAACTTCCAGCGGCACCTTGGTCATTATTGCCAACGGCAACGCCGCCACCGCCAGGCACAGAGCAAAACAACGAATCAGCAGCGCGCGATCATAGCGGTCCGACAACCACCCCAACGGCCACTGCACCAGCAGGCCGGCAAAAATGCAGCTACCCATGAACAGGCCCACCTGCTCGGTGGTCAAGCCTTGTTGAGAGGCATAGAGCGGCGCCAGACCGTAGAACGAGCCCACGATCAACCCCGCCCCCAGCACGGTGCTCAACGACTGCGGCACGCGCTTGATAAAGAAGCGCGGCTCCATCGGCGCCGGGTGCAGGGCCGCCGGGTGAATACGCCGAGTCATGGCCACCGGCACCAGGCACAGGGCAAAACACAGGGCAACCAGCATCAACAGCTCAAGGCCGAGCTGAGGGTGCATGACCAGGATCAACTGGCCGAGTACCAGGCCCAGGTAAGACGCAATCATATAGCCGCTGAACACCACGCCGCGTTGCTTGGCGTCCGCCTGCTCGTTGAGCCAGCTTTCGATGACCATGTACTGGCACATCATGCCCAGGCCCACGATCATCCGCAGCACGATCCAGGCCGGCAGCCAGTCGATCAGGCCGTGGCCCAGCACGGCCGCACCGACAATACCGGCACAGGTGGCATAGGCCCGGATATGCCCGACCCGGGCAATCAGGCGGTGCCCGATCTTGCCGCCCAGCACCAGGCCAAAATAGTTGGCCGCCATCAGCGCACCCACCCACAGGCTGTCGACATGGTCGGCCGCCAGGCGCAGGGCCAGGTAAGTACTGAGCAGGCCGGAGCCGATCAGCATCATCAAGGAGGCGAAATAAAGGGCTCGAAAAGATTTCCAGATTTGGCGCATCGGCGTTCCGAGCGGCTCCTTGCAGTGAGAGACAGGGCTATCGGCATGATAGTCCGGGGTGGCCGGGTCCGGACAGGCGGCAGGCGCTGTTTCCGGAGATTAATTTGCTTACAGACTCAGACGCTGTCCGGCCGCTTGCGGGATACACGGATTGTGATAAATACACCGTGCACGTGCTGTGAACCCTGGACTGCAGCAAGGTTCGACTGAATCGTTGGAAAACGCGCACAAAAAAGCCCTGCCAGAATGTTCTGTGCAGGGCTTTGAACCTGGTGTCCCAGGGCCGGTTCGAACGGCCAACCTTCCCCTTAGGAGGGGGATGCTCTATCCAATTGAGCTACTGGGACAAATGACCGACGTCGAGCCAAAGACGCGGCGACGGACGGCGTGCATGTTAACGGCCGAGGTGGGTTTTGTCATGTCGTCCGTAGGCTTTTCGAGTGTAGGCCAACCCACACCCGATTGATTGCGGCCTGCCCCCGCAAACACGGGCACTTGCCACCATCGTGCAAAATGCACTCCCCCAAAATGCCATCATTGCAAATTGCAACCTTTCCGGTATTTGAAGTAGACTCAAACCATTGATTTTATTGAATTAATAGTTTGGCACGGCACCTGCAATACTTCTCCTACAAACCCAACAAGCCACGGCGTTAAGCGGAGAACATAACCATGAACAGTGCCCTTCTGTTAGCCCTCAACACCGTCGCCTTGGCCGCGTTGGTCACGTTCCATTTCCAATCGACTGGCAGCCATGACCCGGCGCAGATCAGCCAGGCCGTGCCGCATCATCTGCAACAGCGCCCACAGCTGGCGGTGATGACGCCGAACGCACAGTCGCCCGTCCGCCTGACTCAAGGCACCCAGGTGGCGCCTGCATCTGAACACTGGGTTTTCTGAGGAGGCCACCGATGACCAAATTTGCCTGGCTGTTTCTGTGCCTAACCGCCTTCACCGGTATGCTTGGACTGGGCGCTGAGTCACAAGACGGCCAAACCACGGCGTTCATCGCCAGTGCCGTGTTTGCCAGCCTGCTGCTGCTCACTCTCATTGTGGGTCGTCGGATCAAATTCGACCCGGTCCTGCGCTGATCCCCCTCCCGCCTTACCTTATGTCGCCTCATCCTCGCTAATCGGCAAATTGCCACTAGTCTTAAACCTAAGGGCAAAAGGCCACTTTGCGATAGCATGTGCGGCCTCAAACCCTGTGGTGGCCTGGACTTACGGGAAGTTCCCCTGCGCGATTGCGTATGCAAAAGTTTTCCAACCAGTCCGCAAAAATGCAAATGAGTGCTGGCATAAAGCCTCTAGGCAGTTCAATATTTGTCACAGAATTGACGCCAAGGAACTGGCAAATCTGAGGCATGATGCGGCCTCTTTGCAATTCAGGTTGAACTTTGGTCGTGAGCCTTGTCTTAACACTCATCTTGCGGCCAATTCCAAAAACCGCTCCCCTGAACTAACCGGTTAAATATATGCGCCCATTGAAACAGGCAATTTATTCCAGCCGTACGGCTGACAAGTTCGTCGTACGTCTGCCAGACGGAATGCGGGAACGCATTGCCGAGGTGGCTCGCAATCATCACCGCAGCATGAACTCCGAGATCATCGCTCGCCTGGAACAAAGCCTCATTCAGGAAGGTGCGCTGGGCGACGAGTTGAGCATGCGCATGGACAGCCCTGAGCTGTCGCTGCACGAACGCGAACTGCTGCAGCGTTTTCGTCAGCTCTCCCACCGTCAGCAAAATGCTCTCGTCTCGCTTATCGCGCACGACGTTGAGGCGGCCGCAGAAGCCAATTGATTTGCAACTGAAAGCCGAAGCCAGCCATGTGCTGGCTTTTTTTTGCCTGGGATTTGGCGGAAATCCCTAGAAGCCGAGCTTCTTTAGCGAGCAAGCTTGCTTGCTCTGGAGCGCGAAGCACCTGCCAGGGATACGACTGCTGCGCAGCCGAGCGGGAGCAAGCTCCCTCGCCACAAAAAGCCAGCGCCCAGAGGGGAGCCGGCATGCGATGAAAAATCAGAGCAGAAAGATCGTTGCCAGGCCCAGGAAGATGAAGAAGCCACCACTGTCGGTCATGGCCGTGATCATCACGCTGGCCCCCATGGCAGGGTCACGCCCAAGGCGGGCGAGGGTCATGGGGATCAGCACCCCCATCAGCGCAGCGAGCAGCAGGTTGAGCGTCATGGCAGCGGTCATCACCACGCCAAGGGACCAACTGCCATATAGCAAGTAGGCGACCACGCCGATCACTCCACCCCACACCAGGCCGTTTATCAGGCCCACCGCCAACTCTTTGCGCAGCAGGCGCGACGAGTTGGCGGTACTCACCTGATCGAGCGCCATCGCACGCACAATCATGGTAATGGTCTGGTTGCCGGAGTTACCGCCGATCCCGGCAACGATCGGCATCAATGCCGCCAGCGCCACCAGCTTCTCGATTGAACCCTCGAACAGCCCGATCACGCGCGACGCGATAAAGGCGGTAATCAGGTTGACCGCCAGCCAGGCCCAGCGGTTATGCAACGAACGCCAGACCGAGGCAAAAATATCTTCCTCTTCACGCAAACCGGCCATGTTGAGGACTTCGGTCTCACTTTCCTCACGAATCAGGTCGACGATTTCATCGATGGTCAAACGACCGATCAACTTGCCGTTCTTGTCGACCACCGGCGCCGAGATCAAGTCATAACGTTCGAACGCCTGAGCGGCATCGTAGGCATCTTCATCCGGGTGGAAACTGACCGTGTCACTGGCCATCAGATCCGCCACTCTTTTGTCCGGATCATTGACCAGCAGACGCTTGATCGGCAGCACACCCTTGAGAATGCCTTCGTAATCGACCACGAACAATTTGTCGGTGTGGCCAGGCAATTCCTTGAGGCGGCGCAGGTAACGCAGGACCACTTCCAGGCTGACGTCTTCGCGGATGGTGACCATCTCGAAGTCCATCAGGGCACCGACCTGATCCTCATCGTAAGACAGCGCCGAACGCACACGCTCGCGCTGCTGAGTGTCCAGCGCTTCCATGAGTTCATGGACAACATCACGAGGCAGTTCAGGGGCCAGGTCAGCCAACTCGTCGGCGTCCATCTCCTTGGCTGCCGCCAGAAGCTCGTGATCGTCCATGTCGGCGATCAGGGTTTCACGAACCGAGTCGGATACTTCGAGCAGGATATCGCCGTCGCGGTCGGCCTTGACCAACTGCCAGAGGGTCAGTCGATCATCCAGCGGCAAGGCTTCGAGAATATAGGCGACGTCGGCGGAGTGCAGGTCGTCGAGCTTGCGCTGCAACTCGACGAGGTTTTGCCGGTGAACCAGGTTTTCGACTAGGTTGTTATTCGGGCCATCCTGGCGGTGCGTCAGGTCTTCGACCACGCGCTGGCGCTGCAGCAGCTCGATGACTTGAGCCAGACGATCCTGCAGGCTTTCTTGTGTTTTCTTTACTTCTACTTCGGTCATAGGCGAGCTCCACTCCCAGCAGCGGGGCACGCCGGAAGGATCAATCAGTCAATTCATGATTGGTAAAACGGGGTACTGAGTCACTACTGGGTAAGTCCATGGAGGTATTCCACAAGCCCCGGCGGGGCTGACGGGCGCAATGATACACCGCCCGGCCACTTTAAACGTTAAAAAACTGGAAAGAACAAGCGCTTGCGAGCCAAAGTTGAGTATTGGCTGCATCTATGAACTGCGACGTCGCAGCAAGAAAGGAAAACACAGGGGAGCAGGAGAAAAAGATGAAATCCTGCACAAACCCCAGACGGCAAAAAGCCCGCACTTGGCGGGCTTTTTGTTTGTATGGTGCACTCGACAGGATTCGAACCTGTGACCGCTCGGTTCGTAGCCGAGTACTCTATCCAGCTGAGCTACGAGTGCAGATTGTGTTTTTATACCAGATCACAACTGGTTGTAACCGAATCACCTGCATGACTGCAACTGACTCTTAAATGGTGCACTCGACAGGATTCGAACCTGTGACCGCTCGGTTCGTAGCCGAGTACTCTATCCAGCTGAGCTACGAGTGCATTTGTTGCCGCGCATTATAGGCCGTTCAATCTCTATGTAAAGCTATTTTTTCGAGTAATTTCAAGCACTTACCGAAAAAACCAGATTGCAACGTACTAAGCAAATAATGGCGGAGAACGGGGGATTCGAACCCCCGACACCCTTTTGAGGTGTACTCCCTTAGCAGGGGAGCGCCTTCGGCCACTCGGCCAGCTCTCCGCAACACGGGGCGTATATTAACCACGTTCATCCCCGTTTGCAAACATAAAAAACGATAAAAATTAAAGGCTTGGTTCTTCGTCCTTCTCTTTCTTGATCCGCAGGTAGATTTCCTCGCGGTGCACCGCTACCTCTTTCGGAGCGTTAACCCCGATACGTACTTGATTGCCTTTGACGCCGAGCACGGTCACGGTGATTTCGCCATCACCGATAATCAGGCTTTCTGCGCAACGACGAGTCAGAATCAGCATACCTTTCTCCTCACGCATTTCAGTTCAGGAACAACAGTCTGCAAAAAAAAGGCCTTCGACCTACAACCAAAAGGCCATAGTCCTACCGCCTAAGTATTGTCGAGCGCGCGCAAAAGAACATGCGCCCTACAAAAAAAGAAAGGCGCGGTAAACCGCGCCTTCCTGGCACTGCATCACTCGCCCTGTCGGGCCGGAGCGTCCAGCTCAAAAGCGGTGTGCAAAGCACGCACAGCCAGCTCCAGGTATTTCTCTTCGATCACCACCGAGACTTTGATTTCCGAGGTGGAAATCATCTGGATGTTGATGCTTTCCTTGGCCAGCGCCTCGAACATGCGGCTGGCAACGCCAGCATGGGAACGCATGCCCACACCCACGATCGACACTTTGGCAATCTTGGTATCGCCGACCACTTCACGGGCGCCGATTTCCTTCGCCGTGTTCTGCAGGATCCGCTCCGCCGCATCGTACTCGTTGCGGTGCACCGTGAAGGTGAAATCGGTGGTGTTATCGTGCGAAACGTTCTGCACGATCATGTCGACTTCGATGTTCGCGCCGCTGATAGGGCCCAGGATCTTGAAGGCCACGCCCGGGGTGTCTGGCACGCCACGGATAGTCAGCTTGGCTTCATCACGGTTGAAAGCGATACCGGAAATGATCGGCTGTTCCATGGATTCCTCTTCATCAATAGTAATGAGGGTGCCCGGACCCTCTTTGAAGCTGTGCAATACGCGCAGCGGAACGTTGTACTTGCCGGCGAACTCCACCGCACGGATCTGCAACACCTTGGAACCTAGGCTGGCCATTTCCAGCATCTCTTCAAAGGTGATCTTGTCCAGGCGCTGGGCCACGGACACCACACGCGGGTCGGTGGTGTAGACGCCATCCACATCGGTGTAGATCTGGCATTCATCGGCCTTGAGCGCCGCGGCCAGTGCCACGCCGGTGGTGTCCGAACCGCCACGCCCGAGGGTGGTGATGTTGCCCTGCTCATCCACACCCTGGAAGCCTGCTACAACTACCACGCGCCCGGCTTTCAGGTCAGTACGGATTTTCTGATCATCGATCTGCAGGATACGCGCCTTGGTATGCGCGCTGTCGGTAAGGATACGCACCTGGCTGCCAGTGTAGGACACCGCCGGCACACCACGCTTATTCAGCGCCATGGCCAGCAAGGCGATGGTCACCTGCTCGCCGGTGGACACGATCACATCCAGCTCACGCGGGAGCGGCTGTTGGTCGCCACTGATTGCCTTGGCCAGATCGATCAGGCGATTGGTCTCGCCGCTCATGGCCGACAGCACCACCACCAGGTCGTCGCCGGCATCGCGGAATTTCTTAACCTTGTCGGCCACCTGCTCGATTCTTTCGACGGAACCGACCGAGGTGCCTCCAAATTTCTGTACGATCAAAGCCATTTCTAAGCCGCCTCAGCCCGTAAAGGGGCGCCTAATATCCAATCAACCAGCACCGAGCAGCCCGTGACTAGACCACGGGCCGGTTAACAGTGCCTTAAATACCTGCTTCGACAAACGGCACGGTCAGGGCCAGGGCCGCGTCCAGGGCACCAGCGTCTACACCACCGCCTTGCGCCATGTCCGGACGACCACCGCCCTTCCCGCCCACTGCCGCGGCGGCTTGCTTCATCAAATCACCGGCCTTGAGTTGGCCAGTCAGGTCCTTGGTTACACCGGCAACCAGAACGACCTTATCCTCATGGACACTGCCGAGCAGGATCACTGCGCGGCCGAGCTTGTTCTTCAACTGATCGACCAGGGCCAACAACGCCTTGCCGTCCTGACCATCCAGGCGCGCAGCCAGGACTTTGACATCCTTGACGTCCACGGCCGAAGCCGACAGATCGTCACCTGCAGCGCTGGCCGCCTTGGCTTGCAACTGCTCCAGCTGTTTCTCCAGGGCGCGGTTGCGCTCCAGCACAGCGGACAGCTTGTCGATCAGGTTGTCGCGGCTGCCCTTGACCAGGCTGGCCGCTTCCTTGAGTTGCTCTTCAGCTGCATTGAGGTAGGCCAGGGCCGCAGCACCGGTCACCGCCTCAATACGACGCACACCGGACGCGACGCCACCTTCGCTGATGATTTTCAGCAGGGCAATGTCGCCGGTACGGTTGGCGTGAATACCACCACACAGCTCCACCGAGAAGTCGCCACCCATGCTCAGTACGCGAACATTGTCGCCGTACTTCTCGCCGAACAACGCCATGGCACCCTTGGCCTTGGCGGTCTCGATGTCGGTCTCTTCGGTTTCTACCGCAGTGTTCCTGCGAATCTCAGCGTTGACGATGTCTTCCAGGGCCTTGATCTGCTCAGGCTTGATCGCTTCAAAATGGCTGAAGTCAAAGCGCAGGCGCTGGCTGTCCACCAACGAACCTTTCTGCTGGACGTGCTCGCCCAGGACCTGGCGCAGTGCGGCGTGCAACAAGTGCGTGGCAGAGTGGTTCAGCGCCGTTGCATGGCGTACGTCGGCATCGACCTGGGTGTCCACCGGCGCACCGACCGTCAAGTTGCCCAACACCAAAACACCGTGATGCAGGAACGCACCGCCGGTCTTGGTGGTGTCGCGCACCTCAAAACGACCGGACGTCGAGCTCAGGAAACCGCAGTCGCCAATCTGGCCACCGGATTCGGCATAGAACGGCGTCTGGTCCAGGACCACAACCGCCTCGTCGCCTTCACTCAACACGTCGACCGATTTACCGTCTTTATAGAGGGCAACGATCTTGGCCGCGCCAACGGTAGCCTTGTAACCGGTGAACTCGGTGGGCACGTCGACCTTGACCAGGGTGTTGTAGTCCAGGCCAAAGGAACTGGCGGAACGCGCACGCACACGCTGGGCTTCCATCTCACGTTCAAAACCGGCCTCATCGATGGTCAACTCGCGTTCACGGGCGATGTCGGCGGTGAGGTCCATCGGGAACCCGTAGGTGTCATACAGCTTGAACACGACATCGCCCGGCACAACGGTGCCTTTGAGCTCAGCCAAGTCCTGTTCCAGAATCTTCAAGCCGTGCTCCAAGGTCTTGGAGAACTGCTCCTCCTCAGCCTTGAGCACGCGCTCGATGTTGCCTTGCTGCTGCTTGAGTTCCGGGAAGGCTTCGCCCATCTCGGCAACCAGCGCGGCCACGATTTTGTAGAAGAAGCTGCCAGTGGCGCCCAGCTTGTTACCGTGGCGGCAGGCGCGACGGATGATACGACGCAGCACGTAGCCACGGCCTTCGTTGGACGGCAGTACACCGTCGGCAATCAGGAAGCCGCAGGAACGGATGTGGTCCGACACCACCTTGAGCGAAGACTGGCTTTCATTGGCACAGCCAATGGCCGCGGCCGAAGCGCTCAACAGGTTGGTGAACAGGTCGATTTCGTAGTTGGAATGAACGTGCTGCATCACCGCACTGATCCGCTCCAGGCCCATGCCGGTATCCACCGACGGCGCCGGCAGCGGATGCAACACGCCATCGGCGGTGCGGTTGAACTGCATGAACACGTTGTTCCAGATCTCGATGTAACGGTCGCCGTCTTCTTCCGGCGACCCCGGTGGGCCACCCCAGATGTCGGCGCCGTGATCGTAGAAAATCTCGGTGCAGGGGCCGCATGGGCCGGTATCACCCATGGTCCAGAAGTTATCGGAGGCGTAAGGCGCGCCCTTGTTGTCGCCGATGCGAATCATGCGCTCGACCGGCACCCCGATTTGCTGGGTCCAGATGTCGTAGGCTTCGTCATCGGTGGCATAGACGGTGACCCAGAGTTTTTCCTTGGGCAGCTTCAACACGCCGGTCAGGAAGGTCCAGGCGAACGTAATCGCATCTTTCTTGAAATAGTCACCGAAGCTGAAGTTACCCAGCATTTCGAAGAAGGTGTGGTGGCGGGCGGTGTAGCCGACGTTTTCCAGGTCACTGTTCTTGCCGCCGGCCCGCACGCACTTCTGGCTGCTGGTGGCACGGGTGTAGGCGCGCTTTTCCTGGCCCAGGAAGCAGTCCTTGAACTGGTTCATCCCCGCGTTAGTGAACAGCAGGGTAGGGTCATTGCCTGGGATCAAGGAGCTGGAGGCGACACGGGTGTGACCTTGCTCTTCGAAGAAGCGAAGGAAGGCTTCACGGATTTCTGCGCTTTTCATTAGGTTCTTCCACGGAGTCTGCGGCCAAAGGCCAGTGCGCAACATCATCAGACGAAGCGACGGCAAAGGGCCGCATTATATCGGCCCTTTGCCGGTGGTACAGCGTGTTTATGCGATAGAGAGGTTCAATTAGACGGTCTGCACGCTCATTTTGGCGAAAACTCGACAAATGCCTGCAGCACGCGCTCCATCTGGGCGCGGCTGACATCCATATGCGTGACCATGCGCAGCCGCGGCGCAACGCTCAGCTTGATCCCGCGCTCGGCGGCAAAGGCCTTCAGGGCATCGGCCCGGTCGCCGATCTGCACGTAGACCATATTGGTCTGCACCGGCTCCACGCTGTACCCGGCCTCGCGCAGCGCATCCCCCAGCCACAGGGCATTGGCGTGGTCATCGGCCAGGCGCTGTACCTGGTGATCCAGGGCATACAGCCCCGCCGCCGCCAGGGAGCCGGCCTGGCGCATACCGCCACCGACCATCTTGCGCAGGCGCCGGGCCTTGGCGATCAGCGCCGTGGAGCCGCACAGCACCGAGCCGATCGGCGCGCCGAGGCCTTTGGACAGGCACACCGACACCGAGTCAAAGTGCTGGGCAATCGCGCGCGCATCCACCCCCAGCTTGACCGCTGCGTTGTAGAGCCGCGCGCCGTCCAAGTGCAGCGCCAGGCCATGTTCACGGGTGAACGCGCGGGCGTTCGCCAGGTACTCCAGCGGCAACACCTTGCCTTGCATGGTGTTTTCCAACGCCAGCAGGCGGGTGCGGGCGAAGTGGAAATCGTCCGGCTTGATCGCAGCCAGCACCTGGTCCAGGTCCAGTGAGCCGTCCGCCTGCACGTCCAAGGGCTGGGGCTGGATCGAACCGAGCACCGCCGCCCCGCCCCCTTCGTATTTGTAGGTGTGCGCTTGTTGGCCGACGATGTATTCCTCGCCGCGCTCACAATGCGCCATCAACGCCAGCAGGTTGCTCATGGTGCCGGTGGGCACGAACAACGCCGCGGCAAACCCCAGGCGCTTGGCCAGTTCGGCTTCCAGGCGGTTGACGCTGGGGTCTTCGCCGTAGACGTCATCACCGCTGGCGGCAGTGGCCATCGCATCGAGCATGCCAGGGGTGGGTTGGGTCACGGTGTCGCTGCGCAGGTCAATCACGGACATGAATCAAGCCTCTGACGATTTGAATAAGTGCCTTATAAGCATGATTACTGCGGGCAAAGCCTCGGAATATCAAGCCCCCGCTGCATTGAATCGAATACCAACCAAACAAACCGATATAGCTTATCGATACGGCGGTCGTGCAGTTTTCGAAAAACCGTGTTAAAAACTCTCCGCCGCCAGGGTTCTGGCGGCAACGTTCTCAGGGCGGGGTGCAATTCCCCACCGGCGGTAATTGCACGCAATGTGCATAGCCCGCGAGCGCTTGGCGCCTCGAACTGCTCACGCGGTACGGCGACAAGGTCAGCAGACCCGGTGTGATCCCGGGGCCGACGGTCATAGTCCGGATGAAGAGAGAACGGGATTGGCACCTAAGGGCCGCGCACCCCGTGTGCTTGCGTACCCTTAAATCCCATTCGATTCATAACGCCCTGTTTTTTTCTTAAACAGGAGTCAGAACATGCAACCCACCGCTATCGACAGCAAAAGCAAAAACCATCACGGCGAGCGCGTCGCGTTTATCCAGGCCTGCTGGCACAAGGATATTGTCGACCAATCGCGTAAAGGCTTCCTCGCCGAAATGATCGCCCAGGGCTACCAGGAATCGGACATCGATTTCTTCGAAGTCGGCGGCGCCTTTGAAATGCCCCTGCACGCCAAGCTGCTGGCCAAGACCGGCCGTTACGCCGGCATCGTTGCCGCCGCGCTGGTGGTGGACGGTGGCATCTACCGCCACGAATTCGTCGCCCAATCGGTAGTCAGCGGCCTGATGCAGGTGCAGCTGGAAACCGAAGTGCCAGTGTTCTCGGTGTCGCTGACCCCGCACCACTTCCACGCCGGCAGCGAGCACACCACGTTCTTCTACGAGCACTTCGTGCACAAGGGCCAGGAAGCTGCGCGTACCTGCGCCGACACCCTGCACAAGGTCCGCGCGATTCGCCGTAGCGAGCCACGCGCGGTAGCGGTCTAAGCAGCACTGCAAAGCAAAATGTGGGAGGGGGCTTGCCCCCGATGGCGGTGGGTCAGAATCACATACGGTGACTGACACATCCTCATCGGGGGCAAGCCCCCTCCCACATTTGGATCTGACCAGGCCTTGAGCTTCAGCCCAGGACAGCGTCCGTCGTCGGCACAATCAATATCCCTGCCCGCAAACCATTCTTCACCTTCGGGTTAGGGAAGATGATGCGTGCACCCTCCTCCTCGATCACCCAGCGCGTCTTGGCCACATCTTCGGCCAGCAGATAACCCTTTTCCAAATCCGAAAAGTTTTCCACGTCAGCCGGCAAATGCAGCAGGAACGCATCACTGTGCTTGATGACTTCGCGCGACACGGCGAACAGTTTCAACCCTTCCAAGCTGTCAGTCTCAGGTTCGGTGCCTTCGATGATCTGCTTGAGGCGCAGCTCCAGGCGGGAAACATTCACGCCCTGGTTCTGCCCAAACGGCCGCGCCTTACCCAACTCCAGGGTGAAAGCCTCGGCCTCCAACTGTTCATAGGTAAACGCGGTGAAGGTAATCGAGGTCTTGTTCTGCAGCAGCACCGCTTGCATGCCAGCAGCGTTCAGGCGCGCCAGTTGGTGACGTGAATGCTGGCGACCTTCTTTCCACGGGTACAAGGCGAACTGCTCGATCTTCGAGCCACGAATGGCCGTGTGCAGGTCGTAATGCAGGCGCGAACGGCCCGGCAGGCTGAAGAAACTGCGAGCCAGTTGCTCCAGCTCGGCGGCGCGCATGGCTTCGGGGCCGATGTTTTTTTCATGCCGACCGTTGAACAGCCGGTTGACGTCCAGCTCGAGGTAGCGCTCGCCGCGGCGCATGGCCTCGGTGTTGCCGAACAGGAACAGCACACGGGAGCGTGGTTTGATCTCCCCACGGGCGATGCCATGCAACAGGCGGTCGAGCAGTTCGATCGGCGCTGTCTCATTGCCATGGATGCCGGACGACAGCAGCAGGTCGCTGCCGTTGTCGCGGGCCTCAGGTGGGCGCACTTCAAGCGCGCCCTCACTGAGCCAGCGCATCTGCACGCCGTCGACAGTCAGTTGAATTTTTTGCGCCGGTTCGCGACCGGCGAGGGTCAGTTCAAGCAGTTTGCCGAGGGCGAGCATAAGCAGCTTCCTTAGTGGTTGCAGCCAGGACCGTGGACGTGATCGTCGTCATCGCCTTCAACGTCGGCCGGTTCCATTTCCAGTTGCAGGCTCATCAGGTTGGTGGCCAGCGGGCGCATCAACAGGTTGGCGTACTCGGCGTCGCCCTCTTCCACGTCCACACCGATCAGCAGTTGGCCACGGCCGTCGTGCTGGATCCAGATCTCCTTGCCCTGCCACACCACGGCGACGCGGGTGCAGGAGGTTTCCAGCTGGGTGCCGTCGGTGTCTTCAAGGATCAGTTTCAGGGTGTCGGTGGTCATAGAGTAGCTCTCAGCATAGGGCGTAAAAGAAGGTGGCGTTAATTGATCTGGAACGGATAAACCGAGCCCAGTTTAAGGATTTGCGTCAGTTCATCCAGTGCCGTCCGGCACTCAAGCAGCAATTGCGGGTCAGCCAGGTCGGTTTCACGCAGGCTGTCGCGGTAGTGCTTGTCGACCCATTGGGTCAGCGTGTCGTACAGCGGCGCCGTCATGATAACGCCTGGATTCACCGCCGCCAGTTCCGTTTCGTTCAAGGCGACACGCAAGCGCAGGCAGGCCGGGCCTCCGCCGTTCTGCATGCTTTGCTTGAGGTCGAACACCTTCACTTCGCGGATCAACCCACCGGACGCGGTCAGGCCTTGCAGGTACTGCCAGACGCGTTCGTTGGCGCGGCACTCTTCCGGCACGATCAGCAGCATCGAGCCATCGGCGCGGCTCAGCAGTTGGCTATTGAACAGGTAGGAACGCACCGCGTCCTCGACACTGACCTGGGCGCGGGGCACGCACACCGACTGGAAGTTGCCGCCCAGCTTGCCCAACTTGCCGTGCAGTTCGCCGAGCATCTGCTCGGTATTGAGGAACGCATCCTCGTGATAGAACAGCACTTCACCGTTGCCCACCGCGATCACATCATTGTGGAACACGCCGGCATCGATCACCGCCGGGTTCTGCTGGGCGTAGACCACGCCGTCGTCCTGCAAGCCGTGCAAGCGCGCGACCGCCTGGGACGCTTCGAGCGTCTGGCGCGCCGGGTACTTCTGGGGTGCCGGGTAACGGGTGTCAAAGGCGCTGCGCCCGTACACAAAAAACTCCACGCCCGCCTCGCCATAGTCGCGGCAGAAGCGTGTGTGGTTGGCCGCACCCTCGTCACCGAACTGCGCCACCGCCGGCAACGCGGCGTGGTGGGCGAAGTGCTTCTGGTCGGCAAACATCGCCCCCAGCACGCGGCTGGTGGTCGGATGTTCGATGCTGCGGTGGTACTTGCAGTTGAGGTTGGCGGCGGTGAAATGCACGCGGCCGTCAGCAGTGTCGGCACTCGGGCTGACGGTGGCGGCATTGGCCACCCACATGCTCGACGCCGAACAGCTCGCGACCAGCAGCGGCATGGCGTGCTTGGCCGCCTGCTGGATGACTTGGGCGTCGGTGCCGCTGAAACCGAGGTTGCGCAAGGCGGCCACATCCGGACGCTCCTGGGGGGCCAACACACCTTGCACAAAGCCCATGTCCATCAGGGCTTTCATTTTCTGCAGGCCCTGCAACGCCGCTTCCTTCGGATTGGAAGACTGCTGGCTGTTGCTCTGGGACGCGACGTTGCCGTAGGACAAACCGCCGTAGTTATGGGTCGGCCCCACTAGACCGTCAAAATTGACTTCATAGGATTTCATCGGCGAGGCTCCACGAACATCTGTATTTTTATAGGCATCAATAACAAAGCTTCTGTGGCGAGGGAGCTTGCTCCCTCGCCACAGGGTTTCATTGCACCCTTAAGACAAGCGCACGCCGGGGGTCAGCGTTGCCGGGACCACCAGGCTCGGGGTCTCCAACGAGGCCACCGGGTATGCGCAATAGTCCGCCGCGTAATACGCACTGGCGCGATGGTTGCCCGACGCCCCTACCCCACCGAACGGCGCGGTACTGGCGGCGCCGGTCAGTTGTTTGTTCCAGTTGACGATACCGGCGCGGCTTTCCAGCCAGAACTGCTGGTAGCGCGCTTCGGAATCCGACAACAAGCCCGCAGCCAGGCCGTACTGGGTGTTGTTGGCCTCGGCAATCGCCGCTGCAAAATCCGCGTAGCGGATCACCTGCAACAGCGGGCCGAACAATTCTTCGTCTTCGCGCGCGGTCACGCCGGTCACGTCGATGATACCTGGCGTCAGCAGCGCAGCCTGATCCTGTGGCTGGGTCATTTCCAGCAGCGCCACGGCGCCGTTGGCCAACATCAGTTCCTGGGCATCCATCAACGCCTTGGCAGCCGCCAGGGAAATCACCGACCCCATGAACGGCGCCGGTTGCTGGTCGAACGCACCGACTGCAATCGTCGCGCTGACTGCCACCAGGCGCGCCAGCAACGCATCGCCCCAGGCGCCTTCCGGCACCAGCAGGCGACGGGCACAGGTGCAACGTTGGCCTGCGGAGATAAACGCCGACTGAATAATGGTGTAGACCGCCGCATCCACGTCGGCCACTTCGTCGACCACCAGCGGGTTGTTGCCGCCCATTTCCAGGGCCAGGATCTTGTCCGGGCGCCCTGAGAATTGCTGGTGCAGGTGGTTACCGGTACGGCTCGAACCGGTAAAGAACAGCCCGTCGATGCCGGGGTTGGCCGCCAGGGCGATGCCGGTTTCCCGCGCGCCTTGCAGCAGGTTCAGCACACCCGCCGGCAGGCCGGCTTCGATCCAGCATTGCACGGTCAGCTCGGCGACTTTAGGGGTCAGCTCGCTCGGCTTGAACAGCACGGTATTACCCGCCAGCAAGGCCGGGACGATATGCCCGTTCGGCAAGTGCCCCGGGAAGTTGTAAGGCCCGAACACCGCCACCACACCGTGTGGCTTGTGGCGCAGTACAGCGGTGGCGTCGCCCAGGGGACCGCTCTTCTCGCCGGTACGCTCGCGGTAGCTCTGCACCGAGATCGCGATCTTGTTGGCCATGCTGGTGACTTCGGTGGCCGACTCCCAGAGCGGCTTGCCGGTTTCCTCGCCGATGCAACGGGCGATCTCATCGGCGCGGTTTTTCAGCGTGGCCGCGAAGGTCTCGAGCACACTGATACGCTCTTCCAGCGGGCGCCGGGCCCAGGCCGGGAATGCTTGGCGCGCGGCCTGCACGGCGGATTCAACCTGCTCGGCAGTCGCACCGTTGCCGGACCACAACACGTGCTGGGTCACCGGGTTGCGCGACTCAAACAGTTCACCCTGGCCAGCCAGCCAGCTACCTGCGATATACAGCGAATTCATTGTTTCGACTCCCGAGCAGCGGACAACGGTACGGCACGCACTTGATCACCCACCACCAGTTGCAGGCGCTTGGCGGTCAGCGGATCGACCACCAGCGTGCCTGCCGCCAGGCGGGCCGGTGCGGCGGTAATGCGGCAATCCTCGCGCTTGCGGTTATGGATCAGGAACGGCGTGGCGTCGTCCCCCGGCGTGCCGATGGCCAGTACCAGCGACTGGCTGTCGCGCACGGCGCGGATCTTGGTGGTTTCACACTCCACCGCCGGGCCGGCGTCGAAGATGTCGACGTAGCCCTGGTAGCTGAACCCTTCGCTCTTGAGCATGCTCAGCGCCGGTTCGGTGTCCGGGTGGACCTTGCCGATCACGTTGCGCGCATCCTCGGACAGGAAGCAGCTGTACAACGGAAACTTCGGCATCAGCTCGGCGATAAACGCTTTGTTGCCCACGCCGGTGAGGTAGTCGGCCTGGCTGAATTCCATCTTGAAAAAGTGCCGACCCAGGCTTTCCCAGAACGGCGAGCGCCCCGCGTCGTTGGACACGCCACGCATCTCGGCAATGATCTTGCTGCCGAACAACTGCGGGAACTCAGCGATAAATAGCAGGCGCGCCTTGGCCAGCATGCGGCCGTTGAGGCCGCTGCGGTAATCGGCGTGCAGGAACAACGAGCACAGCTCGGAATTGCCGGTGAGGTCGTTGGCCAGGAACAGCGTCGGAATCTCGCGATAGATGTTCAGCTCCTGGGAGGCGCTGACGGTCAGGCCGACCCGGAAGTTGTACCAGGGCTCACGCAAGCCAACGGCGCCGGCGATGGCAGAAATGCCCACCACGCGGCCTTCGTCATTTTCCAGCACGAACAGGTAGTCGGCATCGCCGCGCCCGGCGTCGCCGCGAAAGGTTTTCTCGGCCCAGCCCACGCGATGGGTCAGGCGCTCTTCGTTGGCCGGCAAGGTGGTGAGGCCGGTGCCGGTGCTGCGCGCCAGATCAATCAGGGCCGGTAAATCGCTGCTGCGTACGGGACGAACGATCATGCTATCTCCTCGAACGGGCCGCTGTTGTCAGCCACCCGCGAAACTCTCTTTTTAAACCGCTACCAGGCGCACGCTCGCGCCTTCGCCAACACCCAGGGCTTCGGCCGCTGCGAGGTCCAACGTCACCGGTTTACCCGGCGCGTAATCCAGCTCCAGCATCACCGCGCGGTAATCCTGCAACTGCGCGTTGCTCACCAGGTACTGGCGGCCGACACCCTTGACCATCTCACCGATCTTCACCGGCACCACGCGGCTCTGGGCGATGGAGCGAATGCCCGACACCCGCGCATGCAGCGTTGGGCCACCGTCGAAGATGTCGATGTAATGGTCGGTCTCGAAGCCTTCGCGCATCAGGATGTCGAAGGTGATCTGCGCACGCGGGTGCACCTGGCCCATCGCCTCTTGGGCTTCGTCCGGCAGCAGCGGCACGTAGATCGGGTAGTGCGGCATCAGCTCGGCGAGAAACGTACGGCTTTTCAGTCCGCACAGGCGCTCGGCGGCGGCGTAGTTGAGGTCGAAGAAGTTGCGACCGATGGCGTCCCAGAACGGCGAATCACCGTTCTCGTCGCTGTAGCCGACGATCTCGGTCACCACCGAGTCGGCAAAGCGCTCGGGGTGGCTGGCGACGAACAGCAGGCGGCCACGGGAGTTGAGTTCCGACCACGGCGAACCGACCAGCGCAGGCTTCACGTAGAAGCTGGTGAGCAGGCTGTTGCCGGTCAGGTCGTGGCACTGGGAAAGCACGTGGATCTTGTTGTGGATCTTCAGCTCGCGGGAGGCGTGCACGAAGGTTTCGTTACGGAAGCTGTAGAACGGCTCCGAGTAACCGGCCGAGGCGACGATGGCCGAGCAGCCGGCGAGCTTGCCGGTCTCGGTGTCTTCGAGCACAAAGAAGTAGCTCTCTTCACCGTTGAAACTCACCTCGGCCGCGAAGGAGGCTTCGCTGGCGGCGATTTTATCGCTCAGGCGCTCCACATCGTCCGGCAAGGAGGTGACACCAATCGGGCTGTCCGCAGCCAGACGCTGTACCTCGCCCAGATCAGCCATTTGCGCGGGGCGCATCACCAGCATGGTGTCACTCCTTAACTCGAAAAACTCACAGGAAAAAATACCGGACAGGTCCTGATTCAACACAGGTCCAAATGTGGGAGCCGGCTTTTGTGGCGAGGGAGCTTGCTCCCGCTGGGCTGCGTAGCGGCCCCAAAGATATTGGGAGCGCTTCGCACTCCAGCGGGAGCAAGCTCCCTCGCCACAAAAAGCAGCTCCCACATTTGACTCGGTCCGGCCTACAGAATTTTGCTCGACGCCTGATCGCCAGGCGCCGAACGGTCCATCAGGCGTGTGTCAACGACTTCACGGCACGCTCAAAACGGTCCAGGCCTTCGTTGATGTCCGCCTCTTCCACCACCAGGCTTGGGGCAAAACGCACCACGTCCGGGCCGGCTTGCAGGATCATCAGGTTTTCTTTCTCGGCCGCGTTGAACACGTCCTTGGCCTTGCCTTTGAAGGCATCGCTCAGCACGCAACCGATCAGCAGGCCCATGCCACGGACTTCGGTGAAGATGCCGTATTGCTTGCCGATCTGCTCCAGGCGCGCCTTGAACAGGTCGTGCTTGGCGTTGACGCCGGCCAGCACCTCGGGGGTGTTGATCACGTCGATCACCGCCTCGGCGACCGCGCACGCCAGCGGGTTGCCGCCGTAGGTGGTGCCGTGGGTGCCAACCACCAGGTGCTTGGCCAGCGCCTCAGTGGTGAGCATCGCCGCAATCGGGAAACCGCCGCCCAGGCTCTTGGCGCTGGTTAGGATGTCCGGCACCACGCCGTAATGCTGGTAGGCGAACAGGTGGCCGCTGCGGCCCATGCCCGTTTGCACTTCGTCGAACACCAGCAGCGCGTTATTCGCGTCGCACAGCTCACGCGCGCCTTGCAGGTAGGCCAATTCGGCCGGCAGTACGCCGCCTTCGCCCTGGATCGGCTCCAGCACCACGGCGCAGGTCTTGTCCGACACGGCGGCTTTCAGCGCGTCGAGGTCGTTATAAGGGACGTGGGTGATGCCCGTGATTTTAGGCCCGAAACCGTCGGAGTACTTCGACTGGCCACCGACGTTGACGGTGAACAGGGTACGGCCGTGGAAGCTGTTCAGCGCGGCAATGATCTCGTACTTCTCAGTGCCGAAACGGTCGAACGCCACGCGACGGGCCAGCTTGAAGGCGGCCTCGTTGGCTTCGGCGCCGGAGTTGCAGAAGAACACGCGCTCGGCAAAGGTGGCGTCGATCAGCTTATGCGCCAGGCGCAGGGCCGGCTCATTGGTGAACACGTTCGACACGTGCCACAGCTTGTTGGCCTGTTCGGTCAGCGCACCGACCAGCGCCGGGTGGGCGTGACCCAATACGTTGACCGCGATGCCGCCGGCAAAGTCGATCAGCTCTCGACCCGCCTGGTCCCATACGCGCGAACCTGCGCCACGCACGGGGATGAAGGCGGCAGGTGCGTAGTTGGGAACCATCACCTGGTCGAAATCGGCACGTTGCACCGGGGCTTGCTCAACGGACATCGGAGTCTCCTGAAGAGGAACGCCTGCCTGGAACTGGCGGGCGATGCAGGGATTGTAAGGACAGTTTTCAGAGCGGCCTTGCCGCCAAGCGACAACTTCTTATAGCGCCAACCCCCGTTTTACGCGGGTTTACGCCAATGCGACAAATAGCGTCGCAATGGCGCAGTTTAAACGTTCCACGCCGTCTTAGGCAGCGGGAATGCCGGCAGGTTATTTATCTACCGCCGAGTGCAGGCTCCGGATTGCTTTGCTGACAGCCTTCTTGATCATGCAAAGGACCGCGCTCGTGACCCCATCCTCCATCGCCCTCCACACCCCGCCCTTGAACGCCTACGCCGACGTGCATGAGGAAACCCTCAAACAATCGATTCCCGCCTGGATAATCAACGCCTCGCCGGCCAAGCGTGCGGCCCTCAGCCGTGGGCAAGCCGCCATTGCCGACTGGTACAAAACCGCACCCCCCAGGGAACATGAAACCCTCAAAGCCCTCGTCGGCGCGGCCTGGGTCGCGCAAAACCAGGTGGACCAGGCGATGAACAACCTGCTGTCACCCGCCGACTTCGGCGCCCCACTGCTGCAACAGTTACTCAAGCAACGCTTCGGCATGGACCTCGATGTACGGGCTACCTACCTGCGGTTTTACGTGCCCCAGACTGTCCCGTGGTTTCCTATCCGCACCGGCGCAGCCCGGACCTGGACCGTCTCCCTGCTGGACGCCGCCTTGCATAACTTCGAAGCGGGTGAAGCCTTTGAAGCCCAGTCGGGCTTCATCACGCAGCCGCGCCACGATGGCCAGTTCGAGCCTTTGCCCACGCTTGACGCGCGCATCAGCGTGGCCCAGTTCACCGCCCTGTGCCGCGAACTCGATATAGGCGGTCGGTACCCGCACTACCTGGATCAATTCTTCGATGCCCGGAACGCGGTGGCCGTGACCCGACTGCGACTCAAGCTCGACACCACCCACAAAGCGGACCTGGCCGTTGCCCTGCAAATAGCCTGGATGAAAAAAGACCTGCTCGACGACCAGTCCTTTGTGCTGTTGCAACGCCTGCTCAGCCCACAAAGTGGCGGTAAACCCGGCGCGCCCCTGCAGTGTTACGACCTGAGCATCATGTCGAGCACACTGACCGGCATCGTGCTGTTTTCGCAGAGCCTGGGCAGCCGTCACGACGTTCCGATGATCGCCTACATCCCGGACGACCCCTACGCGCCGCTCAAACAATACCCCTCCCCCGCCGCCTTCATGAAGGCCTTGGGAAACAACTTGCGCACCGTCGAGTATCAACAGTTTTTCAGCCGTTTCATCCACCACGACGAGCGCGGGGAGTTTTTCGCCGACCTCAATCACCGACTGTCCCGCGTCACCTGGCACCCACACACACGGGGCGACCCGCTGCCGACGTGGCGCGACACGCCCATCGACAATCCTCATCTGACATTCGGTGGCCATGTCATCCAAGGCGACCTATTCCAACACCTGTACCTGCAAAAGCTCAACAAGGTGTACCGGGACGCGAAAGCCCTGGCCGTGTCCACCGCCAGCGTCGATCAGAAGGTGCGCTGGGAGCGCTGGAGCGTCTTTCAGAAAATTGCTTCGACGCTGCTGCAAATCGCCGCCTTTATTGCTGCGCCCTTTATTCCGCCGATTGGCCTGGTGATGCTCGGCTATACCGCCTACCAGATGCTCGATGAAGCCTTCGAGTGGATTATCGACTGGGCCGAAGGCGAGGTCAGCGATGCCTTCAGGCATTTGCTGTCGTTCGTCGAACAAGGCATACAACTGGGGCTGTTCATTGCGGGTGCGCCTTTGGCCACTGGCGCCTTGCGCAAGCTGCTACCGCCCGAGGCCTGGGCGTTTTTTGAGCGTCTCAAGCCCGTGATATTGCCAGATGGCCAGGCGCGCCTGTGGAAACCCGACCTCTCACCCTATGCCCACGACCTCACGCTGGCCAAGCACTCCTACCCCAACGTGCAGGGCCTGCACCCCTATAACGGCATAAAGGTACTGCCCCATGCCAAGGGCATGCTGGTGGTACAAAGCGACCCGATCACCGAGCAGCCTTACCTGCAACATCCGTCCCGGCCCAACGCGTACCGCCCGCCCTTGACCACCAACGGCAAGGGTGCCTGGCTGACCGAGTTGGACCGCCCCCTGAGTTGGGACAGCCAGACCCTTATGCAACGCCTGGGCCCGCACACCCAGGGTTTGACCCACGAACAATTGGCCAATGTACGCCGCATCAGCGCCACCGAAGAAGGCGCGTTACGCAAGATGTACGCCACCGGCCATCCCCCGCCCGCGCTACTGCTCGACACCCTGGAACGTTTCAAGATCGACCAGGGCTTGCAGGACTTCATACGGCAAATGAGCAGCGATGACCCGCAGGTCTATGGGCAGGCCGACATCCAGACACAACTGCAACTGCTCACTAACCTGGACCCGTGGCCCAAGACCGCGACCCTGCGTTTTGTCGACGCCCAAGGTCAACGCCTGTGGGAGTTTGCCGGGGATAAACAGGCCCGCGTCATCCTGATCCAAGAAGCCCAACTGCAAAACGGGGACCTGTTGCACACCCTGCTCGACGCCCTTGATGAGCCGCAGCAAAAGGCACTGCTGGGCGAATACTTCGGTGACCCGACCCTGTCCACGCGAGCGCGCGCCGCCAACCTGCGTAAAAAGCTGGCCGGCCTGGCCCGATCGCACCGCACGGAACTCTTCGAGTCACGCTATCTGCTCCTTGACCGCCCTGCGGACGCGCGACAAAAAGTGCTGGTCGACGCCACCCCCGGACTGCCTGCCAGCGCCGCCGAGGCCATACTGCACAGCGCAAACAGCGAGGAGCTGCAACAACTCGACCAAGGCACGCTGGCGCCACGCCTGGCGGAACTGGCCAAAACGCTGCAGGAACAAGCCCATCTCAATCACACCTACGAAGGCCTGTTCCTCGACGCCGTCGACGACCTCGACACCCACCGGCTGGCCCTGCATTCCCTCGAAAGACTGCCAGGGTGGACAGGCACCGTGCGCATGGAGATCCGCCGACCGGCACCGGCCTCTACGCTCATCGACGCGATTGGCACGCCGGCAGCGCCCACCCTTAGAACCCTGATTCGCGAACCTGATGGGCGTTACACCCCACACGACAGCGAAGGCCCGCTGTTTGGGCAGACGGATCTGTACACCGCCATGCTCCAGGCCCTTCCCGACAGTGAACGCGATGCCCTGAGCCTGCGAATCGGTCAAGCCCCCCAACTGAAGCAGGCACTGGCGGCCCACGCACTGGAGCGTGCACCGCTAAAAAAACTGATCATCGCCCACCCCGAGCCACCACCCCGCGACACCCGCACGCATCTGCGCCTGCTGGGCATGGACGGCTATCGTGCGGCGCCCAGGGAGCCAAGTGCCGGCCCGAGCCACCGGCTTTCCCTGGAAGAACAGGCACAACAGCTCTTCCCCGCGCGCACCGCCGAACAAATCAGCCAACTGATTCACAACTTGCAAACCCACCCCGGCGGGGCTCAACCGCGACTCACTGCATTGAAGCAGGAATATCAACAGCTGGGCCGAGACCTGGACACCTGGGTGGTCAACACCCCCCGGCTATACCCAGGCACACAGGTGCGCATCAGCCGTTCGGAGTACGGGAACAACAAACAAAATCGACACCTTTGGGCGCAAGAGCTCAGACGCTGCTGGCGCCAGGAAACCGAAGTCGACCCGTATTTCGACGTGCCCGAGCGAAACGGCCAGGTACTGACGCTGCTCCACCCCGTCTCCGGCGAACTACCGTCGCTACGGGTGCGCTTCGATCACGTTTCCAAACTGGAGATCACCGGCCGTGGCGAGGCATTGGATGTCGATACGTTTCTGCAGCTGTTCCCCAGGCTTCGTCATCTGAGCCTGAGGAAGATCCGACTCCACAACCTCCCCGGGACAATCGGTACATTGGGCCATCTAAATGCGCTGATCCTCAGCGAATGCAACATCACCCTGACGCCCCTCAGCCACATCACCTTGGCCACCCTCCGCCGGCTCCGCGCCCTGGACCTGTACAACAACCCCTTGGGCCTTATTCCCAACATCGAAAACCTGCCTGAGCTACGCGACCTGGACCTGTCCTCCACAGGCATCACGGCGCTACCCCCTGGCCTTCTGAACCGCCCTCAACTGGAACTGGCCGTGCTATCCGACAACCAGATCAGTGAACTGCCGGCGGCTTTTTTCGAGCTGCCCGGCGATACCCGCAAGGAGTTCGACCTCTCCAACAATCCACTTTCCCTGCAGACCCTGGAGCACGTCAAAGCCTACTTCCTGAGGACCGGCCGCCACTGGGACATCGATGCGCCCAGCGAGGAGGTCGAGCAGGTCAATACGCTGTTCCCGAGCTTCAGCACAGACGAGGTCAACCGCCTGATTTTCGGCTTACCCGGAAGCCTGGAAACCGGCCGAGTCGAACTGGCCCGCCTGCATCAGCAATATCAAGGCTTGAATAGCGACCTGAACCGCTGGGTCAGCAGTGCCGCATCCCCCGAGGAACAAGCCCGGCGCCTGGCCTTCCAGCACTCGCTCCAGGCGTGCTGGCGACGGGAAACCCCGCTGGACAACAACAGCCCTCAAGCCATTCCTACCTACACGCTTGAGCATCTACAGCCGATTGAAGGTGAGTTCCCGCCGCTGGACAGTGTGTTCAGCCACGTATCCGCGCTGCGGCTGCAAGGCGAAGGCGGTCCGTTCCCTTTGCACTCAGCCCCGTTTTTAAGGGGGTTCCCGACACTCAATCACTTGTCGATTGGGCATTACACAATGGGCGATATTCCTGGCCCGCTGCTCGAACTGCCGCAGCTCACGTCTTTAAGCCTGCGCTACTGCGCACTCACCTTGTCTGCCGACAGCGCGGCCTCCCTCGTCACCCTGGATGCCCTGGATTTACTCGACCTCAGCCACAATGCGCTGGAATGGGTGCCGGAATTCGGCCGCTTACCACGGCTGTCCCGCCTCAACCTTGAACATACCGGGCTCACTCAAATTCCCGACAGCTTGCTGACACCGGTAGCGCGCACGCAGATCAACTTGAGCGGCAACCGTATCACCCAGATTCCCGACGCGGTATTCGAGCTGAGCGCCGAGGTGACCGCCGCCTTCGACCTGTCCCGTAACCCCCTGACAAACCAGACACTGGCGCAGATCAAACGCTATTGCCAACGAACCGGCGAACACCTGAAAGCCGACCCTCCTACCGCACTAAGCGAGCGGATCAAGGCCCTGTACCCCACGTTTACCGACAACGAAGCCAATCGCTTTTTCTTTGAATTACCCGGCGACCTGGAAGCAGCGGCGCCGGCGATTGAAGGCCTTGAACGCGAATTCCACCAACTGATGACCGACCTGCAGCAATGGGCCCTGGATATCCCCACACGACACCCCATCCTGGACGTTCCGCTGGACGCTGGGATGCGGGCTCAGGAGCAATTCAACCGCCTGGCCTTCAAGGCACTGCTGGAAGAGGCGTGGCGCAGGGAGACCGAACTGGACGAAACCAACGGCGCCATCACCCACAGAATAGTGTTCGAGAGTCCCTTGCTGGGGGCGTTGCCGGAACTGTCCGCACGCTTTGACCATGTTTCGCTGCTGGAACTGGGAGGCGAAGGCGGCACCACAAACGTCGACGGGCTCCTACAGCGCTTCCTGCAACTCGACACCCTGATCCTGTCCAAACTCCGCTTGGGCGCTGTTCCCCAGCGGGTGTTCGATATGCACAGGCTGACCAGCCTGACCCTGTCGGAGTCCAACATTCGACTGACGGCTGCCAGCGTCGATGCACTGTCAGGCATGAGCACCCTCACGTACCTTGATTTGAGCGAAAACCCGCTGGGTACCACGCCGGACGTCAGTCAGCTCAACCAACTGGAGTCGCTGTACCTGCAGGACACCCAGATCAGCGAAATCCCCCGCGGTCTATTTGAATTGCGCGAACTGGGCGTACTGGACTTGAGCGACAACCTGATCACCGAGATACCGGCAGACATCATCGACCTGGCGCCACGGCTCAACGGCGCGTCCGACCTGAGCGGTAACCCGCTGTCGGTGCAAAGCCTGGAGCATCTGCGCCAGTGCTATTTACTCACCGGTAACGACTTCGGCATCAGAGAGGCCACCCAGGATGCCGCCGGCAACCCGTTGGTGCGACCGGACGCCACTGAACCGATGGAGGAATAATCAGCCGCGCTCGGAGGGTACCGACGACAACTCGAATGGGCTGCTGCTGCGTCGCTGGTTGCGGTCTTCGCGAGGGGTGGCGCCGAAGAAGTTGCGGTAGGCGCTGGAGAAGTGCGGGCCCGAAGAGAAACCGCACGACAGGCCGATCTGGATGATCGACTTGCTGGTTTGCATGAGCATCTGGCGCGCTTTGTTCAGGCGCAATTCTAGGTAGTACTGGCTGGGGACACGGTTGAGGTACTGCTTGAAGATGCGCTCGAGTTGTCGTCGCGACACGCACACGTGCTGGGCGATTTCGTCGGTGGTCAGCGGCTCCTCGATATTCGCTTCCATCAGCAACACCGCCTGGGTCAGCTTCGGATGGCTGGAGCCCAAGCGGTTTTGCAGAGGGATACGCTGGCGCTCGCCGCCTTCGCGGATGCGCTCCACCACCAACTCTTCGGACACCGCACCGGCCAATTCGGCGCCGTGGTCACGGGCGAGTACCGCCAACAGCAGGTCGAGTACCGACATGCCACCGCAGGCGGTCAGGCGGTCGCGGTCCCAGTCGAACAGATGGCTGGTGGCGATGACCTTGGGGAAGCGTTCGGCGAAATCGTCCTGCCAGCGCCAGTGCACGGCGGCGCGGTAGCCATCGAGCAAACCGAGCTGGGCCAGCGGGTAGACACCGGCTGACAGGCCGCCGATCACGCACCCGGCGCGCACCAGTTGCTTGAGCGCAGTGCTCAGTTGTGACGCGATCACGGTCGGCGGTTCGTCCGCCAGCAGGAACAGTTTCTGGAAGCCCTCAAGCTTGCCGGCCCACGGCACGCCCGGCAGTTGCCAGTCGCCTTCGGCGGGCGGTTCGGCCTGCAGGAACGAGAGTTCATACACCACATCCGGATGCACCCGCTGAGCAACGCGCAAGGCCTCCTCAGCCAGCGCAAGCGTCAGTGCTTTTGTGCTGGGCCAAATCAGGAAACCAATTTTGTGGGCGGTCATGGAGTGCTATCCGAAGCCTGTAACAGTAATGAAGACAAGGGCCAATGCTAGCCCGTAAACCAACACAAATCTCAAAAACAATGAAGATCAATGTGGGAGGGGGCTTGCCCCCTCCCACACAGAGCCAACCCCACAAGCAGGAATTATTTCAAGCTGCCGGACAGGAACTGCTGCAACCGCTCGGACTGCGGGTTCACCAGTACTTCACGCGGGTTGCCACGCTCTTCGACGATGCCTTTGTGCAAAAACACCAACTGGTTCGACACTTCACGGGCAAAGCCCATTTCGTGGGTCACCACCACCATGGTGCGGCCTTCCTGGGCCAGGTCCTGCATCACCTTGAGCACTTCGCCGACCAGCTCCGGGTCGAGGGCCGAGGTGGGTTCGTCGAACAGCATCACCTCCGGTTCCATTGCCAGGGCACGGGCGATCGCCACGCGCTGCTGCTCGCCGCCGGACATGTGGCCGGGGAACGCATCCTTACGATGGCCCACGCCGACTTTGGCCAGGTAGTGCTCGGCCTTTTCACGGGCGTCTTTCTTCGACATGCCCAGCACGTGCACCGGTGCTTCCATCACGTTTTCAAGCGCGGTCATGTGCGACCACAGGTTGAAATGCTGGAACACCATGGACAGGCGCGAACGCATGCGCTGCAGTTGCTTGGGGTCGGCGGCCTTCATGGCGCCGTCCTTGTTGGCCACCAGTTTCAGCTCTTCATTGTTGAGCAGGATCTTGCCGGCGTGGGGTTGCTCCAGCAGGTTGATGCAGCGCAAAAAGGTACTTTTGCCCGAACCACTGGAACCGATGATGCTGATCACATCACCGGCTGCGGCGGCCAGGGACACACCTTTGAGCACTTCATGACTGCCATAGCGTTTATGCAGGTCTTGGACTTCAAGTTTGTACATGCGGTCGGTTCTCACAAAAACAGGTGGTCAGTCGTTGAGCAAGCGCCCGTGACGCAGCGCTTCGCGCCCCGCCACCTTGGCCAGCCAGAAACCCGCTTGGGCATAACGTAGCCGTTCAACGGCAAACAACACCCCCGAGGTGCCCGCGCAAATCGTGCTGACGCGGTCTTCCAGGGGGTCAATCACTTCAAAAATCGGCTCGCCTTTTTCGACCACATCACCGGCTTTACGCAGGTAACTGATCACCCCGGCGTGGGGCGCGAACAGCAGTTCGGTGCCTTCAAACGGCAGGCCTTCACAGGGCTCGAACTGCGGCGCGGGCCACTCCCCCTTGATCAAGCCCTGCTCGGCGAGGAACGCGAGAATGCCTTCGGCGTGGAATATCGCTTCATCGCGTCCGGTGTCGGCTTGGCCGCCCAGTTCCAGCGTCGTCGCCAGACAGGCCAGCGGGATCTGCGCCTCAGGGAACGCCTGGGATAAACGCAGCCATGGCAGCGAACAGGCCTCATCGAACGAACTGCCGCCGGAGTCTTCCGCCAACAGGCCGACTCTCACATTCAAGTGCGCCGACAGCGAGCGCCACTGCGGCCAGTGCTGCGGCAGCGCATACATGTGCAGCGCGGCTTCGGCGTCGCAATGCAGGTCGAGCACCACATCGGCGGTGCAAGCGTGGCGGAGGAGGATGCGCTGCATGCCCTGCAACTGGCTGCTCGGCTCTGGCAATGCGCTGAGCACATCGTTCATGGCTTGGCGGATCATGCGCACATTGGCGTGGGGATCATCGCCCAACTTGCCCTTGAGCAGCTCAGTGACCGGCTCGCTCAACTCAACAAAATCGCGGTTGAAGTTCTTGCCGCTGCCCACTTCGAAACGGCCCTGGTGGCTGCCTTGCAGCAACTGGCCCAGGCCCATCGGATTGGCCACCGGCACCAGCTCGATCACGCCGTTGAGGGCGCCTCGCTGTTCCAGTTCGGTGAGGCGCTTTTTCAGCTCCCAGGCGGCGCGCATGCCGGGCAATTCATCGGCGTGCAAGCTGGCCTGGATATAAGCCTTGCGCTCGCCCTTGCCGAAACGGAACACGCTCAGCTGGCGCTCGCAGCCCAGGTGGCCCCAGGGCAACAGGTGATCGATACGTTCCATATCAGTGCTTCCGTGGAGCCAGGTAGCTCAGCCAGCGGCGCTCGGCCAACTTGAACAGGCGCACCAGGATGAAGGTCAGGCACAGGTAGAACACACCGGCGGTGATATAGGCTTCGAACGGCAGGTAAAACTGCGCGTTCACCGTGCGTGCGGCACCGGTGATGTCGATCAGGGTGACGATGGACGCCAGGCTGGTGGTCTGCAGCATCATGATCACTTCGTTGCTGTACTGCGGCAGCGCACGGCGCAGGGCCGACGGCAGCAGGATGCGGCGGTACAGCTTGTAGCGCGACATGCCCATGGCCTTGGCCGCTTCAATCTCGCCGTTCGGCGTGGCCTTGAGGCTGCCGGCGATGATCTCGGCAGTGTAGGCGCTGGTGTTGATCGCAAAGGCCAGGCACGCGCAGAAGGTCGCGCTGGACAGCAGCGGCCACAGGACGCTTTCGCGCACCGCTTCGAATTGGGCCAGGCCGTAGTAGATCAAAAACAGCTGTACCAGCATCGGCGTGCCGCGAATCACATAGGTGTAGAGCCAGGCCGCACCGTTGACGATCGGCTGCTTGGACACGCGCATCAAACCCAGGGGCAAGGCGGCGAGCAGGCCGAAGAACAGCGAGATGGCGAGCAGTTTCAGGGTGGTCAGCAGGCCGCCAAGGTACAGCGGCATGGCCTCCCAGATGACGTTGTAGTCGAAGATCATAGATCAGCCGCCCTTACGCCTACCGAGTAGCGCTTCTCAAGAGAACGCAGGGCCAACAACGACACGCTGGTGATCACCAGGTACATCGCCGCCACTGCGAGGAAGAAGGTAAAAGGCTCGCGGGTGGCATCTGCCGCCTGCTTGGCCTTGAACATCATGTCTTGCAGGCCCACCACCGAAATCAGCGCAGTAGCCTTGGTGAGGACCAGCCAGTTGTTGGTAAACCCAGGGATCGCCAGCCGGATCATCTGCGGCACCATCACCCGGAAAAACACCTGGAAACTGCTCATGCCATACGCAAGGCCGGCTTCGGCCTGGCCCTTGGGAATGGCCATGAAGGCGCCGCGGAAGGTTTCCGACAGGTAGGCGCCGAAGATGAAACCCAGGGTGCCGATACCGGCGGCCAAGGGGTTCAAGTCGATATAGTCGTCGTAGCCGAGCATCGGCGCGACGCGGTTGAGCAGGTCCTGACCGCCGTAGAAAATCAGCAGGATCAGCACCAGGTCCGGAATCCCGCGGATCACCGTGGAGTACAAGTCACCCAGCCAGGCCAACCAGCGCACCGGCGACAGGCGTAACGCGACCCCGATCAGACCCAGAACAATGGCCAAGGCCATGGACGACAAGGCGAGCTGAAGCGTCAACCATGCGCCATCGAGGATGACGGCCCCGTAGCCTTTCAACATGATTCAGGTCCTCGAAAAGGGGGATGAAAAAATGGCGCAAACCGCAGGAATTCTGTTGCTTGCGCCATTTTGGACAGACCGTTGCGACGATTTACTTAGGGTCAGCGCCGTAAATATCGAAGTCGAAGTACTTGTCCTGGATTTTCTTGTACTCACCATTGGCACGGATCGCGGCAATGGCTGCGTTGATGCGGTCCAGGTTTTCCTTGTCGCCTTTGCGTACAGCGATGCCGATGCCGTCGCCGAAGTACTTGGGGTCGGTGAACTGTGGGCCCACGAACGCGTAACCTTTACCGGCTGGGGTTTTCAGGAAGCCGTCTTGCAGCAGGGTAGCGTCAGCCACGGTGCCGTCGAGGCGACCGGCTTCCACGTCCAGGTAGATTTCGTTCTGCGAGCTGTAAGGCACAACCGTGGCGCCTTTAGGGGCCAGGACTTCCTTGGCGAAACGATCGTGGATCGAACCGCGTTGCACGCCGATTTTCTTACCTTTCAATTCATCCAGGCTGTCGCTGACGGTGGTGCCTTCCTTCATCACCAGTTGCGCCGGGCTCAGGTAATAGCGGTTGGTGAAGTCCACGGACTTCTTACGGTCTTCGGTGATGGACATGGACGACAGGATCGCGTCGATCTTGCGCACTTTGAGCGCCGGGATCAGGCCGTCGAACTCTTGTTCGACCCACGTGCACTTCACGTCCATCTGCTTGCACAGGGCGTTGCCGATGTCGTAGTCAAAACCGACGATGCTGCCATCGGGCGCTTTGGAAGCAAACGGAGGGTAAGCCGCTTCGATACCTATTTTCAGAGGCTTACCTTCAGCGAAAGCCTGCATGGACAGCACGGACAGCGCCAGGGCGCCCAACAGCACGAGTTTCTTCATCTTGGGACTCCATCGGTATAGGGCAAAACAGCAGTATGAGCCATGGCCCACGATGCGACGTAAGGGAAACCGAATTGCGCTGCTGCGTCCTACACCAGTTACACACCGGAGACGACGAGCGAGTGATCGGCATTCTAACGACAGGCCGGAAGCCGATATTTCCTCAATGCGACAACAATTTACAGAAGCACCGAGAAAGCGGCTCCAACTCATTGACAGCCTCTGGATTTTATGCAGAGACAAAAGACATTAAACCTGTAGACGCTGCAAATTGCGGGCCTATTATTCGCAAACCCTTCTAGCACGGCAAGTGTGGCGTTTAATCTTATTTGTGGGGGTGTCTGGAACGCGGTTTTTTGGGGCATGGGCGTAGCGCATTGCCTCATGTTCGGGCGGCAGGTTACACATTTGCGTTCGACGGTAACATTCAGAAACCTCCTACGAGAAAAACCGATATTTATTTGACTGGCGCAGATCCCATGTGGGAGGGGCTTGCCCCCGATAGCGGTGGACCAGCGCCAAATATGGCCACTGACACACTGCCATCGGGGGCAAGCCCCCTCCCACATTTGATCTCCATTGGTTTCAAGATCCCACAAAAAAGCCCCACCCGACTCACGCCGGATGGGGCTTCGTCCCACTAACCCGCGTTACGCGACGTTCATGGTCTTGTGCGTCTCAATCAAATGCGCCACCACGCCCGGATCCGCCAGGGTGGAGATATCCCCCAACCCGTCATACTCGGCCGTGGCAATCTTGCGCAGAATCCGCCGCATGATTTTCCCCGAGCGCGTCTTCGGCAAGCCCGGCGCCCACTGGATCACGTCCGGCGAAGCAATCGGCCCGATCTCTTTGCGCACCCAGTTTTTCAACTCCAGGCGCAGCGCTTCGTTCGGCTCTTCGCCATTTTTGAGCGTGACATACACATAGATGCCCTGCCCTTTGATGTCGTGCGGCACACCGACGACGGCCGCTTCGGCAACTTTCGGGTGCGCAACCATCGCGCTTTCAATCTCGGCGGTGCCCATGCGGTGGCCGGACACGTTCAACACGTCGTCCACACGCCCGGTGATCCAGTAGTAACCGTCCTCGTCACGCCGCGCACCGTCACCGGTGAAGTACATGCCACGGAACGTCTTGAAGTAGGTGTCGACGAAGCGGTCATGGTCGCCAAACAGCGTACGCGCCTGGCCTGGCCACGAATCGAGGATCACCAGGTTACCTTCAGCGGCGCCTTCGATCAGGTTGCCGAGGTTGTCCACCAGCGCCGGCACCACGCCGAAGAACGGGCGTGCCGCCGAACCCGGTTTGAGCGCATGCGCGCCCGGCAATGGGCTCATCATGTTGCCGCCGGTTTCGGTCTGCCACCAGGTGTCGACGATCGGGCAACGGGATTGGCCGACGTTCTTGTAGTACCAGTCCCACGCCTCTGGGTTAATCGGCTCACCCACCGAACCGAGCAAACGCAGGCTGCTGCCATCGGCGCCTTCAACAGCGGCGGTGCCGGAAGCCATCATCGCGCGGATCGCGGTCGGGGCGGTGTAGAGGATATTGACCTTGTGCTTGTCGACGATCTTCGCCACCCGCGTGATATCCGGGTAGTTCGGCACGCCTTCGAACAGCAAGGTGGTCGCGCCATTGGCCAGCGGGCCGTAGACAATATAAGTGTGGCCAGTGACCCAGCCGACGTCGGCGGTGCACCAGTAGATTTCGCCTGGGCGGTAGTCGAACACACGTTCATGGGTCAGGGCCGCATACAACAGGTAGCCGCCGGTGGTGTGCTGCACGCCCTTGGGCTTGCCGGTGGAGCCAGAGGTGTAGAGGATGAACAGCGCTTCTTCGGCGCCCATCTCTTTGGGCGCACACACGGTGCCCGCCACTTTCATCAGGTCTTCGTACCAGATGTCGCGATGCTGGTTCCACTTGATCTGGCCATTGGTGCGCTTGCACACGATGACCTTCTGGATGCTGCTGGTTTCCGGGTTGGTCAGGGCGTCGTCGACGTTGGCCTTCAGTGGGATTTTCTTACCGGCACGGATGCCTTCGTCTGCAGTGATCACCACCTTCGACTTACAGTCGATGATGCGACCGGCCAAGGCCTCCGGCGAGAAACCGCCAAACACCACCGAGTGAATCGCACCGATGCGGGTACAGGCCAGCATGGCGACCACGGCTTCGGGGATCATCGGCATATAGATAGTCACCACATCGCCGCGGTGCACATCCTGGCCACGCAAGGCGTTGGCGAACTTGCAGACTTCTTCATGCAGCTCGCGGTAGGTGATGGTGCGGCTCTCGGCAGGGTCATCGCCCTCCCAGATGATCGCCGCCTGATCGCCACGCTCGGCGAGGTGACGGTCCAGGCAGTTGTAGGAAACGTTCAAGGTGCCATCGGCAAACCACTTGATGTCGACATGGTGATCGTCGAAAGAAGTCTGCTTCACCGTGGTGAAAGGCTTGATCCAGTCGAGGCGCTTGGCTTGCTCGCGCCAGAAGCCATCGGGGTTGACCACCGACTGCTGGTACATGGCCTTGTAGGTTGCCTCGTCGGTCAGCGTGTTGGCTGCTACTTCGGGGCGAACGGGGTACAGGGAAGCCGCACTCATCTTTCTTACCTCGGTGACATAGTTGTTGTTGTATGGCCCTGTTGTAGCCGGGGCTGGCCTATAGAACCATTCGACGATGGTAGTAACAAGCCCCTACAAATTGCCCTGATATCCCCTCCTGCACCTCTAGCCCGCGGGCCGTGGCGCTTTGCGGTTTTGTGAAAAAAGCTTTACCACAGGATTGTTACAAAAACCGCCAATAGTGTTTATCAAAAGCACGGGTATATGAATATAACCCGGGGGCCTAAAATCACTTCCGTCAACACGACACTGTGATTAACAACGCAACAGCCCCCACGAAGGCAACGTTAATCCGAACTTCCCAACTCTTAAGTTACACACGTGGCCTCACAAGGGCCCCGTGACCCCTTTCGCCCTGAAGAAGGTAAATAGAGAAATGAAAGCTTTAGTAGTTATGGCCCTCAGCAGCCTGTGCGCCACCGCCGCCCTGGCCGACGAAGCCCCGACTGACGTAACTGGCCGCAACACCCCGGTCGTTGAGGACTACACTTACAGCACCCATCTGGACGTAGCAAAAGTACTGTCCATGAGCAACATTCCGGAAGTGTGCGAAGTTGTACCGGTAAAGATGGAATACGAAGACTCACAAGGTCAGCGTCATATTCTTAATTACCATGTGATGGGCAATGGTTGCTCTAACGGGTAATAACTTGGTTATTTAGATTCAACTCGGATCTTGGTCGCCGCAAGAAATCGATCTTGCGGCCAAGAACCGACCCGAAGCACGACACCGCCCAAATGTGGGAGCGGGCCCCCGATAGCAATAGCCGCCACACCCCCCCTATAAAGCCTGACTCACCACTCCTCTCCCCGCCCTACAAAAAACATCCCGCCGCCCGTCAAAAAAATCCAACCGCAGCAAAGCCTTATAAACCCGCACTCTGGCCGAAAAACACGCCATTCGGGCCCGCCTCCGTGACTATCCGCCTCAACACAAACCGGTTTTTTTCCCCTACAATGCGCGGGTAAATCGGGCCTGCAATATCCCTTTACACAGGGATGAAGAGCCAGACCTGAGGCCTCCGCTGGAGCAAGCACCTACCGCTCCGCCCCTCAAGCCTCACGCAGAGCACCCGTTACCCTATTGCGTTTAATGCCTGCGCTAGCTGCTGCAACAAACGATTCCTTAAGATCCACCGCGGCCTTGGGGCCGTGTGAACACCCAACCATCCGGTTTCACACGGGCACCTTGAGCCCTCACGCAGGAGACGACACGTCATGCTGAGCTGGGACGAATTCGACAAAGAAGAAGACGGCGAAGTAGCCACCAAAGGCGCCAACGCCGGCCACGCCACCGAAGCCAACATGGACCGCCTCGACGGTGCCGGCGCCGCCGCCGCCATCGAAGCCCGCGCCGTCACCGCCAGTGACTCCGCCGCCATCGTGCGCGCCAAGGCCGCCCTCGACAAACTCGACGTCGCCGAAGGCCTCGCCGAACTCGAAGGCTCCGCCGCCCGCGTCGCCGTCGACGAAAAGCGCATGATCAACTG
>NZ_LKEG01000055.1:0-11517 GCF_001645105.1 Pseudomonas marginalis
ACGACTACAGGTCGCCGGTCGTGAAGGAAAGGTTGGCGGCGTGAACCGTAATCAGTGTCCAAGATTACTTGACCAGTTCAGCTCCCTCGCCATAGGACAACTGGGAGGCGTTCATTTATTCCTGCAAGGCGGGAGTATCGAAAGAAGGGTGCTCGGACAGCAGGTGATGCCATTCCATTCGAAACCAAGGTGTGAATTGCACGTGTGGTTCTGAAAGTTGGGCGTTTATCTCGGCGCGGGTCCACCACTGCGTCTCGCTGACTTCTTCAATCACTGGCGAGACCGTAGCGTCAGATTGAGCAACCAGTACATGGCAAAATTCGTGTTCCGAACCGATCTCACCAAAACTGGCATGGTACTCAAAACTATAGAGAAAGCGGCAGGCAGCAGAGACACCTAATTCTTCATGCAAACGACGGGACGCGGCATCCAGAATGCTTTCGCCAGGCGCCGGATGACTGCAGCAAGCATTTGACCAGAAGCCTGGCCAGAGCATTTTACCGGCAGCACGACGTTGAAGCAGATGACGCCCATCGCTATCGATCAGGTGAACCGAAAATGCGCGATGAAGCCTTCCTGCGCCCAAGTGTGCAGCGCGTTTGTCATAGACACCTATCGGTACATCCTGTGCGTCAACTAACACGACATCATTGTTCATTCTGTATTCCTTCCCTGCAGTTACGCACCCGTCCGCGCGCCGCGCAGCGTTTACGCGTTTCTACTCATGTCAGGGGACTTGTCCCCAGGCACTGATTAATGTCAAAGCGGCGTCGGTGAACGCTGGATCAGCGCGCAATTCAGCCATGGCATCAAGGTCATTCTGGGTGAGTAGCCCGAGCCTCAGCAGCGCTGGACCCGCCTGTGCCGTGGTTGCGGCCCAGAACGTATCGGCTGGGCTGTTGTCGCCGATTTGGCCTTCAAGGCTACGGTGCGCAATGTTTGAGAGTCCGCGTTCACGTAACTGGCGGGGAAGCGTATCGGCCCAAAGCATGTCGGAACCAATGGACTGCGCCAGAAGAGCGATGCCTGCCTGGGCTACTTTTCGGAACAATGGGTTCGCCGTCCTCAAGCTCGGTTGCAGACTCACGTCTTCGATCACCAGCCAGCCGCCGGGGCGGATCCAGGTAAGGGCGCGCGTCACTATGTCATCGCGTTCGGTGAGATGACACAGCAGCGCCCGAGCGTGCACCACATCAAAGGAGGCAGCCGGGAAATCGTCGGTCGCAGCATTATGGGTGACCACCTGGATGCCAGGTACATCGACCAGGAATCGCGTATCTATGTCGGTGGCGGTGACCACCGCGTTGGGATATCGCTTGGTCAGCCAGCCTGCCAGCGATCCGGCACCGGCGCCTAGATCCAGGATGGCAGGTTTGGGCGGAAGATCGAGCTGATCAAAAACCGCGTGACTCAACGGATCAAACACAGATTCCAGGGTGCGCAGCCGTGCCAATTGGCCGGCGTGTTGATCGCCCAGACAGCTGCGGGTGTAGTCGGGGTTCTCGACGGCGTCAGTAGTGTTCATAGTGAGACCACCAGCCGGTCGGGACCGCGATTGAGGAATCCGCGTTCAGTGGGCTGGAAGCCCGGCGCCCAGCGCATGTTCGGAAAGGTCTGTAGCAGCAGGCGAGCGCCGATCGTGATCTCCATGCGTGCCAGCAGGGATCCCAGGCAGAAATGACGCCCCGCGCCGAAGGCGAAATGACTTGTCGATTGATGGGGGCGCGACATATTGAAGGTGTCCGGGTCGGTGAATTGATCCGGGTCACGGTTGGCCGAACCGATCAGGCAAGCCAGGGTCGCGCCGGAGGGAATCGTTCCAGAAGGCAGTTCCAGCGGTTCACGGGCTTCCCGGAGTATGAGTTGCAGAGGAGGGTTGCGACGCAGGGTTTCGGTGAGTGCATTGTCCATCAAGCCTGGATCCGCCATTACCGCCGCTTTGACGCCGGGCTCGCTCAGCAGGTTGACAAGGAGATTTGCCAGGGCGCCGTGGCTGGTCTCGCTGCCTGCAGTCATCAGGATCGCGCAGTAGGCCCGGACGAATGTTTCCGACAACGGCTGATCGTCAATTCGCGCTGCCAGGAGCTGCGAGATCAAATCGTCTCTGGGTTCGGCGCGGCGCGCGTCAATGTGCGGCTGGATGAAGTCGTAGAAACTGTCTCGGTTGGATAACCCACCGGTCAACAGCGCCGGGTCCTGTCGATAGTTGCCCATGTAGGCAAACCCTATGGAGCACCAGTTCTTCAACTGCGCCACCTGCTCTCGGGTTTCAGCCGGGAGTCCCAGCACACGCGCCATCACCCGAACCGGCAGCGCTGCGGTGAAATCGGCAATCAGCTCTACCTGGGGTCGGCCTTGCATCTGCGCCAGCAAGTCGCGGGTCACCGCAGTGATGGAGGCTTCGAGCACGGCGAGGGCCTTGCTGCGGAACGATGGGCTGAGCAACGCCCGGTGCTGAGCGTGTTCGCAGCCATCCATAGCGACAATTGTGTGCCCCAACAGCGGTCCGATCTGCCACGCGTAGTTGTTACTGCTCGCACCAGGATGGGTCAATGCGGCTTTGACATCCACATGCCGACTGACCAGCCACACATCCGTAGGTTCGTCGTACACGATCGGTAGCGTGGTACGTAAACGCTCATACAAAGGGTAGGGATCGATTTCGAACTGCCGGGATTTCAGGGTCGGAGGGGTGCGTTTCAGGTCCACTTCCCGATTGGCCTGCGCCGTAGCGTCGGCGGCATGCAGGTGATAGCGAGAAACGCTCCGGTGCCAGTCGCCCGCCGCCCGGACGACCTGGCGCAGCCGATCCGGGTCGGTCGCAGCGCCCGGCGGGTGATCGGCCGGGCGAGCCGCTTGCGCAGTGAACTCCGCGACCGCCGTATTCACCCTCTGTTGGGCGGATTCGATGGCGGTAGGCCAGTCGGTGCCGGCGGCGTCCGCGAGTATGGACACCAGGTTGAAGCGCTCACCACACACCACATCTTTGGCAATCGAATGAATATCGTTGGTCCAGGCAATGATATTGGCAGCATGTTCACGCAGCCCGTTCCACCATTCGATGTCTGCTGAGTGCTGGTACGGGTCGAGGGTTTCGGCCGCATCGATCAGGTCAAAGAAGAACAGTGCGCCGAACGAATCCCGACGCAACGGCAGATACTCTGCCAACGTGAGGGTGCTGTCCGTTTCCCGTATGCGTACCAACTGTGCCTGCGCTCGCAAATGCCCGAGCAAATGCCCGGTGAGCCTCTGCCGCCAACGCTCGTCACCCCAGCAGCGGGTTCGCGGCCACAGATCATCCACCAAGGCCACGAGCATGGGGTCATCAAATCGGTGGGTTCCACCCGACCGATCAGCACTGTCATCCTCGATCACCGCCTGCACCGCCGTGACGAAACACGCCAACGCGCCGTTTTCCGCCCAGGGTCCGTCATCGATGCGGTCATCGAGAATGAGCGCCCACAGATACCAGCACACCAGGGTCTCGGCTCGAGGTGTGGGAGCGGCCCCACATAACGCGATCCCCAGATCAAGCAGCGCAGTGGTGCTCAGCCGGTGTGCGCCGCGCCGGCCGATCAAGCCGTATTGCTGCGCCCAAGCGAGCGCATGCATGCGCAATCGATCACCGTCGGCACGTGGTGACGGACCGGCGAAAGGAAGCTCAAGCTCGGGAATGATCAGGGGTGTGGGCGGTAAATGAGGGTTATGGCGAGTGCTTGGATCGCCTTCGCTGTGTGCCGTTGGCATGGTGCTGTCCTTTTCTAGAGGTCTATTCAAAGGCTATTCCTTTAAGCCGCTTGGCTTGGAATCACCGGCTATGGATGTCCAAAGCACCCTCCGAAATACGTGGGAACCGACGAAGTTTTAGCCCCCGTACTGCTCGTCGACATCAGCGCCGAAGGTGTTCCTGCGGTGTCGTAGGTAGCGGTTTTCCAGCCAAGGTGACCTTACGCGAAGGCGCTCATCTTCAGGTGTGGGAAAAGTACGAAGTCGATATTGGAAAAGCCACCGCATATCGTCAGCGTGACGCAGCTGTTTTCCCGGCCGCTCATTTCGACCCACGTTTGATTATTGGGCTGGGATCGCCGACACGATGCAGCAATGGCTTGAGGAGGAGGGCAGTGATGGCTTCAACGTCTGTTTCCGAGGTTGCCAGGTGGGTTGGATGACGTTGTCGATGAGGTCGTTATCGGAAAAGGAGGGGCATTGCACCCCTCGTTCCGGTTTGAGTCTTACTCTTTGACGTCCATGAACTCTTCAGCCCAAGCCACGTAGTTTTCCGGCAAGGTGTACGTGTGGGTCAGCTCGGTAGCGCTCAAGTTATCGGTGCTATGGGTCAACTGGCGCTGAGCACGCAGGCTGTCGTAGGTCGCCTTGATCGCGGCAAAGTAGGCGCCGTGACCAGCAACCACTACACGCACACCGAGGCTGGCCAGACGCTTGGCGTCATTCAGTTTAGGGTTGCCATACGTCACCAGCATCAGCGGCACCGTCAGGTTCTCCGCGATCTGCTCGAGGTGCTCGAAGTCAGCCACACCCACCATACAAATCCCATCGGCACCGGCTTTCTGATAAGCCAGGGTGCGCTCGATAACCGCTTCAGTCGGCAACACGCCAGCATTGGTGCGGGCAATGATCGACAGTTCTGGATCAACACGCGCTTCCAGCGCGGCGCGGACCTTGCCGATGCCTTCTTCAATGGAGATCAGGTCAGTGGATTTACGCCCGAACTGCGCAGGCAGCAGCGTGTCCTCAATGGTCAAGGCGGCCACACCGGCACGCTCAAGCTCCTCGACGGTGCGCATCACGTTAAGGGCATTGCCGTAGCCGTGGTCGGCGTCGGCAATGAACGGCAGTTGGGCAACGCGACCTATACGGGTGGCTTGTTCGACGAACTCACTCAGCGTGATCAGCGCGAAATCGGGTGCGGCCAATACCTGCAACGAGGCAACGGAGCCACCGAGGATGCCGACTTCGAAACCCAGGTTAGCGGCGATACGCGCCGACATCGGGTCAAAGACGGAAGCGGTTTCAACGCAGGTTGGGGTGGCAAGCAATTCACGGAATGTGCGGCGCAGGGCTGAGTGAGAAATCTTTGGCATGGGCTTTCCTGGTTCTGGTCATCGTCTTGTGACGATCAATGTCTATTCGTGGTGGGGCGAGATTAACATGCGGGCGAAGGGGAGATGATGACGTTTCAGCATTAGGGAAGGGGCTGGCGCGTGGATAGTGGGCTTACGGTTTGGGACGTGTGAAAGTACATGGGGCGTGGACAGCTGAAAATGCCGTTAGAGTGGTCATCCTTGTCTCGATAGCTGGGTGAAAAATGAATTCTGGGCTTTTTGTTTCTCTGGATGGGCCCAAAGGCACCGGCAAAACCACGCTGTTGGAGGCAGTAACGGCAGCGCTGAGGGCGGACAACAAGAAAGTTATCCGACTTTGCGAGAGAAAAAGCGATCCCTACAGGAAGGAAACCATGGCCCTGGTTAATGAACTTGCCAGAAATCCCTCACGGGATCTGGAATGGGCTGTGTGTGAGCGCTTTGCCGAGAGTCGTCGCTGGATTTCGCGGAACGTGCTGACTCAGCAACCGTTGCACAGCATTATCCTGATTGATCGCTGGTATCCGTCTGATGCTGCGTTTCGACACACCATCCCGTTTGCAGAGATTCTGCGGTTGAACCTGGAGCGAGACGTGCGAGTGCCGGACCTGCATGTTGGCGTTGTCACCGCGCCGGATATTTCCTGGGCAAGAGCAACTGCACGGTCGCGAGGACTGGGCGGGACGGTGATCCGCAAGCACACAGAGCATGTCGCGTGTACAGAGATGTTCGAGCAGGCGGCTGCGGATCAGGGCTGGGTGTTGTGCCGTAATGAAGGCACGATCGAAGACGCCGTCAAGCAGGTGGTTGCGCAGATACAAAAAATAGCTGGGTGACGTGTATAACGTAATACTTGATTTAACATAATATACATTATGCGTAATACAATACTGCGTAATCAGGGGTAGTGCCCGTCAGATTTCAACAGACAAAACCCCTATCTGACTCAAACCTGAGCAAAGCCCCCATCAACAAACATTTCACTGCCTGTCATGAAGCTGCTCTCATCCGATGCCAGGAACAACGCTGCTGCTGCAACTTCTTCAGGCTTGCCGATACGACCCAATGGAAGCTGCGCAGTCATGTCGTCGATGATTGCTTCCTTTTGTCCCGTGCCTGAAAGCGCCAGGTCAAGACCCGGTGTCGAGATCGGCCCGGGTGAAAGTACGTTGACGCGAATCCCCGTGCCTTTCAGATCCAGTGCCCAGCTCCTGGCGAAATTACGCAGCGCCGCCTTGGTGGCGCTGTATACGCTAAACGCCGGTGTGCCCATGGTGCCTGTGGTCGAACCGGTCAGGATCACTGAGCTGCCGGCGTGCATGAGTGGCAACGCCGCCTGCACGGTAAACAGCGTGCCTTTGACGTTGATGCCGAATGTACGGTCAAACGACTCCTCAGTGATCGATCCGATCGGCTGGAAATCTCCCAGGCCTGCGTTGGCGAACAGTATGTCAACTCGGCCTTTATCGGCTTTGACTTGAGTGAAAATGCGCTCGAGGTCGTCCAGTCTTGAAATGTCACCTTGTATGGCGATGGCGTCAGCGCCGATCAGGTGTAGCGCCTTGTCCAGTTCTTCCTGCCGGCGACCGACGATCACCACCTGTGCGCCTTCAGCCGCAAAGCGAATGGCGGTTGCCAGGCCGATGCCGCTGTTGCCGCCGGTAACCACTGCAATTTTGCCGTTGAGCCTGTTCATGATGAACTCCAAAGAATGTTGAGGCCCAACTGTAGATCTACGCTATTCTTTTGAATAGTATGCACCTTTTAGTAAGTACCCCCTGGAGCCTTTATCCTGATGGCCAACAACTCATTTAACTGTGGTCTCGAAGCCGCCCTGGCGATGATTGGTGGTAAATGGAAGCCACTGGTTCTGTTCAATCTGGCCCAAAACGTTCATCGATATGGCGAATTAAGACGCGCGATTGGCGGCGTGACCGATAAGGTACTGATCCAGCAACTCAAGGAGTTGGAGCGCGATGAGATCATTGCCCGGGTGGATTTCCAGGAAATACCGCCTAAAGTCGAATATTCCCTGACGCCCTTCGGGCAGTCCCTGGCCACGGCGCTGGGTGCGCTGTGCCAATGGGGCACGGAACATATGCAAACAGTTGAGCGCATCGCCGAACGACGTACGTCTGCCCTCGCCCAACCGTGAGCCCCCTGCCCCGACAGCCAACTCAACTAAATGACTATTTAGTTGAGTTAAATCAATAGGTTACAATCTAAACCGATCAACAGACTGCGACAGCTTGCCTGCCAGGTTGGACAACTCGTCCGTGGTCGACGCCGTCGTGGCGATCACCCGGCTATTGTTCTGCGACATGCCCGCAATCATCTCCACCTGATGGGCAATTTCATTGCTGGCCAGGCTCTGCTCACCGATAGTGCGGGAGATATCGTTGACCATTTCCGTGGTATTCAAGGTGGCCTGGAGGATCTCGCGGATCGCCCGCTCCACCTCGGCGGTCACCGCCATGCCCTTATCCACTTGAGCAACGCCCTCCTCCATGCTGGTGACGGCTTCCCGCGTGCTTTGCTGGATGCGGCCGACCATGCTGGCAATTTCCTGGGTCGAGGCGCTGGTACGCCCGGCGAGGCTGCGTACTTCATCAGCGACCACGGCAAACCCGCGGCCCTGCTCACCGGCGCGTGCGGCTTCGATCGCGGCATTCAAGGCCAACAGGTTGGTTTGGTCGGCGATCCCTTTGATCACCTGGATAATGCTGAAGATCGCCTCGGACTCCTTGTCCAGCGTGCGGATCACCTGGGCGGATTGCTGAGCGGAGCGCGCAATGCCGTCCATGTCACTGACCACCTGATGAATCACCCGCCCGCCGTCCTTGGCCAAGGTTTCGGCCTGGTTCGCCATCTCGAGTGCGCGTCCGGCATGCCGGGTGATTTCCTCGATACTCGCCGTCATTTCACTCGCAGCGGCGGCCATGGTCGTGGCCGCTGAGCTTTGCTGCTGGCTGCTGCCGGCCACTTCATGGCAGCCGTGGCTGAGTTGTTCGCTCATGCCATTGACCCCTTGCGCGTTGCTGCGCACCACTTCGATCATGCCGCGCAGATCCCGCTGCATCGTGGCGAGGCTGCGAATCAATGCGCTGGCTTCGTCCTTGCGGCGGGGTTCGACAATCGGCTCACTCAAGTTGCCATGGGCGATGCTGTCGGCAATGCGGCTGGCCATTTGCAGCGGCCCCATGATGCTGAGCATGACCCAGCGGCCTTGGGCCAACAGCAGCAAAAGACTGGCGATCAACACCGCACCCAGGGTGAGGTTGGCGTTGCTGATGGTCTGCCGAGTGCCCACACTGGTTTGCTGGGTGTTGTTTTCGATCAGCTCGCTCAGCGTCGCCATTTGCTCTTCCAGGCGGGTGAACGCGGTATTGAACGTATCCAGTTCAGCACGCGCGGCTTCGGGATTGTCCAGCGCGAGGGTGACGATACGCTCACCCGCGGCGATGTAGCTTTCCAGGCTGGGTTTGATTTTTTCCAGGTTGGCCTTAAGCGTATCGTCCAGCGGCAGCTTGAGGTTGTCCGCCAACACCTGGCGAAAGTGCTCGGCGTGTTCCTTGAGCGAGCTGTTGACTTCGGCCTTGGTGCTGGTGCTTTTACCCAGGCCGACCAGCATGGCCGACAGCACGTCGGCGCGCAGCGCATCGTGCATCATGTCGGCTTCCATATGGTTGCGCAGCACGGTCATGCTGACCTCGCTGTCCTGCACGGCGTCGCCCATCCGGTTATTCCCCAGGTAACCGGTCAAGCTCATGATCAAGGCCGTGAGCAACCCGGTCGTAATCAACAGCATCAAGCGTAGTTTGATCGTCATGCATATATCCCCATGCCTGGTCAGCCGGTTGGGATGCCAACCGTAGAAGCCCCGCTGGTCATGTTATCGGCAACGCGTACAGCTTATTGAAGCCTAAGTTTGCGGATCTGCGCGGATCCCTTAAGCTGACCGACCCTTGCTCCACCCGGAACTGCCCATGTCTCGAAGTATCGCCCACCTCGCCCTGCTGCTGGGCTTGATCACCGCCGTCGGCCCCTTTGCCATCGACATCTACCTGCCGGCCCTGCCGACGCTGGGCGCGAGCCTGCTGGCCTCACCGGCGTTGGTACAAATGAGCCTCACCGTGTTCTTTGTCATCATCGGTGTGTGCCAGCTGTTCTACGGGCCGATCAGTGATGTATTCGGGCGTAAACCGCCGATCTATGCCGGCCTGGTTATTTTTGCCGTAGCCAGCGTCGGATGTGCCTTGGCGCCGACCATCGAATCACTGATCGCCTTTCGTGCGCTGCAAGCGTTCGGTGCGTGCGCAGGCATGGTGATTCCCCGGGCTATCGTGCGGGACCTGTACACCGGGCATGAAGCGGCAAAATTGATGGCCTTGTTGATGCTGGTGATGAGTGTCTCGCCGATCCTTGCGCCGCTCGCCGGCAGCCTGGTGATCGCGCTGTGGAGCTGGCGTGAAGTATTTGCCGTGCTGGCGGTCGTCGCGGTGGCGTGCCTGGTGATGACCATCGTGCAATTGCCCGAAACCCACCCGGCCGAACGTCGGCTGGGCAAGACCTTGGGCAACGCCTTCAGCAGCTATGGCGCGTTGCTGCGTGATCCGGTATTCATTGGCTTGTCGGTGGTGTGCGGTTTTGGCCTGGCGACCTTCTTCGTGTTTATCGGCAGCGCGCCGTTCGTGTACATCGAGCATTACGGCCTGACACCCACGCAATTCAGCCTGGGGTTTGCCCTGAATGCCGCCTCGTTCTTCGCCATGAGCCAACTCACTGCACGCCTCAGCGCGCGCTTTGGCCTGGCGCCGCTGATTCGTGGGTCGGTGGTGGCGGTGGCCGCGGTGATGGCCGTGCTCGCGACCACCACGCTATGGGTCGATAGCTTGGCCTTGATGATGACGATGCTGTTTATCGGCTTCGGTTTTCTCGGTTTGCTGTTGCCGGCGGCCGGGGTGTTGTCACTGGAGGATCACGGCGCAGTGGCCGGTTCTGCCTCGGCCTTGCTGGGGGCGATCCAGATGATTACCGCCGCAGTGTCCATGACCCTGGTCGGCGTGTTCGCCGATCACACACCCGCGCCGATGTTGATCGGAATCGCACTGTGTGGCATCGCGGCGATGCTCACTACACTGTGGACGCTGCGTCGTCTACCGGCTCACTTGGCGAGTGCCCCGCCCTCCTCCTGATCGCTGCCCAATTGAGCCAGGTACGCCCACGGATAAATCCCGCGCGGGTGACCATCGTTGGGCAGTGGAAATACCGTTTTTGCAAAAGCTCAAAGCTAACCACTCGTCGGGCTTCGACGGCATCCGTTACAACTATCGACTAGCGGGTAACTACTAATCCCATAGCCCCTTTGCACACCTATGGAGATTGATATGACTGATTACCCTCGCCCACCCTTCGCCCCTCAAGCTCAAGCTGTTCCGGGTACGCAGAAAAAAATGGACCCGTATCCCGATTGCGGCGAGAAAAGCTACAGGGGCTCCGGCCGACTCGCCAACAAGATCGCCCTGATCACCGGGGCCGACAGCGGCATCGGGCGCGCCGTGGCCATCGCCTTTGCCCGTGAAGGCGCCGACGTGGCCATCGCTTATCTGGATGAGCATGAGGATGCCCAGGAAACCGCACGCTGGGTCGAAGAAGCCGGTCGCCAATGCCTGTTGCTGCCGGGTGATATTGCGCAGAAAAGCGTGTGTCAGTCGTTGGTGGACAAAACAGTCGAGCAGTTCGGCCGCATCGACGTGCTGGTGAACAATGCCGCGTTCCAGATGAGCCACGAAACCCTCGAGGAAATCGAGGACGAGGAATGGGTGAAAACCTTCGATATCAACATCACGGCGATGTTTCGCCTCTGCAAGGCGGCCTTGCCACATATGAAGGCCGGCAGTTCGATCATCAACACCAGTTCGGTCAACTCCGACATGCCCAAGCCGACGCTGCTGGCCTATGCCGCCACCAAAGGCGCGATTGCCAACTTCACCGGTGGCTTGGCGCAGTTGCTCGGTAGCAAAGGTATTCGGGTCAACAGTGTGGCACCGGGGCCGATCTGGACGCCCCTGATTGTGGCGACGATGCCGGATGAGGACGTGAAGAGCTTTGGCAGCGAAACCCCGCTGGGGCGTCCGGGGCAACCGGTGGAAGTCGCGCCGATTTATGTGCTGTTGGCGTCGGATGAGGCCAGCTACATTTCGGGTTCGCGTTATGCGGTGACTGGCGGTAAGCCGATCCTCTAATGCCTCACTGTGGGGCTGGCTTGTCTGCGAAGGCGGCCTCATAGCTGACCGGGATTTGGATCAGACGGAGTACATATCCGTTGTTTGGGTAACGGCTGAAATGGGTTCCGCCCTTACGGCGGGTCACTTTTGGAAGAGCGCCAAAAGTAACCAAAAACGCTTCGCCCCAA
>NZ_LKEG01000055.1:11536-49669 GCF_001645105.1 Pseudomonas marginalis
GATCAAAAGCAAGAGCACGGCGGCCTGGTAGCCGACCTAAGTGGTTGAAGCAAGAGCAGGTACGTGTGGGGGCTGGTTTGCCGCGGATTGCATTCGCCAATCCTACAGGTCGAACCGATCCACCGCGCGCCGCCGCTCATTGTCGTCGCGCACGTCATAGCTGGCGGTGGTCTGGATGTTGGTGTGGTGCGCCAGTTTCTGCGCAATCGACAGGTCATGCTCCTCGATAACCCGTGTGATGAACGAGCGGCGGAAGTCATGGGGCATGATCTTCACGCCTACTTGCTCGCCGCGTTGGCGGGCAATGTAGTAAATCGCATGTTTGGTGATGCGTTCACGGGTGATGTGGCTGCCACGGCGGATGCGGTTGAACAGGAAGTTGTCATCCTGCTCACCGTCCTTGAGTTGATCACGCCGAAAGGTAAGCCACGCCTGCAGCTTGGCGAATGCCCAGTCCGGTGCGTATTTGATCAGCTCCTTGTTACCCTTGCCGATTACCCGCAGGCTGCGTTCTTCGAAATTGATCTGCGCCAGGTCAAGGTTGACCGACTCAGACTTGCGCATGCCCGAGCCGTACAGAATGCCGATCACCGCTGCATCCCGCAGGCCCTGGGGGCGTGGGTCGGCGGCGCAGACTTCCATCATTTCGCGGATCAGGCTGCGCCGCAGGTTGCGGCCCTGGCCCAGGCGCGAGCCCGGCGTGGCCTTGACGGTGCGCATGCGTAACAGGTGTTCCTGGCTGATCAGGTTCAGGCGCCAGGCTTCGTTCATCACCCCGCGCACGGCATTCACGTACAACGACGAGGTATTGGGCGCATAGCCGTCTTCGCGCAAGGCGGCGACCAGGGCGATCACGTGTTCGGGTTGCAGCAGGTGCCAGTCGATGTCTTCGAGGTTGATGTCTTCGAAGCCCAGGCGGTCGGCCGCATCTTGCAGCACGTAGCGCATGGTCAGTTGGCTTGAGGGTGCCAGGCGGGTGAGGTAAAGGGTCAGCGGGTTGCGGATAGACTCAGTCAAGGTAGATCAGCCTTTGGATTAAATAACTCGAACAAGCCTTTGTTTAATCGAGCTATTTAGTGAATTGGCGAAGGCCGAGTCTAACCCAGTGCCAGCCTTCGCACAAAATCATGGGGCCGTGTCGTCTTCCTCAGTAGGCTCCTGGGGCTGAACCTGGGTCTGGCTCCATTCGCTGTCCTGCTTCTGCATTAGGGCGAACCAGTGCTGACGCATGAACGTCAGGTACGCCTCAGGCGCCTTGGCGAAGTCTCTCTCGTCGCCATAACACCCCGGCAACGGCAACTCGGTGCCCTGTTCCTTGTACTGGCTGACCAGCGCCTGTTGCCCGGCCACGCTGCAATCCTTGGGCAGCGGCATGCCACGCAAGGCCCCGGCCTCTTCGTCCCACCAGGCCGCGCCGACCCGGTCGACACCGCGCAGACGGTACTTCTGCGACTTGCCGACATGCATGATCAGCTTGAACTCATTGGGGCTGACATCGCTGGTGCAGGTGCGCGAATAGCCCACCGTGGCCTGGGTGATGCCATCGCCGGTGAGGTCGGTGACCTTTGTCGCGGCCCGGTCAAAGCGCAGCGAGGCGTCGAATTCGCAATGCTGCACATCGTCGTAGAGCATCCACACGCGCTTGGGGCGGTTGCCGTCGATCAGGTACTGGGCCGCATACACGAACGCCGACTGAGTGCCGTCGTCGTCGCGCTCGCTGATTTGCTCGGCGAGCACCAGCAGGTTCTTGCCTTGTTTATCGTCCCAGGTATAGGCGGCGATCTGCTTGCCGCGTACTTCAACACCGTCCGGCACCTGGTCAATGCTGGTGAGCGCCACCCCGTCATCGGCCTGGACCGTCGTGACACACGCCACGCTCATCAACAACCCGATCAACGATCCCATCAAAGCAGGCCGCAACTGGCCGCGTAAAAGCTGCACGCTATTCATCCGATCACCCTGGCAAGAGACGGCTTACTTTACCGGCACTTGGGACGCATTGCAGAGAAGATTCTTCACTTAAATTTCCTGGCCGAGCGTGCGCGTCCACGTTAAACCAAACGTCCTACAAACAGTTCCCATTTCGCCAGCCAACTAAAGCCTACAGGCCCCTAGTTGTTTAGCTGAACCCTAGCTGTCTACCTGTCAAATAAACGAGTTTTTCATCTGCCTTTCATATCTGTTCCACATTTTTACGCTTAATCTTTAGCGCAGTACTTCATAGCAAACCGCGCTATATCGTCTAACCTCTTGATTACGCTTCACCTTTGGCGCCGTTTTTTTAATCTGCGGTCTGGACTTTCGCCCAATGATTGCTGCTGTTTTCACGCTCCAAGTTGCTCTAACCCCGAGGTCATGAATCTTTGAAACCCTACCCTATTCATTGCGTGTCGATCGTAATCCCGGTCTACAACGAACAAGAGAGCCTGCCTGAATTGCTGCGCCGTACCACCGCAGCCTGCAAGCAACTGGCCTACGAATACGAAATCATCCTGGTCGATGACGGTAGCCGCGACAATTCAGCCCAACTGCTGGAGGACGCCGCCGCTGAAGACGGCAGCAACGTGGTGGCGGTGATCCTCAACCGTAACTACGGCCAGCATGCAGCGATCATGGCCGGTTTCGAGCAATGCCGAGGCGACGTGGTGATCACCCTCGACGCGGACCTGCAAAACCCGCCCGAAGAAATTCCGCGCCTGGTCGAACAAGCCGCCCTGGGCTACGACGTGGTCGCCACCGTGCGCAACAATCGCCAGGACTCGGCCTTCCGCCGCTGGCCGTCGCGCCTGATCAACCTGGCCGTGCAGCGCTCCACCGGCGTGGCCATGACCGACTACGGCTGCATGCTGCGCGCCTACCGCCGCACCATCGTCGACGCGATGCTCGCCTGCCGCGAACGCAGCACCTTTATCCCGATCCTGGCCAACGGCTTTGCCCGTCACACCACCGAGATCCTGGTACACCACGCCGAGCGTGAGCACGGCGAATCCAAATACAGCGCCATGCGCCTGATCAGCCTGATGTTCGACCTGCTGACGTGCATGACCACCACCCCGCTGCGCCTGCTGTCCATCGTCGGCTTCAGCCTGGCGGCGCTGGGCATGCTGTTTGCCTTCGCGTTGATCGTCATGCGCCTGGCTTTCGGTGCCGACTGGGCCGGCGACGGCTTGTTCGTGCTGTTCGCCGTGCTGTTCGTCTTTACCGGCGGCCAGTTCATCGGCATGGGCCTGCTGGGTGAATACCTGGGCCGCATGTACAGCGACGTGCGTGCCCGCCCGCGCTTCTTTATCGAAAAAGTGCTGCGCAACCAACCGGCAGCACCGGCTCCCGTGGTCGTCGTTGACGGCCTGGTGTCCTCCCATACCTCTACTTCTGCTGATCAGGTCTAAACATGAGTTCAAAAGCTGTTGTATTCGCGTATCACGATATTGGTTGTGCAGGCATCGAAGCGCTGCTCAATACCGGTTACGACATTGCCGCTGTGTTCACCCATGCCGATGACCCGAAGGAAAACAACTTCTACGGTTCCGTCGCCCAGTTGTGCGCGCGCAATGGTATCCCGGTGCACGCTCCGGAAGACGCCAACCACCCGCTGTGGATCGAGCGCATCGCCAAGCTGAACCCGGACTACCTCTTCTCGTTCTACTACCGCAACCTGCTGAGCGAGCCGCTGCTGGCCACGGCGCGCAAAGGCGCGTTCAACCTGCACGGCTCGTTGCTGCCTAAATACCGTGGCCGCGCCCCGGCCAACTGGGTGCTGGTCAACGGTGAAACCGAAACCGGCGTGACCTTGCACCGCATGGTCAAGCGTGCCGATGCCGGCGCGATCCTGGCCCAGCAGAAAGTCATCATCGAGCGCAGCGACACCGGCCTGACCCTGCACGCCAAACTGCGCGACGCCGCCAGCAACCTGCTGCGCGACGCCCTGCCGCAACTGGCCCAAGGCAAACTGGCGGAAACCGCCCAGGATGAAAGCCAGGCCACGTACTTCGGTCGCCGCACCGCTGCCGATGGCAAGTTGGAGTGGAAAAAACCGGCTGAGGAACTGTTCAACCTGGTGCGCGCCGTGACCCAACCTTACCCAGGTGCCTTCTGCGCCGTGGGCGAGCACAAGCTGGTCGTGTGGCAGGCCGACGTGGTCAAGGGCAACGAAGGCCTGGCGCCGGGCCGTGTGATCAGCGTCAACCCGCTGCGTATCGCGTGCGGTGAAGACTCCCTGGTGATCAAGTTCGGCCAGCGCAACGACAACGGCCTGTACCTGGCCGGCCCGTCCCTGGCCAACGAATTGGGCCTGGTCGACGGTTCCGTGCTGCGCGGCGCCGAGTCCGGCCGCAAACCGCGCCGTACCCGCGTGCTGATCCTGGGCGTGAACGGCTTTATCGGTAACCACCTGTCCGAGCGCCTGTTGCGTGACGACCGTTACGAAGTCTACGGCCTGGACATCGGCTCCGACGCCATCGAGCGCCTGCGCAGCCACCCGAACTTCCATTACGTCGAAGGCGATATCAGCATCCACACCGAGTGGATCGAGTACCACATCAAGAAATGCGACGTGGTCCTGCCGCTCGTGGCCATCGCCACACCCATCGAATACACCCGCAACCCGCTGCGCGTGTTCGAACTGGACTTCGAAGAAAACCTCAAGCTGGTGCGCTACTGCGTCAAGTACAACAAGCGCGTGATCTTCCCGTCGACCTCCGAAGTCTATGGCATGTGCCAGGACCAGTACTTCGACGAAGACACCTCCAACCTGGTGGTTGGCCCGGTCAACAAGCAGCGCTGGATCTACTCGGTTTCCAAGCAACTGCTGGACCGCGTGATCTGGGCCTACGGCGCCAAGGGCCTGAACTTCACCCTGTTCCGTCCCTTCAACTGGATGGGCCCGCGCCTGGACCGCCTGGACTCGGCACGCATCGGCAGCTCCCGCGCCATCACCCAACTGATCCTCAACCTGGTGGAAGGCACGCCGATCCGCCTGTTCGACGGTGGTGAGCAGAAGCGTTGCTTCACCGACATCGCCGACGGCATCGAAGCCCTGGCGCGCATCATTGATAACGACAATGACGCGTGCAATGGCCAGATCATCAACATCGGCAACCCGGAAAACGAAGCCAGCATCCGCCAGTTGGGCGAAGAGCTGCTGCGTCAGTTCGAAGCGCACCCGCTGCGTGGCAACTTCCCGCCGTTCGCCGGTTTCCGCGATGTAGAAAGCAAAGCGTTCTACGGCACCGGTTACCAAGACGTGGCGCACCGCAAGCCAAGCATCGAAAACGCCAAGCGCCTGCTGAACTGGGAGCCGACCGTGGAGATGAGCGAAACCATCGGCAACACGCTGGACTTCTTCCTGCGTGAAGCCATGCTTGAAATCGCGGACAAAAAGTAATGGAGGCAGGTCTTCGCATCGACGTCGACACCTACCGTGGCACCCGTGAAGGTGTGCCGCGGTTGCTCGAAACCCTGGATGAAGCTGGGGTAAAAGCGACGTTCTTCTTCAGTGTCGGGCCGGACAACATGGGGCGCCACCTGTGGCGCCTGATCCGCCCGCAGTTCCTGTGGAAGATGCTGCGTTCCAACGCCGTGGGCTTGTATGGCCTGGACATTTTGCTGGCCGGCACGGCCTGGCCGGGCAAGCCGATCGGCCGCGACCTGGGGCACTTGATGCGCCAGGCCAAGGCGGCCGGGCATGAAGTCGGCCTGCACGCCTGGGATCACCATGGCTGGCAGGCCAACACCGGGCGTTGGAGCGAAGCGCAGCTGGTCGAGCAGATTCGACGCGGCGTGGAGACCCTGAGCGACATCCTCGGCGAACGCATCGACTGTTCAGCGGCCGCCGGTTGGCGCGCCGATGAACGCGTCGTGCAAGCCAAGCAAGGGTTCAACTTTCGCTACAACAGCGATTGCCGGGGCACCAGCCTGTTTCGTCCAACCCTGGCCGATGGCAGTGCGGGCACCCCACAAATTCCGGTGGACCTGCCGACCTTCGACGAAGTCGTCGGGCCGGTGGTGGCTGCCAAAGACTTCAACACCTTCATCCTCGACCGCTTTGGCGCGTCGAAGCTCAACGTCTACACGATCCACGCAGAAGTAGAAGGGATTCTGATGGCCAATGATTTTCGCCAGTTGCTCGCCCAGGCAGGGCAGCGCGGCATCGACTTCAAACCCCTGGGCGACCTGTTGCCTGCCGACCTGACCTCCCTGCCCCAGCAACAGCTGGTGCGCGGCGCCTTGCCCGGCCGCGAGGGCTGGCTCGGAGTGCAGCAGGCATGATCCGCCGTCGGGCCCTGCCCCTGCTCCTGTTGGCGTTTGGCGTGTTTTACCTGCTGCCATTGGCCACCCACGGCCTGTGGATCCCGGATGAAACCCGCTACGCACAGATCAGCCAGGAAATGCTGCTGACCGGCAAGTGGGCGTCGCCGCACTTCATGGGCATCCGCTACTTCGAGAAACCGGCGGCGGGCTACTGGATGATCGCGCTGGGCCAGGCGATCTTCGGGCAGAACCTGTTCGGTGTGCGGTTTGCGTCCGCCTTGAGCACCGGCTTGAGCATCCTGCTGGTGTACCTGGTATCGCGTCGGCTGTGGAATGACCCGCAGAAAAGCCTGGTCAGCACCGTGCTCTACATGAGCTTTGTCAGCGTCGCGGCGCTGGGCGGCTACGCCAACCTCGATCCGCAGTTCACCTTCTGGGTCAACCTGACCGGCGTGGCCTTGTGGTTTTGCTTCGACAGCACCACGCGCAGCGGGCGGCTGGGGGCCTGGGCGCTGCTGGGCCTGGCCTGTGGCATGGGCTTCATGACCAAGGGTTTCCTGGCCTGGTTGCTGCCGGTGTTGATCGCCCTGCCCTACGCGATCTGGCAGAAGCGTTTTCGTGAGCTGCTGGGCTACGGCGTGGTCGCCGTGGTGGTGGCGATTGTCGTCAGCCTGCCATGGGCGCTGGCCGTTCACCTGCAAGAGCCCGACTACTGGAACTTCTTCTTCTGGCACGAGCATATCCAACGTTTTGCCGGCGACGACGCCCAGCACGCCGAGCCGTTCTGGTATTACCTGCCGCTGCTGGTTGCGTTCTGCCTGCCGTGGGTGGCGTTGTTGCCGTCCACGCTCAAACAGGCTTGGCTGGACAAACGCAGTGCAAAAATCGGCTTTGTGTTGCTGTGGCTGTTGATGCCGCTGGCATTCTTCAGCCTGGCCAAGGGCAAGTTGCCTTCCTACATCATGCCGTGCCTGCTGCCGCTGGCGTTGCTGATGGGCAACACCCTGGCCGACAAAATGGCCCAGGGTCGTTACCGTGCATTGCGTATCAACGGCTGGCTGAACCTGATCATTGGCGTAGTGGTGCTGCTGGCGCTGAGCTGGTTCCAACTGAAAAAACCGGTGTACGAACACGGGCAGGAAACCCTCAGCCTGGTGCTGGTGTTCACCTTCCTGTTCGGCTGGATCCTGGTCAACCTGCTGCAGGCCGCCCAGCCATTGCGCCTGTGGGCGGCGCCGATTCTCGGCAGCTGGCTGATGGTCGCCCTGTTGCCGGCCGCGTTGCCGCACTCGGTGGTGTACAACAAGACTCCTGATCAATTCATCATCGACCACCTGCAGGAACTGCAACCCGCCACCGCCTTGCTGAGCAATGACCTGGGCGCGGCGTCCGCGCTGTCGTGGCGCCTGGCACGCCCGGACGTGACGCTCTACAACACCGTCGGCGAAGTCAAATACGGCCTCGCCTACCCGGATGCCGGCCATCACAAGGTGGATGTCACCCAGGTCCAGCAGTGGATGACCGAGGCGCGCAAACAAGGCGCGGTCGGCGTGGTGATGCGCGTCAAAGGCGACGACGAAGTGGCCGAAGTGGCATTGCTGCCCACCGACGGCAAGCGCTATGAACAAGGCAATATCGTGATTCTGATTTTCCCGCAGGTGACGCCTTGATCACCCTGCTGCTGTTATTGGCTGCGTGCCTGCTGACCTGCATGGGCCAGGTATCGCAGAAGTTCGCCGTGGAAAGCTGGCGCGACCTGCCGGAGGGCTGGGCACTGAAACTGCGTTCGCCGTGGTTGTGGTCGGCGCTGGTATGCCTGGGCCTGGGCCTGCTGGTGTGGCTGCTGGTGTTGCAGCGCCTGGAGGTGGGTATTGCGTACCCGATGCTCAGCCTCAATTTTGTGCTGGTCACGCTGGTGGCGCGGTTTGTCTTTCATGAACCCATTGATGCCCGCCATTGGCTGGGTGTGGCGTTGGTGATCAGCGGTGTCGTGCTGCTGGGGCGTCACGTATGAGCCGGGTCCAAGGGTTTGCCCTGGCCCTGGGCAGCGTCGGCTTGGTCTGTGCCGCCCAGCTGGGGATGCGCTGGAGCATGACGCGCTTGCCGCTGCCCAGCGACTGGCTGGACGCGTTCACCCACAACAGCATCGACCTGGGTGCGCTCGGCATGGTGATCCTGGCGGTCCTGGCCTACGCGCTGTCGATGCTCTGCTGGCTCGGCGCACTCAAACACCTGCCGCTGGGCCGTGCCTATTCACTGTTGAGCATCAGCTACGCCCTGGTCTATCTGCTGGCGGCCAGCCTGCCGGTGTTCAACGAAGATTTTTCGGTTTCAAAAACCCTGGGGGTGGCGCTTGTCATCCTCGGTGTGCTGGTTATCAACTCTCGCCGTGCTAGCGCTACAAGTCCCAGGAATGCCCCATGAAAATCAGTGTATTTGGTAGTGGTTACGTCGGTCTGGTGCAGGCCACCGTATTGGCCGAAGTCGGTCACGATGTCATCTGCATGGACGTTGACAAAAACAAGGTCGAGTCTTTACAGAAAGGCCATGTGACGATCTTCGAGCCGGGGCTGGCAGCGATGGTCAAGGAAAACCTGGAAAGCGGGCGACTGCACTTTACCCATGACGAGAAACTCGCGGTCGAGCATGGCGAAGTGCTGTTTATCGCCGTGGGCACGCCCTCGGATGAGGACGGTTCGGCGGACCTGAAGTACGTGCTGTCGGTGGGCGATGCGGTCGCTCGTCACCGCCAGGAGCCAGTGATCCTGGTGGAAAAATCCACCGTGCCCGTCGGCACCGGCGACACCCTGCGCGCACATATCGAAAAAGCCTTGCACCTGGCCGGCCGGCACTTGGACTTCGATATCGTCTCCAACCCGGAATTCCTCAAGGAAGGCTCGGCCGTGGCCGACTGCCGCCGCCCGGACCGCATCATCATCGGCTGTGAGCGCGAAGAAGTGCGCGACGTGATGCGCGACCTGTACGCACCGTTCAACCGCAACCATGACCGCATCATCTTCATGGACCTGCGCAGCGCCGAGCTGACCAAATACGCCGCCAACTGCATGCTGGCGACCAAGATCAGCTTTATCAACCAGATCGCAGAACTCGCCGAACACCTGGGGGCGGACATCGAAGCCGTGCGCCTGGGCATCGGTGCCGACTCGCGCATCGGCTACCACTTTATCTACCCCGGCTGCGGCTACGGCGGTTCGTGCTTCCCCAAGGACATGCGCGCCCTGATCCACAGCGCCAAGCAAGCCAACTGCTCCAGCGACCTGCTTGAAGCCGTGGAAGCCATCAACCAACGCCAGAAGAGCAAGCTGTTCGAACGCATCAATGCGTTCTTCAAGGGCGACCTGCGCGGCAAGACCTTCGCCTTGTGGGGCCTGGCGTTCAAGCCCAACACCGACGACATGCGCGATGCACCCAGCCGTGTGCTGATGGAAGCCTTGTGGGCCGCCGGAGCCCATGTACGTGCGTTCGACCCGGAAGCCATGCAGGAAACCCAGCGTATCTACGGCGATGATCCACGCCTGATGCTGATGGGTACGCCGGAATCCACCTTGGGCGGCGCCGATGCGCTGATCGTCTGCACCGAATGGCAACAGTTCAAGGCGCCGGACTTCGACTTGATCCACCAGCGCCTGAAAACCCCGGTGATCTTTGACGGCCGTAACCTCTACGACGGCGAACGCCTGGCGCGCAAAGGGTTCCAGTATTACCCGATCGGCCGTGGCGACTCCTGCCAGTTGCCGATTCCCCAGCAGCAGTGGGTGGCTCAAGTGGCAAAACAGGTCGTGGAAGCCTGATACGTGAACAAAGACCGACCGCCCCTGTTAAGCCCAGCGATCCGCCGCCAATCCCTCGGTTTGGGGTTGCTGGCGCTGCTGCTGTTTATCGCCGGCTGCTGGCACCAGGCGATCATTGGCTTCGACTCACGCTTCGTGCTGTTTGCTCAGGAGATGCTGCGCCACGGCCCAGGCTTTTTCCCCACCACCTATGGGCAGCCTTATGCGGATTACCTGGCCACCTCGACGCTGCTGACGTGGCTGCTGTCAGTGCCGCTGGGCCAGGTCACCAGCCTTACCGCCTGGCTGCCCACGGCGATGGCGTCGGCAGTCATCGTCATGCTGGTGTATCGCCTGACGGCGCCCTACTCCCAGCGTTGGGGCTTGCTGAGCATTGCGATGCTGTTGCTGAGCAGCAGCTTTATCAGCGAAACCCGCGCGGTGTCCCTCGACCAGATGCTGGCCGCCATCGCCCTGGCGGTGTTTTACCTGGGTTATGCCCACGATCACTTTGGGGCGGGTAAACGTCTGCACTGGATTTACCTGTTGCTGATCGTCGGCTTTGCGATCCGTGGGCCGATCGGCCTGGTGATTCCGACCGGCGTGCTGTGCAGCTATTACCTGATCAACCGCCAATGGCGGCAACTGTTCAGCTTCGGCTTGTTGGCACTGGCATTGCTGGTGGCGTGCGTTGGCCTGCTGTTGCTGATGGCCAAGCTCAGCGGCGGCGAGCGCTTCATGCAGGACGTGATTCGCATGCAGTTCCTCGGGCGTATGGATGGCAGCGAAGGCTCCAGCGGCGTGCTGTATTACTTCACCAGTTCCTTGGGCAACTACGCCCTGGCCTATCCCATGGCCGTGTTGGTGCTGCTGGCAATGGTGATCAGCGGGCGCCGTGCGCCGGGGCCAGCGTTGCAGTTGGTGTGGTATTGCGCGGCCGCGGCCTTGCTGGTGATGCTTGGCCTGTCGATTCCCCAGGCGAAAAAGGCGCGTTATGTGCTGCCGATGTTGCCGATGGCGGCGATCATCGCGGCGTATCCGTTCCAAGTCGCGCACGGGCGGCTCTTTGCCTGGCTGCGTGTTCTGATGCTGGGTATCTGGACGTTGCTGCCGACGCTGTTGATCGCCGGCCTGCTGTTGGCGCGACCGCGCTATCCGGAGCAGTTGAGCCACCTCGGGTGGGTGTTCGCCGTGCTGGGAGCGCTGCAGGTATTGGCGCTGTTGACGTTATTCAAGATCCGCTGGCGCCCAGTCGGGCCAGCCTTTGCCGCGGTACTGGCGGTGTGGGCCACGTATATTCTGGTGGTCGAACCGCTGGAGCGCAGTGTCTACGACACACGCACGTTTACCCTGCAGGTGCATGAGCAGGTGATGCAGCAACGCGCGCCAGTGGTGTTGCACGGTCTGGGCAAAGACGCCAAGGCGATCAAATACATGGTCAACCTCGACTGCGACCAGGTGCCTTTGTTTACCCAGCAAACGGCCGACCTGAAGCCGATCCAAGGTCCCGCCTGGGTAGTGATGAGCGAAGCGGATTACGAAGGCATGACGGACCCGCGTTTTCGCTCCATCACCCCGACCTTGGCCGGCGAATTTGACCGCAACCCTTACGTGCTGCTGCACCTGGTCAAAACCCCGCAACCTTGAGCCCTGCGCCGGCGCTCCCGGCGCAGAGAACTCCTACGTAGCTTTAGGTAATGGCTGATGCCATTTCACTTTCCTGCGTCCAAAACCCGACTGTAAACTCGCCTGCGTGCGGTATTCATTTACCGCCACAGGTCATGGATTACAACAAGGACGTTGGAGGAGAGCACCGTGCCAGATAAAGTTTCGCTTGATCCCGCTGTTTCCTGGACCCGAGATGGGATGCCTTCGGGCTACCTACCCGTGCCGTCGCTGGATCGATTGATGGGTTTGCGTGATGCCCTGGTGGCGCTGAACGGGCCGCTGGCCAGTGAGCCAGGGCTACGGGAAAACCTGCAAAGACGCTTTTTGGATGAAGACTTCAATAATCGCGTTCTGGGTAAAATGTGCAGCTCGCTGATCGGATAGCACCGTTACAATTCACTATTCTTGCATTCAACCCTCATTAATATGCATTGGCGCCCTGCTCCCCAGCTCGGCACACTGCAGCTGTTCCTTCCCCCAAATGTTGGAACGTTCAAAGGGCTTTTCCGGGCGACCAGACAAGCCTTTTTTTTGCCCGCTGTTTATGGACGCCCCTTCAATGCTCGCTCGCTGGTTCCCTGCTGCTATCAACACCCGTCCCACCGAATGGAGCCGTGCCGCGATCGGCATGGCGCTGGGCACCCTGTTCAGTGTCTGGCTATGCGCCCAAGTATTTGGCATGGACGTCGCCCTGCATCTGCTTGGCCCTCTCGGCGCGTCGGCCGTGTTGTTGTTCGCGGTGTCATCAGGCGCTTTGGCGCAGCCGTGGTCGATCATCGGCAGCTACCTGTGCGCGGGTGTCCTGGCGTTGCTGGTGGCTCGCGTCCTCGGGCCCTCCCTGGGCGGCGCCTGCCTGGCGGCGGGCATGACAGTGGTGCTGATGTGCTGGTTGCGCTGCCTGCATCCGCCGGCCGGGGGCCTGGCCATGACGCTGGTGCTGGCCGACCCCGCCTCCGCCGCCTTGGGCTGGTATGAGTTGGGCGCGGTGTTGCTGGGCGCCGGGGCCTTGCTGACGTGTGCACTGGCTTACAACAATGCCACGCGCACGCGCTACCCCAAGGGCGCCATCGAGTCCTCGCCGGTTATCTTGAACGATCCCAAGGCCGGTCGAGACCCCGCAATCACCGCTGCCGACCTGAAACTGGCGCTGGCTGAAATGGAGCAGTTCTACGATGTGGAACCTACGGCGCTGGAGCAGTTGATCCACGCGGCGGAGACCCACGCCAGGCGCCGCAGTATTGGTGAGGTGCTGGCCAGTCGGGTGCCTTGAGGCCAGCCCTCTCTCCCTGCATAAATGCAAAAACGACCTGCATGATTGAGGGTTGTACTGTGCAAATTTGCACTGGTACGATCACACGATGGTTCGTCCGCGAACATCTTGATAAAGAATAATAAAAGCAGGGAGTTATCGATGACTGCTCAGGTTTCAACCGAGGCAAGCCACGCAGCAATACTTCAGGACGAAGTCCTCGCCGAAGTCCGCAACCACATCGGGCACCTTACCCTCAATCGCCCCGCCGGCTTGAATGCCCTTACCCTGCAGATGGTCCGCAGCCTGACGTCCCAGTTGCAGGCATGGGCGGATGATCCGCAGGTGTATGCCGTGGTCCTGCGCGGCGCCGGCGAAAAAGCCTTTTGTGCCGGCGGCGATATTCGTTCGCTGTACGACAGCTTCAAGAATGGCGACACGCTGCACCAGGACTTCTTCGTCGAGGAATACGCGTTGGACCTGGCCATCCACCACTACCGTAAACCGGTGCTGGGGCTGATGGACGGCTTTGTCCTGGGCGGCGGCATGGGCCTGGTGCAAGGCGCCGATTTACGCGTGGTCACCGAGCGCAGTCGCCTGGCGATGCCGGAAGTGGCCATCGGTTACTTCCCCGACGTAGGCGGCAGCTACTTCCTGCCGCGTATTCCCGGCGAGCTGGGGATTTACCTGGGGGTGACCGGGGTGCAGATCCGCGCGGCCGATGCCCTCTATTGCGGGCTGGCTGACTGGTACCTGGACAGTCACAAGCTGGCCGACCTTGACAAGAAGCTCGACAACCTGAGATGGCACGACTCGCCGCTCAAGGACCTGCAAGGCGCGCTTGCCAGGCTGGCGGTGCAGCAACTGCCAGATCCGCCCCTGGCCGCTTTGCGCCCCGCCATCGACCACTTTTTCGCGCTGCCGGATGTGCCGAGCATCGTCGAGCAATTGCAGCAAGTCACCGTTGCCGACAGCCACGAATGGGCACTCAACACCGTCAGCCTGATGCAGACGCGCTCGCCCCTGGCCATGGCCGTTACCCTGGAGATGCTGCGCCGTGGCCGGCGCCTGTCGCTGGAGCAATGTTTTGCCCTGGAATTGCACCTGGACCGCCAATGGTTCGAACGCGGCGACCTGATCGAAGGCGTACGCGCGTTGATTATCGACAAAGACAAAAGCCCACGCTGGAACCCGCCCACCCTGCATGGGCTGGCTCTCAGCCATGTAGAGAGCTTCTTCCATCACTTCAAGAAGGTTGTGAAATAAGCCATGCAAGACCTTGAATATACAGAAGAACAAGTGATGATCCGCGACATGGCGCGCGACTTCGCCCGTGGTGAAATCGCCCCCTACGCCCAAGCCTGGGAAAAAGCCGGCTGGATCGACGACGCCCTCGTGGCGAAGATGGGGGAGCTGGGCCTCCTGGGCATGGTGGTGCCGGAAGAATGGGGGGGTACCTACGTCGATTACGTTGCCTACGCCCTCGCCGTCGAAGAGATTTCTGCCGGTGACGGAGCTACCGGCGCACTGATGAGTATCCATAATTCAGTGGGTTGCGGACCAATCCTCAACTACGGCTCAGATGCGCAAAAGCAAACCTGGCTGGCAGACCTCGCCAGCGGCCAGGCGATTGGCTGCTTCTGCCTGACCGAACCCCAGGCCGGTTCAGAAGCCCACAACCTGCGTACCCGCGCCGAGCTGCGTGACGGCCAGTGGGTGATCAATGGCGCCAAACAGTTCGTCAGCAACGGCAAGCGTGCCAAGCTGGCCATTGTGTTTGCCGTGACCGACCCTGATCTGGGCAAGAAAGGGATATCGGCGTTCCTGGTGCCTACGCACACTCCGGGGTTCGTGGTGGACCGCACCGAACACAAGATGGGCATCCGCGCCTCCGACACCTGCGCCGTCACGTTGAACCAGTGCACGGTGCCCGAGGCCAACCTGCTGGGTGAGCGTGGCAAGGGCCTGGCGATTGCCCTGTCCAACCTGGAAGGCGGGCGCATTGGCATTGCCGCCCAGGCGCTGGGGATCGCCCGTGCAGCGTTTGAGGCCGCCTTGGCGTATGCGCGTGATCGCGTGCAGTTCGACAAGGCGATCATCGAGCACCAGAGCGTGGCCAATCTGCTGGCAGACATGCAAACCCAACTGAATGCCGCACGCTTGCTGATCCTGCACGCCGCACGCCTGCGCAGCGCCGGCAAGCCATGCCTGTCGGAAGCCTCCCAGGCCAAGCTGTTTGCCTCGGAAATGGCCGAGAAGGTCTGCTCCTCCGCGATGCAGATTCACGGTGGGTACGGGTATTTGGAAGATTATCCGGTGGAGCGTTACTACCGGGACGCGCGAATCACGCAGATTTACGAAGGGACCAGCGAGATTCAGCGGATGGTCATTGCGCGGGAACTGAAGAATTACTCATAAAAAAACGGGTTACTCTAACTGTCACACCGCATAAACCCTGTGGGAGGGGGCAAGCCCCCTCCCACATTTGACATCCAGTGTTTGTCAGGCCGGGTTACTTATCCTTGAATTCGGGGGCACGCTTGGCCACAAACGCCGCCATGCCTTCCTTCTGATCCTGCGTCGCAAACGCTGCATGGAACACCCGGCGCTCAAAACGCACACCTTCGGACAGGCTCACTTCAAACGCGCGGTTCACGCTTTCCTTGACCATCATGCTGATCGGCACCGACTTGCCGGCAATCAGCGTGGCAACTTTCAAGGCTTCCTCCAGCAGCTCATCGGCCGGCACGATGCGCGCGACGATCCCGCAGCGCTCCGCTTCCACCGCGTCGATAAAACGCCCGGTCAGGCACATTTCCATGGCCTTGGCCTTGCCCACCGCGCGGGTCAGCCGTTGGGTGCCGCCCATGCCGGGCAGGACGCCGAGGTTGATTTCCGGCTGGCCGAACTTGGCGCCGTCACCGGCCAGGATGAAGTCGCACATCAACGCCAGTTCGCAGCCGCCACCCAGGGCGAAGCCGTTCACCGCCGCGATGATCGGTTTGCGGCGGTTGGCCACACGGTCGCTGTCGCTGAACAGGTCATCGAGGTAGATCTGCGGGTAGGTCAGCTCGGCCATTTCCTTGATGTCGGCGCCGGCGGCAAAAGCTTTTTTCGAGCCGGTCAACACAATGCAACCGATGTCAGGGTTGGCTTCCAGGCCGTCCAATGCCTGGTTCAATTCGCTGACCAGTTGCGCATTCAGGGCGTTCAAGGCGTTTGGACGATTGAGGGTAATCAGCCCGACGCGGCCTTGGACGTCGAGCAAAATGGTTTCGTAACTCATGTATCGGCTCCTTAGAGATTGCGTGAGATGACCATGCGTTGGATGTCGCTGGTGCCTTCGTAAATCTGGCAGACCCGCACGTCGCGGTAGATCCGCTCCAACGGGAAGTCGCTCAGGTAACCGTAACCGCCCAGGGTTTGCAAGGCGGCCGAACAGACTTTCTCGGCCATTTCCGAGGCAAACAGCTTGGCCATGGAGGCTTCCACCAGCGCCGGCTTTCCGCTGTCGCGCAGGGCGGCGGCGTAATGCACCATCTGCCGAGCGACCGCGATTTGCGTGGCCATGTCCGCCAGGCGGAAGGCCACGGCCTGGTGCTCGATGATGGGCTTGCCAAAGCTTTCGCGCTCGCGGGCATAGTCACGGGCCGCTTCAAAGGCGGCGCGGGCCATGCCGACCGATTGCGAGGCGATGCCCACGCGGCCGCCTTCGAGGTTGGCCAGGGCAATCTTGTAGCCTTCGCCCTCCTCCCCAAGCCGATTGGCCACCGGCACTTTCACGTCTTCAAACAGGATCTGGCACGTATCGGACGCATGCTGGCCGAGCTTGTCTTCGACGCGGGCCACGGTGTATCCCGGCGAGTCGGTCGGTACGATAAAAGCGCTGATTCCGCGCTTGCCCGCCGCCGGGTCGGTCACGGCAAACACAATCACGACCCCCGCGTTCTGCCCGGAGGTGATGAACTGTTTGCAGCCGTTCAGCACGTAGTGGTCGCCTTCCAGGCGCGCACGGGTTTTCAGGCTGCTGGCGTCGGAACCGGCCTGGGGCTCAGTGAGCGCAAAGGCACCCAGCATGGCGCCGCTGGCCAGCGGCTTGAGGAAGTGCTCTTTCTGCTGGTCGTTACCGAATGTGAGAATCGGCACGCAACCGACCGAGTTGTGCACGCTCATGATCGTGGAGCAAGCGCCATCACCTGCCGCGATTTCTTCCAGGGCCATGGCGTAGGCCAGGTAACCGGTGTCGCAACCGCCCCACTGTTCCGGCACCAGCATGCCGAAAAAGCCCAGTTCGGCCATCTCGCCGATGGCTTCCTTGGGGAAACGGTGCTCGCGGTCCCAGTCGGCGGCAAAGGGTTTCAGGCGTTCCTGGGCAAAGTGCCGGGCCGCGTCGCTGATCTGCAGTTGTTCGTCATTGGGCAGCATCTGGGCTCCTTAATACAGGCATTCGACGGCCATGGCCGTGGCTTCACCACCACCGATGCAAATCGCGGCGACGCCGCGCTTGAGGCCTCTCTGGCGCAGGGCCGAGAGCAAGGTCACCAGGATCCGCGCACCCGATGCGCCGATCGGATGGCCCAGGGCGCAGGCGCCGCCATGGACATTGACCTTGGCGTGGGGGATTTCCAGCTTGCTCATGGTCACGAGGCTGACCACGGCAAAGGCTTCGTTGATCTCGAACAGATCAACCTCATCCAGGTTCCAGCCAGTCTTGGTCATCAGTTTGCGAATTGCCCCGACCGGCGCCACCGGGAACAGACCCGGCTCATCGGCAAACGCGGCATGCCCATGGATCACCGCCAAGGGCTTGAGGCCACGTTGCTGCGCCTCGGACTGGCGCATCAGCACCAACGCCGCCGCGCCATCGGAAATCGAGCTGGAGTTGGCCGCTGTCACGGTGCCGCCTTCGCGGAATGCCGGTTTCAGGCTGCCGATCTTGTCCAGTTTGGCCTTGGGCGGCTGCTCATCATGCTGGATGGTTTTCTGTTCTTTGCCCACGGTGACCTGAACCGGGACAATCTCAGCGGCGAAGCTGCCATGGGTAATGGCCTCTTGTGCACGGGTCAACGAAGCAATGGCGAACGCGTCCTGGGCTTCACGGCTGAAACCGTTGTGCAGGGCGCAGTCTTCGGCAAAGGTGCCCATCAGGCGGCCTTTGTCATAGGCGTCTTCCAGGCCGTCGAGGAACATATGGTCCAGCACCTTGCCGTGGCCCATGCGGTAGCCGTTGCGCGCGCGGTCCAGCAGGTAGGGTGCGTTGGACATGCTTTCCATGCCCCCGGCAATCACCACGTCGACACTGCCGGCCAGCAGTGAATCGTGAGCCAGGATCGCCGCCTCCATGCCCGAGCCGCACATTTTGTTGAGGGTCGTGCAGCGCGTGGCCTTGTCCAGCCCGGCGCCCAGGGCAGCCTGGCGCGCCGGCGCCTGGCCGAGGCCTGCGGGCAATACGCAGCCGAACAGCACTTCATCCACGGCATCGGTGGCGATACCGGCGCGCTCGACGGCGGCACGAATCGCGGCGGAACCCAGCTGCGGCGCAGTCAAGCTCTTGAGATCGCCCTGGAACCCGCCCATGGGCGTGCGCACGGCGCTGACAATAACGATAGGATCAGTCATGCGGGTTGCTCCTCACTTCGCAGCCATGCGCAGGGCGCCGTCGAGACGGATCACCTCACCATTGAGCATGCTGTTTTCGATGATGTGCCGCACCAACGCGGCGTATTCGTCGGGTTTGCCCAGGCGTGGCGGGAACGGCACACCCGCCGCCAGGGAGTCGCGGACTTCCGGGGTCATGCCAGCCATCATCGGCGTTTCGAAGATGCCGGGGGCGATGGTCATCACGCGAATGCCAAAGCGCGCCAGTTCACGTGCGGCAGGCAGGGTAAGGCTGGCGATGGCGCCCTTGGACGCGGCATACGCCGCCTGGCCGATCTGCCCGTCAAACGCCGCCACCGAGGCGGTGTTGATGATCACGCCGCGTTCGCCGTCGGTATTCGCCTCGGTTTCAGCGATAACGGCGGCCGCCAGGCGCAACAGGTTGAAGCTGCCGATCAGGTTGACATTGATCACCTGGGCAAAGCTCGCCAGGCCGTGGGGGCCGTTCTTGCCGAGGATTTTCTCGCCACGCACCACGCCGGCACAGTTGACCAGCCCATGCAGGCCGCCAAAGGCTGCAACGGTGGCCTGCACGGCGGCCTCGGCCGCCGCTTCCTGGCTGATATCCGCGACGCAGCTGCGGGCATTGTCGCCCAACTGCTTAGCCTTGGAGGCCACGGCATCGGCATTCAGGTCTACCAGCATCACCTTGGCACCCGCAGCGATCAGCATCTCGGCAGTCGCCGCACCGAGGCCCGAAGCACCGCCGCTGACCAGGAAGATCTTGTTTTCAATCTGCATTGTTGTTTCCTTGAACGGTCCGAATCGTCGAAATAGTCGCCCCGCAGCGCTATAGCGGCAATGGTCAAAGCCCTCAACCTGGCTGACTGTTTTGGCCAGTCATCGAGCTCGCCGATCAACCGGTCGGCCCAAGCGATTGGACGGCTGGGGTGCTTGCTTCTAACCTGATGGCCTGCGCCACTCACGAAGCCCGCCCCTGAATGATAGTCCGCCCCAAACCCAACCTGCTGGGCATCCTGTTTTCCCTCAAGGGCTCGATTGCCAAGCGCATCGCCCTGCGCAGCCTGCTGGTCACCTTGCTGGCCTCGGTGATCGTGCTGGTGGAAACCCTGCACCCGGCGTATTTCTCCAAGGTCAATGCCACGCCGTTCACGTTGCTGGGGTTGTCGCTGTCGATCTTCATGAGCTTTCGCAATAACGCCTGCTATGACCGCTGGTGGGAAGGTCGCAAGCAACTGGGGCAGATGATCATCGATGTGCGCTCGTTGATTCGCGAAACCCAGGTGCTCAGTGACCCGGCCGAACGTGCGGGGTTGCTGCGCAGCCTGTGTGGCTTCGCCCATGGCCTGATCGCGCGGTTGCGCCATGAGGATGAAGCCCAGGCGATACAGCCTTGGAGCACGTTCCAGCCGCACCACCCCAACCTCCCCGACCATGTCCTGCAACAGGTGGGTGCCCGGTTTTCCGCGTTGGCCGCGCAAGGTGCGATCAGTGAATGGCGCTACACCCAGCTGGAAGCGCGACTGGTCAGCCTCAGTCAGGTGCAGGCGTCCTGCGAGCGGATCAAAAGCACGCCACTGCCCTTCCCCTACACCCTGCTGCTGCATCGCACCATTTACCTGTTCTGCATCCTGCTGCCATTCGCCATGGCTGAGCCGCTGGGCTGGTTGACGCCGGTGTTCACCGCCATCGTCAGCTACACGTTTTTCGGGCTGGATGAAATCGGCGATGACCTTGAGGACCCGTTCGGCTTTGATGAGAACGACCTGCCCTGCAATGCCATCCTGCGCACCCTTGAGCGCGAAGTACTCGCGGCCCTCGGTGAAACCGAACTGCCGCCGACGCTGGAACCGGTGGAATACGTGCTCACCTGAGAGGGGTTTGACACTCGCCGTGGTCTGACCGAAGCTGGTGGCTTTGTATTAGCTGCCTTAGCTTTCGGACGCCTGCATGTCAAAGTCACGCCGTTACTCCATCATCGGCCTGTGCGCCCTGTTGTTGATTGTGCTGTTCACTTGGTATTTCTCTCGGTCCACCCCAGTGGCCGTGCCTCCCGCCATTGCCCACGGTTACGCCAAAGCCTTGAAACAGGCGCATAACGGCGAGCCTGGGGCGGCGCGCGTGCTGTATCAGCAGTTAGGCCGCCCAGACCTGACGCCCGAGCGCCGGGTGGCGCTGCATGCCGAGCTGCCCAACTACCCCAGCCCCCAAGCCTTGAAGCTGGCCGACAAAGACTTGAGCAGCGACTCACCCCAGGTACGCGAGGCCGCCATCCACAGTATTGTCGGCCTGGTGCCGACCGGTCAGCGCACACTGTTGCTCGGCCCGGTGCTGGATGATCCTGAACAGGAAGTACGGTTTGCCGCCGCCAATGCATTGCTGGGCTTGTCGCCCGACACCTTGGGCCTGTATTTCGGGCCCTTGCAGCAAGTGCTGGATGAGTTCGTGAAAAAGCTCAAGGCCCAGCCCGAAACCGCCGAAGGCTGGATTCAGCTGGCGCGTCTCTACATCCACAGCGCCCTGTTGCCGGACGCGCAACATGCGCTTGAGCAGGCCATGCGCTTGCAACCGGACAACCTGCAAGCCGTGGTAGCGCAGATTGAACTCCTGGACAAACAGGGCAAGTCCGAAGAGTCCCGCCAATTGCTGGCGCGCCAACTGGCGGCGCACCCTGAATCAGCCTACCTGCAACACGCCCTTGGCCTGTGGCTGTTGCACCATGGCGAACGCCCTTACGCACTGCTGGGCCTGTCGAAAGCGGTGGAGCTGGAGCCGGACAATCAGGACTACCGCTACGACCTGGCCACCACCCTGCACGCCCAGCAGGAATTGGAAGCGGCCCAGCGCCAGTTGGAAGAAATCATCCAGCGCCACCCGGCCAACCGCAAAGCGCGGGTGCTGCTGGTCAATTACTGGAAGGAAAGCGGCCAGTTGCAAAATGTCCAAGTGCTGCTCGCGCAACTTGAGCAACAGAACCCGGACGACCCGGCACTGCAGCAGGGCTTATAGCGTGGTCACCATTTTTGTAAAACTGGCCTCGCGCTCATTTCCCCAGTAAAAGGTTGAACCGCCGCAAAGCGCTACGGTCAAGAGAATATGGCGCGGCCACATGGCCGCGCATCCTCTACTCGTATGTGACCTGAGGGAACTTCTTGTCTACATCCAAAGCGCAACTATCCGAAAAAGCGGCCATTGGCATTGAAGGTCTCGATGACATTCTTGCCGGTGGACTCTCGCGCAGCCACCTGTTCCTGCTGGAAGGTGAGCCCGGTACCGGTAAAACCACGGTCGCCCTGCATTTCCTGCAGGCGGGGGCGAAAAGCGGCGAGCGATCGCTGTACATCACCCTATCGGAAACCGAGCGCGAGTTGCGTCACGGTGCCAAGTCTCACGGTTGGGACCTGGATGACAACATTCATATCTTCGAACTGACGCCGCCGGAAAGCCTGCTCAACGCCGACCACCAGCAAAGCCTGCTGTACTCCTCCGACCTGGAACTGGGCGAGGCCACCCGGCAGATCTTCGAGGTGGTGGAACGGGTGAAGCCGACCCGCGTGGTCATCGACAGCCTTTCGGAAATCCGCCTGCTGGCGCAAAGCTCCCTGCGCTATCGTCGGCAGATCTTGGCGATCAAGCACTACTTTGTGCGTTACGACGCTACCGTCTTGTTACTGGACGACCTCACCACCGAATCCCTCGACAAGACCGTGCACAGCGTTGCGCATGGTGTCATCCGCCTGGAAGAGTTGACCCCCAACTACGGCGCCGAGCGCCGCCGGGTGCGTGTGGTGAAGTACCGCGGCCAGAAATACCGGGGCGGCTTTCATGACTTCACCATCATGCAGGATGGCGTCCATGTGTTCCCACGCCTGGTGGCCGCCGAGCATCGCGGGGGCTATAAACGCGAGACCTTGAGCAGCGGCATTGCCGCGCTGGATGCGTTGATGGGCGGCGGGGTCGAGACCGGCTCCAGCAGCCTGATTCTCGGCCCGGCCGGTACCGGCAAGTCGCTGATCTCGATGATCTTCGCCGCCGCTGCCGTGGAGCGCGGCGAAAAAGCTGCACTGTTTATTTTCGATGAAGAGCTGGGGTTGTTGTTCGAACGCATGAAAAACATGGGTATCGACCTCGCCGCCCTGCAGGAAACCGGCAACTTGCTGATCGAACAGGTCGATGCCGCCGAGTTGTCGCCGGGCGAGTTCTCGCACCGGGTGCGGCGTTGCGTCGACGAACGCGGAATCAAAACCGTGGTCATCGACAGCATCAACGGCTATCAGGCGGCAATGCCCGAAGAAAATGCGCTGATCCTGCATATGCACGAACTGCTGCTGTACCTCAATCGCCGGGGCGCGGCGACCTTTATGACGGTCGCGCAACACGGGCTGGTCGGTGATATGCAGGCCCCCGTCGACATCACCTATCTGGCGGACACGGTGATCCTGCTGCGCTACTTCGAAGCCTTGGGCAAGGTGCGTCGAGCCATCTCGATCATCAAGAAACGCACCGGTGCCCATGAAGCCACGATTCGCGAATACCGAATCGGCAGCCAGGGCATGACCGTCGGCGAGCCCCTTGATAATTTCCAAGGCGTGTTGCGCGGCATACCGACCTACATGGGTGCAGGCTCCCCTTTGCTCAAGGATGAGGGGGTGTGACGGCGCTCTCTCCCGTCTCCGAGCGTGCGATCGTCCTTGCTCCCATGGGCCGTGACGGGTCGCTGGCGTTGATGATGCTCAACGAGGCTGGCTACGCCGGCGTCACTGTCGGCAGCCTGGTGCAACTGTGCGAAGCGCTGGAGCAAGGTGCAGGCTTACTGATCATTGCGGCTGAAGCCTTGCGCGGGGTTGATCTGGAACCCTTGCTGGAGTACTTGCATCAGCAGCCGGCCTGGTCGGATTTGCCCATTGTGCTGATGACCCATCACGGCGGCAGCGAACAGAATGGCTCATCCCACTTGAGCGGCTTGTTGGGCAACGTGACGTTTCTGGAGCGGCCGTTCCACCCTGTTACGTTGATCAGCCTGGTGAGTACCGCCCTGCGCGGTCGGCGCCGTCAGTACGAAGCACGTGACCGCCTGATTGACTTGAGCGAGAGCGAACTGCGCTTGCAGCGCACGCTGGAGACCCTTGAGCAGCAAGTCGAAGAACGTACGGCGCAATTGCGCAGCAATGAAGAAGCCTTGCGCCAATCGCAGAAAATGGAAGCCGTCGGCCAATTGACCGGCGGCATCGCCCACGACTTCAACAACATGCTCACCGGCATCATCGGCAGCCTGGAATTGCTGCGCAGGCGTGTATCCCGGGGCAAGTTGGACGATCTGGACAGTCTTATCGACCTCGGTGTGACCTCGGCCAACCGAGCGGCGGGCCTCACCCATCGACTCCTGGCGTTTTCCCGTCGCCAATCACTGGATTCAAAACCCGTGGGGATCAACCAACTGGTGTTCTCCATGGGCGAGTTGCTGCAGCGCAGCATCAACGAGAGCATTACGCTGGACATGCGCCTGAACGACCAGCTCTGGACCGCCGAAGCCGACCCGAACCAGTTGGAAAGCGCCCTGCTCAACCTGGTTATCAATGCGCGAGACGCGATGCCCGCTGGCGGCAAGCTCACGGTCGAGACCGCCAATCGCCATCTCGACAATGTGTTCACGGCGGCCTATGGCACCCTGAAACCCGGTGACTACGTGGAATTGAGCGTCAGCGACAACGGCTGTGGCATTCCGGAAAGCGTGATGGGCCGCGTGTTCGATCCGTTTTTCACCACCAAACCGATTGGCCAGGGCACCGGCCTGGGGTTGTCGATGATCTACGGGTTTGCGCGCCAATCCCATGGCCATGTGACGATCCACAGTGAAGTGGGAAAAGGCACCACGGTCAGCCTGTTTTTGCCACGGTTTGTCGGTGAAATGGCAACGCACGAAGCGGTGAACCCGACGTTATTGCCATTCGCCAACGCGGGTGAAACGGTGCTCATCGTCGAAGATGACCCCGCCGTGCGTGTATTGGTCAGTGCGGTACTCAAAGAACTGGGCTACGCCTTTGTCCAGGCTGGCGATGCCGATACGGCGCTGCCGATCATCGAATCCGAGCAGCGTATCGACTTGATGATCAGCGATGTTGGCTTGCCTGGCATGAACGGCCGACAGCTGGCGGAAATCGGCCGGCAGATCCGACCGGAACTCAAGGTGCTGTTCATTACCGGGTATGCCGAGCACGCCGCCGTACGGGGAGGTTTTCTGGACCCTGGCATGCAATTGATCACCAAGCCGTTTACCTTTGACCTGTTGACGGCGAAGGTCAGGGAGATGATTCAGGCGTGAGGTAGATACCGCAAAGTCCTGACATATTGAAGGGCTGGCAGGCAGGAACGGTTACGAAAGGGAGGGACACGAAGGTCTACACCGCAGTGCGTGAAATGTCACTGCGAACGGCCTGAAAATAACCTTGCGAGCCCCTCCCGCCATGATTTCTTCCCGCTACGTTGTCCCTCTGCATCAACCGCCCCTGAACACTGCCCCTGAAAAAGCACTAGCACGCCGGCCACGGTCCACGGAGCCTGCGAGCGATCCGGTGATCCCGCCCGAAGCACATGCACAAGCGAAAGGCGACAGCCGCCTGGCCGGGCTTGTCGCGCAAACCCTGCGTTCAGCGGCCAATACCGGACGGCTGGAGGACATCGACAACATCCCTCCCGATTCTGCCTTCGGTCAATGGTGGTCACACCTGCACTCGTTGATGAAGAGCCCGTACTTCGTCGATTGGGCGACCAAACAGGGCATTGACCTGACGAAAGCGATTGAGATCAACCCCAGGGAAAATCTCATCGGTGCCATGGTCGCTGGACAGCGCAAAACATTTTCGGGGTTCCAGTTCGGCCATCTCTGGACCTCGATGATGGCGCCGATCATGCAAGCGGCCAAAGCGCTGACCTCTGGCTCCTCCTATATCTACAGCCCTAACAGCAGCACGTCCGCACCTTACCGAGCAGTCGCCGACTTTTATGGCGAAGCCCTCATCGCACAAACCCGAGAATCCGCCTCGGCTCGCGCAGCAGCACTCGAACACACCAACGCCTTCGAGGCCAAATGGCTTTCGCCTGGGCGAGCCGAAGAGGTCCTGCAACGCGAACAGGCCAAGCTGGCCAATGCCCACGATCAGCGATCACTCGCCACCGCACTGCTGCCGATCGTGCAGGAGGTCGACGCGTTATCCGAAACACTGATGCGCCGCACGAAGCTCGACCCCCTTGATCGTTTGTACATGCCTGCAGAGCGTGTGCCAGCCCTGCTTGAGCAACTCATCCGCCGTGAATTGAGCAGCGTCAACATCACGCTTTCTCCCGACCCGACTCTGCGACCACCGCAGGAAGGTAACACCGTCAGCCTCGAAAAATACCTCACCGATATCGGCTGGGACGTGCCCACGAGCCGTGATGAATTGTTCAATCTGGGTCGAGCGCTGTACGCCCCGCCATTGTCCCAGCTCCCCCAGGGAAACTTCGGCGGTGCGCTGTCCTGGCCTACTCCACTGAGTGATGACAGCCGCCGCGACATGAGCGACGCCCTGAGCCAAAACACCCTGGGTCTCGATGATCTGCACAGTTATGACGAGGGCAAAGGCGTCCTGGGGTACCTGACACGTAACCTGCAGTTCGAGCCGTACGAGCTGCAGGACCCCGCGCGGTTTATTCAAAACCTTCTGAGTACACGCAAGGCCCAGGTGTTAGGGCAGGCGCTGCAAGAAAAGTTTAACGGCATATCGACCCCAGACAGCGTTAACGACTGGACCCTGGGTGCACTCGGCGCCACCCTTGATAAGGCGTCCGAATCGGGGAACACATCGGTCCCAGTCAGAACTGGCGTTGCCGGCTTTGATTTGGCGCGTTCCGCACACTGGGGCATGCCGTCTTCAACAGTGGTTACCGCGTTGACCAGGCACCTATTTGTTACAGGACGTACCAGCCTTGAATTAGCGCCCATCGCGGCCCACCTGTTGCTGTCACGCCGGGCGCCTGAGTTTTTGGTCAAGGATATTCCTGGCAACGTGACCTACGGCTCTCATTCCTGGGTGAGCTTCAGCACCGCAGTGGCGCGCCTTGAGAGCCAGGCACCCGGCTCGACCGCACGCATGAACTACGCACACGTCATGCAGCGAGCCGATGTGGCCCCCGTCACCGCACAAGAACGGTACGTGGAGCGGACGGCGCAACAGGACGCGCTCAAAGATTGGGGGGTCGCCAACGGTGTCATTGCGCCAAACGCAGAGGATCACTACACCGACGATGAGATGAGTCGCCTCTTTAGCCAATTCAATGCTCAGGTCTCAGCCCTGAGAGAAGCATCGCAGGCCTATTCGACGCCGATGCCCGTACGCAAGGAGATGGCGCTCGAAGAACTCCAGCGCGTGTACGGCGATAAGCTGCCGTTCGAGAAAAAATGCCTCACCCTCACCCCTCAAAACCGTGACTTTCCCGGTCCTTACTCAGTGCTGGATCTTTACCTGGATGGGAAAATAAACTCCCCTCACGGGGGCGATTGGTCGTCTTCAAGCGATGACATCAACATCCGTAGTATCCAGGGCAACGCCTACCAACTGCCCGACCTAAATGAGCGCTTCAAAACTGAACTTGCGCACTACTTTTCCTCGGCGCAAAGCGCGACGGGGACTCAAGTCAAACACCTCATTGCCACCCTCCCTATTGAAGATAGAAAAATCATTGAACGCGCAAAAATTACAACGCTTAGAGAGTGCAGCGTCACTAAGGGCGCCTTCAGCGGGGAGCTTACTGAAACGGAAGTGCCCAATTGCCTGCTGGTAAAAGCGGAGCTGGCCGGTACCGTCAATGTCTATGAAATCAACTTGAACGAAAACCGCATTCGAAAACGCGATGAGCTGGAACAACACCCGCTGGCGCCTGAATACCGCGCTTGCGAACCCGGCGGGCGCAACATACTCCTGAAAAAAGTGACACCGTCAGGCCGTTATTCAGCGAACGTCACCGACGAGAAGAGTGACAGGGGCACGCCAAACAGCTTTGCGAGCGAGAAAACCCAGTACATTGCCGACGCCATGACACACGTGGTCGGCATCCAACAGCTGAAGGCCCAGGCAGAGGGGATGACGACGTTTGACACCGAGGTGCCCTTCTATAAGAAAGCCCGTGAGTTCATGCTGAATCTGATCCCTCTGCGCTCGGCGATTCAGAACTTTCAAGCCGGCAACATAGGTGACGGCATCGTTGACTTGACGTTCGATGCCTTTGGTTTTGTCTTGGGTCTACACGCCGCGGCCAAAGGCGCAAAGGCCTTACAGGCGGGCGCTTCCGCATTGAGCAAAGTCGCGCACGGCGGGAAAATCCTGGGGCGTGCCGCCATCGGCTCACTCAACCCCCTGGACGGTGCAGGCAACTTGCTCGTTTCGCTGGCCAACACCGGAAAAAAAGGTGCCGTGCGCACCTATCGCCTGCTGCAAGGTGCCAACAGCTATGACCTGATCCAAGCCAGCAAGCAATTCGATGCCAGTGCCATGGGGACCTTCAAGCTGCAAGGCAGCATCTTCGAAGGGCCGGCAGTCCTGAGCAAAGGCAAATGGTATGCCTTCGATGGTTTGAACGGGCGCCCATTCGGCAAAGCGCTGGACGATTTTCAGCCCTCTTTCCTATCAGGTGAGCCGCAGCTGGGTATATGGGCAACTCAGGTGACTGCAATGACACCTGAATCAATAGCGCTGCGTAAAGAGTGGCATGCAGTGGTTGAGCGGCATAAATACGGAGTTGATAAAGCCGATTTCAAGCAGGGTTATGACAAAGGTGACCCTAAGTCTGTCCCCGGTTACCGCCCGAATATGAAGTATGAGGAGGTCATGGAGCTGACCACCGAGACAGCGATGACAACGGTGCAGATCGGCACGCTGGTTCGCCAGCAAGAAAGACTGGCCATACAGCACGGCTTCAAGGGCGTCAGCCGGGTTTATGAATGCGTCAGCGAGGCCGGTGGGCACTTCACCCCTACGCCCCAGATCTTTTACCTCAGCCAGACCCGTCCACTTACCCGAGGCCAATGCGCAGCCATGTCCAGATCGATGGCAAATGCGATGGAACAAGGTACGGAGGCGACGTTTATCGGCAACATGTTCACCGCTGCCGCTAACCCGACCGACCCTGCGGCTCGGCAATTCATCCAGGAGCTGGCGACGATGCAAGCGCGACTGGAGGCTCCGACCTTATTTCATGCCGGCAAGCCACGCCGGCAAATGGGCTACAACGCCATAGTTGATGAGTTGGCTGACGCCAAAGGCCCAAAGACGCTGATGATCAGCAGCCTTGATCATGCGATGACGGCAGGCGTAGCGGGCGAAGGGCTGAATAAAAAGTTCTTTTTTTATGACCCCAACGTCGGCGTCGCGACATTTACCAACCCGGAAATGATGAAGCGCGCCCTGCACAAGGTATTCACCGATAAAAAACTGCCGGTTCAATACACGACCTGCAGCAAGGATCCCCACACGCTGGAGTTTGAAGTCAGCGTGTATGACAGCGCGTGGAAGCGAATGACCTCAGTCTCCGATAAGACCATCAAGGAGGTATCTGAAATGCCGCTCGTGACCACGTAGTCAGGGAGCGCTGTCAGGGATGGGCCAACCCCGCCCTGACAGAGGCGACCTTTACGCCAACAACCGCTGGATATGCTCTTGCAGCGTATCCAGATCAAACGGTTTGGCCAGGATCGGCGCATTGCGCGTGATCGGGCTGTTACAGTCGAGGATTTCCTGCGGGTAGCCGCTGATGAAGATCACTTTCAGTTCAGGCCGTAACATGATCGCAGGCTCGGCGATCTGCACCCCGGAAATTCCACCCGGCAGGCGGTAGTCGGTGACCATCAGGTCCAGGTGCGGCTTGGTCGCCAGGATTTCGAAGGCCTGCTCCCCATCGATCGCCTTCAACACCCGATAGCCCAGGCCGGCCAGGTACTCACCCAGCACAAACATAATGGATTCGTCGTCCTCGACGATCAGAACGACATCTTGCGCATCTTCACTCATGGGAAGCCTTTGTTCGGTCAATTGCTGCAATTACGACCATGGGGTCACGCAGAAGGTTGCGTCGAAATGACGATTGATTTCATGCCGACTGTTCAAGGGGCAGGCACACCCGAAACAGGGCGCCCTCGCCTATCTGGCTTTCGACCTCGATGGTGCCGCCATGGGCTGCAACGATCTGCTCGGAAATAAACAGTCCCAGGCCCAGGCCTGCCGCCACCTGACTGGCGGACACACGCTCGAACTGTTGGAAAATACGTTTCTGGTTGTCTTCGCTGATGCCGATCCCGTGGTCGCGCACTTCCACGCGAGCTTCGCCGTGTTCGCTGTACACGCGCACCTCCACCGGGCTCTTGGCCCCGTAGCGCAGGGCGTTGGTCAGCAGGTTCGTGACCACCTGCTCAATGCGGAACTCATCCCAGTTACCTTCCACAGGGCCGTCCACAATCAGCTGCATGGACGATTCCGCAGCCGCCACTTGCGGCGCGAAGTTCTCTACCAAGTTGCTCACCAACTGCGCCAGGTCGAAGCGCGCCGGGCGAATGGACAGCTTGCCGGTGCGAATGCGCGACACATCCAGCATGTCTTCGATGAGGCGGATCAGGCTCTGGATCTGCCGCTCATCGCGGTCGACCATCGCGTGCATCTTGTCGAGGGCGAACGCCGCGGCGTTGTCCCGCGCCAGGTGCATCTTGCGCAGTTGGGTCTCGAGAATCAGGCCATTCAGGGGCGTACGCACTTCGTGGGCGACGATCGACATGAAGTCGTCTCGCATACGTACCGCCTGTTCCAACTCGGCCTGGGTGGCCTGCAGGCGCGTGAGCAGCAGTTCCTGTTCGCGACGGCTGCGCTCCAGGGCTTCGACTTGTTGCTTCATCGCTTTGCTCTGGCGATACAGGTCGACGAACACGTTGACCTTGCTCTTCACCGCATGGATATCCAGCGGTTTATGCAGGAAGTCGACGGCGCCGCTTTCGTAGCCTTTGAAGGCGTAATTGAGTTCGCGGCCGGCGGCGCTGACGAACACAATCGGGATGTTCTTGGTTTTCTCGGTACCGCGCATCAATTCGGCCAGCTCGAACCCGTTCATGCCGGGCATCTGCACGTCGAGGATCGCCATGGCGAACTCGTGCTCCAGCAACAGGGACAAGGCCTCATCGGCGCTCAATGCCTTGAACACCTGGCGGTCCTCGCGCTTGATCAGCGCTTCGAGGGCCAGCAGGTTTTCCGGCAGATCGTCGACGATCAGCAGTTTGGCCTGGACAGTACTTAACATGGGGAATATTCCAGGGAAGCCAGCAATGAGCCAATGCGGCTCAACGTCAGAATGTGGTCGGGTGTGTGCAGCGCCAGCGCAGCCCGGGGCATGACGTCGACACGTGCTTCAGTGGGGTCTTGCACCACGGTGGTTCCACCCTGTCGCTTGACGTAGGCCAGGCCCCGGGCGCCATCGTGGTTAGCGCCAGTCAACAGGATGGCCATCAGGCCTTTGCCGTAGGCTTCGGCGGCGGACTCGAACAGGAAATCAATCGCGGGTCGCGAATGGTGCACGCGGTCTTCCTGGCTCAGCGACAAGCTGCGATCCTGCTCCACCGACAGGTGATAGCCGGGACCGGCAAAGTACAGGGTGCCCGGCTTGAGCGTTTCCTTGTCGCGCGCCTCCACCACCGGTATGGCGACGCGCCGGTCAAACACCTCGGCTAATTGGCTACGGCGCTCGTCCGGCAGGTGCAATACGGCGACGATAGGCAAGCCGAAATCTGCCGGCAATTGGCCAAATACTGTCAGCAACGCCTCTACGCCACCGGCGGATGCGCCGATGACGATAGCCTCTATACCCCGGACCTTTGCCGGGCTGGCAGCCGCTTGATTCATAGTTTTCGGTAGATCCGTTCCTGTTTGACCAAGGGTTCGAACTGCTTGCCGTACGCGGAGAAGTCCAGGGTTTCCTTGCTGCCCAGCACCAGGAAGCCGCGATGACACAGCGACTCATGAAACAAACCAAATGCGCGATCTTGCAATTTCTTATTGAAGTAAATCAATACGTTACGACATGAAATTAATTGAGTTTCTGAGAATACACTATCGGTCGCCAGGCTGTGGTCGGCGAAGGTGACATTCTCGCGCAACGTTTTATCGAAGATCGCGTAATCGTAGGCCGCTGTGTAGTAGTCGGCAAATGAACGTTGGCCGCCGGCCTGCTGATAGTTGGCGGTGTAGGCGCGGACGTTCTCCAGAGAAAAGATGCCCTGCTTGGCCTTGTCCAGCGACGCCGGGTTGATATCGGTGGCGTAGATGATCGTACGCTCCAGCAACCCCTCTTCGCGCAACAGGATGGCCATGGAGTACACCTCCTCGCCCGTGCTGCAGCCGGCGATCCAGATCTTGATCGACGGATAGGTCTTGAGCAGCGGCACCACCTCCTGGCGGATCGCCAGGAAGTGCGACGGGTCGCGAAACATCTCGCTCACCGGAATCGTCAAGAACTGCAGCAACTGCATGAACGCCGCCGGGTCGTGCAGCACGCGCTCCTGCAAGGCGGAAATCGTCGCGCAATCGAACTGGCGCAACGCATGAGCCACACGGCGCTTGACCGACGCCCCGGAGTAATCCCGGAAGTCATAGCTGTACTTGAGGTAAATCGCCTCGATCAACAGGCGCAGCTCAATGTCGCTGCTTTTTTCCAAAAAACTTCGCTCCACTTAAATGCGTTCCATCTTCGGTAGCCATACGCGAATGAGTGAGAACAGACGATCCAGATCAATCGGCTTGGCCAGGTAATCGTTGGAACCGGCCGCCAGGCAACGTTCCTGGTCGTCCTTCATGGCCTTGGCCGTCACCGCGATGATCGGCAGCTTTTTCCAGCGCGGGTCCTGGCGGATCAAGGCGGTGGCCTCGTAACCGTCCATTTCCGGCATCATCACGTCCATCAGCACCAGGTCGATATCGTCGACTTCATTGAGTTTGTCGATGGCTTCACGGCCGTTACGGCCGATCACCACCACCGCGCCCTTGTGCTCCAGGGCGCTGGTCAGGGCGAAGATGTTGCGCACATCATCGTCCACCAGCAGGATTTTTCGCCCTTCGAACACCTTGTCGCGGCTGCGGGCGGTCTTGAGCATCTTCTGGCGGTCATGGGACAGCTGGGATTCGACTTTGTGCAGAAAGAGTGTGACTTCGTCCAACAGGCGCTCCGGCGAGCGGGCGCCCTTGATGATGATCGAGCGCGAATACTTGCGCAGTTCGGCCTCTTCATCGCGGGTCAGGTTGCGCCCGGTGTAGACGATTACGGGCGGGAACGAACAGATGTCCTCGGTGGCCATGCGCTTGAGCAGCTCGTTGCCGAGCATGTCCGGCAACTTGAGGTCGATGATCATGCAGTCGTAGGCATTGGTACGCAGCAGGTCGAGGGCTTCCTGGGCAAAACCGACGGCGGTGATCTCGATGTCATCGTCGCCGATCAGGCGGGCAATACTGTCGCGCTGCAGGTCATCGTCTTCCACCAGCAGCACGCGCTTGACCTTCTGGGTCAGCTTGGCCTCCAGGCGCGCAAACACGTCCTTGAGCTCTTCGCGGGTTGTGGGTTTTACCGCATAGCCAATGGCGCCCATGTGCATGGCGGCTTCGACGCGGTCTTCCACGGAAATCACATGCACCGGGATATGGCGGGTGTTGGCGTGCTCTTTCAGGCGCTGCAGAACAGTGAGCCCGGAATGGTCGGGCAAGCGCATGTCCAACAGGATGGCGTCGGGAATGTACTCCTCGGCCAGGCTGTAGCCTTCGTCCGCCCCGTGGGCCACCAGGCAGTGGTAGCCCAGCTCATGGGCCAGGTCGAAGAGGATACGGGCGAAATTCGGCTCATCTTCCACCACCAGAATGCAGCGCGTGGTAAACGGGGTCTTGTCGCGGTCGTCGGCGAAGCGCGGAATCAGCTTGGCGTCGGCCACCGGCAACGGTGACACCTTGACGGGGACCGGTGCGGGTGCCATCACCACTTGGCGTGGCGGTTCGACAGGGGCGGCGTCTGCCTCGCGCTCGACATACTGCTCCGGCAACACCAGGGTAAAGATACTGCCCTTGCCTGGCTCGCTGGCCACACTGATGTAGCCGCCCAACAGCGCCGCCAGGTCGCGGGAAATCGACAGGCCCAGGCCGGTGCCGCCATAACGGCGATTGGTGGTGCCGTCGGCCTGGCGGAAGGCTTCGAAGATGCTTTCCTGCTGGTCCGGGGCAATGCCGATGCCGGAGTCGCGAACCGTGAAGGCAATGCCCTCCCCCGGTGCACGCGACACAGAGAGGCTTACGTCGCCCTGCTCGGTGAACTTGATCGCGTTGGACAGCAGGTTCTTGAGGATCTGTTCCAGGCGCTGGCGGTCGGTAAACAGCATGGTCGGCGAACCTTCCTGCACGTCCACTTGGAAGCCCAGCTTGCGATCGGCCGCCAGCGGTTCGAACATGCCGCGCAGGCCGTCTACCAGACGCGCCACACTGGAGTTTTCCGGGCGCACTTCGAGCTTGCCGGCTTCCACCTTGGAAATGTCCAGGATGTCGTTGATCAGGTTGAGCAAGTCATTGCCGGCGGAATAGATCGATTCGGCAAACTTGACCTGTTCGGCGCTGAGATTTTCCTGGGGGTTCTCGGCCAGCAACTTGGCCAGGATCAACGAACTGTTCAGCGGCGTGCGCAGCTCGTGGGACATGTTGGCGAGGAATTCGGATTTGTACTTGCTGGAGCGCTGCAACTCTTCGGCACGGTCTTCCAGCTCGAGCTGGGCCTGGTTGAGTTCGACGTTCTTGCGGTCCATGGCGTCGCGCTGCTCGGCCAGGGTCTGCGTCTGTTCGGCGAGTTGCTCGTTGGTCTGCTCAAGCTCCGCTTGCTGGGTTTCCAGGTGAGCCTGGGATTCCTTGAGGATGCGCGACTGTTCCTCCAGCTCTTCGTTGGCAGTCTTGAGTTCTTCCTGCTGCACTTGCAGCTCTTCGTTGAGCTGTTGGGTCTCGGCCAGCACTTCCTGCAGGCGCTGGCGATACCGGGCGGCCTCGATGGAGGTGCCGATATTGCCGGCGATCAGTTCCAGCAGCTCCTCGTCGCGTTCTTGCAGCGGCCGCAGGAAACCCAGCTCGAGCACGCCATTGACGCGATCATCATCGCTGGTGGGCATGACCAGCACACTGCGCGCAGCACCTTCGCCCAGGCCGGAGCTGACCTTGAAGTAGTCCACCGGCACATCGTCCAGGCGAATCAGGCGATCCAGCTGGGCCGCTTGGCCGACGATGCCTTCATCACTGTAGATCGCTTGCTCACGCTGTTCCTGCTCGCGGGAGAAACCGTAGGTGGCCACGCGCTTGAGGCCGCCGTGCTCTTCGCGCACATACAGCGCGGCGACGACCGAGCCCATGTATTGGGCAAAGAATTGCAGGATATTGCGGCCCAGCATGTTCAGGGTCAGTTGGCCGAGCACCTGTTCGGCCAATTCAGTCTGGCCATTGCGCAACCAAGCCTGTTGCTCCAGCCGCCGCGCGATCTTCTGTTGAGACGCGAGGTTTGCGCTGTAACTCTCTGACAGAGAAACCAAATTCTTGCGACCAATGTAAGCCAGAAAGCCACTCAAACCGAGTACAAAGGCCAGGTACAGGGTGACGCTGATCACGGTGGTGCGGGTGACTTCTTCATTGCGGGCGATGCGGAACTGCTGTTCCATCGCCACCGCATCGTCATATTCCTTGCGGATCTCATCGGTCAGGCGCTTGCCACGGCCGGCCTTGACCGCACTGCGGTAGTCGCCACTGCTGCGCTGCATATCAATCATCGACTGGGCGTAGTTGTTCCACTCGGCCTGCATGGCCTCCAGGCGTTTGAGACGGTCCACTTGCTGCGGGTTGTCCGCCACCAGTTCCTGCAAATTGCGCAGGTCGGCAATGATTCGCGGCTTGGCCACTTCGTAAGGGTCGAGGAAATGCTCGTCACCGGTGATCAGGAAGCCGCGCATGCCGGTTTCCAGGTCCACCGTCAGCTTGGACGACTCATTGAGGTTATTGATAACCCGGTCGGTGTGTTCCACCCACTGGATGACCGACAGCAGGTAGGTGATCAATACGACGAAAAATACGGCACTGAGCACGCCCACACCCAGGGCCAACGCCACGTTTCGGCTCAGTAGTGTACGGAAGCTCTTTTCATCGACGGACGAAGCGGGAGTCATGGGCATGCCTTGGCCAAAGGTGGAAAAACCGGGAGTTTGCCCCAAACGGGCGGGCAAGACTATTTTTCTAGAACGGGTTTGTACAGATTCCTACATGGGAACAGGCTATTCTCTATGGTCTTTTCTAACGCATTGTTTTTACGGCCTGCGGGAACTTGTCACGAGTGCGCGCTTACTCAAGGAAGAGGCCTGTCAGAACGGCCGCGTGTAAACCCTCGCCTTTTTTGGGAATTTCATATTATGTCCGCAGTCACTTCCACCATCCTTGTCGTTGAAGACGATGCCATCGTGCGCATGCTCATCGTCGATGTTCTGGAGGAGTTGGCGTTCAGTGTGCTGGAAGCTGCCGACGCGGCAGAAGCGCTGGCAATCGTGGAAAACACCGAACATGTCATCGACCTGATGATGACCGACGTCGGCCTGCCGGACATGGACGGGAAGGCGCTGGCCACCAAGGTGCGCGAACTGCGCCCTACCCTGCCTATCCTGTTCGCCAGCGGCTATGCGGAAAATATCGACGTGCCCGCCGGCATGCAGGTGATCGCCAAACCGTTTTCCATTGATCAATTGCGCGACAAGGTCAAATCGATGCTGCCCGCCGCCTGAGACCCCCTCTTGGCGTGTGCGCCGTCCCGCCAGGGCAACGATTTGCGCACAGATGGCGTTTGTTTGCAGGGATTAACGTGACGTTCGGCCAATAAACCGGTTAACTCGGCGGTTTAATCCCATGCCCTCAAAAAAGATCTCTGGAAGGACGCAACAACATGATTGGAAAACCGACGCGCCTGCTGTTGGCGAGCCTCTCGATATTCATGAGTACCGGCGCCTGGGCCGACTTCACCGCAACGCCCAGCGAAGCCCGGGCCATTGCCAAGGAAGCCTACCTGTATGGCTTCCCGGTGGTGGAGATGTACAAGACGCTCTACACCCAAGCCGTTGACAAGGGCGGTGCCAATTTCAAGGCGCCGATCAACCGTATCGGCCACTCCGCCCAGGTATTTACGCCCAAGGACACCGGGGTCGTCACACCGAACCCGGACACGCCCTACTCCTTCGTGTGGATGGACCTGCGCAGCGAACCGCTCGTACTGACCCTGCCCAAAATCGAAGACGACCGTTACTACTCGGTGCAGTTGATCGACCTTTACACGCAGAACTTTGCCTACCTGGGCACGCGCAGTACCGGTAACAACGGCGGCCACTACATGATCGCCGGCCCGGACTGGAAGGGCCAGCAACCGGTGGATGTGGACCGCGTGATCTACAGCGAAAGCAATATCGCCTACGCCCTGTACCGCACGCAGCTGTTTGATGAAAAAGACCTGAACAAGGTCAAGCAGATCCAGAGTGGCTACAAAGTGCAGTCGCTGAGCAGCTATGTGAAGCTCGCCGCGCCGGCCAAGGCGCCGAAAATCGAATGGCCGAAGCCGACGGCAACCATGAGCGACAGCCCACAATTGTTCCGCTACCTGAACTTCATGCTGGCGTTCGCCGCGCCCCAGGACAGTGAAAAAGACCTGCTGGCACGCTTTGCCAAGATCGGTGTCGCGCCAGGTGCACCGTTCAAGGTCAACCAGCTGACCGCCGAACAGCGCAAGGCCCTCGAAGACGGCATCGCTGATGGCAAGGCCGAGTTTGCCGCGTTCAAGAAAGACAAACTGGACACGCAACAAGTCCCCAGCGGGGAGCTGTTCGGTAGCCGCGACCACCTTAAAAACAACTACCTGTACCGCTATGCCGGTGCCGACACGGAGCTTTTCGGCAACTCCACCGACGAGGCGGCTTACTTGACTTACGTCGTCGACAGCGAGGGCAAACCGGCCAACGGCGCACGCCATAGCTACACCGTGCACTTCGCCAAAGACCAGTTACCGCCAGCCGACGCGTTCTGGTCGCTGACCATGTACGACGCCAAGACCAAGCTGCTGGTGCCCAACCACAAGAAACGCTACCTGATCAACTCGCGGATGCTCTCCAGCCTCAAGCGCGACGCGGATGGCGGCCTGACCCTGGCGCTGCAGCACCACGAGCCGCCAAAAGCGGAACAGAGCAACTGGTTGCCGGCCCCGCCGGGCCCGTTCTATGCGGTGTTGCGCATTTACCTGCCCAAGCCTGAGGTCGGTAGCGGTCAATGGAAGCTGCCTCCCCTGACCCCGCTCAAGTAACACCCCATGCCCGGTCGCAACAGCGTCAGGCCGGGCATGTCCTAATGCCAGTCAGTTAAGGGTGAGCGCAGTACCTGTGGCGAGGGAGCTTGCTCCCGCTGGGTCGCGAAGCGGCCCCAGCTCTTTGTTTCAAAAGACTGGGACTGCTGCGCA
>NZ_LKEG01000056.1 GCF_001645105.1 Pseudomonas marginalis
CCCAGTGGCCAGGTTCAAAACGTCTCTGCTCGTCATCCACGACCTTGTGGGCAAACATAAACATTGGTTGGCAGCCTGCGGCGGCTACTTTGGCTCGCTCTTCGTCGGTGACGATGGCATCTAGGACGATCCACTCCTCGACGGCGCATAGGGGCATCCATTTGTAGCGATTTCTGGCCAAAGCGATGGCTTCATCAAGGGGGAGCTCGGAACCTCGCAGCTCAATGCCCTCCTGCCCCAGCAATCCATTCTCCTTGGGACTAACCACCCACCACCGCCTATCTCGACAATATTCGTAAATTAAAGCGCCTTCAGGAGCAAAGCGCCACCAATACAAATATATATGTTTGTGTGGCTATAGGCAAACACGGCATACCGTCTGCTTTTATGGGGATCATTGGATGTCTCTGCGCCACTCCTACGCGGCAGTGCTTCGACTGCTACGCACTCAGAAAGGGCTGCTCCAGGCAAACCTCGCTGGCTCACTGACTCAAGCAAACATAAGTAGCCTCGAACTCGCCAAGAATTCAGCCACAGTCGATATGAGTGTTCAGATCGCTGCTGCCCTCAAAGTAGAGCCCATCACCCTTCTCTCACTTGCTGTCGCATCTCACGAAAAACGCACAGTGCGTGAGGTTCTCCTGGCTTCTCTGGCAGAAGTCGAAACCTTGGGTCTCGCAGACGTGCAACTGCCCACCGAACCTCAGCCTTTGACAACAGCAGTGGTCAAAGAGGCCCGCAAAAAATGGCTGGCGGTTCAGGATCTGAAAGCACGAGGATTCAGTCAGTCGCAGGCCGCAAAGGAGCTCGGAATTCCGGGTTCCACCTTGCGCCGGCTTTGGAATCGAAAATCTGACGGCTGAGTTTCTGTTTGTTAAATGATGGTGGTGGTGAAATCAGTAGCCGCTTCACCATCATTTCCTCAGGAACGAATAGGGGCATCGTCAGGTTGCGTCGACCGAAACTCGCATTCTCATCAGGTGGAATTGGGGACATTTTCAGGCGACGTAGGCAGGGTTCGCCTAGAGAAATCTGTGCGGACGGAGTGGAAAGCTCTGGCAGAGATATGAACAGATGAGGGAGTCGGATGGGCTCATTTTTGAACGGACGTACATCCGGATCCGAATACAGCCCTACCGTTCGTCGGATATAAATTCGGCTGCGCTGAAGGGTCAAAATGTCAACGTTGACAAGATTTTGGTGATTTAAATGACACGTTAACCCCGACTAAAACCGTTGATTTTACTAGGTTTTAAGTATTCTCAGTAAAAATGTCAATGCGGTGTCTTATCGGATAATCAGGTCAACGGTGACCGTAACAACTTCAGTTTTGGCTGGCTGCCGGTGCAAAGCGGGCAGTACGGTTCATGCCTGACCCAAGTGGACTTCAAGGCCAAGAAGGTGATGCCACGCCCTTCCATTCGGGGAATGATCGCTCGCACGTATTTCTACATGAGCAAGCAGTACGGCTTGCGCCTGTCAAAACAGGATCGCCAGTTGTACGAAGCCTGGAACAAGACCTACCCGGTGCAGGCCTGGGAGCGCCAGCGCAACCAGACCGTGGCGTGTGTGATGGGGCGTGGCAATGAGTTTGTCGGCCCGGTGAACCTGAAAGCCTGCGGTTGAACGTGGGCGGGACTTGCGCCCCGCCAGGCCGTTACTGCGCGGTTTTATGCTCAACGACCTCTGAGATCGTGTCTGTTTTCTTGGCGCGCGCCATCTTCTCGTTGAGCAGCGTCTGCTTGGCCTCAGCCTCAGCCTTGGTTGCGAACGGCCCCAGGAGGACTTCGTCCTTGCCGTCCACTTTCACGATGTAGAAATTGAAACCGTGCTCCAGCAACCAGGCCGTCAGGTCGGTGATCGCCTGTAACTTGTGGTCAGGCGGGCCTACCCACACGTCCCATTCCTGGGCGGCAATCGCACCGGTCTGGGGCTGGCTTTCAGTCACGGCAGGCTTGGCCTTGGGCGCCTCGACGCTTTTGCCTTCACCGCAACCGGCCAATGCCAACACCGCAATTGCCATCGCTACTTTACGCACTGCCCTGCTCCTTAAAAGATAAAGAGGCGACTTTATCATTCACTGTCTATTCTGGCCGTCATAAACATTGGCTTAAACAATGCGAATGATGTATCGCAGACCTGTATGATGCCGCCATGGGAATTAATGTCGCCTCTATGCGTCCTAAAAGAGGCAGTCACAGGGAAGCGCTTAGCAGTAAGCTACACACATCCGACACCTGCCCTGTCTGAAACATGTGTCCTTAAAAGTAATCAAGGAGAAGTCCATGCTTATACTCACCCGCAAAGTTGGTGAAAGCATAAACATCGGTGATGACATCACGATCACCATCCTGGGCGTCAGCGGCCAGCAAGTACGAATCGGCATCAACGCACCCAAGGATGTTGCCGTGCATCGCGAGGAGATCTACCAGCGCATCCAGGCTGGCCTGACCGCTCCGGACAAAAACCAGACGCCTTGAAGCCCCCTCAGTAGCCAGCCCTTTCGTTCACTGTAACGGCTGGCGAAAACGCCTTCGGACTGATCTTGTGTTGTTGCGTGATTGACCTCGCCGATGTGTTCATCTTCATGGAAAGATGAAACTGTCTTCACGCCTGGAACTTGTTGTTTCATTTACAGCCGAATCTCCTGACTGACACCCCCGCCATTCGTGTGCATTCAGGAGCACGTCGATGAGGCCTACGAACGCACCACCATTTGCCTACAGGTCTTGGATGATCGCCTTATTGATAGGGCTGGCCTTCCTCGGACTGGCTTATGCCTTAAGGTGTGCAATAGAAGACACGGGTTCTGCCGAACCCCACTCCTGGCTGGACCTGACGCTGATGCTCTGCGGGTACCTGTTCCTGTTTTGTCTCAAGCCCATCCAGAAGACCGTGCAGCGTAGATTGTGTCGACGGACTAATGGACAAACGACACGCTGAAGCGTCGTTCTCCGTAATTAGATCGCCGGTATTTACAGCGCCGCAACAGCACCTATGCTTGGGCGTGCCCCCTCCGTAAAAGGCGCGCAAGCAGATGGACACCCTGAGTAAATCCCAAATCGAATCGGCACTGGCAGCCCGCCTGCCCAGCTATCAAGTGACCTGCACGTTGCACGCCGACGGGACTCTTTCAGCCGTGCTCAGCGGCCCGGAAACCGACCATTTCGCAATTACCGGAATCGTGCGCGCGCATTATCGTGGTGCCGAAGCGATTGCGCGGCTGGCGAATGAAATCCTCAGGGAGATGGTGCTGTCACGCCAGGGCATTAGGAATAACCGAATGCAACCCCCCGACCCAGCCAGCCTGGAACAAGGCCGAGACCGGTAACGGGCTCGGCCTTTTCGTATCAGCCCACCGCGTTCTGGACGTACAACAAGCCTTGCGCGTCGCGCTGTACGTTTAGCTGCGCGTAACTGTCAATCGAAGGATGTTCGGTAACCATCGGCGTGTGATGCGTCGACGTCACGACCATCACGTCCGCCCCCGCCGCTTCTCCCGCACGAATGCCCACCGTCGCATCTTCAAATACCAGGCACTCCCGCACCGGTACACCCAAACGTTGCGCACCCAGCACGTAACAGTCGGGGTTCGGCTTGCCGATGGCCACATCTTCGGCCGTGACCAGCACCGCCGGCGGCGCAATGCCCGCCGCTTGCAGTCGACGCAACGCCAATTCCCGGGGTGCAGAGGTGACCAGCGCCCATTGGTCACCCGGCAAGCTGCTCAGAAACGCGACGGCACCGGGAATCGCTACAACCCCCTCGACATCATTGAGTTCAGCCTCGGTAATCCATTGCGCCTCAACCTCGGGGTCGACGCCAGGCAGTGCCTGACGCGTGATGGTGTCAATCGCGCGGGCACCGTGAATGGTCTTCAAAAACGCTGCCACCTCCAGGCCATGGCGTTCAGCCCAGATGCTCCACACCCGCTCGGCGGCGGCGATGGAGTTGAGCAAAGTCCCATCCATATCAAACAGAAAGGCACGGTAACGGCGGTTGAATACGGCGGGACCTCGGATCGACACTGTGCGGTTCCTCATAGGCGGTGACAAATGATGAGCCCGGTGCAATCTACGGATCACGTCGGTGCTTGTAAACGCTACCGACATCGATTGCATTACAGGTTTGTAATCAAGCTGTAAGTCTTGTCGGCACCCTCACTTCATACAGTGGAGTCGTCAGTCGCCCTCACCGGATGACGCCACTTCCTACTGATGAAAAGGGGTACCCCATGAAACCTGCAAGCAAACTCTGCCTGATCGCCGCCAGCCTGCTGATGCTGGGCACGGCACTGGCCGGCACTGTCGCGTCGGTCAACGCCAATAACGTAGTGCTGGTGCACGGTTCCTGGGCTGACGGCTCGAGTTGGTCCGAGGTGATCACCCGCCTCCAGGCCGCCGGCCTGCACGTCACCGCCGTGCAGAACCCGCTGACCTCGGTGGCCGACGATGTCGCCGCCACCAAACGTGTGCTGGACCAACAGGACGGCCCTACCGTGCTGGTCGGCCATTCCTACGCCGGTACGGTAGTAAGCGATGCCGGAGTCGACCCGAAAGTCAGCGCCCTGGTGTACGTGGCCGCCCGCGCACCGGACGCCAATGAAGACTTCGTCGCGCTCTACGCCCAGTACCCGAGCATGCCGGTGCGGGCTGGCGTTGAAGATCACGACGGCTACCTCACCTTGAGCCAGGACGCCTTCCTCAAGTACTTCGCCGCCGATGTACCGCAGGCCAAGGCCCTGGCGTTGTACGCCGTGCAGCAACCCATCACCAAGACCCTGTTCAGCGGGCGCACCGTCAATGCTGCCTGGCACACCAAGCCGTCCTGGTATGCGGTGTCGGCGAATGACCAGACGATCAACCCGGACCTCGAGCGCTTCCTCGCCAAGCGCATGAACGCCACGACCATCGAGTTGCCGTCGAGCCACTTGTCGCTGGTGTCCCACGCCAAGGAAATCACCGACCTGATCCTCGAAGCCTCTGGCCGCCCGCCCGAAGCCCTGCATTAAAAAACACTGCATTACAAACTTGTCATCCTCCTGTTGGTTGGCTGTTCGAGGCGCCTGGTTACTGTGAATTCACCGCCACGAACCGGCGGCCACCCCTTTAAAAGAGAGACCACCATGAAACTGTTTATCCTCGGCTTTGCCGCGTTACTCGCTACCGGCTCCGTACTGGCTGCTGAACCGGTGATCCACGACAAAACCGGCTTCTTCGTACACCTGGACGTGGCCAAAGTGTTGTCGAGCACCGACACCTACGGCCAATGCGGCATCGTCCCGGCGCGACTCGACTATCTGGACAGCCAAGGCCGCGAGCACGTGCTGGACTACCAGGTCCAAGGCATCGGTTGCGCCAGTGACAATTGATCGCGCTACACTTGCGCCACGCACTGAGACAGGGCACTTCCCATGAACATTCTCGTCGTCGAAGACGAACCCAAGGCCGGCAATTACCTGCTCAACGGCCTGCAGGAACTGGGCTACTCCGTCAGCCTCGCCCGCGACGGTGTAGACGGCTTGCACCAAGCCCTGGAAACGCCGTTCGACGTCATCGTGCTGGATGTGATGATGCCGAAAATGGACGGCTGGGAAGTGCTGCGCCGTCTGCGCAAGGAAGCCGACACGCCGGTACTTTTTCTGACGGCCCGCGACGACATCGCTGACCGTATCAAGGGCCTGGAACTGGGCGCCGATGACTACTTGATCAAGCCCTTTTCCTTCGCTGAACTGGTAGCACGCTTGCGCACCCTGACCCGCCGCGGGCCAAGCCGCGAAGAGGAGCAGTTGCAGATCGCCGACCTGCAAATCGACGTGCTGAAGCGTCGCGTCACCCGCGCCGGCACCCGCATCACCTTGACCAACAAAGAGTTCGCCTTGCTGCATCTGTTCGCGACTCACCAGGACCAGGTGCTCTCCCGCTCGCTGATCGCATCGCGGGTGTGGGACATGAATTTCGACAGCGACACCAACGTGGTAGACGTGGCCGTGCGGCGCCTGCGCTTGAAAATCGACGACCCTTTCCAGCTCAAGCTGATCCACAGCGTGCGTGGCATCGGCTACCGTTTCGATACCCAACCATGAATAAGCGCCGTCACTACTCCCTGACCCTGCGCTTGGCGTTAATCTTCGCCCTGCTCGCCTTCGCGCTGCTGGCGACCTTGGGCGTGGCGCTGTACCGCGAGCTGGAGCGGGAGTTGATCATGCGTGACGACGCAGCCTTGATCAACCGCATCGATCAATTGCGCAACCTGCTCAATGACAGCAATACCCTGGACCTGATCAAAACCAAGCCGGAACTGTTCCAGAACATGCTGGGCAACCGCGAGTCGGTACTGAGGATTGTCGCACCGGGGCAAAAGCCGCTGCTGACGGTCAACCCTGGCAATATCGAACTGCCATCCGTGCCTCCGGTCCCCAAGAACCACGCACTGACGTTCGCCGACGTGCACCATTTTCCCAGCATCAATGGCGTGCCCTTCGCCACCGTCGCGGCCTCCATCGACTCCGGCGACCTGGGCAGCCTGCAAGTCACTACGGGGCGCCTGATGACCGAGCGCACCGCCGTGCTCGCCAGCTATCGCTTGAGCGTTTATATCCTGGCGAGCATGGCCGCAATCATCCTGGCCGTGGTGGGTTACCTGCTGGTTCATCGCGGGCTTTTGCCATTGCGCCGTCTGGCCCGACACGCCCAAGGCATCGGCGTCGGTAACCTCGCCGAACGCCTCGACAGCCACGACGCACCGAAAGAACTGCTGCCGATGATCGACTCGTTCAACACCATGCTCGAGCGCCTGGCCAAGGGTTTCGTTCAATTGGGCCAGGTGTCCACCGACATGGCCCACGAACTGCGCACGCCCATCAACAATCTGCTGGGAGAAACCCAGGTCGCGCTGCAACAGAGCCGTAGCATCGAGAGCTATCAGCAACTGCTGGCATCTAATGTCGAAGAACTTGAACGCCTGGCGCGGATGCTCGACAACATGCTGTTCCTGGCCAGGACCGACCCGGCCAGCGCGCTGCGCCAGCGTCAGGAGCTGAGTGCAGCGGATGAGGTAGAACGCATCGCCGACTACTTTGAAGGTTTGGCGGGTGATGCGCAGATCAGCATTCACGCCGAAGGTGAAGGGGTGATCTGGGCGGAGCCGATGCTGCTGCGCAGGGCCCTGGCAAACCTGTGCGCCAACGCCATTAAATATGGTGCGCCGTGTACTGAACTGGTGATCCAGGCGGTGCCCAATGCCGAAGGCATTCACCTGAGGGTCAGCAATCGAGGCGAAACCATTGCAGCCGAGCACCTGCCGCGACTGTTCGAACGGTTTTACCGAGTAGATGAGTCACGGGAACGCTCGGCTCAGTCCAACGGATTGGGCTTGTCGATTGTGGCGACCATCATGCAGCTGCATAACGGACGGTACAGTGTGAGCAGTGAAGCGGGGGTCACGTGCTTTGAGCTGTTCTTTCCACGGCGGGAGGACTCGCCGTAGAAGGCTGGTGTTATTTTGCAAAGGTTTGCCTCTTAACGTTGGACTCACGCCACACTACGCTCGCTTCTCAAGCACATTCTGGCTCAAGGCTGAGCCTGCAACAGCGAACATGGAGATTCAGGAATGGAAATACGATTGGGTGTACTGGAAAAGGGGCTGGCTGAGATGAAAGAGAAGCTGATCACCGTTTCGGGCCGGGCAGACTCCATGGATAAGCACTTCGCTTCCAAGGCAGACCTGGCAACCACTGAACTGAACCTTATCAAGTGGTACGTGGCAACCGCATTCGCAATGACAGGCCTGGCTTGCGCCATCACCTTCGGGCTCACCCGACTGTTTGCCGGTTGAGACGCGTCGGGCCGGTCAGCTGACCTGCCCGCCCGCTTCTTTCGCATCCACCGGTGTTTGCCACGCCGCCAGTACGGCGGCGTGCAATCCGGCGACCATTGTCTCCAGCGCCATCGAGGGCCGCTGCGAACCCATCACCTGCTCCGGCAGATACGGTACATGGATAAACCCACTGCGTACGGCCGTCGCGGCCAAAGCATGCTGCAATAAATAAAACACCTGATTACACACAAACGTGCCGGCCGTCTGCGATACCGAGGCGGCAATCCCCGCCCCGCGCACGGCCCTGACCATCGCCTTGATCGGCAGGGTCGTGAAATAGGCCGCCGGGCCGTCAGGCGCCACCGCCGTATCAATCGGTTGCTCGCCCAGGTTATCGGGAATGCGTGCATCGTTGACATTGATCGCCACCCGTTCGATGGAAATATCGCTCCGCCCCGGCCCCAGGCCGGTAGCAATCACCATCTCCGGATGCAATTCGTCGATCAACTGGGCCAGGCGCGCGCCCGCCGTGGCAAACGCGCAGGGCAGTCGACGCGCAATAATTTGCACATCATCAGCCAGTTGCACCCCCTCCAATTGGCGCACCGCCTCCCAGGACGGATTCACCGGGTCTTGATCAAAGGGCTCGAAACCCGTCAGCAGTACAATTCGCATCTCGGCCTCACATCAACAGATAAAGCAGCACAATATTGACCACCAGCATCATCAGCGCGGTCGGCAGTTGGGCCTTGATCACCGCGTTCTTGTCGGGCAGTTCGAGCAACGCCGCCGGAACGATATTGAAGTTGGCCGCCATAGGGGTCATCAGGGTACCGCAGTAGCCGGAGAACATGCCGATGGCTGCCATCACTGCTGGATTGCCGCCGTAGATACCCACCAGCACCGGCACGCCGACACCGCCGGTCATCACCGGGAAAGCCGCGAAACCATTACCCATGATCACTGTAAACAACGCCATGCCCAGCACGTAGACCATCACCGCCACTAACTTGAAATCCAAGTTGATATAGGTCGTGGTCACATGCGCGACAGCCGTACCAACGCCGGCCTCGTTAAACAGCAAGCCAAGCATCGCCAACATTTGCGGAAGCACCATGGCCCAGCCCAGGGCTTCTGTCAGGCGCCGGGATTCGCGCAAGGCTTGCACCGGCGTATCGCGGGTCAGCCAGCAGGCCAGGCCAAGGGCGATCAGGCAGCCGATACCGAGGGAGACGAAGGTGGTGTTTTTCGGGTCCAACAGCGGTACGCCACCGATCTCGGTGTGCTTGAGCACTACCGAGCCGATCACCGTGGTCAGCGGAATGGCCAGCGCCGGGATAAACAGCTTGTGACCCAGCCGACCGGCACTGGCACGGGACGCCTTGTCATGCAGCTCGACATGCGTGCCACGGCCGACACCGCCTAAACCTGCGATCAACGCCATCACCACTACGCCAGCGCCAATGACCACCGACGGCAGGCGCTCCCCCACCAGGAATGGAATGGCGAACAACAGCCAGAACAAAGCAGTGGACCAGCGTTTAGGGTGGGTCCTGTCCAACAGGATCATACCCGCCGTGATCAACAGCAAAACCCCGGCCAGCCAGTACAGGTATTGAATGGAAATGATCATTGCGCGGCCTCCACAGCCGTGGCGGCCGGCGTCATCTCACGGGTCAACCGTCGGTCGAACCGATGCAGGCGAATGGCATGGATGATGAAAGCGCAGATCGCCGTAGGAATACCCCATACCGCAATATGCAGCGGCTCCACATCAATTCCCGAGCCGAGCAGGAAGGTGTGCATCAACGCGATCGCACCAAAGGCGACAAAAATATCTTCACCAAAAAACAGGCCGACGTTGTCCGTCGCGGCGCACATGGCCAGCACCTTGTGACGCAGTTTGTCCGGCAGTTTGCCGTAGCGCTTTTCCGCCGCACCCTCGGCCATCGGTGCCAGCAGCGGACGCACCATCTGCGGGTGCCCGCCCAGGCTGGTCAAGCCCATGGCCGCCGTGGATTCACGCACAAACAGATAGATGATCAACAAGCGCCCCACGGTGGCGCGCTCGAACCGTGCAATCCAGTTCTGCGCATGCAGGCGCAACCCATGGCGCTCCAGCAGGCCGATGACCGCCAGGGGCAATAACAGAATCAATTGCAGGGCACGGGTCTGAAGGAAGCCATCGCCCATGGTGGCGAGGATTTTTTCCAGCGGAAAATGGGCGGCAAGCCCGGTGGCGATAGCGGCGGCGGTGACCACCAACAGCGGGTTGAAGCGCAAAACGAAGCCAACCACGATCACAAGTACGCCGATCAACGGCCATAAGTTCACAACAGTTTGCATGGCGGTGAGGTCCTTAAGTGCGCGCTGCGGCGCCATTACAGCAGGATGTGAACAAAGGGTTCACAGCAGGAAGTGGCGTGCAGTCGGCTCGGTTTTTTATTGTTGACCCGAAAGGGTGAGCGTCAGTGGCGGCAACTTTGCTGCCTGAGAGCGGGAGGTGTCCAACAAGAAAAGTTGTTGCTGCGAACCAATAAATTTTGTGGGCGATTGAAGCGCGCGCATGTAACGAGATGTGGACAGACCAGCAGGGATTCGCGCATCTTAGCGCCGCCTGTTTTATGAGGCGTGCGCCTCAAATCAGCACACGCCTCCCCATTACTGCTGTGGATATGGAAATTCTATGAAAACCCAAAAGGTCCTGATCGCTCTCTCCTGCGCTGTGGCGTTGTCCATGCTGGGCGGATGTGCCGCCAAGGTCAAAAGCGGCGGCAGCGTCGCACTGGCCATCCCGGAAGCCGCCAAGCAAAACCTGGTGGTCAGCATCAAAGGCGATAGCCAGGTCGAGCAAAACCCGGACTGGAACCTACTGACCCGTGACTGGAACAACGCACTCCAGGTGGAAGCCCGCCAGGCAGGTTTCAACGTCACGCCAAGTGCCTCGGTGACGCCGAGTGGCGAAGAGGGTGTCGGCATCAGCATCAATGTGAGCAAGTTCCGTTACATCGAACCGGGCTCGCGGTACGTCGCCGGTGCGCTGGTCGGCAACGCCTGGGTGTTCTCCCGCGCCGACTACTCAGACCTGAAGACTGGCGCGCCCATTGGCTCGCGTACCTACGACACGTCATCGTCCGCCTGGGAAGGGATTGCCTCGGCCATGACACAGAAGCAAGTACAGGCCATTGCCAAGCAGATGATCAGCGACATCAAGAACGCCAAGGCCAAGTAAGCCGTCACCGAGCGCGCATGTCTCGAATGTATCGGGAAGCACATCGGTTTGGCGTACAGGCGGCTTGAAGGGGTGGTGGTCGTTGAACCGGTGTTGCTGCAGATTTTCCTCGGAGATAGCGGCTGAGACGGCCACCCGGTATTGTCAGGCCCAAGCGACCTTCACTGAACAAGGGCCTGCATCGGTGACTACACCCCCTTCAGATACCCGCGCCGACACCGGTCTCAGCGTACAAACCCGCCTGATTGCCTTGGTGGTCGCCGTGACCTTCTTCATGGAAAACCTCGATGCCACGGTGATAGCTACCGCCCTGCCGACCATGGCATCGGCCTTCGGCGTGACGCCGGTCGACATGAACATCGGCATCACCGCCTACCTACTCGCCGTGGCGATCTTCATACCGCTGTCCAGCTGGATCGCCGACCGATTTGGGGCGCGCCGGGTATTTGCCGGTGCGATCATCGTCTTTACCCTCGCGTCACTGCTTTGCGGCCTGAGCCAGAACCTTGAGATGTTCGTGTTTGCCCGCGTCCTGCAAGGCATCGGTGGCGCGCTGATGGTGCCTGTGGGGCGTTTGGCGGTGCTGCGCAATACCGACAAAAAAGACTTGGTAAAAATGATCGCGATCATCACCTGGCCAGGGCTGGTCGCACCGATTCTGGGTCCATTGGCAGGTGGGTTGATCGTCACCCATGCCTCGTGGCCGTGGATCTTCTACGTGAACCTGCCCTTAGGCGCATTGGCATTGATCGCCGCGCTGTGGTTGGTGCCTGAAGGCCGCGAGGCCAGCGTACGCAAGTTCGACGCCAAGGGCTTTGTGCTGCTGGCAGGCGCCTGCGTGGCGCTGCTCGGCGGGCTGGAATGGCTGGGCAGCCAAGCTGGCGAAATGCTCATCCCTGGTGTCGGGCTGGTGGCGGCAGGCCTGCTGCTGTCGGTGTGGGCAGTGCACCATTGCCGGCATTACCCCGATTCGTTGTTGCCGCTGGAAACCCTCTCCATCAATACCTTCCGCGTCAGCATCTACGGCGGCTCACTGTTCCGCCTGGCCATCAGTGCCCTGCCCTTCCTGCTGCCGTTGCTGTTCCAGGTCGCCTTCGGCTTATCGCCAATGGACGCGGGTCTGTTGGTGCTGGCGGTATTCGCCGGTAACCTGGTGATGAAGCCATTTACCACGACCCTCATGCAGCGCTTCGGGTTTCGCAAGGTGCTGATGCTCAATGGGGTGATCGGGGTGGTGTCAATTGCTGCCTGCGCCTTGTTCACGGCGCAGACGCCATTGGCAGTGATTGCAGCGGTGTTGTTCGTCGGCGGCCTGTCACGCTCGATGCAGTTCACCTGCTACAACTCGATTGGCTTCGCCGACGTGCCGAAAGCGCGGATGAGCGAAGCGTCGGCGTTGTTCAGCATGTCGTTCCAACTGGCCATGAGCATGGGCGTAACGGTGGCGGCCTTGTTGTTGCGCGCGTCCATGAGCGTGCAGGGGCATGACGTTCAAGCCCAGGTCACGGATTTTCGGGTAGCGTTTGTCGGGGTCGCCGTGTTGGGGATGTTGGCGCTGGTGGACGTGTATCGGTTACCGGCGCAGGCGGGGGAAAGCGTGTTGACGCGACGTTGAGTGAGCCAACTCGGTGGGTGGCGCTGTGCTTCAACGTTTATCCTGAACCTCAGGCGGCCAGGCGCTGAAGAAAAAAATCACCGCTGGAATCATCACATAGAGCCAGCGGTTGCTTGGATACGCAACCAGTCCGATGATCCACATAATCAATAAAGCACCGCCTGCTCCTCGACGGCGCTTCGGCGTAAACCACGCCCGGAACGATTCAAGTTTTTTACTCGCCATGACCATCTTCCTTTTTGATTGGCGCTTGCAAACGTTTTTCAAATCACAAGCAACAAAAAAGGGCCCACCTTTCGGTGAGCCCTTCTAGACCGCCCAGCAGAGCGGATTTTGTTTGGTAGGCGCGATTGGACTCGAACCAACGACCCCCACCATGTCAAGGTGGTGCTCTAACCAACTGAGCTACGTGCCTGCTGTGAGGCGGCATTTTACGGAATTCCGGAGGGGTGTCAACATCTTTTTTGCAGCTAACCCTATGAATATGCGAATTTTTTATTTGCGTGGAGCACACCTGCGGATTTCGGGTGGCTGGCAGGCAATTTTCAACTCAGGTAGGATCGGCGCACTCGTAAAAAATATAAAACAGAGGTTGCAGGATGGCGAACACCCCCTACCCCCAGTCGTATTACGCCGCTTCCGCGAATGCCGTTCCACCTCGCCCCGTGCTGCAAGGCGAAGTCGAAACCGATGTGTGCGTGATTGGCGCCGGCTACACCGGTCTTTCCAGTGCGTTGTTCCTGCTGGAGAACGGTTTTCGCGTAACGGTGCTGGAAGCCGCCAAGGTGGGTTTTGGCGCCTCGGGCCGCAACGGCGGGCAGATCGTCAACAGCTACAGCCGTGATATCGATGTGATCGAACGCAGCGTCGGGCCCAAACAGGCACAACTGCTGGGGGAGATGGCGTTTGAGGGCGGCAGGATCATCCGCGAGCGGGTGGCCAAGTATCAGATCCAATGCGACCTGAAGGACGGCGGTGTGTTCGCCGCGCTCAACAGCAAGCACATGGGCCACCTGGAGTCACAGAAGCGCCTGTGGGAGCGCTACGGCCACACGCAACTGGAGTTGCTGGACGAGCGCCGTATCCGCGAAGTAGTGGCGTGTGACAACTATGTGGGCGGTTTGCTGGACATGAGTGGCGGGCACATCCATCCCCTCAACCTGGCTCTCGGCGAAGCGGCAGCCGTGGAGTCTCTGGGCGGTACGATCTACGAGCAATCGGCAGCGGTGCGAATCGAGCGCGGCGCCAACCCGGTGGTGCACACCGCCGAAGGCAAGGTCAGGGCCAAGTTCATCATCGTCGCAGGCAATGCCTACCTGGGCAATCTCGTTCCGGAGCTGGCGGCCAAGTCGATGCCGTGCGGCACACAAGTGATCACCACCGCCCCCTTGGGCGACGAACTGGCAAAAACGCTGCTGCCGCAGGACTACTGCGTCGAAGACTGCAACTACCTGCTCGACTACTACCGCCTCACCAACGATAAGCGCCTGATCTTCGGCGGTGGCGTGGTGTATGGCGCGCGCGACCCGGCGAACATCGAGGCGATCATCCGGCCGAAGATGCTCAAGGCGTTTCCGCAGCTCAAGGACGTAAAGATTGACTACGCCTGGACCGGCAACTTCCTGCTGACCCTGTCGCGCTTGCCGCAGGTGGGTCGCCTGGGCGACAACATCTACTATTCACAGGGCTGCAGTGGTCATGGCGTAACGTATACGCACCTGGCGGGCAAGGTACTGGCGGAGGCACTCAGAGGCCAGGCAGAGCGCTTTGATGCGTTTGCCGACCTGCCGCACTATCCGTTCCCGGGCGGGCAACTGCTGCGCACCCCGTTCGCGGCGTTGGGGGCCTGGTATTACGGGCTGCGAGATAAACTGGGGTTTTGAGCCAACTCAATCGTGGGAGCGCACTTGCTCCCACCGTTTGATGGAGGCGCACCCCGAGCCAAATCGCAGACACAAAAAACCCCGGTCTTTCGACCAGGGTCTTTGCTATCGGATCAAAGTAGCCAACGGCTTTCTTTGTGCTTCAAGGCGTTCAGTGGGCCTTGAGGCAGATATGGCGCAGCGGACGGGACTCGAACCCGCGACCCCCGGCGTGACAGGCCGGTATTCTAACCGACTGAACTACCGCTGCGTATCGCTTGACCAGCTGAGCTCAAAGCCTCAACCGTCTTTAAACATCTGACCGATCAGCCTTGGCTGTTCGATCTCAAGCCCGACGAATCGAACCTGGAAAATATGGCGCAGCGGACGGGACTCGAACCCGCGACCCCCGGCGTGACAGGCCGGTATTCTAACCGACTGAACTACCGCTGCGCNCGGTGCAACCTTTAACGTTGCGTCTTGCCCTGGGGCAAAACTCTCAAGAAGTGGTGGGTGATGACGGGATCGAACCGCCGACCCTCTGCTTGTAAGGCAGATGCTCTCCCAGCTGAGCTAATCACCCTTTGCTTCGTTGAGGCCGCGAAATTTACGCAGGTAGCGGACCTAAGTCAATAGCCCGCTTGAAGTTTTTCTGAAAAAGACAAAATGGCTTCAAGACGGCTATCCGCTCTACTCGCTGTAAATCATCTTCTTACTCATGCCACCGTCCACCACGAACTCTTGCCCGGTGACAAACCCCGCCTGACGCGACAGCAGCCACGCCACCATCGCCGCCACGTCCTCCACGGTGCCCACCCTGCCCGCCGGATGCTGGGCATGATCGGCGTCACTCAACGGCTCGGCACGACGCGCTGCAGGATCACGCGCATCGATCCAGCCAGGGCTGACCGCATTGACCCGCACTTCCGGCCCCAGGCTCATCGCCAAGGCATGCGTGAGGGCCAACAGGCCACCCTTGCTCGCCGCGTAGGCCTCGGTGTCCGGCTCCGACTGGCGAGCCCGGGTCGACGCCAGGTTGACGATGGCGCCACCATGAGCCCGCAGATACGGCGCACAGTGCTTGGCCAATAACATCGGCCCACTGAGGTTCACGGCCAGCACACGATTCCAGTAGGCCAGGTCCAGGCTTTCCAGGGTCATATTGCGCGGGTCCGCCACCGCTGCGTTGCAGACCAAGGCGTCCAGGCGCCCAAACTGCCCCAATACCTCGGCGACACCTTGGGCGACTTGCTTCTCGTCAGCCACGTCCATGCTGATAAACCAAGCATTCTCACCCAGCGCCTTGGACACCTTGGAACCGCGCTCGCGGTCCAGGTCGGTCAACACCACTTGCCAGCCTTCGCTGATCAGCCACGCGGCAATCCCGAGGCCTATGCCACGCGCCGCGCCCGTGACCAGCGCAACACGCCCGTTACTGGCGGCCGCAGCTTCCATGGACCACTCGATCACAAGGCAGCCAGCCCGCGAGCCAGGTCAGCTTGCAAGTCAGCCACGTCTTCGAGGCCGACCGCGATGCGGATCAGACTGTCACGGATACCCGCCGCCTCACGCTCCTGCGGCGCCAGGCGACCGTGGGACGTGGTGCTCGGGTGGGTAATGGTGGTCTTGCTATCCCCTAGATTGGCGGTGATAGAGATCAGGCGGGTCGCATCGATAAAGCGCCAGGCCCCGTCTTTGCCACCCTTCACTTCGAAGCTCACCACGGCGCCGAAACCTCGTTGCTGGCGCTGGGCCAACGCGTGTTGCGGGTGGCTCTTGAGGCCGGCGTAGTGCACCTTCTCGATACCGTCCTGCTGCTCCAGCCACTCGGCCAGCGCCTGGGCGTTGGCGCAATGGGCCTTCATGCGCAGGCTGAGGGTTTCCAGGCCTTTGAGGAAGATCCAGGCGTTGAACGGGCTCAAAGTCGGACCGGCCGTGCGCAGGAAGCCGACGACTTCTTTCATCTGCTCGCTGCGACCCGCAACCACACCGCCCATGCAACGACCCTGGCCGTCGATGAACTTGGTGGCCGAGTGCACGACGATGTCCGCGCCCAGCTTCAACGGCTGTTGCAGCGCCGGCGTGCAGAAGCAGTTGTCGACCACCAGCATGGCGCCCTTGGCGTGCGCCACTTCGGACAACGCCGCGATATCCACCAGCTCCGCCAATGGGTTGGAGGGCGACTCGACGAACAGCAGCTTGGTGTTGGCCTTGATCGCCGCCTCCCAGCCGGACAGGTCCGCCAGCGGCACGTAGTCCACTTCGATGCCGAAGCGCTTGAAATACTTCTCGAACAGGCTGATGGTCGAGCCGAACACGCTGCGCGACACCAGCACGTGGTCGCCGGCACTGCACAGGCTCATCACCACCGCCAGGATCGCCGCCATGCCAGTGGCCGTGGCCACTGCCTGCTCAGCACCTTCCAACGCCGCGATACGCTCTTCGAACGCGCGCACAGTCGGGTTGGTATAACGCGAATACACGTTGCCCGGTACTTCGCCAGCAAAGCGCGCAGCCGCATCGGCCGCCGTACGGAACACATAGCTGGAGGTGAAGAACATCGGGTCACCGTGCTCACCTTCCGGTGTGCGGTGCTGGCCGGCGCGCACAGCCAGGGTATCGAAAGCTACGCCATCGAGGTCGCTGTCCAACCGACCGGCATCCCATTCCTGACTCATGCTGCGACTCCTTACTCAATTCTTTATTTAAGATACAAAACCGGCCCCTCAGGGCCGGTGGTCACTCAGTTGTTGTACAGATCGATGATCGCACTGACCGCCTGGGTCTTGATCTTCGACGAGTCGTTACGCGCCTGCTCGATCTTGTTCAGGTAGGCCTCGTCGACGTCACCGGTCACGTATTTGCCGTCGAACACGGCGCAGTCGAACTGGTCGATCTTGATCTTGCCACCGCCGACCGCTTCGATCAGGTCCGGCAGGTCCTGGTAGATCAGCCAATCCGCGCCGATCAGGTCGGCAACGTCCTGGGTCGAACGGTTGTGAGCGATCAGTTCATGGGCGCTCGGCATGTCGATACCGTACACGTTCGGGTAACGCACGGCAGGCGCAGCGGAACAGAAGTACACGTTCTTCGCACCGGCTTCGCGGGCCATCTGGATGATCTGCTTGCAGGTGGTGCCACGCACGATGGAGTCATCCACCAGCATCACGTTCTTACCGCGAAACTCCAGCTCGATGGCGTTGAGCTTCTGGCGCACCGACTTCTTGCGCGCAGCCTGGCCCGGCATGATGAATGTCCGGCCGATGTAGCGGTTCTTCACGAAGCCTTCGCGGAACTTGACGCCCAGGTGGTTGGCCAGCTCCAGCGCAGCGGTGCGGCTGGTGTCCGGGATCGGGATCACCACGTCGATATCGTGCTCTGGACGCTCGCGCAGGATCTTCTCGGCCAGCTTCTCGCCCATGCGCAGACGTGCCTTGTACACCGAAACACCGTCAATGATCGAATCCGGACGCGCCAGGTAGACGTGTTCGAAGATGCACGGGGTGAGTTTCGGCGCCACGGCGCACTGGCGGGTGTGCAGCTTGCCATCTTCGGTGATGTACACCGCTTCACCCGGCGCGAGGTCGCGGATCAGGGTGAAGCCCAGCACGTCCAGGGATACGCTTTCGGAAGCGATCATGTACTCGACGCCTTCGTCGGTGTGACGCTGGCCGAACACGATCGGACGAATGCCGTGCGGGTCACGGAAGCCGACGATGCCATAACCCGTGACCATGGCCACTACGGCGTAGCCACCCACGCAACGGTTGTGCACGTCGGTGACGGCGGCGAACACGTCTTCTTCGGTCGGCTGCAGCTTGCCGCGCTGGGCCAGCTCGTGGGCGAACACGTTGAGCAGCACTTCAGAGTCGGAACTGGTGTTGACGTGGCGCAGGTCAGATTCGTAAATCTCCTTGGCCAGTTGTTCAACGTTGGTCAGGTTACCGTTGTGCGCCAAGGTGATGCCGTACGGCGAGTTGACGTAAAACGGTTGAGCTTCGGCCGATGTCGAGCTACCGGCAGTCGGGTAACGCACATGACCAATGCCCATGTGCCCGACCAGGCGCTGCATGTGACGCTGGTGGAACACGTCACGTACCAGACCATTATCCTTGCGCAGGAATAACCGGCCGTCGTGGCTGGTCACAATACCGGCAGCGTCCTGGCCGCGGTGCTGGAGGACGGTTAGCGCGTCATACAGCGCCTGATTGACGTTCGACTTACCGACGATACCGACGATGCCACACATGCGACGCAACCCCTACTTAATGAATCTTGACTGAACACAGCTTACTGAGGCGTTTTGGCCGGCAAGAGGTGTTCCTTGAACGGAAGATCAGCGGGTACGCTGATTCCGCTGGCCAGCCACTGACTGCTCCACCCCAGAATGAGGTTCTTGGACCAGTCTGCAACCAATAGAAATTTTGGCACGAGTACCGACTCCTGCCACCACGAATCCTGCTGTACCGGCCCCAGGCTCAACAGCCCGACCGCCACGACCACCAGCAACGCGCCACGCGCAGCGCCGAAAGCCATGCCGAGAAATCGATCGGTCCCAGAGAGGCCGGTGACACGTATCAACTCGCCAATAAGATAATTGACCATTGCTCCCACCAGCAGCGTGGCGATGAACATGATGGCGCAGCCCGCGATGACGCGAGCCGAAGGTGTCTCGATGTATCCGGCCAGGTAGACCGACAATGAACCGCCGAACATCCAGGCTACGACTCCTGCGATGATCCAGGTCAGCAACGACAATGCTTCTTTTACGAAGCCGCGGCTTAGACTGATCAAAGCGGAGATGGCGACGACTGCAACAATCGCCCAATCAACCCAGGTAAATGGCACGTTTGAGCCTACGGACGGATGAGGCGGCGCATTTTAGCAGAGCGCTGGGCTGTCGGTAAGCTGTGATTGCGGCTGCTTTGCAAATCAATAGTTTGTGGCGAGTGAATCCAATTTCAAGCACACCCTAAAACAACTGTGGGAGGAGACTTACCCCCGATAGCGGACTGCCAGCCAATACACACATGACTGATCCATCGCCATCGGGGGCAAGCCCCCTCCCACACTTGACTGCATTCCAAGCTCAAACCGCTGCGAAATCAGCCGCGCTCAGGCTGGAAACGGGTCACAAACCCCTTCAGGTTCTGCTGGCGATCCAGCAAGTCCCGCAGGCGATCCGCCTCGGCACGCTCGATCAGCGGCCCGATAAACACGCGGTTCTTGCCATCGGCGCTGCGGATATAGGCGTTATAGCCCTGGCTACGCAGCTTCTTCTGCAACGCGTCGGCGCCTTCGCGATTGCCCAGACTGGCCACCTGAATCGACCAACTGATCGGCAGACCATTCGGATCGATACGGCTCTGCCCCACCTCCGGCTTGCCCGGTGCGGCAGGTTGCGGCGCTACCGGCTTAGGTGCAGGCGCGGGCGCAGCCGGCTTGGCGGCGGCAACCGGCGCGGCGGGCGCCGGCTTGACCACTGGCACGCTGGGCTGCACCGGCATCGACGGTGCCTGCTGCGCGGCCACTTCATCATCGGTCGGCACGGGTTCTTCTTCCGGCAACGCCTGAGGCTCAGGCACCACCACCGGCTCAACCTGAACCTGCGGCACCGCCGGGGCTTGTGGCGCGGCCGGAGCCTCAACCACCACCTGACGCTCTTCGTCCTGGCGAGAAAACAGCATCGGCAGGAAAATCACCGCCAGCGCCACCAGAACCAAGGCTCCGACCATTCGCTGCTTGTATGCGCTATCCAGTAATGCCATGTGCAGCTTCCTCCGTGGAGCGCCGGGCCAACCACTCAAGCGCCTCGGCAACACAATAAAATGACCCGAACAACAGAATCTCATCATCGGGCGTGGCAATGGCGCACTGTGCTTCAAGGGCATCGGTCACGCTTGCATACGACGCCACCGCTGCACCAAGGTTCTGCAAGGCCACTTCCAGTTCAGCGGCCGGACGGCTGCGCGGGGTATCCAGCGGCGCCACGGCCCAGGCCTGGACATTGCCCAACAAGGGCGCAACCACACCTTCCAGATCCTTATCAGCCAGCAGACCAAAGACTGCAAGGCGACGACCGACCGGCGGCGTGCGGGACAGCCGCTGCGCCAGGTACTCGGCCGCATGGGGGTTATGCCCCACATCCAGCAGCAGGTTCAGGCGCTTGCCTTGCCATTCGAACTCACGGCGATCCAACCGCCCGACCACGCGCGTGGCCAACAAGGTGGTGGCAATCTGCTCGGCGTTCCACGGTAGGTCCAGCAACAGATAGGCCTGCAGCGCGAGTGCGGCGTTTTCCATCGGCAGGTTCAGCAACGGCAGATCGTGCAACGCTACAGCCTGGCCACGGGCATCGCGCCCACACCATTGCCAGTGCTGCTCACCGATCTCGAGGTTGAATTCGCGGCCGCGCAGGAAAAACGGGCAATCCAGCTCACGCACCTTATCCAGCAGGGTATGCGGCGGCTCCACGTCACCGCACAGCGCCGGCTTGCCCTGGCGGAAGATCCCGGCTTTTTCATAGGCCACGGATTCACGGGTATTGCCCAGGTAGTCGGCGTGGTCCACACCAATGCTGGTGACCAACGCCAGATCGGCATCCACCACGTTGACCGTGTCCAGACGCCCACCCAGGCCGACCTCCAGCACCACCACATCCAGTTGCGCACGCTCAAACAGCCAGAACGCCGCCAGGGTGCCCATCTCGAAGTAAGTCAGGGAAATCTCGCCCCGGCCCGCATCGAGTGCGGCGAAGGCTTCGCAGAGTTGCTCATCCGTGGCTTCGACGCCATTGAGCTGCACCCGCTCGTTGTAACGCAGCAGGTGCGGGGAATTGTAGACGCCGACTTTCAGCCCTTGGGCATGCAGCAGCGCCGCGACAAAGGCACAGGTAGAGCCTTTGCCGTTGGTACCGGTCACCGTGATCACGCGCGGTGCCGGGCGGCCTAACCCGAGGCGGGCCGCTACCTGTTGCGAGCGCTCCAGGCCCATGTCGATGGCGGACGGATGCAACTGCTCAAGGTAGGCGAGCCACTCGCCCAGGGTACGCTGGGTCATAGGTTCGCAGGCACCGGCGGCACAACGATCGGCTCAACTTTAGGCGCGACGTAGACGGGCGTCGGCAGGCCCATCATCTGTGCCAGCAGGTTGCCCAGGCGTGGACGCAGTTCACCGCGCGGGATGATTAGGTCGATCGCGCCGTGCTCCAGCAGGAACTCGCTGCGCTGGAAACCTTCCGGCAGTTTTTCACGTACGGTCTGCTCGATCACACGCGGGCCGGCAAAGCCGATCAGCGCCTTCGGCTCGCCGACGATCACGTCACCCAGCATCGCCAGGCTGGCGGAAACGCCGCCGTAGACCGGGTCGGTCAGCACGGAGATAAACGGGATGCCTTCTTCACGCAGACGCGCCAGTACCGCGGAGGTCTTGGCCATTTGCATCAGCGAGATCAGGGCTTCCTGCATACGCGCGCCACCGGAGGCGGCGAAGCAGATCATCGGGCAACGGTTTTCCAGGGCGTAGTTGGCGGCGCGCACAAAGCGCTCACCGACGATGGCACCCATGGAGCCGCCCATGAACGAGAACTCAAACGCCGACACCACGACAGGCATGCCCAGCAGCTTACCGCTGACGGAAATCAGCGCGTCTTTCTCACCGGTCTGCTTCTGCGCAGCGGTCAGGCGGTCCTTGTACTTCTTGCCGTCGCGGAACTTGAGACGGTCAACCGGCTCCAGGTCCGCGCCCAGCTCGCTACGGCCTTCGGCATCGAGGAAAATGTCGATGCGGGCGCGGGCGCCGATACGCATGTGGTGGTTGCACTTGGGGCAAACGTCCAGGGTCTTTTCCAGCTCCGGGCGGTACAGCACCGCGTCGCAGGATGGGCACTTGTGCCACAGACCTTCAGGAACCGAGCTTTTCTTCACCTCGGAACGCATGATCGAAGGGATCAGTTTGTCTACTAACCAGTTGCTCATGCTTTCTTTCTCCAGTACCGGTGGCTTGAACACAGCCCCGCGTATGCCCTTGAGCTAAATTCATATGTGGCGATGACACATGCTGGACGGGGTCAGACGTTCGACCGGCCTGTTCCCGCATGTATCCTCAGCCTTCCAGACAACCTGCCAGCGCAGGGTTGCCACTTCATTTCCGGGCCACCCACAGGCGGCGCCGGGCTGTTTTACACAGTGGTAGTTATGGACGGCGGCAGACTGCCAGCCGTCACATCGCACCGCTGCTGTTGCGCACGGCCTGCATGAACGCGCGAATCTTGCTGTGATCCTTGATGCCCTTGCCCTGCTCTACTCCACCGCTGACATCCACGGCATACGGTTGTACCTGCTCGATCGCCGCCCCGACATTCGTGGGGGTGAGCCCACCGGCCAGGATGATCGGCTTGCTCAATCCCGGGGGAATCAGCGACCAATCGAACGCCTCGCCGGTACCGCCGGGCACGCCTTCGACGTAGGTGTCCAGCAGGATCCCGCGAGCGCCACCGTAGGCGGCACACGCTGCCGCGATATCGTCCCCGGATTTGACGCGCAGTGCCTTGATATACGGGCGCTGATAGCTTTCACATTCGTCGGGTGTTTCGTCACCGTGGAACTGCAGCATATCCAGGGGCACGGCATCCAGGGTTTCGTTGAGTTCGCAGCGGCTGGCGTTGACGAACAAACCCACGGTGGTCACGAACGGCGGCAATGCGGCGATGATCGCCCGCGCCTGCAACACATTCACCGACCGCGGGCTCTTGGCGTAAAACACCAAACCAATGGCGTCCGCCCCCGCCTCGACTGCCGCCAGCGCGTCTTCTATGCGGGTAATCCCGCAAATCTTGCTGCGAACGGCTGACATGTCGTGAAAACCTCAGGGGTTGGGCCGAGAAAGTCCCGGATGGTAACAAAAGCTTTTCCGGGCGTCAGCCGCCAAGTTCGCTGAAACCTGTGAGGAAGTGTGGCCCGATGAAACGCTCCGGCAATTCGAACTCGTCGCGGTACTCCACATCCACCAGGTACAGACCGAACGGATGCGCCGTGACCCCGCCGGTACGGCGAACCCGGCTTTCCAGCACTTCCTTGGCCCACGCCACCGGGCGCTCGCCGGTGCCGATGGTCATCAGCACCCCGGCAATGTTGCGCACCATGTGATGCAAGAACGCCCCTGCGCGGATATCCAGCACGATCATCTTGCCGTGGCGGGTCACGCGCAGGTGGTGGACTTCCTTGATCGGCGACTTCGCCTGGCACTGGCCGGCACGGAAGGCACTGAAATCATGCACGCCCACCAGGTGCTGCGCAGCTTCGGCCATGCGCTCGGCGTCCAGCGGGCGGTGGTTCCAGGTGATTTCTTCGTTGAGGTGCGCCGGGCGGATCTGGTCGTTGTAGATCACATAGCGATAACGCCGGGCAATGGCCTTGAAGCGCGCATGAAAATGCGCAGGCATGACCTTGGCCCAGCTGACGCTGACGTCATGGGGCAAATTGATATTGGCCCCCATCACCCAGGCTTTCATTGAGCGCTCAGCCTGGGTGTCGAAGTGCACCACTTGGCCGCAGGCATGCACGCCAGCATCGGTACGCCCAGCGCACATCAGCGACACTGGCGAGTCGGCAACTTTGGACAGGGCCTTCTCCAGGGTTTCCTGCACTGTCAGCACGCCGGATGCCTGACGCTGCCAGCCGCGATAACGCGAGCCCTTGTATTCCACGCCCAGCGCGATGCGGTAAAAGCCTGCGGCCGCCATTTCGGCGGCCGGATTATCTATATTTGCCAAGAACTGAGAGCCTGATGAGTTGCGCGAAGGCGGCCATTATAAAGGCGACTACACAGTGGCGGGCGCTTTTGTAATGGATTGGCTGGAGCCAATGTGGGAGGGGGCTTGCGGTGGTGGGTGGGGTTATTCCTCCAGATCTAGTGGGGCTGCTTCGCAGCCCAGCGCGGGGCAAGCCCGCTCACCACAGGAAGCCCGATCACCATGGCAAGCCCCACACTGGATTTGCGTCGCCCGTTAAATACGGCCGAGCATTTCCTTGGCCTCGCCACGCTGCGCCTCGTCACCCTCGGTCAGCACTTCGGAGAGGATGTCCCGTGCGCCGTCCGCATCACCCATGTCGATATAGGCCTGGGCCAGGTCGAGCTTGGTTGCCACTTCGTCTGTGCCGGAAAGGAAGTCGAACTCCGGCTCGTCATCGCCCATTGCCGCGTCTTCCGCGGTGAACGATGGTTCGATGGACGGGTGCTCCAAGCTCTGGGACAGACGGTCCAGCTCGGCGTTGACATCATCCAGCTCCGACGCGAACGCATCAGGCTTGGCGCCCGCTTCCGGCTCATCGGCCAGGGACAGGTCGAAATCTTCCGGCAGGTCGAAGTCGTCCAGTGCCGCAGGCGTCAAGGTCGGCGGCTCGACGGCCGGCACGTCCTTCATCTGGTCTTCCAGGCCTGAGAGGAAGTCGTCATCGGATTGCGCCGAAGCCGGCGCATCCAGTTGCAGGTCCAGGTCGAAGTCCGACAGGTCATCGGGGCTGGCGTTGGCTTCGGTCTGCTGCTTCAGAAGCGACTCGAAGGTCTGCTGATCGTCCTTGACCTCCGCTGGGGAGGCTTCTTCCAGGTCGTCCAGGCTCAGATCGAAATCGGTGTCAAAAGCCTCCGGTTGCGCAGGCGCCGGCTTGTCTTCGAGCAAATCCTTAACGTATTGAGCATCCAGGGCAGCGGCGGCCACCGCCGCGCTGACACCCGCCGCCAACACGGCCATGGCCGGGAAGCGACTCTTGAGCTGCTCGACCTGGGCATGGTTTTCACCATTGGCCACCAGTTGACGCTCCTGGCTCACGAAGCCGTCCTTGTCGTTTTGCAAACCGTAGACTTCCATCAGCTTCAAACGCAGATCGCTGCGCTTGGGCTCATGCTTGATCGCCTGCTGCAATACATCGGCGGCCTGGTTCAGGTGGCCACGATCGATATGGGATTGAGCTTGGGCCAACGCATCGTTGGCGTTTACCGGGGCGACAGCAACGGCCAGCGGCGCCAGCACGGAAGCAACGGTCGGCACAACGACAGCCGGCTCAGCCACCGGGGCCGGTGCTGGCGCAGCGGCCAGCTTGACGTTTGGCGGCGGCACTTCCAGGCCTTCGAAGCTGTCCGGCGGAAGGTCGTGGTCGATGTTCGAGGTGAACACCGGCTCTTCAGCCAGGGCCCGCGCCATGCGCAGGTGCTTTTCCTCTTCGAGGCGTGCGTTGCGATGGCGCGCCCACAACAGCAGGAGCAACAGCACCAGCAGGCCTGCCGCACCGCCGACCACGCCGAGTACGATCGGGTTGGTCAGCACGTCATTGAATTTACCTTCGGTGCTGTCAGGCGCTGCATCCGCCTTGACCGGCTCAGGCGCGGGCGCGGCGGGCGCTGGGGTAGCGGTAGTGGTGGCGGCATCGGGCGCGGCCGGGGCAGACGGGGCAGCCGCCGGCTCGCCGGCCAACTGCGCGGGCATCGCCGCCGTGGCCGAAGCGGCCGGGACACCCTTTTCAGCCTGTAGACGCGCGAGTTGATCGTTTTTCAGTTGAATCAGCTTTTGCAGCTTGTCCAACTGGCTTTGCAGGTCGGCAGCGCGGCTTTTCAGCTCTTCGTTGTCGCGACGGGTGGTGTCCAGTTGCTCCTGGGTCATCGCCAGTTTGTCGCTCAGCGCCGCGCTATCGCCCGCCTTGCCCTTGGCGCCCTTCTTGGCCGCCTCGGCCGACACCAGGCTCAAGTTGTCCTTGGCGTTGGTGCTTGCAGGCGCATTGCCAGCCTGGGTGCGCTTGGTGGCGTCCAGCTGCTGCTTGCCCACCGCAGGATTGGTTGCGGCACGTCGCCCCTGGCGCCAGGCGGCGTTCTGCGCGCTCACTTCGGCAATCGCCTGGGGTTGCGGCAGTGCGGTGCTTTGTACGGTATCCGGCAGGCGCAGGACGTGACCGGTTTTAAGGCGGTTGATATTGCCGTCGATAAACGCGTCCGGGTTCAGCGCCTGGATCGCCAGCATGGTCTGCTGAACCGAGCCGCCATTACGGTTCTTCGCGGCAATTTCCCACAAGGTGTCGCGCGGCGTGGTGGTGTGCTGTGCGGGTTTGCTCACGGCCGGCGCTGTGCTGGACGGCGCTGCCAGGCGCGGTGCCGGCGCGGCGGTCGTCGGTGCGGGCTGGTCGAACTTGGCCGGGTCGAGCAAAACGCTGTAGTCGCGCATCAAACGGCCATTAGGCCATTGCACCTGCAGCAGGAAACGTACGTAGGCGTCCGGCAACGGCTTGCTGGAGGTGACACGCACCACGCTGCGGCCGTTGGGATTGACCACCGGAGTGAACGTCAAGTCATTGAGAAATGCCTGGCGATCAACACCGGCATCCACAAACGCCTGGGACGAGGCCAGGCTCGGGGTGATCTCGGAAGCCGTGAGGCCACCGACATCGAGCAATTCGATTTCCACCGCCAACGGCTGGTTCAACTTCGACTTGAGGGTCATCTCCCCCAGCTGCAGCGCCTGCGCCATACCGGAGGACAGCGCCGAGGCGGCCGCTATTGCTAACACCAGTTTGCGAACTTGAACCATAGCCTCATCCTTTTTGAACACTCCCCGGCCTGCGAGAAGGTTGGTAACCGCTGCCATAAGGCATGGCGAGCCGATAGGTCACCGACGCGCAACTTTTCCTACCTGGGGCCAAGCATAGCGCCTGGCTAGAATCAATCTACAAATTGCCGCCAAGTATCTTTTACGCAAGGCCTTTTATCAACAACTGCGCCAGCTGTACGGCATTCAGCGCGGCGGCTTTGCGTACGTTATCTGACGTCAGCCACAGATTTAGTTCCGCCGGGTCATCCACGCCCGCACGAACCCGCCCTACATAGATCACATCCTGGCCCACGGCGTCACCCACCGCCGTAGGGTAGTCGCCCTCGTCCACCAGCTCTATACCTGGGGCTGCGTCGAGTAGGCGGTTCACGGCAGCGAGGTCCACCGGTGCTCCCAGTTGCAGAGACACAGTCAGGCTATCGCCAAAAAACACCGGGGCTTGAACGCAAGTTGCGGAAATCTTTAGCAAAGGTAATTCCAGCACTGCGCGCAGTTCGTGTACCAGGCGCTTTTCCAAGGCGGTATGACCTTGGGCGTCCGGCGTGCCGACTTGTGCCAACACATTGAAGGCGACCTGGCGATCAAAGAATTTCGGCTCCAGCGGGCGCATATTCAGCAGCTCGGCGGTTTGCCGGGCCAGCTCGCTGACGGCCTCACGGCCCTGGGACGACATCGCCAGGCTGGCGGTGACGCTCACGCGCTGGATATCCAGCACGCCACGCAAGGGGGCGAGGACGACTGCCAAGTTGGTCGCCGACGGGCTTGGGCTGCCGATCTGGAACGGCTTACTCAGGCCGTCCAGCACATGGGCATTGGCTTCCGGCACCACTTGCGGCGCCTGCTCGGCCGGCAATGCGCCAGACAGATCAATCAACGAGCAGCCCGCCGCCGTGGCACGCGGCGCAAAACTCGAGGTGACCGCCGGCCCCGCCGCAAAGAACGCCAGCTGGACTTTACTGAAGTCGAACTCGTCAACCTCCCTCACCCGCACGTTCTTGCCGCGAAACGGCACCGATGCACCGGCGGAGTTGCTGCCTGCCAGCAGATGCAGGGTGCCGACCGGGAAGTCCAGCTCTTCGAGGATCTGCACCAGGGTTTCACCTACGGTGCCGGTGGCGCCGATCACGGCGATATCAAAGGTCGGGTTCATGGGGACTGCCTCGGGCATTGCGGGGGGAGCGGCACTTTACCGGGTGGTGGGGGGCGAGGCAATTAAGCTGGGATTTGTGGCGTGGCTGATGGCCATATCGGGGGCAAGCCCCCTCCCACATTTGGGCGCGTTCGCAAATCAAGGGTGGGAGGGGGCTTGCCCCGATGAGGCCCGACCAAACAACAAAAAACCCGCGCCTGTCACCAGAACGCGGGTTTCTGTTACGGCCTCAAGCGATCAACGCTCCAGCAGAATCCGCAGCATGCGGCGCAGCGGTTCGGCCGCGCCCCACAGCAGCTGGTCGCCTACGGTGAACGCGCCCAGGAACTGGCTGCCCATGTTCAGCTTGCGCAGACGGCCTACCGGTACATTCAGGGTGCCGGTGACCTTGGTCGGGCTCAGCTCCTGCATGCTGATGTCGCGGTTGTTCGGCACCAGCTTGACCCAGGGGTTGTGCTGGCTGATCAACGCTTCGATATCGGCGATCGGCACGTCTTTGTTCAGCTTGATGGTCAGCGCCTGGCTGTGGCAGCGCATCGCGCCGATACGCACGCAGATGCCGTCCACCGGGATCGGGCTCTTGAAGCGGCCGAGGATCTTGTTGGTCTCGGCCTGGGCCTTCCACTCTTCGCGGCTCTGGCCGTTCGGCAGCTCTTTGTCGATCCAGGGGATCAGGCTGCCGGCCAATGGCACGCCGAAGTTCTCGGTCGGGTACGCCTCGCTGCGCATGGCTTCAGCCACACGGCGGTCGATGTCGAGGATCGCGCTGGCCGGGTCGGCCAGTTGATCGGCGACGGCAGCGTGGGTCGCGCCCATTTGCTTGATCAGTTCGCGCATGTTCTGCGCGCCGGCCCCGGAGGCCGCCTGATAAGTCATGGCGCTCATCCACTCGACCAGGCCGGCTTCGAACAGGCCACCCAGGCCCATCAGCATCAGGCTGACGGTGCAGTTGCCGCCGACGTAGTTCTTGGTGCCGGCGTCCAGTTGCTGGTCGATGACCTTGCGGTTCACCGGGTCAAGGATGATCACCGCATCATCCTGCATGCGCAGGCTGGAGGCGGCGTCGATCCAGTAACCCTGCCAGCCGGCTTCGCGCAGCTTGGGGAAGACTTCGCTGGTGTAGTCGCCACCCTGACAGGTCAGAATCACGTCGAGGGTTTTCAGCTCTTCAATGTTGTAGGCGTCCTTGAGCGGAGCAATATCCTTGCCCACGGACGGCCCTTGGCCACCCACGTTCGAAGTGGTGAAAAACACCGGCTCAATAAGATCGAAATCCTGCTCTTCCAGCATCCGCTGCATGAGCACGGAACCGACCATACCGCGCCAACCGATCAGACCTACACGTTTCATCGCAACTACACCTTGTTAAAAAGTGGGCCGCCTTGCAGCAACAACTGCAAGCGGGCCCGAGAGATTACAGATTCCGCAGCGCGGCGACTACTGCGTCGCCCATTTCTTGCGTACCGACCTTGGTGCAACCCTGCGACCAGATGTCGCCGGTGCGCAGGCCCTGATCGAGCACCAGGCTCACGGCCTTCTCGATGGCATCCGCCGCGTCGCTCAGGTTAAAGCTGTAACGCAGCATCATAGAGACCGACAAAATGGTCGCCAACGGGTTAGCAATGCCCTGGCCTGCGATGTCCGGCGCCGAACCGTGGCAAGGCTCGTACATGCCCTTGTTGTGGGTGTCCAGGGACGCCGACGGCAGCATGCCGATGGAACCGGTGAGCATCGACGCCTGGTCGGACAGGATGTCGCCGAACAGGTTGTCGGTGACGATCACGTCGAACTGCTTGGGTGCACGCACCAGTTGCATGGCGGCGTTGTCGACGTACATGTGGCTCAGTTCGACGTCCGGGTAGTCCTTGGCCACTTCTTCGACGATTTCGCGCCACAGTTGGCTGGAGGCCAGCACGTTGGCCTTGTCCACCGAGCAGACCTTCTTGCCACGCACGCGGGCCATGTCGAAACCGACACGGGCGATACGGCGGATTTCGCTCTCGCTGTACGGCAGGGTGTCGTAGGCCTGGCGCTCACCATTTTCCAACTCACGCACACCGCGTGGCGAGCCAAAGTAGATACCACCGGTCAGCTCGCGCACGATCAGGATATCCAGGCCCGCGACCACTTCCGGCTTGAGGCTTGAAGCGTCCGCCAGTTGCGGATAGAGGATGGCCGGGCGCAGGTTGCCGAACAGGCCCAGTTGCGCGCGGATTTTCAGCAGGCCGCGCTCAGGGCGGATGTCACGTTCGATCTTGTCCCATTTCGGGCCGCCCACGGCACCGAGCAGCACGGCGTCGGCCGCGCGGGCACGGTCCAGGGTCTCGTCGGCCAGCGGTACGCCGTGCTTGTCGATGGCAGCGCCGCCGATCACGTCGTGGCTCAGCTCGAAGCCCAGGCTGTACTTGCTGTTGGCGAGCTCCAGGACCTTGACCGCTTCGGCCATGATTTCCGGACCAATGCCGTCGCCAGGGAGAATCAGAATCTGCTTGCTCATGCGTTCCTCATTTCATCAAGCGACCCGCCCGTGGGCAGGTCGGGAAAAATCAATCAGCGTTCGGCAAAGACCACCAGCACGTCGGTGCTGAAGGTGCCGTCGGCTTGAATTTCGTAGTAATCGCGCACTTCCTGGCCCATCGCCTGTTGCAGCTCAAGGATCGCGGCACGCAACACCTCTGGCGTGCGCATGCGCTCGACCCAGGAGGTGTATTCCAGGCGCAAACGCTGGCGGCTACTGTTGCGCACGTGCAGACCGGTTTCGCTGAGCTGCTGCATCCACTCGGCGGCGGAGTAATCGCGCACGTGGCTGGTGTCGCGCAGCACTTCGGCGGTTTGCAGGTAAGTGTCCAACAGCGGGCTGCCCGGTGACAAGACGTCGACGAACGCCACCACGCCGCCCGGCTTGAGCACGCGGCGCACTTCGCGCAGGGCCAGGCGAAGGTCGCTCCAGTGGTGGGCCGAATAACGGCTGAACACGAAGTCGAACTCACCGTCGGCGAACGGCAGGCGTTCGGCGGCGCCCTGTACGGTGCGGATGTTCTCAAAGCCGCGGTCTACCGCAGCGGTGGCGACGACGTCGAGCATCTGCTGGGAGAGGTCATAGGCCACGACCTCTTTAACCAGCGGCGCCATATTGAAACTCACATGACCGGCACCGCAACCCAGGTCCAGCAGTCGCGCAGCGCCCTGCCCGGCCAGTTCGGCCTGCAGCAGCGCGAATTCGGTGCCTTGGGCGTGTACGGCACTGCTCAGGTAGGCCGAGGCTTGCTCGCCGAATTGTTTTTGCACGACTTGGGTGTGGGCGGTGGCGGTCATGGTGTTTCCCCTGAGATTGGTGTTGTTAACACTGGCCTCATCGGGGGCAAGCCCCCTCCCACAGGGGAACGCATTCCAAATGTGGGAGGGGCGGTGCGACGATTCGACTTGCCCCCGATAGCGGCGGTCCTGCTTACCTCAATCACGAAACAACCAAGGCTGGCTCGCCCGGTGCTTGGCTTCAAACGCGGCAATCGCATCGCCGTCCTGCAAAGTCAGGCCGATATCGTCCAGGCCGTTGATCAGGCAGTGCTTACGGAACGCATCCACTTCAAAGTGATACACCTTGCCGTCCGGACGCGTCACGGTTTGCGCGGCCAGGTCGACGGTCAACTGGTAGCCCTCTTCGGCTTCCACCTGCTTGAACAGCTCGTCGACTTCGGCATCGCTCAAGATGATCGGCAACAGGCCGTTCTTGAAGCTGTTGTTGAAGAAGATGTCCGCGTAGCTCGGCGCGATGATGCTGCGAAAGCCATATTCTTCCAGCGCCCACGGCGCGTGCTCACGGCTGGAGCCGCAGCCGAAGTTTTCCCGCGCCAGCAGCACGCTGGCGCCCTGGTAACGCTCGGCGTTGAGCACGAAGTCCTTGTTCAACGGGCGCTTGGAGTTATCCTGGTAGGCGTAGCCCACGTCCAGGTAGCGCCACTCGTCGAACAGGTTCGGGCCGAAACCGGTGCGCTTGATCGACTTCAAGAACTGCTTGGGGATGATCTGGTCGGTGTCGACGTTGGCACGGTCCAAAGGGGCGACAAGGCCAGTGTGTTGAGTAAAAGCACGCATCGGGTATTCCTCAGATCAATTCGCGAACGTCGATGAAACGACCGTTGACGGCAGCGGCAGCGGCCATGGCCGGGCTGACCAGGTGGGTACGCCCGCCGGCGCCCTGACGCCCTTCGAAGTTACGGTTGGAGGTGGACGCGCAATGCTCGCCCGACTCCAGGCGGTCGGGGTTCATCGCCAGGCACATCGAGCAGCCCGGCTCACGCCATTCAAAACCGGCTTCGAGGAAGATCTTATCGAGGCCTTCAGCTTCTGCCTGGGCTTTCACCAGGCCTGAACCCGGCACCACGATCGCCTGCTTGATGGTCGAGGCGACTTTGCGGCCCTTGGCGATCACCGCCGCGGCGCGCAGGTCTTCGATCCGCGAGTTGGTGCAGGAACCGATGAATACGCGATCCAACTGAATGTCAGTAATCGCCTGGTTGGCTTTCAACCCCATGTACTTCAGCGCGCGCTCGATGGAACCACGCTTGACCAGGTCAGCCTCTTTAGCCGGATCCGGCACGTTCTGGTCAACCGCCAGAACCATTTCCGGCGAAGTGCCCCAGCTGACTTGCGGCTTGATCTGGGCCGCGTCCAGCTCGACCACCGTGTCGAACACCGCATCGGCGTCGGACACCAAGTCTTTCCAGGCTTCCACCGCTGCATCCCAATCCGCGCCTGCAGGTGCGAATGGACGCCCCTTGACGTAGTCGACGGTCTTTTCATCCGCCGCCACCATGCCCACACGGGCACCGGCTTCGATGGACATGTTGCAGATGGTCATGCGGCCTTCGATCGACAAGTCGCGAATCGCACTGCCGGCAAACTCGATGGCATGGCCGTTACCGCCGGCGGTACCGATCTTGCCGATCACCGCGAGCACGATGTCCTTGGCGGTCACGCCGAACGGCAACGTGCCTTCGACCTTCACCAACATATTCTTCATCTTTTTGGCGACCAGGCACTGGGTGGCGAACACATGTTCCACCTCGGAAGTGCCGATGCCGTGGGCCAAGGCGCCAAACGCACCGTGGGTGGAGGTGTGGGAATCGCCGCAGACCACGGTCATGCCGGGCAAGGTGGCGCCCTGCTCCGGGCCGATCACGTGCACGATGCCTTGACGCACGTCATTCATCTTGAATTCGGTGATGCCATATTCGTCGCAGTAGTCGTCGAGGGTCTGCACCTGCAAACGCGACACTTGGTCGGCAATGGCTTCGATACCACCCTTGCGCTCAGGGGTCGTGGGTACGTTGTGGTCCGGGGTGGCGATGATGGAATCGACGCGCCAAGGCTTGCGCCCGGCCAGCCGCAGGCCTTCGAACGCTTGGGGCGAGGTCACTTCATGGATGATGTGACGGTCGATATAGATCAGCGACGAGCCATCGTCGCGCCGTTTCACTTCATGGGAATCCCAAAGCTTGTCGTAAAGCGTTTTGCCGGCCATCAGTCGGTCCTCATCAGCGGTGTTTCTCTATGCCGGGCTTTTCAATAACCCTTTGGCTTGTGAGGCTGATGGTATGGCGCTACATTAAATAACTCAAATTCATATTTTTTATGCTTTGGATTACCAACTGGAATACCACCATGGACCTGGCCAACCTCAATGCCTTTATTGCCATCGCCGAGACCGGCAGTTTCTCCGACGCCGGTGAACGCCTGCACCTGACCCAGCCGGCCATCAGCAAACGCATTGCCGGCCTGGAGCAACAATTAAAGGTGCGTTTGTTCGACCGCCTGGGCCGTGAAGTCGGCTTGACCGAAGCCGGACGGGCCCTGCTGCCACGCGCCTATCAGATCCTAAATGTGCTGGACGACACACGTCGCGCCCTGACCAATCTCACCGGTGAAGTCAGCGGGCGCCTCACGCTGGCCACCAGTCACCACATTGGCCTGCACCGCTTGCCGCCGGTGCTGCGGACCTTTACCCGGGAATACCCGAATGTGGCGCTGGATATTCAGTTCCTCGATTCAGAAGTGGCCTACGAAGAAATCCTCCATGGCCGCGCCGAAGTGGCGGTGATCACCCTGGCGCCCGAGCCCCACCACCTCGTGCGTGCCACACCCGTGTGGGACGACCCACTGGATTTCGTGGTGGCGCCGGAGCACAGCCTGATCAGCAACGGCCGTGTCAGCCTGGCCGATATTGCCGGCCACCCGGCGGTTTTCCCCGGTGGCAACACCTTTACCCACCATATTGTCAGCCGGCTGTTCGAGGCCCAGGGCCTCACGCCGAACATCGCGATGAGCACTAACTACCTGGAAACTATCAAGATGATGGTGTCCATCGGCCTGGCCTGGAGCGTATTGCCGCGCACCATGCTCGATGATCAGGTAGCAAGTATCGCTTTGCCGGGCATACAGCTCAGTCGCCAGCTAGGCTATATCGTGCACACCGAAAGGACGCTGTCGAACGCTGCGCGGGCTTTCATGAGCCTATTGGATGCACAGGTCGATCTGCCAGGGATACCGGCATGAAACCGTGCGGCCTCAGGGCCTGAATAAACCGCGCTATACGCCCATCGAGCCAAGGCCCTTTGATAATGCGCAACCCCGTCGATTCCGTGCCACCCCTGCCCCGCATTTACGCCCTTGACCCTCAAGAGGCGGAACAAAGCTGGGACAGCGCCCCGCAACTGCTGGCAGCCCTTAATGCTGCCCGGCTGGGTGCGTGGTGCTGGGAAATCGACACCGGGCGCATCAGTTGGTCACGGGGCACCCAGGCGCTGTTCGGCTTCGACCCCCGCCAGCCGCTGCCCAAGGACCTGGATTACCTGGACCTGCTGGCCCCGCAGGATCGCGGCCGGGTGATACGGGCTTTTCACGCGGTGCTGGCTGGGGAGCCGTTCGAACAGGCCATGCACCACCACATTCAATGGCCGGATGGCACCCATCACTGGCTGGAAATCAACGGCAGCCTGGCGCCGGACAAGGCCGGGCGGCGCCGCATGATCGGGGTGATCCGCGAGACTACGCGCCAGCGCGAACGCGAGCATGCCCTCAGCCACTCCGAAAAACGCTTCGCCACGCTGTTCCACCTGTGCCCCAACATGGTTCTGCTGACCCGCCAGGCCGACGGGCTGATCAGCGAAGCCAACCAGTATTTCGAAATGCTCTTCGGCTGGCCGGTGGCCGACGCCATCGGGCGCACCACCCTGGACCTGGGCCTATGGCGCCACCCCGAGCAACGCGCGCAGTTGGTCAAGGCCACACAGCGCAAGGGCGAGCCCATCACCATGGAGGTGCAGTTTTGCGCCAGTAATGGCCAGATCCACGATGGCACCCTCAGCGCGCAAAAGGTCGAACTGGAAGGCGAGGCCTATTTGCTCAGCACCTTCCTCGACACCACCGAGCGCAAAAACGCCGAACAGGCGCTCAAGGACAGCCAGGAGCGCCTTGACCTGGCCCTGGACTCGGCGCAACTGGGCACATGGGACTGGCACATCCCTACCGGCATGCTCTACGGCTCGGCGCGCGCCGCTCAATTACACGGCCTGCCGCCGGAACCGTTCCACGAATCCTTCGATGCTTTTTTCGAGGGCATGCCCGGTGAAGAGCGCGAAAACATGCGCAACGCTTACCGAACCCTGCGCGAGGGCCCGGCCGGTAACTATCAACTGACCTACCGGGTGCCCATGGAAGACGGCAGTTCACGCTACCTGGAAAGTCGCGCCCGCCTCTACCGCGACGCCCAAGGCGCGCCACTGCGCATGGCCGGGACCTTGCTGGACATCACCGACCAAGTGGAACGCGAACAACGCTTGACCGCCTCCGAAGAAAAATTCGCCAGCCTGTTCCAGGCCAGCCCCGACCCCATCTGCGTCACCTGCCTGGACGGCGGCGCGTTTATCGAGATCAACCCCGCCTTTACCCAGACCTTCGGCTGGACAGCGGCCGAGGTGATCGACAAAAGCGCTGAGCAGATTGGCCTGTGGGACGAGTCGAGCAAGCGACTGGAGCGTATCGAACGGGTGATCCGCGAGCAGACGCTGAACAATGTGGCGATCATGGTGCATCACAAAAACGGCCAAAGTCTGACCTGCGTGATTTCCAGTCGTCTGATCAAGGTCGGCGACCAGCCGTGCATTGTCACCACGCTGCGCGATATCACCCAGCAACAACGCTCGGAAGCGGCCCTCAAGGCCAGCGAAGAGAAGTTCGCCAAGGCCTTCCATTCCAGTCCCGACGCCATTTCCATCACCGAGCGCGATACCGGGCGTTATGTGGAGGTCAACGATGGTTTCTGTCGCCTGACCGGCTACCGTGCCGAGGAGGCCATCGGCCTGACCCTCTACCAGATCGGTATCTGGGCCGATGAAAACCAGCGCTCGGCGCTGTTGGCCGAGCTGCAGATCAAAGGCCGCATCCACCACCTGGAAATGCTCTGGCACAACAAACGCGGCGACTTGCTGGCAGTGGAAGTGTCGGTGGAGCCCATCACCCTGAATGAAACCCCGTGCCTGCTGCTGACCGCCCGCGACGTGAGCCTGCTGAAAAACGCCCAGGCGCAGATCCGCCACCTGGCCTACCACGACCCGCTGACCAACTTGCCCAACCGCGCCCTGTTGATGGACCGCCTCAGCCAGCAGATCGCCCTGCTCAAGCGCCATAACCTGCGCGGCGCGCTGCTGTTCCTCGACCTCGACCACTTCAAGCACATCAACGATTCCCTCGGCCATCCGGTGGGGGACACGGTGCTGAAGATCGTCACCGCACGCCTGGAAGCCAGCGTGCGCATGGAAGACACCGTGGCGCGCCTGGGGGGCGATGAATTTGTGGTGCTGCTCAGCGGCCTGGACGGTTCGCGCATGGAAGTCAGCGCCCAGGTACAGGAACTGGCCGACACCCTGCGCGAATTGCTCTCGGAACCCATGTTCCTCGATGGCCACCGCCTGCAGGTCACGCCGAGTATTGGGGTTGCGCTGATTCCCGATCATGGCTCCACCCCCGCCGACTTGCTCAAGCGCGCCGACATCGCCCTGTACCGCGCCAAGGACTCAGGGCGCAACACCACGCAGATGTTCCACAACAGCATGCAAAAAACCGCCAGCGAACGCCTGCGCATGGAGACCGACCTGCGCCTGGCCCTCTCGCGCGGCGAGTTCAGCGTGCACTACCAGCCGCAAGTGGACGCGCGCGGCAACAAGATCGTCGGCGCAGAGGCCCTGGTGCGCTGGCAGCATCCGCAACTGGGCGCGCAGTCGCCCGCCGAATTTATCAAGGTGCTGGAGGACAGCGGCCTGATCCTTGAAGTCGGCACCTGGATCCTTGATGAAGCCTGCGCGGCCTTTCAACAGCTGATCGCGGAGGGCTTGGTGGACCCGCTGAATTTCAGCCTGTGCGTGAATATCAGCCCACGGCAGTTTCGCCAGAACGATTTTGTCGAGCGGGTGGAGCGCAGTCTCAAGCAACACCACCTGCCGTTCAGCCTGTTGAAGCTGGAAATTACCGAGGGCATCGTGATCCAGAACCTGGACGACACCATCAGCAAAATGCGCCGCCTGAAAAAGCTCGGCGTGAGCTTCGCGATGGATGACTTCGGCACCGGCTACTCGTCGCTCACGTACCTCAAACGCTTGCCGGTGGACGCGCTGAAGATCGACCAATCCTTCGTGCGTGACGCCACCCATGACCCTAACGACGCCGAAATCATCCGTGCCATCGTGGCCATGGCCCGCAGCTTGAACCTGGAGGTGATTGCCGAAGGTGTGGAAACCCAGGAGCAATTGGCATTTCTGCAAGGCCTGGGTTGCCATCTGTACCAAGGGTATTTGCACAGCCGGCCACTGCCTATGCTCGGATTCAGGGAGCGCTTGATCGCAGGCGATGGTCTGGCCTAAATCAGTTTGAGTGCAACGCCGCCCTTTTGCATCCATTCCGAGCCTTGCAAGTCGCGCTTGGCGCCATATTCATCCAGGGCGCCCTCGACCACCACCACGGAGTGCCAGAAGTTCGCCAGGGTGCCTGGCACGCCTGACGCGAGTTCCTGCACACTGCTTGGCCGAGTAAAGGCGTACAAGCCAAGGCGGCGCAATGCATCGCCGGGCATCTCACCGTCGTTCAGCGTTTGCAGCGCAGCGCCAAAGCTGCCCCCGGCCTTGAACTCATGATTCTCCCGTTGGGCGCGCTTGGCGCTCACTGCATAAAGGAACACAGCGTCGTCAACCAGGCCCTTATCCTCCCCCTTGAAGTTGGCGGCTGCTCGTGCCATTTCCAGCTCGGCATGGGTGAGCGTCACCGTGCAGGCGTCGCGCATGGTGATGGTGAAACCTTCCGATGTTTCAGTCACTCGCTTGTAGATGCCCAGCGGGTTTTGCCCGTACTTCATCATCGCCGCCTTGATCGCCGACACCGTGACACAGTTGCCCTCCACGCCTTGATAGAACCCGGCCCAGATATCGGCAGGCGAAACGCCTACAGGCGCCGCCGAGAACTGCGCAGGCCTACCCTTGTGGGGTTCGCCGGGTAAATCCGCAGCAAGTTGATAGCCGTAGTCCTTCACGACAGCCGCTTTCCCACCCTGACCATGCTTGATGCCCTCGACGACCAACGCGCCTGAAAAGTTGAACGTATTGGTGACGCCGACGCTGTGTGGTTCAAGCAACTTGCCGGGTGGTGCAACCCGCAAAAAACCGATCAGGCCCATGCCCCTCAAGACGTTGTAAGGGGTTTCTCCACGCAAAGTGCCCGATAACGCCGAATCAAACTGAACATCGCGTTCAATTTGCTTGCGCTTGGCAAACGCGGCCAGCATGAAATGGGCGTCCGTGATCATTTGCGCGTCCGGGCCGGTAAACCGTGATGCTTCGCTGGCACGCTGCAGCTCTTGCCGGGATAACGTCAGTTCAAACCCATCCTTCATGGTGACGCTGTACCCGCTCTGCGTACCCTCGACTTTTTCAAACATGTCGGAGGGCGACCGACCGAACCTGAGCATCATCAGTTTGATGACGGCGGCATGGCTGCTCAGGTCAAATACTTCACCAAAGTTTCGCGAGGACGTGGTGAAACCCTGCAACACCTCGGCGGCCTGGGGGCGGACATTCTTCGTGGGCGGGTCGGCTTCAGGCACGACGACCGGCGTGACAGGGGACGGGATGATGCGGGGCTTCGGCGCGCTATCGTTCACCAACGTGTACAGATAACTACGATCAGGTGAGCTCTCCCTGCCGAAGCGGTGCGCCTTGCCAGCGTGAATCAGGGACGAACCCGCATCATAGCTATCTGCCACACCGTTACCCCCTTCGCCGACAACCGTCGCGGTGGGTACATATTGGAGATGACCGGACAACCCCATGCCTTTGAGCATGTTAAACGTCGTCTCCCCCTGCAAAGACTCGGTCAATACCGCCTCAAAACCTGCAAGGCCAGCGGCGTTGCAACTGCCGAGTTGTTTGCGTTTGATGAATACAGCCAGCGCGAAATAGGCACTGCTCAAGATATCGCTATCATTGCCGGCAAAACGCGACGCGGCGGCCGCCTGCTGCAACTCCTGCCGGGAAAGATGCAGTTGGATACCATCTTTCATGGTCACGTCATAACCCTCACCGGTGCTGCGTACATCATTGAACATATCGGTAGGACGCGCGCCAAAGGTAAGCATCATCAGCTTGATGACTGCACTGTGTGAACTCGCGTTGAAATGCTCGCCAAAGCGACGCTCCGGCGCATCAAATGCAGTGAGGGGCGTAACTTGTTTTTCCAAGTGACTCGACAACAGCGGCGCCAGTGACATTGAGCGAGCAGAAGAACCCGTTGCGAACGTACTCATATCATTAACTCTTAAATGAAATAGTCGGGCGAATCCGTGACCGATAATTCGGGCCGTCGAACGGCGTTATCAGATCAACGCAATGGCTTGCCCCTCTGTGGGTCGGCCGCCTTTACGTCCGTAGAGCTCCTCACTCCCGTTCACCACCGCAACCGAGTGCCGGCGCCTGTTGACCATCCCGATCAACGCTTGGTCAGCGAACTCACGCACCGACACGCGCTTCATATGATCTTTTAACCCCAGGCGTTTGAAACCTTCCCCCGGCCCGTATTCATCCTCACCATTATTGAGCGTGGCGATGGCCGCATTAAAACTTCTATTCGCCCAGCCGTCGTTGTTCTCCATTTGCGCTCGCTTGGCAGAACACGCAAACAGGAAGTGCGCATCCTTTAGCATTCCAGGATCATTAAGTTGCACAAATTTGGAACCACGAATAGCGCTATTCAACTCTGACTTCGTCAGTTTCAACTCAAACCCATCGCGCATAACAACTTTAAAACCCTCTGCGACCGGCTCAACAGACGTGTAGATAGCCTTTGGGCTTTGACCAAACTTCGCCATCGCCGCCTTGATGGCGGAAACGGTTACGCAATTACCATCCTTTCCTTGCCGAAAGCCATTCCAGATATTGTCGGGTTTTTCACCTTTACGCTTAGTGGAAAGTTCGGGGATCGGCTCGCGTCGCTTATCGGTGGGTGTTGTATCAGGAGCCGGTAGCACACGGGGTTGTGGTAGAGGTACGTCATTGTGGGTCGAATCAGGTGGGGGTACATCTTTACGCAAAAGCCTCTGCAACTGGTTGAAGAACTGTGCGAACAGATCTACCAGCATCCCCATCAAGGCCGTAGGGTCTGCGTTGTTACCAAAGCCTTGGGGCGTCACGTTTGTACGGGGCGCCGGTGTCGCCTCATTTGCGCTGGCCCGGTTAACGGAAGCCGGTGCGCCGCGAGTACCAGGGTCAGGGACTCGGAGGGGCTCGATGGAAAGTCGTGCAGCAGGGTTATGGCTTATCGATGACATGCTTCAAATCTCTCTGAGTGCTCCCTGACCGCATTGGCCAGGGAGCGGACATTGATGCTCAACGCCTCAAGAAAGCAGGCTCAGAAGCGTGGACGGAGGCTGGGCCTTGCAGCTCGATGGTTGTCGAAACGGTTGTGCGAAGCCTTGTTGAAACCGTCCACGTCATCCGGTGCGGGGCAGGTAATGTCCGGAGTGGGCGGAGTGTTGGGCTTCGGGTCCACGGTGGGCGGGGTAACCGGAGACTGTGGCGCCGGTTGCTTATCGACATTCGTCGTCACCGGCGGTTGTGGCGATGGTTGCCTATCGACATTCGTCGTCACCGGCGGTTGTGGCGCCGGTTGCTTATCGACATTCGTCGACACCGGCGGTTGTGGCGATGGTTGCTTATCGACATTCGTCGACACCGGCGGTTGTGGCGATGGTTGCTTATCGACATTCGTCGACACCGGCGGTTGTGGCGATGGTTGCTTATCGACATTCGTCGACACCGGCGGTTGTGGCGTCGGTTGCTTATCGACATTCGTCGTCACCGGCGGCTGTGGCGCAACTTTTTCACCGGTATGCGGGCAGTGACAGCCCTGGACCTGCACGGTCAGGTTGATCTCCGAAGACTGTTTATTATTCTGTTCAACATGGGTGAGAGGCGTTAATTGCGGTTTGCTACTAGGCAAGAGCGTGAGTGGCACGCTCGTAGTGATCGCCGCTTTGGAATCCTGCTCCGGCTTCGTGCTGGCCTTGGTATCCCCTTCAGTGACAAGCTTGGGTGGCACGCTCGTCTGCGTAGTCGCTTTGGAATCCTGCTCCGGCTTCGTGTTGGCCTTGGTATCCCCTTCAGTAACAAGCTTGGGTGGCACGCTCGTCTGCGTAGTCGCTTTGGAATCCTGCTCCGGCTTGGTTTTGGCCTTGGTATCCCCTTCAGTAACAAGCTTGGGTGGTACGCTCGTATTCGTATTCGTAGTCACTTTGGCGTCAGGGCCCGGCTTGGTTTTGGTCTTGGCATCCGTTTCGGGAGTCCCTTTGTCCGATACGCCCGTGTCCGCAACAACCTTGGAATCGGCGCCAGGTTTCAGTTGGGGCTGGGCATCCAGTTCACCGGGCAACTTGGGCAGCACCCCCATGCCGGCGAGCATGCTACGCATCGCCTTCACCGCGAACTCAAACATGGCAAACAACTTTTCCAGGGACTCCTTATTCACGCTCACATTGTTTTCTTTTGGCGCAGGATGACTGTCTTTCAGAAACTTATTCGCGCTGTCCGTGGACGAGGTCAGTTCAAGCGGATTATTCATGGGCACTGATGATTGATTAAGTTGTGCGTAATCCGTGTTCATCGGCACGAACTGTTTGGTCGATACATTAGACATATTTTTCATTCCTTAAGCTGTGCCATCCCCCGCACTGGCAGAGAAGGCACACTGAGTGATTTAGAGTATGAAACAACCGTGAGCACTACAAACTCGCAAGATTCGTGGGGCGTAACGGAGATGAGTTCCGAAAAATCGCAGCTCATATAAGGAAACCAAATGATCGATGGAAACTTTTACCTATGGACATCCAGCGAGAAATCAAGGCTGAGCGTGGATCATTCGCCTCTTTAGCACACACATCGGGTAACACCCCGGCAAAAAAGCAACTTAAAGAAAACATTCAACTTAATTAGCTCATCCAACGTATGTTAATTGACGCGCACGCAATGACTTGGGCAGCCGAGCGACAAAATCACGCATTAAAACTTAGTAGCAGTCGAGCCAGCCACTCATGGTTACTTTCATATATCCCGCAACACCCCAACAACTGCCCAATGACTATGAATATTGAAAATCGCCCCAGACATCATGCCGTTACGCCCCACGTAACTTTTCAGGCAAAAAAAAGGCGCCTTTCGGCGCCCGTTACAGCAAAGGATGAAACACTTATATATGTAAACTTAATCTTGCAACACCGCTGACTGCTCTCGTTGACGAGGCATACCCAGCAAACGTCCGACCTGCTCCAGGTCTGTCTCCCTGCGCATCAGGGTAAATAACGCCACAGCCTCAGGGTAATTGCGCGTGAGCATCGCCAGCCATTGCTTCAAGCGGCCCGGTGCTTGACGCTCGGTCAGTTGCGCCACCGACTGGGTCCAGAAATCCTGAAGCATGGGCTGCATCTCTGCCCAGGTCATCTCGACCACTTCCTCGCCCGCCCGCGCCGCTGCGATCTGCCGCGCCAGGTCCGGGCGCGCTACAAGGCCACGACCCAGCATGATGTCTTCGACGCCGCTGATTTCCCGGCAACGGCGCCAATCTTCGACACTCCAGATATCACCGTTGGCGAACACCGGCACCTTGACCACGTCCTGGACCCGCGGGATCCATTCCCAGTGGGCCGGCGGCTTGTAGCCATCGGTCTTGGTGCGCGCATGCACGACAATATGTGCCGCGCCGCCTTCGGCCAGGGCGGTGGCGCAGACCAGGGCGCCGTCCGGGCTGTCGAAACCCAGGCGCATCTTGGCAGTGACCGGTATGTGAGCCGGTACCGCGCGGCGCACGTGCTCGACGATTTGATTAAGCAGCTCCGGCTCCTTGAGCAGCACCGCGCCGCCCCGGGATTTGTTGACGGTCTTGGCCGGGCAGCCGAAGTTGAGGTCGATGACCTGCGAACCCAGCTCACACGCCAGGGCGGCGTTTTCCGCCAGGCACACCGGGTCAGAGCCGAGTAATTGCACACGCAGCGGCACGCCGGCAGCGGTGTGGGCACCGTGCAGCAGTTCCGGGGCGAGCTTGTGGAAATACGCTGGGGTGAGCAGGCGGTCATTGACGCGGATAAACTCGGTCACGCACCAATCGATACCGCCGACGCGGGTCAGCACGTCCCGCAGGATGTTGTCGACCAACCCCTCCATGGGCGCCAAAGCAATTTGCATGGAAAACACTCAACAAAAATCGTGGCGCAGTTTACTGGGTTTCCCACAGCAACCGTTAACCCCCTGTCAGGGCGGGGCCGTAACCGTCGAGAAACTCGGCGGGCATGCGCTTAGGCTTGCCGCTGGACAGTTCGATGCAGACAAAGGTGGTGTGCGCGCGCAACAGCGTGACGCCGTCACGCGGCCGGACCAGCTGAAAACGCCGGGTCATCTTCAGGCGCTGGTCCCAGTCGACGATCCAGGTGGCCAGTTGCAATTCGTCGCCTTCATAACCTGCAGCCAGGTAGTCGATCTCGTGCCGCACCACGGCCATGGCACGGTCCAGGCGGCGATATTCGGTAAGGTCCAGCCCCAGGCGCTGGGAGTGGCGCCAGGCGCAGCGCTCCAGCCAGGACACGTACACCGCGTTATTGGCGTGACCCAGGCCGTCGATGTCTTCAGATGCAACCTGCAGATCGATGATAAACGGCGTTGCCAAATCCCAACCCATGCCTTGCTCCCAGTCGATTAATGTCGGCGGGGAGAGTGTATCAGGCGCTTTGCAGCGCCTGTAAACGACGGCCGGCCAACAGCGCCAGCACAGCGTCGATCAGACGCGGATCAGCCAGCACTTTCTGGTGACCGCCCTGCTCCAGGCGCAGCAAGCGGCTGTCGAACCAGGCTTCGTGGATGGCCTGAGACGCCTTGACCGGGACGAAGGTATCGTCTTCGGCATGCACGATCAGGCCGGGAATATTCATTTGGTAATGGGCCACGTCCAAGTGTTTGAGCGGCATCCCGAACGTCAACTCGACTTCCTGGATAAACGCCGAACGCGCCCGCGCCGGCAAACCGACCATCTGGGTAAAGCCGCGCAGCACGTCCAAAAAGCGCGACGGCGAGGCAATACTCACCAACACCTCGGTGCGCAACCCCAACTGCACCGCGAGCATCGCACTGGCGCCCCCCATGGAATGGCCGATCACGGCGTGCAGCGGCGGCAACTCGGCGGCGGCTTCAAGCATGGCGCGGGCAAACAGCAGCACGTGGGCTTCACGCCCTGGCGAACGGCCATGGGCAGGGCCGTCCAGGGCAATCACCGAGTAACCATTGTCGACCAGCGCAGTGATCAGGCTGGCAAACTGGGTGGGCCGGCCTTCCCAACCGTGCATCAACAGCACCGCGGGCCCTTGGCCCCAGCGCAAGGCGGACAACCCGAAACGCAAGGTGATGCGCTCCGATTGCGCCAGCAGCGGCAGTTCCCAGTCGCGCGGTGGCAGGTCGCGCGGCGTCATGAAGGCGCGACGCATCCGATTGGCCACCGTTTGGGGTGCCAGGCGCCCCAGCGTGCCGTTGAAGCGACGAATCCAGGTCAACGTGCCCATCATGCAGCCCTCTTCTAGCGCACGGCCGACTTGGCGGCGCGCAGCACACGGTCAGACAGTTCCCCCGGCCCCAAGGCGCGGGCCAAGGCCAGGCCTCCGATCATCAGCGCCATGTCAGCCAGCGCTTTGTCGGTGTCTTCAGGGCCCGCGGCGAGTTGCGCCGCCATCAGCTCGCAGTGGTCGCTCAGCGCCTGGCGGAATTCATCCGGCAGTCGGCTCATCTCGCCGACGGTCGCGGGGATCGGGCAGGCCTGGGCGGTTGAGTCACGGTGCTTGCGCGACAGGTAAAATGCCGCCACCAGGCCTCTGCGCTCCTCGCCGGTGAGCTGTGAATCCATGTCGTCAATCGATGCGCGACGCTTGGCCAGCAACTGGGTGAAGGCCTCCAGCATCAGCGCGTCCTTGCTTTCAAAATGCGCGTAGAAACCACCGACGGTCAGCCCCGCCGCGCCCATGACTTCACCCACACTCGGTTCGGCCGGGCCACGCTGGATCAACGCAGCGCTGGCGGCCTGCAAAATACGTTCGCGGGTTTGCGCTTTTTTATCGCTCATCATTGCCTCCGTCGTTCATGGGTTGAATATTATTACCATAATAATATTTGGCAAGCGACAGGCATGACCGTCGGTCAGATGAGAAAGCAAGAAGGGAAGAAAAAATTGGCCAAACGCCAGACAAACAAAAGGGCCATTCAATAATTGAATGACCCTTAAAAATCCCGCAGAGCGGGTAATCGTGGCGTCCCCTAGGGGACTCGAACCCCTGTTACCGCCGTGAAAGGGCGGTGTCCTAGGCCACTAGACGAAGGGGACACAAACCTTCTGTACATTGATCAGGCTGAGACTGATCGATTCAAGGACGGTGTGGCCGGAACCTTGAACCTGTAAATTGGTGGAGCTAAACGGGATCGAACCGTTGACCTCTTGCATGCCATGCAAGCGCTCTCCCAGCTGAGCTATAGCCCCGGATTTTTCGTCTCGCGACGCAGCAGACCTTTCGAGCTGCTTGTTGAAACTGGCGTCCCCTAGGGGACTCGAACCCCTGTTACCGCCGTGAAAGGGCGGTGTCCTAGGCCACTAGACGAAGGGGACAAAACCTTCTGTACAGCTGATCAGCGCTGAGAACTGATCAATTCAAGGACGGTGTGGCCAGACCTTGAACCTACAAATTGGTGGAGCTAAACGGGATCGAACCGTTGACCTCTTGCATGCCATGCAAGCGCTCTCCCAGCTGAGCTATAGCCCCTCATCGGTGAGGACGGGGCGAATCTTAATGGCGGTTTGGAAGTGTGTCAAATTTATTTTCAACAATTTCCAAAATTTTTTGCCGGGATAACAATCACTTACCGGCGAAACCCCGGAAAACCGGGGTTTCGTCGTTTCAACCGCTTGCTCAGGCGATAGCGCCCAGCAGTTTTTCCCACTCTTTGTTTTCTTTCTTCGATACACCACCAAGCAAATCAAGGGCTTGGCGCAGACGGAAACGTGTCAGGTCCGGGCCGAGGATTTCCATTGCATCCAGCACCGACACCGAACTGGCCTGCCCGGTGATCGCGGCGAACATCAGCGGCATGGCGTCGCGCAGTTTCAATTCCAGGGATTCCACCACCGCCTGGATCGTCGCGGTGATCGCATCCTTCTCCCACTGGCGCAGGCTTTCCAGCTTCCACAGGATCAACTGCATCAACTGGCGAACCTGGTCGCCCGAGAGCTTCTTGGACTCGAACAGCTTGGGATCCGGATTAACGCCACCGGCAAAGAAGAAACTGGCCAAAGGCGCGACCTGGCTGAACGTCTCCACCCTGCCCTGCACCAGCGGCGCGATTTTCATCATGTACTCAGGGTTCAACGCCCACTGCTGCACGCGGCTGGCGAACTCTTCGACCGGCAAGTCACGCAGCCACTGGCCGTTGAGCCACGACAGTTTCTCGATGTCGAAGATCGGCCCACCCAGCGACACGCGGGACAGGTCGAAGTTGTCGACCATTTCCTGCAGCGAGAACTTCTCGCGCTCGTCCGGCATCGACCAGCCCATGCGCCCCAGGTAGTTGAGCATCGCCTCAGGCATGAAGCCCATGCGCTCGTAGAAGGTCACCGAGGTCGGGTTCTTGCGCTTGGACAGCTTGCTCTTGTCCGGGTTACGCAGCAGCGGCATGTAGCACAGCTGCGGTTGTTCCCAGCCGAAGTATTCGTAGAGCAGGATCAGTTTCGGTGCCGATGGCAACCATTCTTCGCCGCGCAGTACGTGGGTGATGCCCATCAAGTGGTCGTCGACCACGTTGGCCAGGAAGTACGTCGGCAGGCCGTCGGTCTTCATCAGCACCTGCATGTCCATGCGGTCCCACGGGATCTCGACGTCACCGCGCAGCATGTCCGGCACCACGCATACGCCTTCGCTCGGCACTTTCATGCGGATCACGTGAGGTTCGCCAGCCGCCAGGCGCTGGGCCACTTCTTCCTTCGACAGCAGCAGCGCGCGGCCGTCGTAGCGCGGGGTTTCGCCACGGGCCTGTTGCTCGGCGCGCATCTGGTCCAGTTCTTCGGCGGTGCAGAAGCACGGGAACGCGTGACCCATGTCGACCAGTTGCTGGGTGTACTGCTTGTAGATGTCGCTGCGCTCGCTCTGGCGATACGGGCCGTGCGGGCCGCCAACGTCCGGGCCTTCCGCCCAGGTAATGCCCAGCCAGCGCAAGGCATCGAAAATCTGCTGTTCCGACTCACGGGTGGAGCGCAGTTGATCGGTGTCTTCGATCCGCAGGATGAATTCACCGCCGTGCTGCTTGGCAAAGCAGTAGTTGAACAAGGCGATGTAAGCAGTGCCGACGTGGGGATCCCCAGTAGGCGATGGCGCAATGCGCGTGCGGACGGTGGTCATGGCTGGTCTCGAATGGGCGATAAAACTGAAAATTGAAACAAGGGGCGAATGGTAACAGCCTGGGTGATTTCTGGAAAACCGAGGCGCGGCCATCGGGGGCAAGCCCCCTCCCACATTTGACCGAGGTCCAACATGGAAATGCGGTCCAGTGTGGGAGGGGGCTTGCCCCCGATGAGGCCGGTAAAACCACGGTAAATCAGACGGCAAGCAAGCGCTCACGCAACTTGCCAATCTCATCCCGCGTCTGCGCCGCTGCCTCAAACTCCAGGTCTCGCGCCAACTGGTACATCTTCTCTTCCAGCTGTCGAATCCGCTTGGTGATCTCACTCGGCGAGCGCAGTTCGTTTTCGTACTTGGCGCTTTCCTCGGCAGCCTTGGCCATGCCCTTACGCTTCTTGCTGCGCGAACCCGGCACGGTGGCGCCTTCCATGATGTCGGCGACGTCCTTGAACACGCCTTTCGGGGTGATGCCATTTTCCAGGTTGAAGGCAATCTGCTTGTCGCGACGGCGTTGGGTCTCGCCAATCGCGCGTTCCATAGACCCGGTGATGCGGTCCGCATAAAGAATCGCCCGGCCGTTGAGGTTCCGCGCGGCGCGACCGATGGTCTGGATCAACGAGCGCTCGGAGCGCAGGAAGCCTTCTTTGTCGGCATCAAGGATCGCCACCAGCGACACTTCCGGCATGTCCAGGCCTTCGCGCAGCAGGTTGATCCCCACCAGCACATCGAAGGTGCCCAGGCGCAGGTCGCGGATGATTTCCACCCGTTCCACAGTGTCGATGTCCGAGTGCAGGTAACGCACGCGCACGCCGTGGTCGGCCAGGTAGTCGGTCAAGTCTTCGGACATGCGCTTGGTCAGCGTGGTGACCAGCACCCGCTCTTCGAGGGCCACGCGCTTGGTGATTTCCGAGAGCAAGTCATCCACCTGGGTCAACGCCGGGCGGATTTCGATTTCCGGGTCGACCAGCCCGGTCGGACGCACCAGTTGCTCGATCACGCGGCCCGCATGCTCGGCCTCGTAGTTGCCAGGCGTGGCCGACACAAAAATGGTTTGCGGGCTGATGGCTTCCCACTCATCAAAGCGCATCGGCCGGTTATCCAGCGCCGACGGCAGGCGGAAACCGTATTCCACCAAGGTTTCTTTACGCGAGCGGTCGCCCTTATACATCGCGCCGACCTGCGGCACGCTGACGTGGGACTCGTCGATCACCAGCAGCGCGTCGGGCGGCAGGTAATCGTAGAGGGTCGGCGGCGGCGCGCCGGATTCACGGCCCGACAGGTAGCGCGAGTAGTTTTCGATACCGTTGCAGTACCCCAGCTCCAGGATCATCTCCAGGTCAAAGCGGGTGCGCTGCTCCAGGCGCTGGGCTTCCACCAGCTTGTTGTTGGAGCGCAGGTACTCCAGGCGCTCGGCCAACTCGACCTTGATGCCCTCGATGGCGCCCATAAGGGTTTCACGCGGGGTCACGTAGTGGCTTTTCGGATAGAAGGTGAAGCGCGGCAGCTTGCGGATCACTTCGCCGGTCAACGGGTCGAAGGCCGACAAGCTCTCGACTTCATCGTCAAACAGTTCGATGCGGATCGCTTCCAGGTCGGATTCGGCCGGGTAGATGTCGATCACGTCACCACGCACCCGGAAGGTGGCGCGGGCAAAGTCCATGTCGTTGCGGGTGTATTGCAAACTGGTCAACCGACGCAGCAGCTCGCGCTGGTCGAGCTTGTCGCCGCGATCAACGTGCAGCACCATCTTCAAATAGGTTTCCGGGCTGCCCAGGCCGTAGATGCACGACACCGTGGTGACGATGATCGCGTCCTTGCGCTCCAGCAGCGCCTTGGTCGCCGACAGCCGCATCTGCTCAATGTGGTCGTTGATCGACGCATCCTTCTCGATAAAGGTATCGGAAGACGGCACGTAGGCTTCGGGCTGGTAGTAGTCGTAATAGGAAACGAAATACTCCACCGCGTTGTTCGGGAAGAACGCCTTGAACTCGCCGTAGAGCTGCGCGGCCAAAGTTTTGTTCGGCGCCAGCACCAGGGTGGGGCGGTTGATCTGCGCGATCACGTTGGCGATGCTGAAGGTCTTGCCCGAACCGGTCACCCCGAGCAGCGTCTGGTGGGCCAGGCCGGCCTCGATGCCTTCGACCATCTGGCGAATGGCTTCCGGCTGATCGCCAGCGGGTTCAAAGCGGGTGACGAGTTGGAAATCCGACATAACGTACCTCGTGTAGTCACCCCAGACTGTAAACCCGTCGAGGACGAAATAGACCACCACCCGCGAAGATTCAGCGCGGATCGTAGGAAAAAACCATGATAGCCATAGAAGTGGTGGCGAATGTGGCGGGTTTCAAGGCAATCGTCCTGACTGCCGTCTACGATCAATGTTGCAATAAGACTAACGGTCAGCAAATAAACCGAAAAACTTGGCCGAAAAGCCGTTTCGGTGGTCGCCCTCGGCAGTGAGGGCCTCTATACTAGCTCCCCGTTTGTGCACCGCTCTAGTGCATTCGGCTGGAGCGCGACACGTCCCTCCATTCCCCCATAGAGCTGCCGCAAAAATGAGCCTGTTCTCCGCTGTCGAAATGGCACCACGCGATCCTATCCTGGGCCTCAACGAAGCATTCAACGCCGACACACGAACCACCAAGGTCAACCTTGGCGTGGGCGTTTACTGCGACGAGGAGGGGAAGATTCCACTCTTGCGTGCCGTTGCCGAAGCGGAAGCCATTCGCGTGGCGCAACACGCCGCCCGTGGCTACTTGCCGATCGACGGCATCGCGGCCTACGACAAGGCCGTGCAAACCCTGCTGTTCGGCGCTGAATCGCCCCTGCTCGAAGCCAACCGCGTCGTCACCGTACAAGCGGTCGGCGGCACCGGCGCGCTGAAAATCGGCGCCGACTTCCTCAAGCAGCTGCTGCCCAACGCCGTCGTTGCCATCAGCGACCCGAGCTGGGAAAACCACCGCGCGCTGTTCGAAACGGCCGGTTTCCCGGTGCAGAACTACCGCTACTACGACGCCGCCACCCACGACGTGAACCGTGCCGGCCTGCTCGACGACCTCAATGCCCTGCCGCCACAGTCCATCGTGGTGCTGCACGCCTGCTGCCACAACCCGACCGGCGTCGACCTGAGCCCGGCCGACTGGCAGAACGTGCTGGACGTGGTCAAGGCCAAGAACCTGGTGCCGTTCCTCGACATGGCCTACCAAGGCTTTGGCGATGGCATCCACGAAGACGCCGCCGCGGTGCGCCTGTTCGCGGAATCGGGCTTGACCTTCTTTGTGTCCAGCTCGTTCTCCAAGTCGTTCTCCCTGTACGGCGAGCGCGTTGGCGCACTGTCGATCGTCAGTGAATCCAAGGAAGAAAGCGCGCGCATCCTGTCCCAGGTCAAGCGTGTGATCCGCACCAACTACTCCAACCCGCCGACCCACGGCGCGGCGATCGTGGCAGCGGTACTGAACAACCCTGAGCTGCGCGCCCAGTGGGAAGCCGAGCTGGCTGAAATGCGCCTGCGCATCCGTGGCATGCGCGAGCAGATGGTCGCCGAACTGGCCAAGGCTGCTCCGGGCCACGACTTCAGCTTCGTCGGCCGCCAACGTGGGATGTTCTCCTACTCCGGCCTGACCGTTGAGCAAGTCACCCGCTTGCGCAGCGAGTTTGGCATCTACGCACTGGATACCGGGCGTATCTGTGTGGCGGCGTTGAACCAGTCGAACATTGGTGCGGTGACCAAGGCGATTGTTCAGGTGTTGTAAGCCTGAAACAGGTGTGATGAAAGGGAAGCCATTCACGGCTTCCCTTTTTTATGGGCGAATGCCGAACCTGTGGTGAGCGAGCTTGCTCGCGCTGGGTTGCATAGCAGCCCCATCCCCGGCCACCTGGAACTTCCTGAGAGAACGCGGTGCCTGAACAAGGGGCCGCTGCGCGCCCCAGCGCGAGCAAGCTCGCTCACCACAGGTTCAGCGCTCGCCACGGGAATTGCATCGTTTGCAAAAAATTCACTGGGCGCAGCACTCAGCCCCTAAACTGACCGTCGATTGCCCCTTTGCTGTGAGATCCCTATGAGAAACGACGACCTGGACCTTCGTGCCGACCGCGACGAGCTGGACCACTTCACCCCACGCGCGCCGCAAGCCAAGCGCCAGAAGAGCCTGGTGCTGCAAGTGGCACTGGGTGTGTTCCTCGGTGGACTGGCGCTGTGGCTGGTGCAATTGGGCGCGACGGCGATCATGGCGAAATTGGCCATGGGCACCCTGCAATTCGGCGGCTGATACCTATCAAAATGTGGGAGGGGGCTTGCTCCCGATAGCGGTGGCTCAGACACAGATGTAGTGACTGGCACACTGCTATCGGGAGCAAGCCCCCTCCCACATTTGATTGCGTTCCTCCAGCAACTTCACGAAGCTGTTCAAACTCTGCGATACCGTGCCCCGGCGCCAGATCAGCCAGGTATGCAGCGTGCGAAAACTGTCCGTCAGCGGCCACAGGCTCACCGTGGTAAACCCCGGCATGCTTTCCAGCATGCTGCGCGGCATCAGCGCCAACCCGGCGCCGGCGCTGACGCAGGCGAGCATGCCGTGATAGGACTCGATCTCGAAAATCTTGCCCGGCACCGCGCCGTCCTGTGAGAACCAGCGCTCGAAGTGGTGCCGATAAGAACAGTTGGAGCGGAAGGTGTAGATGTTCTCACCATTCACGTCCTGGCCCCGGGTGATGGGCGCGTGATGCAGCGGCGCGATCACCACCATCTCCTCTTCAAACACTGCCACGCCTTCCAAGGTGGAATGCAGCACCGGCCCGTCGACAAACGCCGCCGTCAGCCGCCCCGACAGCACGCCCTCGATCATCGTGCCCGAGGGCCCGGTGCTCAGGTCCAACTCAACCTTGGTGTGCTTCTGGTTATACGCCGCCAGCAACGCCGGGATACGCACGGCCGCGGTGCTCTCCAGCGAACCGAGGGCAAACGCGCCCTGGGGCTCCTCCCCCGCCACCGTCGCGCGGGCTTCCTGCACCAGATCGAGGATGCGCCGCGTATAGCCGAGGAAATTCCACCCGGCCGGTGACAGGCGCAGGCGACTTTTCTCGCGGATAAACAATTCCACACCCAGGTCCTGCTCCAGTTGCTTGATGCGCGTGGTCAGGTTCGATGGCACGCGATGAATCAACTGCGCGGCGGCGCTGATGCTGCCTTGCTCGGCGACGGCCTTGAAGATTTCCAGCTGCACCAGATCCAAGTCATTCTCCAATCGTGAACGTATTGCTTAATATTATTCAGTTTCCAGAAAACATGCATCCCCGTAGGCTTACTCCATCCACTCATTCAGCCGGACGGTGCCATGAACGCTATTTCTCATCAGACTCACGCCCTGTCGATCAACCCCGCCACTGGCGAAACAGTCGGCAGCTACCCCTACGAAAGCGCGTTGCAACTGGACGCCGCCCTCGACCGCGCCACCGAAGCCTTCCGCACCTGGCGCCGCCAGCCGGTGAGCCAGCGCGCCGAATGGCTGCTGGCCCTGGCCGGCGCCCTGCGCGAGCAAGCCGAAGACATGGCGCAGATGATCACCCTGGAGATGGGCAAACCCATCGCCCAGGCCCGTGCCGAAATCGAGAAATGCGCGCTGCTCAGCGAATGGTACGCCGCCCATGGCCCGGCCATGCTCGCTCCAGAACCGACCCTGGTGGACAACGGCAGCGCCCAGATCGAGTACCGCCCGCTGGGCCCTATCCTCGCCGTGATGCCGTGGAACTTCCCGGTGTGGCAAGTGCTGCGTGGCGCCGTGCCGACCATGCTCGCCGGCAACACCTACGTGCTCAAACACGCCCCGAACGTAATGGGCAGCGCCTACCTGATCAAGCAGGCCTTCCAAAAAGCGGGCTTCGCTGAAGGCCTGTTCGAAGTGATCAACGTGGCCAACGACGGCGTGTCCACAGCCATCGCCGACCCACGTATCGCCGCCGTCACCCTCACCGGCAGCGTGCGTGCCGGGATCGCCATCGGTTCACAAGCCGGTGCTGCGCTGAAAAAATGCGTGCTGGAGCTGGGCGGCTCCGACCCCTTCATCGTGCTCAACGACGCCGACCTCGACGCAGCTGTGCAAGCCGCACTGATCGGCCGCTTCCAGAACAGCGGCCAGGTCTGCGCCGCCGCCAAGCGCCTGATCATCGAGGAGGGTGTGGTAGAAGCCTTCACCGCCAAATTCCTCGACGCCAGCCGTGCCTTGGTCATGGGCGACCCGACATCAGCGGCCACCTACATCGGCCCGATGGCCCGTTTCGATTTGCGTGACGAGCTGCACGACCAGGTCCAGGCCACGCTGGAAGAAGGGGCGACCCTGCTGCTGGGCGGCCACAAAGTGCCCGGCGCCGGCAATTACTACGCACCGACCGTACTGGCCAACGTCACCGACCAGATGACCTCGTTCAAACAGGAACTGTTCGGTCCCGTCGCCTCGATCATCACCGCCCGCGACGCCGACCACGCCGTGGCCCTGGCGAATGACAGCGAGTTCGGCCTCACCGCCAGCATCTTCACCACCGACGCCGCGAAGGCACGGGACATCGCCAACCAACTGGAAACCGGCGGTATTTTCGTCAACGCCTTCAGCGTCTCCGACCCTCGGGTAGCGTTTGGGGGGATCAAGAAGAGCGGCTTCGGGCGTGAGTTGTCGCACTTCGGCGTGCGGGAATTCTGCAACGCGCAGACGGTGTGGCTGGATCGCAAGTAAGCGAAGCCTCACCGCCTGTCGCAACGGCACCGCTCAACTGTGGGAGGGGCAAGCCCTAATGCCCTTAGCTGACTGGCATTAGGGCTTGCCCCCTCCCCCCAGTTAAATCACCTGAAGCTACTGCTTCCCAAGCCCGGCCACCAATGCCTCCAGTACCACGCGTACCTTGGGCAACGCCTGGCGGCTTTTGACCCAGCCCAACGTGATTGCCGCCCCTTGGGTGGCCAGGTGCGGCAACACCTCGACCAGCGTCCCTTCCTGCAGCGGTTGCTGGACCATCCACGAAGGCAATTGCACGATGCCGCAATCGGCCAAAGCGGCCATCAGCAGCCCGTCGCCATTGCCCACCACCAGTTGCGGGGTGATCTGCCTGCGTCGGGGAGCGCCCTGTTCATCCGCGAAATTCCATGGGCTGATGCGCCCGTCCACCCAGCCGTAGGCGATGCACTGATGGTGCTCAAGGTCGTGTTCCGACAGCGGAGTGCCGTGCCGCGACAAGTAGACCGGCGAGGCGTACAAGGTGTGCCATTCATGGGCGAGCACACGCTGCCCGACGGTTTCCGGCCAGGCATTCGTGCCGCCGATACGCACCACAATGTCCACGCCTTCCTCGAACGGCTCGATGAACCCGTCGCCAAACGTGAAGTGCGCCAAAAGCAGCGGATGCGCCTGCAAAAAAGGCAGTAACACCGGCAGTACCTGCGCGCGCCCCAATGCGCTGGGCAGGTCGATGCGCACACGGCCGCGGGCCTCGGTATTTTCCACGTGCAGTAAAAGCTCGGCTTCTTCCAAGTCGGCCAGTACGCCCGTGCACGTCCGGTAAAACGCCACACCGGCATCGGTGAGGGACAAGCGCCGCGTGGTGCGCTGGAACAGCCGAACACCCAAGCGTTTTTCCAGCCGCGCGATGCTTTTACTGATGGCCGAGGCGGTCAGGTTCATTTTCTCGGCGGCGGCGGTAAAGCTGCCGTGGTCCGAGACACACACAAACACATCGATACCTTTCAAGCGTTCGGAAGAAAACATGCACATCCTTTATTGGTGAATTCAGTTCAGGCAACTTGGTAAAAAGCATCCTAAATCAGAAATTAGCTCAACGGTAAGCTATGACCGGATAAACCCTGGCACTGAGGCTCGGATGCTGACCACGCTGAAAAACTACCCCCTGGCCGTCAACCTGCTACTGGGCGCGTCCCTGGTGTTGACGCTCGCCAGGGCCATCACCCTGCCCTATCTGGTGATCTACCTGTCGAGCCAGTTCCAGTTGGGCGTCGCCGACATCGGCCTGGTGATCGGCAGCTCGCTGATCATCGGCTCTTTGTTAAGCCTGTATGGCGGCTTTCTGGTGGACAGCCTGCCCAGTCACCGCTTGATCCTCGGCTGTTGCGCGGTGTTCACCAGCGCGTTTCTGGGGGCGTTTATCGCTCAGGATCTGTGGGTGTTCTACGTCTGCCTGGTCGCGATCAACCTGGCCTATGCCGTCATCGATATCGCGGTCAAATCCGGGTTTGGCCGGCTGCTTCCCGCCGAGGCGCGCAGCGAAGCGTTTTCGATCAAATACACCCTGACCAATATCGGCTATGCCGTCGGCCCGTTCCTCGGTGCTGGGCTAGCCGCACTGGCCATCAGCCTGCCCTTTTTGGCCTCGGCGGGGCTTGGGGCCGGGTTCTTCATAGTTTACTGCGTGTGGGGCGACAGGCACTGGGCGCCACCCCACGCAAGCCGGCCCGCCGCGCCCTTCCTGGCGGTGGGCAAATTACTGCTGAGGGACTACCGCCTGGTGTGCTTTACCTTGGGCGGCATCTTCAGCGCCGTGGTGTTTGGCCAGTTCACGGCTTACCTCTCGCAATACCTGGTCGTCACCACCACGCCCGAGGCGGCCTACCGGATTATCAGCAGCGTGGTGGCCACCAACGCGCTGATGGTGATCAGCCTGCAATACATGATTGGCAAGCGGATCACCCATCAACACCTGCACCTGTGGCTCGCTGGAGGGCTGGGGATGTTCATCGTCGGGTTGGCGGGGTTTGGCTTGTCCACCTCGCTGACGTTCTGGGTGGTGTCCATGGCGATTTTCACGCTGGGCGAAATCATCGTGTTCCCCGCCGAATACATGTTCATCGACATCATCGCGCCCGATCATCTGCGCGGCATGTACTACGGCGCGCAAAACCTCGGCAACGTCGGCGCGGCACTGGGGCCGGTACTGTGCGGGATGGTGCTGGTGTCACAGCCGGCCCACTGCATGTTCTACCTGCTGGCGCTGTTTGTGATCGCGGGCGGGTTGCTCTACTGCCTGGGCGCGTCCCTCGCGGACAAGGTGCACGCCCCGACCTGAACCTCAATCACGGATATGCCGCCGCACGCACTGCACCAGGCCGTCCAGCGCCTGCGACTTCACCGGCGCGAGCACACAGACGGTGTGCTCGCGCCGGCCTTCGGTCACGGTCAGCGTGTAATGCACCTGGCCCGGATTACCGGGGGTCGGTGCGTTGCTTTGCGGCAGCTGGAAGAAGTCGGCGGCCTCGATAAGCTGCCGCAACTCCTGCTGGTCCTGCTCGGGCAATGTGGCCAGTTCCACCGTACGCGGCTTGGCCAGGCCCGGAAAATACCCGGCCCCGCCGTTTTCCTTGATCGAAATGTGCATGATTGTTCCTCACGTCAGACAGAAATGCCGACCGCCTTCCAACCGTCCTTGACCGCCTTCTGTTCATCCTTGTTCGCGCCGTAGAGTCGACCGGCAACATCGTAGGTAATGCGCGCAAAACGCAGGAACCCCGAATTGGGCCGCAACCGCGCATCGCGCAGCGCGTCATACCAGATGCGCCCAGCGCGTTCCCAGGCAAACCCGCCGAGTTTTGTCGCGACCTGGTAGAACGCATGGTTGGGAATGCCGGAATTGATATGCACCCCGCCATTGTCCTCGTAGGTCTGCACAAAATCATCCATGTGCCCCGGCTGAGGGTCCTTGCCCAGCAGTTTGTCGTCAAACGCCGTGCCGGGGGCTTTCATCGAGCGCAGGGCGGTGCCTTTGATCTTTTTGGTGAACAGCCCTTTGCCGATCAGCCAATCGGCGTCCTCTGCGGTTTGCTTCAACGCGTATTGCTTGATCAACGAACCGAACACGTCCGACAGTGACTCGTTCAACGCGCCGGATTGGTTGAAATACATCAGTTTGGCCTCGTCCTCGGTCACGCCATGGGCCAACTCATGGCCAATCACATCGAGCGCCACCGTGAAGCGGTTGAACAGTTGCTCATCGCCATCACCAAACACCATCTGGGTCGAGTTCCAGAACGCATTGTTGTAGTTCTGGCCAAAGTGAACGGTAGCGTCCAAGGCCATGCCGGCATCGTCGATGGAGTTACGGTCGAACACCTGATCGAAAAAATCGAAGGTGGCGCCCAGGCCATCATAGGCCTCGTCCACCGCGGCATCACCACTGGCGGGCTGGCCTTCGCCACGCACCAGCTTGCCGGGCAGGCTATCGGTGCCTTCGGCACTGTAGATCGAACGCCGTTTGTCGGCGCCCATGACCAAGGCCATGCGGGCCGGGCCCTTGGCGGGCACCGCGACCATGCGCAGCGAGCGGAACGTGCTGTCCTTGGCGCGGGTGCGCAATGCGACATCCCGTTGCGCCTTATCGCCATTACGTGCGATCTGGTCGAGCATGTACGGCGGAATCAGGCAGAAAATCGGGTGACGGGGGTGGCGAACACACATGGTCAGGCTCCATTGAGTATGTGACAACGTCCAAGTAACCGATTCAGGATAGCCCCGAGACGTTAACGCGTGTCATCAATTGTCATTAACCTATGTTGCAGTCGTGTTTATCCAAGGAGGACTTACCGATGCCTGCCCGTAAAGCCAAAATCGATCTTTCCCACCGTCCACGGCTCGCCGACCTGCGCCCGTTGATTGCGCCCAGCCCCACCCTCTTGGAGGCCAGGGCGGCGACACCCCACGTCACACCGGCCAAAGACTTGAAGGACCGGCGCGGCTACACGGAGGACTTCCTCGGCAATTTCGTGGTGCCTTGGCCCACGGTTGAAGAGGCCTTGGCGGGGGATGCACAGAAGGAGCGCCTGGACTACACGCACTTCTCGATAACGATGTCCCGCTCAAAACGGCTCGCGCTGTATGTAGGCGTCAACATCGACGGCGGGCAGCCTGTGGACATCGTGCGCAGCAACGACACCTGGGCCTATGACGGCCGCCTGCCCATCGACGCGCAGGTGGGCGAAGCGCTCTACGCCAGCAATGGCCTGGACCGCGGCCACCTGGTACGCCGCCAAGACCCCAACTGGGGCGACGACGCTAAAACCGCCAACCTCGACACCTTCCATTTCACCAACTGCTCGCCGCAGATGAGCGGGTTCAACCAGAAGACCTGGCTGGAACTCGAAGACTACATCCTCGACAACACCCAGCGCTGGAAAGCCCGCGCCACGGTGTTTACCGGCCCGGTATTCGCCGATGACGACCGCGTCTACCGGGGCGTGAAAATCCCCAACGCGTTCTGGAAAGTGGTCGCCTACCTCAGCGACGACGGCAAGCCTTCCGCCAGCGCCTACATGATCGACCAGAGCCGCGAACTGGGCCAACTCGATCTGGTGTTCGGCCAACTCCGGACCTACCAGCGCAGCGTCATCCAGATCGAACGCCTGACCGGCATCCGCTTCGCCAACCTGGCCGACTACGACGGTTTCAGCAACGAAGAACGCGCCACCGGCACGCGGATTGAAGCACTGATACAAGGTCCGGAAGACATTCGTCTCTAAGCTTCACATATTGATCTGCGTTAACAAACCAACGCCAACCACGATGCGAAGCGAGCCGCTCTTGATCTTGATCGTGCCTTTGATCTTAGGCGCCCCGTCAAACACGCTGGCCGAACGCAGGCTTGAATCCGTGGGTAACCCGGCAGGACGCCGGGTTAGCC
>NZ_LKEG01000057.1 GCF_001645105.1 Pseudomonas marginalis
AAAGAACGGGTACGTGTCGATAAAAGTGTTACCTATGTAAAGGTACTTTTTTGTAACCCATGTGGTTGTCCCGTACATGCCCCCACGCTCGGTGTGCCCGTAATCCGACAGCCTGCAAAAGCTACCGGATTACTACAGCGCGTTACGCAATGTGGTGGCGGAAAATCGGCTGGCCTTTGTGCAGGAGGGTAAAGAAGGCGCGACCTCTCCCGGGCTGGACGGCTGCGCGAAGGGCCGCGCGGATGACTTCTGATTCGAACCCCGCAGGGCTGTCATATCTTGCAGCAGCGTGCTTATAGCCGGCACGCTTTGGCCTCTATAAGTTTGGCCTCACTTCGCTCCGACAGGCGAAGTAACCCTCTGCTCAATAGAAGGAAACATCCATGCTTAGCGCTATCAACCACTCACTGGGCAATATTCAATACACTCCCCTGCAGCAGGATGATGCAGAGCCCCAGCGCAAGAAGCGCAGCACTGATGCAATGCACACGCAACCGCACACTGCCGACTCCACCCACACGGCAGCCAACGACCGACCCCGCAAGAACGGCGGCGGGCTAGACAGCCTGGGTCAGGGCAACATCCTTTAAACCGCCTTATACGAAGGGCAGTGCACGGCCCTTCGTACTCGCCCTTAACAAAACCATGACATTCACTGGATTAATCTTGCCGGTTCTATCCAGTCTGGAATCCATAACTGCATGCCGCACACCGATACACTGCCCGCCGTACTGGCCGGCCCACTGCTGCGACGCCTCGAACCTCGGCGCCTGGTTATGTGGCTGGTGGGAAGTCGAGCACTGGCGTTGACGCTGAAGCTGCACCTGCCCGCGCAGACGGTGGAGATACGCCTCGACCAGTGCCAGGTCATCCCCGTGGGGCGCCATGCCTTTATCCACCTGATCGATGTGCCGTTGAGCGATGCCCTGCCCCTCGACGTGGTCATCAGCTACGACCTGTTGTTCGACAACACCGGCATCGCCGACTGGGCACCGCACCTGCTGTACGCCGACGCCCAACTGCCCAGTTTCGTTTTGCACAGCCGTATCCATCAGTTGGTGCACGGCTCCTGCCGCAAACCCCATCACAGCGCCGACGAAGGCCTGCTGTGCGTCGACCGCCTGCTGGCCGACGCCCGTACCCCGGCCGACCGCCCAGCCCTGCTGATGATGAGTGGCGACCAAGTCTACGCCGACGATGTCGCCGGCCCGATGCTACGGGCGATACATGCGTTGATCACGCGCTTGGGCCTCTTCGACGAATACCTGGAGGGCGCCGTGGTGGATGACAGCGCCAGCCTCTATGGGCATCGCGCCAGTTATTACCATCGCGCCGACTTGCTGCCCGCACTGGACAGCAACGAAACCCTGCGCGAGCGGTTTTTTGGTGGCGTGAAAAAACCGATCTTCACCAGCAGCACCGCCGACAATCACCTGGTGACCTTCGCTGAAGTCATCGCGATGTACTTGCTGGTGTGGTCGCCCACGCCCTGGACGTTGATCGCACCGCAAACGCCGCAACTGAACACAGAAGAACAGCAGCGCTATGCCCGCGAACAGGTGCAGGTCGATACATTCCGCGACGGCCTGCCGGGCGTAGCGCGGGTCTTCGCCCACCTGTCCACCTTGATGATCTTTGACGATCACGACATCACCGACGACTGGAACCTCAGCGCACAGTGGGAAGAAACCGCCTACGGTCACCCGTTCTCCAAACGCATCATCGGCAACGCCCTGCTGGCCTATCTGCTGTGCCAGGGTTGGGGCAACCAGCCGGATGTGTTTGACGGGCTGATAAAGCAAAGCCAGGCGCTCACCCACCAGCCCCAGGCCAACCACCTGGATGCCGCCGCGCAGAATGAATTGCTCGAAGCGCTGCTCACGTTCCAGCACTGGCACTACGTACTGCCCACCACCCCTGCGCTGGTGGTGCTCGACACTCGCACCCGCCGCTGGCGCAGCGAGTTCACCTTCAAGCAACCTTCCGGCCTGCTCGACTGGGAAGCCTTGAGCGAACTGCAACAGGAACTGCTCGACCACCCTTCAGCCATCATCGTCTCGCCCGCGCCGATCTTTGGCGTCAAGTTGATCGAGACGGTGCAGAAAATCTTCAGCTGGTGCGGCCACCCCTTGCTGGTGGACGCAGAGAACTGGATGGCCCATCGCGGCGCAGCCCAGGTGATCCTCAATATATTCCGCCACTCGCGAACGCCGGGTAACTACGTGATCCTGTCAGGTGACGTGCATTACTCGTTCGTCTACGAAGTGCTGATCCGTCATCGCAACGCCGGCCCCCGGATCTGGCAGATCACCAGCAGCGGCATCAAGAACGAATTCCCTCCACGCTTGCTGGAATGGTTCGACCGCCTCAACCGCTGGCTCTACTCGCCGCGCTCGCCCCTCAACTGGTTCACCCGCCGACGCACCATGCAGGTGGTGCCGCATATTCCGGAACATGCCGAAGCGGGCGAACGATTATGGAATTCGGCAGGGATTGGCCAGGTGTTTTTCAACCTACAAGGCCAGCCTGAAGCGATTTACCAGCACAACGCGGATGGCAAGGGGCCGACGAGGATGGTGGCGCCGAAGTAACCCTTCCCACAGATATGAAAGCACGTTCACACCAAGCTTGTGGAAATTTCACAAGCATCTGTTTTAGTTGAATTTATTTGAAAAAATTCAACCCCGTCTTCATTCAAAAAAAGTGCCAGGCTCTGACCTCTCCTCGCGATAAGCCTTATCAATCGCCGATGGTCAAATGAACCTTTTTTGGTACACTCTCCAGTGAACGACCTACATTTCGTGCTGAACGTTGTTTTCTATCGAACCGATGCGGGTAACGAGCCGGTACGCGAATGGTTAATGGAGCTACCTAGGGAAGCCAGAAAACTCATAGGTATCGACATCAAATCCGTCCAGATCGGATGGCCGCAGGGAATGCCTCTGGTTCGAAAGCTGGAGCACCGGCTTTGGGAGGTCAGAACCGATCTTGGGGGGCATATCGCACGGGTGATTTTTACGCTGGTTGACGGTGAGATCGTGCTGCTGCACGGCTTCATTAAAAAGAGCCAGAAAACGCCTGTGGTAGAGCTGGATACCGCGCGGCGTCGTAAAAACAAGCTATGAGGAAAACCACATGAACAAACATATCGGCTCCAACTTCGACGATTTTCTCAACGACAACGGGCTCATTGAGGAAGTATCCGCCGGAGCGTTGAAACGTGTTATCGCCTGGCAGTTGGCTGAAGCGATGAAGGCGCAGAAAATCAGCAAAAAAGCGCTGGCTGAACGTATGCATACCAGCCGCACCGCCGTAGATCGCGCACTCGATCAGAACGATGCAGGCATGACATTGGCCACTCTGGCAAGTGCAGCACGGGCACTGGGCCAACGGGTAGAAGTTCGGCTTGTACCTGATTCAGACGCAAGGCTCTCGATAAACTGAAACACTGCGTGACCCTTGGATATCGGGAAACACATCTACAAAAATGCAGCAATAGCCAAAAGCCATCAACCTTTAGCCGTACATCTGCCCTATTCAAAGCATCCAAGCCCCGTTGTACAGTAGCGCCAGCCACGGAGTATCGGCGTCAACAATGGCAGGCCTTGACGCCTGCCCACGCAAGGAATGCGCAGATGGACGATACCTCCGACAACACTCCGTTGAGGCAAGATTTCTCTCACTTCAACGCCGACATGCTGCACACCGTCCTGGAGTTGGTCAGCGATGGGATCTGGGATTGGAACGCCAATACCGGGTTCGTCTATCGCAACCCAGGGTGGTACGAAATGCTCGGCTATCCCCGCCATGCGCTGGAGAACAGCGTGTTCACTTGGGAAAACGTGATTCACCCGGAGGACTATCCTCAGGTGATGAAGCTGTTTGACGATTACATTCACCGTCGGGCGCCCCACTATCAAGCCGAGTACCGTTGCCGCAAAAAAGATGGCAGCTACCTGTGGATCGAAGATCGAGGCTACGTGATTGCCCGTAATGCTGACGGCTCCGTGGCGCGCATGGTGGGCGCCCACCGCGACATTCATCTCAGAAAATGTTCCGTCGAACAGTTGGAACGACGCAATCAATCCCTCGAAGCGCTGGTGGCAGAACGCACGCACGAGCTGTCGCGGGTCAATCAGCAGTTGCAACTTCAGTTGGACGAGAACCGCTCAATGGCCGAGCGGGATGCACTGACCCTGGTCGCCAACCGCTATCGCCTGGAAAAAATGCTGCTGGAAGAATGTGACCGTGCCCAGCGCTTTCGCCTGCCGCTTTCACTGATTGCGATGGATATCGATGATTTCAAGCCGATCAATGACCGTTACGGTCATGGCGTGGGCGACCAGACGCTGGTACGGGTGGTGGAATGCCTGGAACACGCTATTCGCCCCGATGACCTACTGGCCCGCTGGGGTGGCGATGAGTTTGTGCTGGTCCTGCCAAAGACCTCGCTGGAGGTTGCAACAGCATTGGCAGAGCGCATTCGGCAAACGTTGAAGAACATCCCGAGTGGTGACTTCAAGGTCACCCTGAGCCTGGGCGTGGCCCAGCGAAAAACGCATGAAGCCCCCGCCGCCCTGATGATGCGCGCCGACCAGGCGCTGTATCGCGCAAAGGCTGCGGGAAAGGACGGGGTGTCGGTGTAACACCCCGCAAGGCTATCGAACCGGCGGCGCGTACTGGATGCCGCCGTTGTTCCACAGCGCATTGAGCCCGCGCTTGATCTTCAGCACGCTGCCCTGGCCGATATTGCGCTCGAACACTTCGCCGTAGTTGCCCACTTGCTTGACGATCTGCACCACCCAGTCCTTGCGCAGTTTCAGGTCTTTGCCGTATTCGCCGTCGGCACCCAGCAAGCGTGCAATGTCAGGGTTCTTGGTGGTCTTGGCCTGCTCTTCGACGTTCTGCGAGGTGATGCCCATTTCCTCGGCATTGAGCATGGCGAACAGGGTCCACTTGACGATGCTGAACCACTCGTCATCGCCTTTACGCACCAGCGGCCCCAACGGCTCCTTGGAGATCACTTCCGGCAGCACCACGAACTCGTCAGGGTGGGCCATCTTGATGCGCTGGGCGTACAGGCCCGACTGGTCGGTGGTCAGCACGTCACACCGCCCGGCCTCCAGGCCCTTGGCGCTTTCGTCGGCCGTGTCGAAGGTGATCGGCGTGTACTTCATGCCATTGGTACGGAAGTAATCGGAGACATTGAGTTCGGTGGTGGTACCCGCCTGGATGCACACCGTCGCGCCGTCCAATTGCTTGGCACCGGTGACGCCCAACTTGTTGTTCACCAGAAAGCCGATGCCGTCGTAGTAAGTCACACCGGTAAACACCAGGCCCATGCCCGAGTCACGGGAGCTGGTCCATGTGGTGTTGCGTGAGATCACGTCGATCTCACCGGACTGCAGCGCAGTGAAGCGCTCCTTGGCGGTCAACTGGGTAAACTTCACTTTCGATGCATCGCCGAAGACCGCCGCCGCCACCGCGTGGCACACGTCCACATCGATGCCGGTCATCTTGCCATTGCTGTCCGGTACGCCGAAGCCCGGCAGCCCGTCACTGACGCCGCATTGGATGAAGCCTTTTTTCTGGATGGCGTCCAAGGTCACGCCTGCCTGAGCGGTGCTCGCCAGGCTAAGGGCGGCGGTGGCACCGATCGCGGCCAACGTCGTTTTGAATGGGTTCATGCAAGGCTCTCCCTGTCATTCCTTATTATTCGGCGCCCCACAGCCCGCGCCGGTTTATAGTGCTGCCGGGCAGTATCAACGGCTTATACCGCTGCCACAAACGACCTTTAGGCAAAGGCTCCTTCCGATTTGGAATGAACTGCATGATTTCAAAACGCTTGACCCCTTCGTTTTGCGGCGAAACATCCGAACATTCACTTGGATGTGCGCAACGAGCTGGAGCCTTTTGACGTGTTGCAGGCCAAGGCCGATATCGCGTTTTTCTTCGGCCAGGGCTCATGGCCGGGGGCGACTTGCATCGAGCTGTTCCGTGAGGCGGTGGTGCCGGTGTGTGCACCGGGTTTTGTCGCCGAGCGCAGCGATGCTTTCGGCGCGCACTTTATTGCGCATGCCGAACATGCCGGTGAGATTCCCAAGGTGAACGCTTTCCTGAACTGGATGGTGGAATACACCCGAGCACATCCCGACTTTTAATAATGACCCGGCGATTTTATTTCGTTTGCGACAAGGGCGGGCACCCGGCTTAGATAAAAACAAACCCGTCACAGCCGAGTCCCCGATTCATGAGCCGCGAAACCATCAGCCAGTCGATTTCCATCGTTCACCCCATCAGCCTCAGCCACGGTAAAAACGCCGAGGTCTGGGACACTTCGGGCAAACGCTATATCGATTTTGTCGGCGGTATCGGCGTGCTCAACCTCGGCCATTGTCACCCTGGCGTGGTCGAGGCAATTCGTGAACAGGCGACCCGGCTGACCCATTACGCGTTCAACGCCGCGCCTCACACGCCCTACCTCGAGCTGATGGATCGCCTGACGGCGTTCATCCCGGTGGACTACGCGGTCAGCGGCATGCTCACCAACAGCGGCGCGGAAGCGGCGGAAAACGCGCTGAAAATTGTGCGCGGCGCCACCGGCCGTACGGCGGTGATCGCTTTTGACGGCGCCTTCCATGGCCGCACCCTGGCCACGCTCAACCTCAACGGCAAGGTGGCGCCCTACAAACAAAAGGTCGGTGTACTGCCGGGCCCGGTGTATCACCTGCCCTACCCCAGCGCCGACAACGGCGTGACCTGCGCCGAAGCGCTGAAGGCCATGGACCGTTTGTTCAGCGTGGAAATCGACGTCAACGACGTAGCGTGTTTCATTATCGAGCCGGTGCAGGGCGAAGGGGGTTTCCTTGCGCTGGACATCGCGTTCGCCCAGGCCCTGCGGCGCTTTTGCGATGCGCACGACATCCTGCTGATTGCCGATGAAATCCAGTCGGGTTTTGGTCGTACCGGCCAACGTTTCGCGTTCTCGCGCCTGGGTATCGAACCGGACTTGATCCTGTTGGGTAAAAGCATCGCGGGCGGTGTGCCGCTGGGCGCAGTCGTCGGACGCAAGGCGCTGATGGACAACCTGCCCAAAGGCGGCCTGGGCGGAACCTATTCCGGCAACCCCATCGCCTGTGCGGCGGCCTTGGCCACGCTGGATGCAATGACCGATGAGCATTTGAAAACCTGGGGCTCGCAACAGGAAGAGGCCATCGTCCGCCGTTATGAAACCTGGCGCGCACAGGGCCTGACACCCTACCTCGGCCGGCTCACCGGCGTCGGCGCCATGCGCGGTATCGAGCTGGCCAACGCCGATGGCACCCCAGCGCCAAAACAGCTGGCTCAATTATTGAGCCTGGCGCGGGACGCCGGGTTGCTGCTGATGCCCAGCGGCAAGGCGCGGCACATCATCCGTTTGCTGGCACCGCTGACCATCGAGCCGGCAGTGCTGGAGGAAGGCCTGGATATCCTCGAGGCCTGCTTCAAGCAGTTGGACTCATAACGCTTATCGACGGGTTTGCCGCCCTGCCCGACAGGAATGTCTCATGAACGCCGATCGGCAAACCGCCGGCCATCGCCTTGGGTTGCTTGGCGGTGTGGCAGGCGATGCCGTCGCCCGCCAGTTGAGGGCATTGTGCTGCCTTGACCTGATCCCCCTGCGCGCTGAAAATGCGCGACGCTTTTTTGTCCTCGTTTACTGAAGTAGTGAAATTTCAATGTCCGATTCTTACACCGAAAAATCCGCCCCCGAAGAATCCGTAATCGCCTTGCAGTCCAAAGCCGAGTACGAAAACGCCATCAATCTTTCACAGCATGTGCCGGCCGCCAAGATCATCAGCGAGATGGTGCTGGACGCTTTCCACACCTCCAAGGAAAGCGACCAGATCCGCGAGCTGCGCGTGGCGATCCGCCAGGCCCACGACGCCTTCGACGACGACAAGGCCTATGACCTGATGGGCCAGCTCAAGCAACTCAAGGATGCAGAAGCCGCGGACAACGCCGCCCTGGAAAACCTGAGCAGCCAGTTTTCCATCAGTCGCATCCTGTCCAGCTTCAAGGACGACCCCGAGTTTCAGGAGTTGGTCTACGGTTTGGCGTTGAAGGTGCTGAACCAGAGCCACCAGGCCATCAGCAACCCGAGCGCCGGCAAGAGCAAGGCGTCACGGCCCAAGAAAGAAGCCGAGGTGTTTGTGATCAGCAAGGATGGCATCAGCGTCACCCTGCCGCTGCGCACGCCGCGCTCGAAGCTGAACGTTGACCGTGAGGCGTTCGAGTTTTTGGGCTTCAGCTTTGTGGGTGAAGGCGATGAAGCGGAGCTGGAGGTGGAGAGCTTTGTGGATAACGCCGGCGCCGAGCAGCCGTTGAGCCGCAAGAGCGTGATCACTGCGTTGCAGCAGCAGACGGCGTTTGAGGGGTACAGCATCGCGCAGCAGTAACTGACACTATGGAGTAACTGTGGGAGCCTCCTCCCACAGCTTGAATTGTGTCAGTTGATCGGTTCGATCTGCGCCGCAAACACTTCGCGAAACCGCTCCATCTCCCGCTTGTTCCCTACTGTCACCCGCACCCACTGCGGCCAGTCTTTCCACACCCGCCCGATCAGCACGCCTTGCGCGGCCAGTTTCTCGATCACCTGCGCCGCCGGTTGTTTCACGTCGATCATGAAACAGTTCGCCTGGGAGGCCGTGCAGGTGAACCCACGCCCTTTCAGCCAGGCGACCGTCTCGTCGCGCAGTTGGTTATTGAGCGCCTTGCGTTGCGGCAGCAGTTTCACATCTTCAAGGCTGGCGAGGCCGCCAAGCAGGGTACAGCCCGCCGGGACGTTGTCGCCGCCAAACACGGCCAGCCGCTCCAACAGCGCCGGGTGGCCGATCGCCAAGCCCAAGCGAGCGCCGGCCATGCCGTAGATTTTCGAGAAGGTGCGCAGCACCAGCAGGTCGTCGTGGTCCTTGACCCAACTGACGACGCTGGGCACGTCGGCGAAGTCGATATAGGCCTCGTCCACCACCAGCACGCTGCCTTTGGGTTTATCCGCCAAGGCTTGGCGGATGGCGTCGATGGGAGTCACGGTGCCCGTGGGGTTGTTGGGGTTGCACAGGTAGAGCATGCCGGCCTGTGGATCGGCGGCGAGCATGGCCGGGATGTCGTGGGCGTGGTCGGCGTTCAGGCTGACCTCCTTCACCGGCGCCCTGCTCGACTCGGCGGCCTGGCGCGGCACTTCGTAAGACGGCGTGGGCATTACCAGGCCGCGGGTTTCGCTGGTGAATGCCAGCACGGCATAACGCAACGCGGCCATCGAGCCTGCGAAAACGGCCACTTGCTCCTCGGCAATGCCTTGCTGCTGGGCAAACAACCCGGCCAGGGCGTACATGTGTTTGTAGGGATAACGCCCGGACGTGGCGATCCCATGCTGCATTGCGTCACGGGCGGCGCGTGAGGGCCCGTAGGGGCTTTCGTTGTAGTTGAGCAGCACCTTATCAGTCTTGGTCGGCGGTGGGCTGGCAACGGCCCAATCCAAGCGCCCCAGCAGTGGCAGGGCTGCGCCCAGGGCGAGAAGAGACCGGCGACTGACGGTGACCATAGGGCTACTCCTTGTAAAGACGTCCTTGTAGACGGGTGATGGATTCGCACAACTCGTACAGAGGGGTATGACGAGATAAACCTGCGCAGATTTAAACCCGCGCCCAAGAAAAAGCCCCGCGCTTCTCTCGAAGGCGGGGCTTTTTCACTGCCAGACCACTCAGTGAGCGTAGGTCAGCAACAGCTCTTTCGGCACTTGGAAATCCAGGGACATCATCACGCTGAGCGCGGTGATGGTGAAGATCGAGAACACGAACAGCTTGCGGGCCCAGACGGTGTCGTCCACCGCCTTGTAGCCGGTCCAGGCCATGTACAACCAGTACATGCCCATGGCCGCCGCGACGGCGAGGTAGCTCATGCCGGCGTAGCCACTGAAGGTCAACATCAAGGTCGCCACGAGGAAGGCCAGGATGTACAGCAGGATGTGTTTCTTGGCGACCTGGATGCCACGCTTGACCGGCAATACCGGAATCGACGCAGCCAGGTAGTCGTTGAAACGGAAGATCGCGATGGCGTAGGAATGCGGCATCTGCCACAGGCTGAACATCACCAGCAGCACCAGCGCAGCCATGTCGAAGCTATTGGTCACAGCCACATAACCAATCACCGGCGGCATCGCCCCCGACAGACTGCCCACCAGCGTGCCGTGAACCGACTTGCGCTTGAGGTACAGGCTGTAGAGGCCGACGTAGATGACAAAGCCGATCACGGCAAACAACGCCGCCAACGGATTGGCCACCTTGTACAACAACACCACGCCGGCAACACCCAGGACGGTCGCGAAGATCAGTGCCAGCTTCAGGGAGATCAGTCCCTGGACCAGCACGCGATTCTTGGTGCGCTCCATCTTGATGTCGATGTCGCGGTCGATGCAGTTGTTGAATACACAACCGGAAGCTACCACCAGGGACGTACCGATCATCGCAGCCAGGAAGATGGCCAGATCGACATGTCCCTGGGAGGCCAGGAAGAAACCGCCCGCCACAGAAAGCACGTTACCGAAAATGATCCCCGGTTTGGTGATTTGGATAAAGTGCTTAAGCGACATCGGGTCTTACCTCACTTCGCCATCATGAACGTATGGATGCTGAACATGATCCATATCGACAGGCCAACCAGCAGCAGGATTACTAAGCCTGCGAACACGAACGCAATCACGTTATCGCGCTGCTCTTTAGAGCGGTCCAAGTGCAGGAAGTACACCAGGTGAACCAGCACCTGAATCACCGCGAACGCCAGTACGATCATCAAGGTGATCGACTTCGGCAGGGTCGGGTACATCACCAGACCGAACGGGATGAGCGTCAGGATTACCGACAGGATGAAGCCGATAGCGTAAGACTTAACGCTGCCGTGGCTCGCATCATGGCTGTCATGGTCATGGGAGTGTGCATTAGCCATTACAGAGTCCCCATCAGGTAAACAACGGTGAAGACGCAGATCCAGACCACGTCCAGGAAGTGCCAGAACAGGCTCAGGCAGCTCAGGCGAGTCTTGTTGGTGTTGGTCAGGCCGTGTTTATTGACCTGATACATCATCACCGCCATCCACAGCAGGCCGGCCGTTACGTGCAGACCGTGGGTGCCGACCAGCGTGAAGAACGCCGACAGGAAACCGGAACGGTGCGGGCCGTAGCCTTCGGAGATCAGCAGGTGGAACTCGTTGATCTCCATGCCGATGAAGCCCAGGCCGAACAGGAAGGTCAGTGCCAACCAGCTCAGTACGCCTTTTTTGTTGCCCTTGTAGAAGGCCAACATGGCGAAGCCGTAGGTGATCGAACTGAACAACAGCAAGGCAGTTTCGCCGAGCACGTAAGGCAGTTCGAAGATGTCGTGGCCCGACGGGCCACCCGCTACGTTGTTTACCAGTACCGCGTACACCGCGAAGATCGACGCAAACAAGATGCAGTCGGTCATCAGGTAGAGCCAGAAACCGAAAACGGTCATCGGCCCCGAGTCGTGGTGATGGTCATCGTGCCCATGGTCATCGACATGGGCGTGTCCAGCATTGGTCACTAAGTTCGACATGGTTTAAGCCTGTTCCAACGAGGTTTCTACACGGTTGGCCGGGATTTTCTTCTCGGCGACCAGGCGAGCGTGTTGCTCGGCTTCGATGCGTTCGATCGTTTCGACCGGCACCATGTAGCCTTGATCATCACGTGCAGCGTGGACGATGAAGTAACCGATGGTGCCCACCAGGCCCACGATCGCCAGCCACCAGATGTGCCAGATCATCGCGAAACCGAACACGGTCAACAGCGCACCCATCACCACGCCAGTGGCGGTGTTGTTTGGCATGTGGATCGGTTCGTAGTGCTTAGGACGCTGGTACGCAGTACCGTCTTCCTTGGCTTCGGTGAACGCATCAATGGTGTTCGCAGTCGGGATCACGGCGAAGTTGTAGAACGGTGGTGGCGACGAGGTCGACCATTCCAGGGTGTGGCCATTCCATGGGTCGCCGGAGTCGCAAGCGTTCTGCTTACGGTCACGGATGCTCACGTACAGCTGGATCAACTGGCAGGCGATACCCACAGCGATCATGATTGCACCGAACATGGCGACGTACAGGTACGGCACCCACTCAGGGTTGGTGGTGGCGTTCAGACGACGGGTCATGCCCATGAAGCCCAGTGCATAGAGCGGCATGAACGCGACGAAGAAGCCCGAGATCCAGAACCAGAATGCAGCCTTGCCCCAGCCTTCGTGCAGCTTGAAGCCGAACGCTTTCGGGAAGTAGAAGCTGAAACCAGCGATGTAACCGAATACCGCACCACCGATGATCACGTTGTGGAAGTGAGCGATCACGAACAGGCTGTTGTGCAGGACGAAGTCAGCACCCGGGATGGCCAGCAGTACGCCGGTCATGCCGCCAATGGCGAAGGTCACCATGAAGCCCAGGGTCCACAGGACCTGGCTGGTCATGCGCAGACGGCCGTGGTAGATGGTGAACAGCCAGTTGAATAGCTTCACCCCCGTCGGGATGGAAATCAGCATCGTCGCCAGGCCGAAGAAGGCGTTGACGCTGGCCCCCGAACCCATGGTGAAGAAGTGGTGCAGCCACACCATGAAGCCCAGTACGGAGATTGCGCCCGATGCGTAAACCATCGAGTGGTGACCGAACAGGCGCTTGCCGGTAAAGGTCGAGATCACTTCGGAGAAGATACCGAACGCTGGCAGGATCAGGATGTACACCTCAGGGTGACCCCATGCCCAGAACAGGTTCACGTACATCATTGGATTGCCACCAAGTTCGTTGGTGAAAATGTGGAAATCCAGGTAACGGTCAAGCGACAGCAGCGCCATGGTAGCGGCCAGGATCGGGAACGAAGCCACGATCAGGACGTTGGCCCAGGTGCAGGTCCAGGTGAAGATCGGCATGTCCATCAGTTTCATGCCAGGGGCGCGCATTTTCAGGACGGTGGCCAGGAAGTTGACCCCCGTCAGTGTCGTCCCGAGTCCTGATAACTGTAGCGCCCAGATGTAGTAGTCCACACCCACGCCAGGGCTGTATTGCAGGCCCGACAATGGTGGATACGCAACCCAACCGGTCTTGGCGAATTCGCCGACACCAAGGGACACGTTGATCAGCACAACGCCGGAAACCAGCAGCCAGAAGCTCAGGGAGTTCAGGAACGGGTAGGCAACGTCACGGGCGCCAATCTGCAGCGGCAAGGCAAGGTTCATCAGGCCGGTGAAGAATGGCATCGCCATGAAGATGATCATGATCACACCGTGGGCGGTGAAGATCTGGTCATAGTGTTCAGGTGGCAGGTAGCCAGGCGAACCCTCGGTGGCCATGGCCAACTGGGTACGCATCATGATGGCGTCGGCAAAACCACGCAGCAGCATGACCATGGCCACGATGACGTACATGACACCGATTTTCTTGTGGTCGACCGACGTCAACCACTCGGTCCACAGGTAGGTCCACTTCTTGAAATAAGTGATTGCTGCAAACAGTGCCAGACCACCCAGCGCGATCATGGCGATGGTAATCATCACAATCGGCTCGTGGAACGGGACCGCATCCCAACTTAATTTACCAAACATCGTTTACTCCTCTGCCCCAGCAGTTGAATGCGAGCCCGTGTCAGAACCTTCAACCGCGGCCACTTCTTTCTTCTCGTGCTTGACCGGCTTGCCTGGTTTCATGCCTTCGTACTTGTCGACGATTTTCTGAAACAGGTTCGGCTCATACGTGGAGTACAGGGCGACTGGGTTGTTCTGGCTTGGTTTGGTCAGGGCGTCGTATTCAGCTTGATCAAGCTGTTTAGGTGCGGCCTTGACTTCGGCTACCCAGGCGTTGAAATCTTCCTGGCTCGTCGAGATGGCTTTGAATTTCATGCCGGTGAAGCCAGCGCCGCTGTAGTTCGCGGAGATGCCTTCCATTTCAGCTTTTTCGTTGGCGATCAGGTGCAGTCGGGTCTGCATGCCTGCCATCGCGTAGATCTGACCGCCCAAGGCAGGGATGAAGAACGAGTTCATCACGGCGTCGGAGGTGATCCGGAAATTAAGCGGGGTGTTTTCCGGGAAGCGGATCTGGTTAACGGTGGCGATACCCAGGTCCGGGTAGATGAACAGCCACTTCCAGTCCAGCGCGACCACTTCGATGTTGATCGGCTTGACGTCGGACTCCAGCGGACGGTACGGGTCCAGCTCGTGGGTCGACTTATAGGTGATGTAACCCAGGGCGATGATGATGAGGATCGGAACCAGCCACACCGCGATTTCGATCTTGGTGGAGTGCGACCACTTCGGCGCGTAGGTCGCGTTGGTGTTCGACGCGCGGTATTTCCAGGCGAAGGCGAAGGTCATGATGATCACAGGCACCACGACCAACAGCATCAGCAGGGTGGCGGTGATGATCAGGTTTCGTTGATCCAGACCGATCTGTCCTTTTGGGTCCATCAAGGTCCACTTGCAGCCTCCCAGCATTAACATCATGCCCAGCAGCGGCAAAAAGCCTAGTAATCGGGGGTACCTGTTTTTACTCATCTCACGACCTCTAAAGCAGCTTGCGCAATGCAGTTGGGTTTTGATCGCCAACACTTCACCCTGCCAAGGGTTGGCATTTCTCTTCGATTGAATAAGAGCCTGCCCGTCACGCCATAACTGTACGTTTCACGGACCTGCGGTGAGTTCTTATTCGATTTCGTGGTTAAAGGCCTTGTTACAGACCAATTCCATTTGGTGCGGATAGTTGAAAGGCTGCCGGAACCTTGGGGTCGCACAGAGCCATCCATCTGCCCCTCGACCGCTCCAGTGCTCAAATATTGAACAGCACAGGACATTCAGTGCGGGCGATTGTAGTTAGCTAGCGATGTATAAACCATGTCTTATAAAGAAATAATTTTTATCGATTACAGCAATAATCCTTCACCATTATTGCAACGGTTCGCGATCTTATCGCGTTCAATTCTCAACAAAAACCACAAAAATTGCCGTGTTATAGGGCAATCCACCACAGCCCTTACAGCGCGTAAGGGCATGCCAAACCGATGCAACCCCCCATAAAACAAGGCATTCGGACATCACCGAATCGCTGGTTCGGCGTGAGGTGCGTGGCATTGGCGCAACCACAAACTGACAGCACATCTTGGCCGCTTGATGCAAATTTAAGCAGCCGTTTGGCCGGTCAGAAACGTCCTGCGGACGCTTCCGTGTGACAACATGTCGCACGCTGCGCGCACCTGAAATTGTCCGGCGTCACGTTCTGTTCACAAATCCCCACACGCAAAAACGCCCCGGCCTTCCGCTAAGAAAGACCGGGGCGTTTGGGTGATGGGCTCAGGCTGTGTGCTGGCGATTCCGGTAGATGCCCAGCGGTACCAGGATCACCGTCAGCACGAAGGCGACCAATGCCCACTGCGCCAGGGACAGGCCGAGTACGGGTGGATAAGGGGTACTGCAGAAGCCGTCGACCTGGAAGCCCAGGGGAAACACCTTGGCCAGGGGCAGGTCATCGACAATCGGTTGCAGCACATCGATGCCGCAGCTCACCTGAGGGAAGAACTGGGTGTACACATGATGGCCGGCGGCGGCCACCCCGCCGAGGGCGCTGAGTATCACCAGGCCTTCAAACAGCGTGAGGGCGCCTTTGGTGCGCATGGCTGCGCCGATGAACGCGAAGATCGCGATCAACAGCAAGGCGTAGCGTTGCAGGATGCACAGCGGGCATGGGGCCTCGCCCAGTACGACCTGCATGTAGAGCGCACCGCCGATCAGCGCCAGGCAGATGATGCCCAGCAACACCAGAAAGCGCCGCTCCCTGCCTAAACGCAATTCGTCACTCATCTCCGTTTCCCTTTGCCTGATTATGGTTGTGGCGTATGGCCGCAAGTTTACACACAGGGAGTGTTTAAACAGAGGGGGTTAACGGGGGATTAATCTGGAGAAATGTTGTGGCGGACCTGTGGCGAGGGAGCTTGCTCCCGTTGGGCTGCGAAGCGGCCCTAAAAAGATGGGAGCGCTGCGCACTGGAGCGCCAGCCAGGTCCAACGGGAGCAAGCTCCCTCGCCACAGGTTATGTGTACCTATTCCAGGGCCGCCGCTGGGCCGAAGAATTCATAGCGGCTTTGTTTTTCGGGGACACCCAAGGCTTTGAGGTGGCGCTTGATCGCGGCCATGAAGCCTTTAGGGCCGAGGAAGTAGGCATCGATGTCGCGCTGCTCGGGCAACCAGGCGGCCAGCTGTTCCTGGCTCAGCAGGCCGACGTTGTCCGCTGCGGGGCTCACGCCGTCGTCTTCGGCGTAGCAGTAGTAACGCTTGAGTTGCGGGTGCTGGGCCGCCAGGGCATCCACCCAGTCGCGGAACGCATGCACGGCGCCATTACGTGCGCAGTGGATAAAGTGCACCGGGCGCTCAGTGGCCAAGGCCGCTTCGAGCATCGGCAAGGTCGGCGTGATGCCTACCCCGCCGCTGATCAGCACCAACGGTTTGTCGCTGGCCGCCAGGGTGAACTCGCCCGACGGTGGGAACAGGTCGATGGTCGCCCCGACGTGCAGTTGGTCGTGCAGGTAGTTGGACACCCGCCCACCCGCTTCGCGCTTGACGCTGATGCGGTACTGGCCCGCATCGGTAAGGGCCGACAGCGAATAGTTGCGGCGTACTTCTTCACCCTCCAGCACCAGCTTCATGCCGATGTACTGGCCAGGCGCGGCGGCGAGGACCGGGCCGTTATCCACCGGGGCGAAATAGAAGGAGGTGATTTCAGCACTCTCCTCCACGCGCTTGACCAGCGTGAACGGCCGCGCACCGCGCCAGCCGCCGGGGGCCTGGGCTTTCTCTTCATAGATCGCCGCCTCGGCGCCAATCAGGATATCCGCCAATTGGCCGTAGGCTGCACCCCAGGCATTCATCACCTCGGGGGTCGCGATCTCGCTGCCGAGCACTTCGGAAATGGCGCGCAGCAGGCAGGCACCGACGATCGGGTAGTGCTCCGGCAGGATCTGCAGCGCCACGTGCTTGTTGATGATCTTGGCCACCAAATCGCCAAGCTGGTCCAACTGGTCGATATGCCGCGCGTACATCAACACGCCGTTGGCCAGGGCGCGAGGTTGGTCGCCGCTCGCCTGGTGCGCCTGGTTAAACAGCGGGCGAACCTCCGGGTACTCAGAGAGCATCATGCGGTAGAAATGGGTGATCAGCGCTTCGCCACCGCTTTCCAGCAGCGGCACGGTGGATTTGACGATGGCACGGTCTTGGGCACTAAGCATGGGAGCCTCCTGGGCTTCTTCACTGATTACCCTGACGCACTCAGTATTCGTGCCAACTTATAAACCGATATTTTTCAATGGTTTAAATGACTAGTAGTCAATATGACTTCCTACGATCTATAGTCATAAGGACTACAAGGAGTCATTATGACTGCGAAATCACTGCTCACCACCCTGCTGCCCTTGGTCGCCGACCTGTCCCGCGAACTGCCCGAAGGCGAGCGTTACCGCCGCCTGCTGCAAGCCATGCGCGCCCTGCTGCCCTGCGACGCCGCCGCGCTGTTGCGCCTGGACGGCGACTCGCTGGTGCCGCTCGCCGTCGACGGTTTGAGCGCCGATACCCTGGGCCGGCGCTTCAAGGTCAGTGAACATCCGCGCTTTGCCGTGTTGCTGAGCAGCCCCGGCCCCACGCGCTTCGACAGCGACAGCGAATTGCCCGACCCCTACGACGGCCTGGTCGATGGCCTGCACGGCCACCTGGAAGTGCACGACTGCATGGGCTGCCCACTGTTTGTCGACGACCATCCCTGGGGCTTGCTGACCCTGGACGCGCTCGACACCGAACGTTTCGAACGCGTTGAGCTGGATGCCCTGCAAGCCTTCGCCAGCCTCGCCGCCGCCACCGTCAACGTCGCCGAGCGCATCGAGCGCCTGGCCCTGCGTGCCGAAGACGAACACCAGCGTGCCGAGATCTACCGCCAAGCCAGCGGCCAGCAGCACAAGGAAATGATCGGCCAGAGCAAAACCCACAAACGCCTGGTGGAAGAAATCAAGTGGGTGGGCGGCAGCGACCTCACCGTGCTGATCACTGGTGAAACCGGCGTGGGCAAGGAACTGGTGGCCCAGGCCATTCACGCCGCCTCACATCGCGCGGACAAACCGCTGATCAGCCTCAACTGCGCCGCCCTGCCGGAAACCCTGGTGGAAAGCGAGCTGTTCGGCCATGTACGCGGCGCCTTTACCGGTGCGCTGAACGAACGCCGGGGCAAGTTCGAGTTGGCCAATGGCGGCACGCTGTTCCTGGATGAAGTGGGCGAGCTGTCGTTGACGGTACAGGCCAAGCTGCTGCGGGTGCTGCAAAGCGGCCAGTTGCAGCGCCTGGGGTCGGACAAGGAGCATCAGGTGGATGTGCGCTTGATCGCCGCCACCAACCGCGACCTCGCTGACGAAGTACGCAACGGCCGCTACCGCGCCGACTTCTACCACCGCCTCAGTGTGTACCCGCTGCAAGTGCCGGCGCTGCGCGAGCGCGGGCGCGATGTGTTGCTGCTGGCCGGTTTCTTCCTTGAACAGAACCGCTCACGCATGGGCCTGGGCAGCCTGCGCCTGACCAGCGATGCCCAGGCGGCACTGTTGGCCTATAACTGGCCAGGCAACGTACGAGAGCTGGAACATTTGATCGGACGCAGCGCGCTGAAAGCCCTCGGCAACTGTCGCGAGCGTCCGAAGATTCTCAGCCTGAGTGCACAGGACCTCGACCTGCCCGATGTCAGCGCGCCGGTGGTCGAAGCGCCGGTCCACACCGGCCTCGCCGTCACCGGCGACCTGCGCCAGGCCACCGAGCAATACCAACGCCAAGTCATCAGCGCCTGCCTGGAACGCCACCAGCACAACTGGGCCAGCGCCGCTCGCGAGCTGGGCCTGGACCGCGCCAACCTCGGCCGCATGGCCAAGCGCCTGGGGATGAAATAAAAGGATGCACCCCATCTAAATGGGGGCTTGCCTGCGATGGCGGTGAACCAATCAAAGATAAGCCGGCTGTCACACCGCCATCGGGGGCAAGCCCCCTCCCACACTAGACGGCCTTCGCCTCGAAAACCGGGCCAGTAACCTTAGGCTTACGAAACACCAACACATTCCCCACCATCACCAGCACCAACCCCGCCAACGCCGGCGCGGTCCACTGATAGCCCTCGGCAAACGCCGACACATTCAACGCCACCACCGGGAACAGCACCGTGCAATACGCAGCACGCTCCGGCCCCATGCGCCCCACCAGCGTCAGGTACGCCGTGAACCCGATCACCGACCCTGGAATCACCAGGTACCACAACGCCCCGACATACCGTGCACTCCAGTCCATCTCGAACGGGATCCCGCGCACCGCGCAATACGTTGCCAACATCGCCGCGCCATACGCCATGCCCCAGGCATTGGTGGTCAACGGCCTGAGCCCAGCCTTCTGCTGCAGACTCGAGAGCATATTGCCGGCCGAGAAACACATCGTCCCCAACAATGCCAAGCCCAGGCCAAGCAGGGTCTGCGGGCTAGCGGTATGCCCCACCACTTCCGGCCAGAACAACAAGCCCAACCCGGCCAACCCCAGGCCGCCGCCCATCAACACATTACGCGCGACCCGCTGGCCGAAAAACACCCGGGCATTGAGTGCGTTCCACAACGTGGCCGTGGAAAACACCACCGCCACCAGGCCGCTGGGGATCCATTGGCTGGCGGTCAGGAAGCACATGAAGTTAACGCAGAACAGGCACAAGCCCTGGGCGACGCAGATCAGGTGCCCGCGGCGGCTCATCACCTGCAACTTGCGACTCAGCAGCAACAGCGCAAACAGCACCAGCGCCGCCAGGCCGAAGCGATACACGATAGACACAGGAATCGCCACCACGCCCAGCTGCCATTTGAGGGCAATCCAGGTGGTGCCCCAGATCAGCACGGTGAGTAAGTAGAGGGAAAGGTTCATGACGGGCTCCGGTGATTGAGCCCCAGTGTCACCCTGCCCCCGTGGAAGGGTCTTGCACAATCTTGCGCTTTTGTCGGGCAGCGGGGGCACAGCGCCAGCATCGCGGAGTAGGATGCAAGGCGTCGGAGAGTATTCACCATGCCAGATCTGGAATCCCTGCAAGTCTTTCAAGCGCTTAACCGCTCACCCAACGCACGGCTCGAAGCCTGCGCCGAGCTCGGTGACGGTTTGTCTGCAGCTTTGTGGAGCAACCACCACGACTCGCAGGATTACCAGGCGCCCAGCCATCACACCCTGTCGTGCTACATCGGCGGCGGCACCGGCACGTTCCGGCGCGACCAGCCCGGCACCAAGGGTGGGCCGGACAAGCTGTGCATCCTGCCCGCCGAGCATCAGTCGGCGTGGGTGATCAATGGCGAGATTCGCCTGGCCCATGTGTATTTCAGCCCGGAGCAATTTGCCCTCGGTTGCGTCACTCTGCTCGACCGCGAGCCCCGCGCATTGCAACTGCGGGAAAGCACCTTTCTGGAGGACGCCAGCCAGGCCCGACGCTTTCACCAGTTGATCGCCCTCAACTGGCACGAACCCGCCGAGCGCCTGCTGACCAGCAGCCTGGCCCATGAAATGCTCAGCCATACCTTGCTCAGCCAGGTAGGCGCGCGCGAGGGGCTGCGTTTGAAAGGCGGGCTGGCGGCGCATCAACGGCGGCGATTGGTGGAGTACATCGACCAGCACCTGGAAGACCCGATCAGCCTGGGCCAACTGGCCGGGATGTGCGCGTTGTCCGAGTACCATTTCGCGCGGATGTTCCGCCAAAGCTTCGGCCTGCCGCCCCATCAATACCTGCTGGCACGGCGGCTGACCCGCGCCCAGGCGCTACTGCGCAGCGGCGCCTTGCCCCTGGGCGAGATCGCGTTGTTGTGCGGTTTCTCCAGCGCCAGCCACTTCACCCATCGTTTTCGCCAAGCCATGGGCGCCACGCCCGGCGAATACCGCCAGGCGCTCGGCACTTAGGTCATCAACCCCAGGGCCTTGGCCTTGGCCACCGCTTGTGTACGTCGCTCCACACCCAACTTGCTGTGGATGCGCCGCGCATGGGTTTTGACAGTGTGCAGGGAGATAAACAGACGATCAGCGATTTCCAGGTTAGAGTTACCAAGGGCGATCAACTGCAGCACTTCCAATTCGCGCTGGCTCAGGGGGTTGTCCACCGCGCCCGGCGTTGACGCCTGCGGCTCCATCCCCAGCTCACTCAACAACCCCGGCGAACGCAAACGCAGTTCACGAATCGCCTGCTGCACCTGACAACGACCGGCCAGTTCCAAGCCGGTTTGCAGCGAGCGACGCGCCAGGGCAGCGTCGCCCAATTGCCAGGCCACTTCACCCAACACCAGGTGCAGCTCGGTTTCCAGGCAGAGCATGCCGCGCTGGTGGGTGGTTTCCAGCAAGGCACTGAGCCGCGCCACCGGTTGCTCGGCGCAGCCCAGTTTGACCTCTGCCAGCACCAGCAAGTATTCCAGGCGCGGAATCAATTCCAGGGTGGCCGGCGGCGCCTGTTTGGCCAGGGGCCCACGGAAGTGGCGGAGCACACGGCGCACCGCTTCTGCCGTCAGTTCGGCGCGACCTTGCTGCAGCCAGAAATGCCCGCTGACCAACAGCAGCACCGCACGGTACACCGTCTCGGGCACCTGGCGTTGCTGCATCAGCCGTTCCGCGTCGCGCAGCTGCACAAAGGCCTGGGCGTAGTCGCCACGGTTGGCGGCCAGCAGGCCCAGGCCGAGAAAACCATAAAGGACGCGCTTATCCTGGCTGTGCAGGCACATTTTCAAGCCTGCCTGGAAACAGGCGTCCGCCAGGCTATCTTGCCCCTGGCGCAATGCCAAGTGCCCGCGCCGCAGGGCAATACGCCCCACCAATGGCCCGGCCTTGAGCCGCTGCTTGAGCAACATCGCCTGCACGTTTTCCAACAAACTCTGTGCCCGATAGGGTGCACCGCGCTGTTCCAGCAACTGTGCGTGATCCAGTTCGAGCAGGGCCTCGAGCAACAATGAACCCTGGGCGCGCGCCAGGCACAGCGCTTCACGGTTCAGGGCCTGGGCAACGTCCAGCTCGCCGCGCAGCAAGGCTTGCTGGGTCAGGCCCGACAGGCACATCAACCGCGAGGTCCAGGCGCTGTCGGGCAAGGCTTGCAACGCTTCAAGGAAATGCTCGCGGGAACGCTCGGCGTCACCGCCCAAGTGCAACAGCCAGCCCCACTGCGCTTGCCAGCGCGCGAGTAAATGCCGCTGCAGTGCCGCCGTCGGTTGCGGAGCGAAGCGCGCCAACTGGTCGATGCATTGCGCGGCCTGGTCGAAGCGCCCGGCGAACAGCAGCGCCGCCGTCACCAGCCCCACCAGTTGCGCCGAGCCGAGCATCAATTCGTCGCCGTGCTGTTCATGCAGGCGCAACAGCAACACCGCGTTCTGCTGACGGAACAAGTCCTCGAAACTGAAATGCTGTAACAGGCTCACCGCCACTTCATATTCTTCGGCCAGCAGCGCGTGTTCAAACGCAGCCTGCCAGTCCTGCTCGGTGGTGAACCACTGGCAGGCGCGACGGTGCCAGGAACGTTTGGCCGGCCAGGGTTCATCGCGCAGCAATTGGACGAGCGGTGGAAAAACCTGTAACCAGTCGGTGTCTTCCCAAGGCTGGATAAACGCACCAAGGGCCTGCAGGTCGCGCAGGTAGTAGTCACCGTCGCCAAAGCCGAACAGGTGCTCGCACAATCCGGTGTTGAAGCGCGGCAGATGGGCGAGCACGCGCCAGGCTTCTGCCAGTTCCGGCGGCAAGGTACTGAACAGTTCGTGCTGCAAGTAGTCGAGCAAGGTCTTTTCCGGATGCCCTTCCCCGAGCAAAGCGATACGCACACCGGCACACCAACCGCCGCTGAACTGCAGCACGCTGTCGACAGAAAGCCCCAGCGCCGGATTGAGCAGTTGCTGAATCTCCTCAGGACTGAACGCCAGATCGGCACCGCACTCCAGCAACTCATCGTCGAGCAGCAACCGTGGCCAATTGCACATCGGCCGGCGCCGCGCCCCCAGCCACCACGTCAACGCCGGGCTGCTGACGGTGAGCAAGCGGTCGAGCAACGCGTCGGTGTCGGGGGTGGGCAAGCGACAGAAGTCATCGAGAAACACCCACGCCGGCGTCTGCCACTGAGTGAGGTCCAGCAGCAACGTCGCTTCATCGGTGAATGACAGGCCGAGGTTCTGCGCCAGGCGTCGGCAAACGTCGACCGGGCTTAAGGCAACACCGTTGAACGGCAGCCAGTACACCTGGCACCCCACCGGCGCCTGCAATGCACACTCGGCCAGCAACGCACTCTTACCGCTGCCACCCGGGGCGCACAGCAATTTGACCCTGACCTGCGCCGCCAGCAAAGGCTCGGCCAGGCGTGGGCGCAGCAGATGGTGGGCGGATAGCCGAGGCATGAATCCAGGACGGTCCAGGCAGCGTGTCATGGCGGTCATTGCTGCATCCTGCGTTCTTATTGTTATGCAACCAGGCACCTACCCTAGTCCTGTGGTTGGCGGTTGTTGAAGAAGTATTCAGCGGGGTGATTTCCAGCCATGCATAAAACCCCATGTGGGAGTTCAGGCTTGCTCCCGATGGCGGTGTATCAGTCGACCCATCCATTGACTGACACGCCCTCATCGGGGGCAAGCCCCCTCCCACCTGTTTGACCCTGCTTCGATCCGGATCAGCGCACCCCTTCAGCCCTCAGCGCAGCCGGCGTGTAGTCCGCCGCCTTGGCATTGAAACCAAACACAAAGCTGCTCTTCTCCTCGTTCTTCATGCCCAGCGCGATGTAGCGCCCGGCGATGATGTCGTAGAGGGTTTCCACGGTGTACGCCGGGGTCTGGTGGTTGTAGTAGAACTGCGCATGACCTTCGGCAACCCGCCACAGTTGGCCACGGCCGTCGTAGTGGTCCACCAGCGCCACCTGCCAGCTGTCCTCGTCGATGTACATGTGGCGCTTGGCGTAGATATGCCGCTCACTCGGCTTGACCGTGCCCACCACTTCCCACACGCGGTGCAGCTCATAGCGGGTCAGGTCCTGGTTGATGTGGCCGGCCTTGATGATGTCGTCGTACTCGAGCGTCGGTTGGTCGAGCTTGTAGCTGTTGTAGGGGATGTACATCTCCTTCTTGCCCACCAGCTTCCAGTCGTAGCGGTCCGGGGCGCCGGAGAACATGTCGAAGTTGTCGGAGGTGCGCAGGCCGTCCGAGGCGGTGCCCGGCCCGTCATACGCCACTTGCGGCGCACGGCGTACGCGGCGTTGGCCGGCGTTGTAGATCCAGGCCAGGCGCGGCTCTTTCACCTGGTCGAGGGTTTCATGCACCAGCAACACATTACCCGCCAAGCGCGCCGGCGCGGTCACCGACTGCTTGAAGAAGGTCAGCACGTTGGCGGCCTTGGCCGGGTCCATGTCGGGGATCAGTTGCGGCACGGCCACTTCTTCCTCGAAGCGGATCGGCGTGTAGCTGCCGTTGGTCTGAGGCGTGGCCTGGGTGATGATGCGCCGCAGGTTGCCGCCGTGATAACGGGTGATGTGGTTCCACAGCACCTCCACGCCATTCTTCGGAATCGGGAACGCGTAGTAGCGGTTGCCGGTGAAGTTCTCCAGGCCGTTGCCGTCGTTGATTGGCTTGACGTTCAGCGCACTGCGCTTGATCGATTCGTAGATCTCTGGCGGCAGGTTGACCGTGCGGTGGGTCGGGTACACCGGGATCTTGTAGGTCTCGGGGTAGCGCTTGAACATCGCCACCTGGCCGTCGGAGAGTTTGTCCTTGTACTTGTCGACGGTGGCGGCGGTGATCACGAACAGCGGTTTTTCACTGGCAAACGGATCGGCCAGGAAACCCTTGCTGTCCACCGCACCGGCGTTTTTCGGAATGCCGCCGGTCCAGGCCGGAATCGAGCCGTCGGCGTTGCCGGCTTTTTCGGCGCCTACCGGGGTCAGGGTGGTGCCGAGCTTGGCGGCTTCTTCCGGTGACACGGCGGCCATCACGTTGGCTGCCAGCAGGCTGAGGGCCATTACCGCAAATATCTTACGCATAGAGTCTTGTCCTTCTTTAAGCCAGATCAGAAGTTCACGCCGAAGCTGAGGGCGAGGAAGTCACGGTCGGTCAGGGTGTTGTAGTCGCCACCAAAGAAGTCGGTGTAGCTGAGGCTCGCGGTGTAGGTGTTGCGGTAGTCCGCATCCACGCCAACACTGATGGCCTTGGCGCCTTTGTTGAACAGGCCGTTGGGGCCGTAGCCGGCAACGTCGTGGGACCAGGAGAGGTTGGGCTTGAGGTTCACCCCGGCAATTGCGTTGTTGTAGTCCAGGATCGCCCGTGCGCGGTATCCCCAAGAGGTAGAGGTGACAAAGCCGTCGGTATCACCCTGAAAACCGTAGGCACCGTAAACCGAGTCTCGGCCGTAACGCAGCTTGGATTTATCTTCCAGGCCGGCGACATGCACAACAGCCGCTTCGCCCACCAACGTCAGGCGCTCGGCGCCCAGGACCTGGTCGAAGAACTGGGTCATGGTGCTTTGGATCTGGGTGATTTCCTTGCGGCGGTAGCCTTTGTTGTCGTCGCCGAAATTGCTGCGAATGGGTGAGGCCAGTTGGCCGGAAGTGGGGTTGATCAGGGCCAGGGTGAGGTCGGTTGTATTCAGTTGCACCGGTGCGTTTGGCCGGTAGCTGATCTCGCCAGTCCACGCCGTACCGGTGGGCAAGGTGGTGGAGAAGCTGGCGCCAAACAAGCGGATATCTTCCGGGTATTCAAGGTAATACTGGCCACGGCCGAGCATAGTGCTGGTGACCAAACCGTCCCCGGTTCCCGGCCGCAGGAAGTTGGCAAGGTTACGGATGGAAGTCATCGTCGTCGCGTTAGAGTTGTTGGTAATCGTGCCTACCGTGGGCGTTCGACTGTGGTAATTCATGAAGTACACGCCGTACTCGGTGTCATCGCCCAACCAACGCAGGGCGGCACCAAATTGGCCGGAGTCGCGTGCGTCACGGTCGCCGGCGCGGCGCACGATTACCCCCTCATTGGTCACACTGAACCCTTGGCCAAAGTTCGCTGCCACCGGCTGCAAAGGCGCAATCGCCGGGTTCCCCACGGTGTAGTTGTTGGTGCAGCCGTCCGCCGCCACATCGCCACCAAAGAAGGTGCCGCAGTTGTCCAGCACCGTCTGGTCCCACTCCAATTGGTAGAAGCCTTCCAAGGTCAACTGGTTGGTCAGGCTCTGGGAAGCGAACAGCATGTTGACCGGAATCAACCCCTCCTTGATCTCGGCGCCCGGCCGACGAAATGCCGAGACGTCGATGGGGTTGATGCTGTTGATGGAGTTACCGATGAAGGTGCTTTCGCCCCAGCTCACCACCTGCTTGCCCGCACGCACAGTGCCCGGCAAATCACCCAGCGAATAGTTGTGGTAGACGAAGGCGTCGAGGATTTGCGCGCCGCTGGACTTGGCGCCTTCCTTGCGGTTGTGGTTGCTGATCGGCTTGAACTCGCGGTCTTCGTCCTGGAGCTCGAAGTCGTACCAGTATTTACCCCGCACAAACACGCCCGTATCGCCGTACTTCAATTCAAGGTCGTGCAGGCCCTTGAAGATCTTGGAAAAGGTTTCGCCCTTCTTGAAGTTCAGCCGGCCGTCATCCCCGGTGGACGCTTGCCCGGTGCCGCCATTGACGGTGCCCACCAGCTTCTTGTCCGCATCGCGCATGCCCCAACTCGCGCCCACCGACAGCGAGGAATCGAATTGCCCTTCGATCTCGCCAATGTTGAACGAAACAGCCTGTGCCTGCGCACAGCAACCCAACGCAACCGCAGCGGCCAGCGCCTGTGGCTTGAAGATGGCGCGCATTGTTGTTTTTGTCATGCGTCTTCCCCGGTGAGTGACAGAAGGCCCCACCCTACTGCCGACTATCGGGAGCGATAAGCGCACCAAGGAGGGATTCGTGTTGTCGCTCAAAAGGATGACAGGGCGCTCTGGCCGGGGTCTGGGCGCACGCATGCGTCGGGTGGATGGGGGGTTATCAGGAGAATGGATGGAGCGCAGCGTGACTGTTGCCGATTCAGCAACAGTCCTTGTCATGAATCGGCATTACTCATTTTGTTACAAGCAGCTATTCTTGCCGGGCTTTCAGGGCAAACCGCTCGCTTCCGCCTCCGGAAGAAAAGCCAGCCTCAAGATGGATTGATGTCTCTATTCAATCTGTTACCTGTGTTAACGGACGTTGATTTGTCGCTCCTTGATCCAACGTCTTACTTCAGCCGCTGCCTTTGCAGCGGCTTTTTTTTGTCAAAAATAAAACGGGGCGCCATCAGCGCCCCGTAGGATTAAAGCTTTTTCAAGCAATGATCACAGGCTGTACTTCTGCAAATTGGCCATCATTTCCTTCAAGGCCTCGATGTTGTCCTTGGGGTGTGCCGCCCCTTCGAAGTCGCAGATCTGCTGCCAGTGCGCCGCCACATCCTCGGGTGAAAAACCCGCCTCTGGATCAAAGCCTACACCCAGGCTGCGCTCCCAGCGGGTCTTGCCGATCCAGCCGCCGCCCACTTCAAACAGGCCCGAAGTTTCCTGGCACGCCTCACTGCCCAGGTACACCACCAATGGGCTGACCAGCTCCGGCTTGAGGCGCTCGAACACTTGCGGCGGGATCAGGCCTTCGGTCATGCGCGTGCCGCCTGTTGGGGCAATGGCGTTGACCAGGATGTTGTTCTTGCGCCCTTCCAGCGCCAGGGTGCGGGTCAACCCATACAGCCCAAGCTTAGCCATGCCGTAGTTGGACTGACCGAAGTTGCCGTAGATGCCCGAGGTGGACGCGGTGAAGATCACCCGCCCGTACCCTTGCTCGCGCAGATGCGGCCAGGCGGCGCGGGTGACTTTGTAGGCGCCTTCGACATGCACCCGGTAAACCAGGTCCCAGTCGCTGTCGTCCATTTTGTGGAAGGTCTTGTCACGCAGAATACCGGCGTTGTTGACCACCACGTCGACACGGCCGAAGGCGTCGAGGGCGTTCTGCACGATCTTGTCACCGTCGGTGACAGAGTCATGGTTGGCTTCGGCGATACCGCCGGCTTCGCGAATCTCAGCCACCACACGGTCGGCGGCCGAAGCATTGGCACCTTCGCCCTGGGTGGAGCCGCCCAGATCGTTGACCAGCACTTTGGCGCCATGCCTGGCGAACAACAGCGCATGGGCCCGGCCCAATCCGCCGCCGGCACCGGTGACGATCACGACCTTATCCTGGAACTGCACTGAATCACTCATACCAAACTCCAATGGCGACAATGGGAATGGGTTGAGTGTCAGGCACAGGGGTCATGGTCACAATAACCACGACTGAGCCTGAATGGTGCTCGATAAGGCAGAGGGATGATCATGCGGGCGCAGGCGTACCTGCGATGCAAGCGCCTCGGTCTTTCAGTTGAACCGCCGCGATGCTATCGCAGGCAAGCCACACCCCACACTGGGCCAGCAATGCGCTCACGAAACGCCAGATAGTGCTTGAGCACCTGCACCGGCGCCTCGATCTGCGGGTAGTGACCGATATTGGACAGCAGCACCGTATCCGCGTGGGGCACCAATTCGCGGTAACGCTCGACCATATGGGCACCGGAGATCGGGTCGATCTCGCCATCGATCACCCGCAGCGGCACGTCATCCCGTTGCATCGCCTGCACCCAACGCTCACGCAAGCGGCGCCGTTGTGGGATGTAGGCGATGAGTTTGTGCAGGATGCGCGTGCCTTCGTGACTATTGATCAGGCTCCAGAAGTCATCCAGGGCGCTCTCACTCGGGCGGGTATTGGGGCCGAAGATCTGGCTGAAGCTGTCCGCCAGGGCATTACGCCCGAAGGCTCGGCCGATCATCCAACCCAGCGGGCTGAGCAAAAGCTTTTGCACCAGCGCGGTGCGATGAGTTTCAGGGAACAACCCACCATTGAGAAACACACAGCTGGCCATGTGAAAACGGCCCTCGTAGTGCCGAGCCAGCAACTCCTGGGCGACGCTGTCGCCGTAGTCGTGGGCCAGCACGTGCACCGGTTGCTTGACGCGCAGGTGTTCCAGCAGCGCCTGTTGCAAATCCGCCTGTTCCAACAGGCAATAACCGTGGTCCAGGGGTTTTGCGGAATCGCCAAAGCCGAGCATGTCGCAGGCGATCACCAGGTTGCGCTGGGCCAGCGGTTGCCACAGGTAATGCCAGTCCCAACTGGCGGTGGGAAAACCATGGATCAACAGCAACGGCTCACCTTGCCCTGCCACCCAGTAACGGATGGTGCGGCCATGGAAGTCGAAGGTCTGGCTGCGTTTGCGCCAGACACTGAGGGGGATCTCGGCGAGTGGCATCAGGTTTTATACTCAGGATCGACGCGGTCCAATTTGCGCAGCAACGCCGGCCAGGCCAGCGCGCCCCCCATACCTTGAGCACTCTTGGTGACCGCCGCCGCCATCACCTTGGCACCGGCGAGTATCTGCGGCCCGATGGCGATCAATTCGGCACCGCCGTTTTGCGCCAGCACCTGGATATCGCAGGCGCGCTGGAAGATAAACATCATCAAAAAGGTGTCGGCGATGGTGTCGCCGCAGGTCAGCAGACCGTGGTTGTGCAGCATCAGGAAATTGTTGTCGCCCAGGTCGGCCTGCAAACGGGCCTTCTCTTCGTGGTTCAGCGCCACCCCTTCGTAGGCGTGATAGGCCAGGCTCGACAAGACAAATATCGACTGCTGGCTGATCGGCAATACGCCCTGTTTCTGCGCCGCCACCGCGACACCGGCTGCGGTGTGGGTGTGCAGCACGCAGGTCACGTCGTGACGCACTTCATGGATGGCGCTGTGGATGGTGTAGCCCGCAGGGTTGATCTCGTAGGGGCTGTCCATCAGCTTGTTGCCGGCCTGATCGACCTTGACCAGGCTCGACGCAGTGATTTCGTGGAACATCAGCCCATAGGGGTTGATCAGGAAATCATCGGTACCCGGCACCTTCGCCGAGATGTGGGTGAAGATCAGGTCATCCCAGCCATGCATCGCCACCAGGCGATAACAGGCGGCCAGGTCGACGCGGGTTTGCCACTCGGCGGCGCTGACCTGATCTTTGAGACTCAATGACGATAGGACCGGGGCTAGACTCACAATAATGACCTCCTTGGCGCATTTTCTTATTGTTTTTTTGACTGATGGGCCAGTCTAGTCAGAGGTCGTGGCTGGAGGAGTTGCCTTGGCAGCCAGCTTGATGACCGTGCGGGTCAGCGTTGAGAATAGTTTAAATCCTCACAAGCGGCGTCAGAGAAGTGCCGCCAATAAAGGCGCGGCGCGGGCGGTTTCCATGGGCACCGTCACCGCCAGCAACCGCACTGGATGCCTGAGAATCAAGCGAACTTACGCTAAAGCGCGCAGTGCAGTGACCAGCTCAGCCAGCCAGGGCTCGGCGTCGGTTTCCGGGGTGACGCTTTCGCTGGCATCCAGGCGCAGCATCGGCAGCACTTCACGCACGCCCAGTTCGCCGAACAGCTCGCGCATCTGCTCGCCGCCACCACAAAAGGTATCGCCATAGCTGGCGTCGCCCAGGCCGATCACCGCACCGGGCAGGCCGCGCCAGGCGGCGGGCAATTGGTCGCGAATGCTCGAATACAGCGGTTGCAGGTTGTCGGGCAGTTCGCCCATGCCGGTGGTAGAGGTCACCGCCAGAAAGGCCTGCGGGGCAAACGCCTGTACATCCGCCAGGCTGGCACGGGGGTTATGCCAGGCTTCGAAGCCGGCCTCTTTGAGGAGGTCGGCAGCGTGACGGGCGACTTCTTCAGCGGTGCCGTAGACCGAGCCGGAAAGGATGGCGACTTTCATCAATCTGATCCTGTAGTTGAGCGAAAGCCTGGGATATTAACAGCTGACGCAAATATTTCGGCGCACCCCGTGCAACATTCAGAGCATGTCATAAACTGCCAACTCCAATCACAAGCCATGGACCGCTCAATGATTAACGCCAAGCTGATGCAACTGGTCATCAACGCTTCCAACGACGGCATCGTCGTCGCCGAACGCGAAGGCAAGGACAAGCCGCTGATCTATGTCAACCCGGCATTCGAACGCCTGACCGGCTACACCCTGGATGAAATCCTCTACCAGGATTGCCGCTTCCTGCAATCGGGCGACCGCGATCAGCCGGCCCTGATGGCAATTCGGGAAACACTGGAGAGCGGTGGCGCATGCCGGGAAATCCTGCGCAATTACCGCAAGGACGGCAGCCATTTCTGGAACGAACTGTCGCTTTCCACGGTGTATAACGAAGCCGACAAGCAGACGTATTTTGTGGGTGTACAGAAAGACGTCACCTTGCAAGTCAAGGCCCAGCAGCGGGTGGGTCAACTGGAAGCCGAACTGAACCAGGTAAAAGCCGAACTGGCTGCGCTCAAAGCGACGAGCGGATTCAACAAAATTTAGGAGATGTCATCATTAGAGGCGATAATGGCATTTTAACACCTCCTACCATTGAGCAAGAGCGATGCAACGCGACGCGCTTCTGACCCAGGATGAGTTGGATTTCATTCAGAATATGCAGCACAACCCGCAGCTCAACCTGCGGGATACTTCGTCGAGCCTGACAGTCAACGGTGGTGCACAGATTCGCGATTTGCTCACGCGACTCGCCGCCCACGACCATCTCACTATCCAGGCGCAGTTCGATAACCAGCAACTGACCTTCCCGCTGCACCTGGTGGAAGATGAGTTTCACGCCGTGCACCTTCGCCTGGGGGTGCCGAGTATCTTCGAAGACGGGCCCATGATCCGTCCGTGGCGTCTCGCGCTTGAGGCCCCGGTGGCACTGGAAAACGTCAACGGCATCGCCGGCGCACTGTGGGTGCACGAAGTGTCATTCAAGGGCGTACTGGTGGAAGTTCGTGGTCGGGTCAAGCCGCCGAAGACCTTTTCGCTTTGGTTCAGCCCATCCGGCTACGAGCGCATCGCATTGCGCGGGACACTGGAGCGGGAAACCGCCCGGGGCTTGTTTGCCTACCGCCTGAGCCAAAGTGATGCAGATGAAATCGAGCGCCTGCGCCAATTCATTCTGCATCAGCACCGCATGGTGCACCCGCAGGCGCACGCCTGATTTCAGGTATCCAGGTTACCGCTGAGAAACTGCTGCAAGCGGCGCTGCATCAGGCGCCCTTCACTGCCCAGGCAACCGATCGACGAACCTGCCAGCTCTTTCTGCGCCAGGTCTGACGCAGCACCCGCCAGGAACAGCGGGCAATCCAGGGTCAATGCCAGGCGATTGAGGCGCCCAGGCAGGTCATGGTTATGTGCGTGGTTGGAAAAGATGATCAGTGCCTGGGGGCGAGTCTTTTCACAGACCAGGGTTAATTCATCAAAAGGCTGGCCCATGCCCAGCACCTTAACAGCCAGATCATCCCGACTGATCAACAGCGCCGCCACCAGCAGCTCCAATTTGCGGCACTCGCCAGGCATGGCCGTCAGCAATACACGGGGCGCAGGCGACAGGGTCGCGGTTTGCAGGCGCTGGAAGGTATGGATACGCAGGAAGGCGTCGAAGAACAGCCACTCACTGGCTTGGCCAAAACGCCCCTGGTGACGCAACAGCTCGTTCCATAAGGGCATAAGAATGTCCTGGAACGCCACGCTGATGGGGTAGAGCGCAAAAATCTGGCCGTACAGGCTCTCCAGTTGGCGGTCGTCAAAGGCGCTGACGGCGTGTAACAGCCGCGTCCGCCATTGTTGCAAGTCACCTTCCTCGATCACATCGTGCCCAGCGCGAACCACGCTGGCCTGCAAATCGTCGCGGGCGAGAATCTTGCCGACCTTGCTCACCGATACACCTCGCTCGATCCAATCGAGGATGCGATTAACGGTCGCAATATCGGCCTTGGAGTAGAGCCGGTGCCCACTCTCGGTGCGCACGGGCTGGATCAGACCATAACGCCGCTCCCAGGCACGCAGGGTGACTGGATTGATGCCTGTCATTCTCGAGACTTCACGAATCGGAAACAGCTCATCCGAATCGAGCGATTCTAGATGCAAATTGCTATCACTTGAGGCAGTAATCACGGGTATGAGAGACCAAAAGACCAACGAAAATTGGATCCTCATTTAACGCCTTTAGACCTGTCTTTTTCAAGGTCCCTGCTTATTCGGACCAATGCCTCTGGTGTATTTCTACAAAACGGGAATAATCCTTGCCTGTTTTTACGTAGCGGCAACACCCCGCCGCTATGTTTGTGCGCCCCCTACCCGGCCCAGCGCACCCGAATACTTGGAGATACACAATGTCTACCTCTCCCGTCACCTTGATGGTTGCGCGTCGCGTGGCCAAGGGTCGCTACGAAGAACTCATGGCCTGGCTGCGCGAAGGCGAGCAATTGGCCACGGACTTTCCCGGCTACCTGGGCTCAGGCGTACTTGCCCCGCCGCCCAACGATGATGAATTCCAGATCATTTTCCGCTTCGCCGATGAAAAAACCCTGCATGCCTGGGAGTTTTCAGCCTCGCGCAGTACGTGGCTGAGCCGTGGCAGTGAACTGTTTGCCGACCCTTCCGAGCACCGCGTACGCGGCATTGATGGTTGGTTCGGCGCGGCAGGTGCACGCCCTCCTCGCTGGAAACAGGCCGTGGCGATCTGGCTGGCGTTTTTCCCGGTGTCGCTGCTGTTCAACTTTGTGCTGGGACCACTGCTCGGCGGGCTTGACCTGGCGCCGCGCGTACTGGTCAGCACCCTGGCGCTTACGCCGCTGATGGTTTATTGGTTCATCCCGTTGTCGACCCATCTGTTGGCAAACTGGCTGCATCCTGCCCCGGCACCGCGCAAGGCCACTGAAGCTGCGGCGTGAATACAGGGGCGGCCGGTCGCTGGTATAGTTTCAATCTGCCAGCGATTCGAGCTCCCCATGACCGCACCAAACGCCCCGATCCTGATCACCGGCGCCGGCCAACGTGTCGGCCTGCATTGCGCCCAGCGCCTGTTGGACGAGGGCCACTCGGTTATTTTCAGCTACCGCAATGAGCGCCCCGGCGTACATGCCCTGCGTGAACGCGGCGCGATCGGTGTGTATGCCGACTTCTCCAGCGAGGCCGGGATTCTGGCGTTTATCGCTGAGCTCAAGACCCGGACCGACAGTCTGCGCGCGATCATCCATAACGCCTCGGCCTGGGTCGCGGAAACGCCTGGCGACGAAAGCCGCGCTTTTACCGACATGTTCAGCGTACACATGCTTGCGCCGTACCTGATCAACCTGCATTGTTCGCCTTTGCTGCAACGCTCTTCACCCGCCGATATCGTGCATATCAGCGATGACGTGGTGCGCAAGGGCAGCCGCCGACACATCGCCTATTGCGCCACCAAGGCAGGGCTCGACAGCCTGACGCTGTCGTTTGCCGCGCAGTTTGCGCCGTCGATCAAGGTCAACGGCATCGCGCCGGCCATGGTGATGTTCAACGACGGCGACGACGCAGCCTACCGCGCCAAGGTACTGGCCAAGTCGGCACTGGGCATCGAACCCGGGCCCGAGGTGATCTACCAGAGCGTGCGCTACCTGCTGGACAACCCCTATGTCACCGGTACCACCCTGACCGTCAACGGCGGGCGGCATATCAAGTAAGCCGTTTGTGAGGATGTTGTATGACCGTATCCCTGCCCCACCATTACCGCGAGATCCTCAAGGGCTTGGGCGAAGACCCCGAGCGCGAAGGCTTGCTCGACACCCCCAAGCGCGCCGCCAAGGCCATGCAATACCTGTGTCATGGCTATGAGCAGAACCTGGAAGAGATCGTCAACGGCGCGCTGTTTACCTCTGACAATGACGAGATGGTGATCCTCAAGGACATCGAGCTGTACTCGCTGTGCGAGCACCACCTGCTGCCCTTTATCGGCAAGGCCCACGTGGCCTATATTCCGACCGGCAAGGTATTGGGCCTGTCGAAACTGGCGCGCATCGTCGATATGTTTGCACGCCGCCTGCAGATCCAGGAAAACCTCACCCGGCAAATTGCCGATGCTATCCAGGACGTGACCCAGGCAGCCGGTGTGGCGGTGGTAATCGAAGCCAAGCACATGTGCATGATGATGCGCGGCGTGGAAAAACAGAATTCAACCATGAACACCTCGGTGATGCTCGGCGCGTTCCGCGAGTCGAACACCACGCGCATGGAGTTCCTGCAACTGATCGGACGGAGCAAGTAGCAATGCCACAACTTCAACCAGGCATGGCGCGCATCCGGGTCAAGGACCTGTGCCTGCGCACCTTTATCGGCATCAACGAGGACGAGATCCTCAACAAACAGGATGTGCTGATCAACCTGACGATCCTGTATGCCGCCCAGGAAGCCGTGCGCGACAACGATATCGACCACGCGCTGAACTACCGCACCATCACTAAGGCGATCATCGCCCACGTCGAGGGCAACCGTTTTGCCCTGCTGGAGCGCCTGACCCAGGAGCTGCTGGATTTGGTGATGAGCAATGAGTCGGTGCTGTACGCCGAAGTCGAAGTGGACAAGCCCCATGCGCTGCGCTTTGCCGAATCGGTTTCGATTACCCTGGCAGCCAGCCGCCACCCCTGAATTGTCAGTGAGCCCTATGAACGACCAACAACGCCTCGAACTCGAAGCCGCCGCCTTCCGCCGGCTGGTGGCCCACCTGGACAGCCGCAAGGATGTGCAAAACATCGACCTCATGAACCTCTCGGGCTTCTGCCGTAACTGCTTGTCCAAGTGGTACAAGGCCGCGGCCGATGAACGCCAGATCGACGTCAGCCTCGATGACGCCCGTGAAGTGGTGTACGGCATGCCGTACGCCGAGTGGAAAGCCCAGTACCAGAAAGAAGCCAGTGCCGACCAGCAGGCGGCGTTCGCCAAAGGCGTCAATGACCCTGCGCCCGTCAAAGGCTGAATTCGGCAATAGCGAATTAACGTTAAAACAACCAAAGGAAGGTTAAGTGAAGCACTCTGTATACACACTCGCTTTAACGCTGGGCCTGTTATCGTTATGCGCTTGCTCCACCGCTGACAAATACGCCAGCGGACGCTATTACGAAATTTATTCGGTGAGCGGCTTGGGCGCTTGTGAATTCAAACCGGCGTTCAACGATTGCGCCGAGCAACGTGTTTTCGACGTAAAGATATCGGACAACAAAGAGAAAATTGCGTTAGCGAAGTTTATCAACCCCAGTGACAATGTCAGCTTCTTTGGCTTTATCCGAAACGATTACCCGGCACAAGTTAAACCGGTACGTGACTTTCTACTGTGGGCGCAGGCCGATACGCACACCGCCAAACATTTAACGATGAAACGGCCTGCGGGTAACGCCTATGGCTATCTCTTCGAAAACAGAGAGGTCGAGTATCAGTTTGACTTTACTCAGACCCGCGCGGGCGTGCCGATGCTGGTGATTCACATCGATGGCAAGGATCGCTACTTCGGGCTGACGGTAGAACAGGCAAAAAAACTGCTTTCCACCCTGGATGCCTGGTACGAAAATCGTGCTGTGGGGTACAAGCTGACGTAATCCTGCGGGCAGGCAGCCGCAACGGCTGCCTGCCACGCTCGAATCAGAACCTCTGCAACCTTGAAGTGCCCTCATCACAGTTTTTCAAGGCCAGGTCGGTGACCGGCTTTTTATCGTAGTAGCCCTTCTCGGTTTTATAGACTTCATAAACAGTGAGCTTGCGCGGTGCATACTGATTAACGAAGAGCCCGGTCACATAATAGTAAGAGCCTACGACCGGTCTGAATGTAACGGTACTGTACGAACCATTAGCGGTAATCATGCGCACTGCAATATTTCGCTGTGCACTGACCCAAAACTCGCGGCGTAGCGGAGGCGTTTCAGGGATCTCGGGAAACCCTTCGATTTTATTATTCAATGCCGTCTGAAAACCGACCGCATTATTGGTGTAGCCATTTTGCGGGTCATCCAGGTTGATACACGTAGCGGTATTGGGGTAAACACGAACATAGTCAATATTACGGTTATCAAAACTCACACCGACACGTTCGCCGCCCTGAACGTCCTCCAGCTTATGGCTGTAGGTAGCGACTGAACAACCACTTAACACGATCCCCGCAATCGCCGCAGACAGCATTATCCTTAACACAGCAACTCCTACTGTTATTCAAACCCCGCACTCCTTAAACCGAGCCGAGTGACTGCACGGATTCTAGGAAGCACCAAGACGAAAACGCAAACGCTTTAAAATATCCTGGCATGGAATGATCTCAACAAGCAAAAAAGTTACCATGGGCGCGCGTGCACATACGCTGATGAATACTGATTCCGAACGTTAATAAGGCTCCATACCCATGACCGACCTGACCACTCTGCGCGCCAGCCTCAACAGCGGCGAACACGTTTTTGCCGATACCTTGGCGTTTGTTGCCGCAGGTTATGACTACCAGCCCCAAGCCTTTACCAATGGTGATGTAGAAAATGCGGTGGGGCAGAACGAAGGGTCGTGCAAGACCTTGGGCCTGGCACTGCTGGAAGGCTTGAGCGACCAGGAAGCGCTGTTGGCATTTGGTGAGCATTACCGTTCGGTGGTGGCGACGCCTGAGGGCAATGACCATGGCAATATCCGCGCATTGATCGCGCATGGCCTGGCAGGCGTTAAGTTCACTGCACAGCCACTGATCCGCAAGTCCTGAGTCAGGTGCAGATCAACATGTGGGAGGGAGCTTTTCCCCTCCCACAAAAAAACCGGCCTCTCAGCCTAATGCCAGTCAGTTAAGAAGCAGCAAGAACGAAAAGTAACCCGTGGCGAGGGAGCTTGCTCCCGCTGGACTGCGCAGCAGTCCCAGTCTTTTGAAACAAAGAGCTGGGGCCGCTTCGCGACCCAGCGGGAGCAAGCTCCCTCGCCACAGGTACGGTGCTCACCCTTAACTGACGGGCATTAGCCTCTCAGCCGGTTTTTTTATTTCAACGAGTTCAGAACGAAGCGTTCTGCAGGCCGTCGAGGTAACGCTCGGCATCCAATGCCGCCATGCAGCCGGCACCGGCCGAGGTGATGGCCTGACGATACACGTGGTCAGCCACGTCACCGGCAGCGAAGATACCTTCGATGTTGGTGGCAGTGGCGTTGCCTTCGCGGCCGCCCTGCACCACCAGGTAACCGTCTTTGGCGTCCAGCACGCCTTCGAACAACGAAGTGTTCGGCGTGTGGCCGATGGCGATGAATACGCCGTCGACTTTCAGCTCGTCGAAGCTGCCGTCGTTGTTCTTCAGGCGCGCACCGGTCACACCCATGTTGTCGCCCAGGACTTCATCCAGGGTGGCGTTGAGCTTGAGGATGATCTTGCCTTCAGCGACACGGGCGTGCAGCTTGTCGATCAGGATCTTCTCGGCACGGAAGGTCTCGCGGCGGTGAACCAGGGTCACAGTGCTGGCGATGTTGGCCAGGTACAGTGCCTCTTCCACGGCCGTGTTACCACCACCGACCACGGCGACCGGCTTGTTGCGGTAGAAGAAACCGTCGCAGGTCGCACAGGCGGAAACGCCCTTGCCCATGAACGCTTCTTCCGATGGCAGGCCCAGGTAACGGGCGCTGGCGCCGGTGGCGATGATCAGCGCGTCACAGGTGTACACACCGCTGTCGCCGGTCAGGCTGTAAGGCTTCTTGGAGAAGTCGACCTTGTTGATGTGATCAAACACGATCTCGGTTTCAAAGCGCTCGGCGTGCTCTTTCATGCGTTCCATCAGCACCGGGCCGGTCAGACCGTGGACGTCGCCCGGCCAATTGTCGACTTCGGTAGTGGTGGTCAATTGACCGCCCGCCTGCATGCCGGTGATCAGCAGCGGCTTGAGGTTGGCCCGGGCAGCGTAGACCGCAGCGCTGTAACCGGCAGGGCCGGAACCGAGAATAATCACTCGCGAATGACGGGTATCAGACATGACTCACTCCTATCGACCGCCCGGACTACAAGGCGGCTGGAATAAAAAAGGGACTACGAAGCACTTGGGGAAGGCTTGAACTCGCAGGCCCTGAAAAATAATGGGTGCAGCGTATCGAGGGGGGCAAGATTAAGGAAATACGGAATAACAATCCAGCTCATAGGTGGTCTCTATGCAGTCGACCAGGTTGATCGACAGGATTCTTGCCTAGATGTTACTTATGATGTCGCCGCTTTCACCCAAGGTTTAAAGCCGGTAAGGTCGGCGCGTTCGTCCCCCTTGCTCGGAGTTCTCCATGCCCGCCCCTGCTCTTTCCGGCCCGCAATACCTGCGTGAAGGCCTCAAACTGGTGTTGAGCCCCGGCCTGCGCCTGTTTGTGCTGCTGCCGCTGGCGATCAACCTGGTGCTGTTCGTCGGCTTGATCTATTTCGCCGGCCATCAGTTCAGCCTGTGGGTCGACCACTTGATGCCGACACTGCCGAGCTGGCTGAGCTTTCTGAATTACCTGCTATGGCCACTGTTTGTGGTGCTGGTAGTGCTGATGGTGTTTTTCACCTTCACCATGCTGGCCAATATTATCGCGGCGCCGTTCAACGGTTTTCTTTCGGAAAAAGTGGAAGTGGTGGTGCGCGGCACCGATGACTTCCCGGCCTTCAGCTGGGGTGAGTTGATCGCCATGGTCCCGCGCACGCTGGCGCGGGAAATGCGCAAACTGGGCTACTTCCTGCCACGGGCCATCGGCCTGTTTATCCTGTCGTTCATTCCGGTGGTCAACCTGATCGCTGCGCCGCTGTGGCTGTTGTTTGGCGTGTGGATGATGGCGATCCAATACATCGACTACCCGGCCGACAACCACAAGCTGGGCTGGAACGAAATGCTCGCTTGGCTGCGCCAGAAGCGCTGGCAGAGCATGAGTTTCGGCGGCATCGTCTACCTGGTGCTGCTGGTGCCGGTGGTCAACCTGCTGATGATGCCGGCGGCGGTGGCCGGGGCCACACTGTTCTGGGTGCGCGAACAAGGCGCCGAGGCCATGGCATCGCAGCAAAAAGTGACCCGGTCATAAATCCATCATCTCGATGACACAATGACGACATGGCCCACAGTGACACTGTGGGTCATGACGACAGCCTCGCTTCACATCACCCTCATTACCGAAACCTTCCCGCCAGAGATCAACGGGGTGGCCAATACCCTTGGCCGCCTGTGCGAGGGTTTGCGTTCACGTGGCCACCAAGTCGAACTGGTGCGCCCGCGCCAAGGCGTCGATCAGAGCCGTCCCAGCGATGACGAATTGCTGCTGTGTCGCGGCTGGCCGCTACCGGGTTATCCGGGCCTGCAATGGGGGCAGTCGTCGATGCACAAGTTGCTGCGGCGCTGGACACGCCAGCGCCCGGACGTGCTGTACATCGCCACGGAGGGGCCATTGGGCCTATCCGCCTTGCGCGCCGCGCGGCGTTTGGGGATCAGTGTGGTCAGCGGCTTTCACACCAACTTCCAGCAGTACTCGAACCAATACGGCCTGAGCCTGCTGAGCCGGATGGTCACTCACTACCTTCGCTGGTTTCATAATCGTTCGACCCTGACCCTGGTGCCCAGCGCCAGCCAGCGCCTGGAACTGGAACGCCGGCATTTCGAGCGTCTGGGGATGTTGGCGCGCGGGGTAGACAGCCAACTGTTTCATCCCGCCAAGCGCGACAATGCGCTGCGGGAAAGTTGGGGGTTGAACAGTGAGCAAACCGCCGTGCTCTATGTCGGCAGGCTGGCGCAGGAAAAGAACTTGGGGCTGCTCAAGCGCTGCTTCGAGACCTTGCAGGACAGCTACCCGCTGCGTCAGATGAGACTGGTCGTCGTCGGCGATGGGCCACAACGCGCGATGATGGAAAAGGAACTGCCGGAGGCGATCTTCTGCGGCACCTTGCGCGGTGAAGAACTGGCACGTCATTACGCGTCAGGCGATGTGTTTCTATTCCCCAGCCTGACCGAAACCTTCGGCAACGTGGTACTCGAAGCGATGGCATCGGGATTGGGCGTGGTGGCCTATGACCAGGCCGCAGCGACCCAGCATATACGCCATGGCTACAACGGCGTGCTGGCGATGCCGGGGGACGAGGATGCATTTTGCGATGCCGCCAACTGGCTGCTGGAGGATGCCGAAAGCCTGCGCCGCATGCGCCTGAATGCACGCCAGCATGCGAGCCGCCAGGGCTGGCCGGCGATTATCGAGCAGTTCGAGCGCCAACTGCGCGGGGTCTGCAAGGACGGGCACCCGGTGCCCGCCCTGTCGCCGCTTACACCAGGCTCGTCAACGCCTCACGACTGAAGGGCAGGATGTCGCCTTCGCGGCCTTCGCGCACCTTCACGGCCCAATCCGGATCCACCAGCAGGGCGCGGCCCACGGCGACCAGGTCGAATTCGTCGTTGTTCAAGCGCTCCAGCAACTTCTCCAGGCTCGCCGGTTGCGCGACCTTGTCGGTGTTGACCATGAACTGCAGGAACTCGCCATCCAGGCCGACGCTGCCCACGGTGATGGTCGGCTTGCCGGTAAGCTGGCGGGTCCAGCCGGCCAGGTTGAGGTCGGAACCGTCGAATTCAGGCTCCCAGAAGCGGCGGGTGGAGCAGTGGAAAATGTCCACACCCGCGTCAGACAGTGGCTTGAGGAACTCACCCAGCGCCTCGGGGGTTTGCACCAGGCGCGCGGTGTAGTCCTGCTGTTTCCACTGGGAGAAACGCAGGATGATCGGGAAGTCCGGGCCAACGGCGGCGCGGGTGGCCTGGATCAGCTCGATGGCAAAACGTGAGCGGTTGGCCAAGCTGCCGCCGTATTCGTCGGTCCGCTGGTTGCTGCCTTCCCAGAAAAACTGGTCGACCAGATAGCCGTGGGCGCCGTGGATCTCCACGCCGTCCATGCCGATACTCTGGGCATCCTTGGCGGCTTGGGCGAAGGCGTCGATCACCGCCTTGATGTCTTGCTGGGTCATGCCGTGCACGACCACGTTGCCATCTTTGAGTTTTTCCATCGGGCCGTAGGCTGGCACGCTGGCGTCAGGCTCAGTGCCGATACGCCGTACGCTGCCCACGTGCCACAACTGCGGGACGATCTTGCCGCCTTCGGCGTGCACGGCGTCGACCACTTTCTTCCAGCCAGCCAAGGCAGCCTCACCGTAGAAGTGTGGAACATTGGGGTAGCCGTTGGACGCCTGATGGCCGACCACGGTGCCTTCGGTGATGATCAGGCCCACGCCAGCGGCAGCGCGGCGGCGGTAGTACTCGATCACCTTGGAATTGGGCACGCCGCCTGGGGAGAACGAGCGCGTCATGGGCGCCATGACGACGCGGGTCGACAGTTGCAATGCACCGAGCTGGAAGGGTTTGAACAAGGCCTGGACGGGCATGGGAGCACTCCACGAGAGACGGGGTTTATGATGGGGATCATATGGGCAGCGCAAAGCGCTGGGTAGCACTATTGATCTGAGTGATTAAGAGGTAAAAGTGGGATAGCCCGGTTGCCGCTGACCTGTAGTGAGCGGGCTTGCCCCGCGCTGGGTGGCGAAGCCGCCCCAGTAAAAACGCCGCATTCTGTCTAGAAATGCGGCGTCTGATTTTAGGGCGGCTTCGCCACCCAGCGCGGGGCAAGCCCGCTCACCACAAAAGCCTCCTGAACGTATTCAGGCCAAGGCTTTTTCGATGGCTTGGACGACCGTGGGGTCATCCGGCGCGGTGCGCGGGGAGAAGCGTGCGAGCACTCGCCCATCCTTGCCCAACAGGAATTTTTCGAAGTTCCAGGTGATATCCCCAGGAAACTCGGCGCCTTCGCCCGCCAGCAGGCGGTACAGCTGATGACGATCGGGGCCGTTGACCTCAAGCTTGCTGCCCAGCGGGAACGTCACCCCGTAGTTCAGGCTGCAGAACTGCTGGATCTCTTCTTCGGTACCCGGCTCCTGGCCTGCAAATTGATTGCACGGCAGGCCGAGCACGGTAAATCCCTGGGCCTTGTACTGCTGGTAGAGGTTTTCCAGCGCAGCGTATTGCGGGGTCAAACCACATTTGGAGGCTACGTTGACCACCAGCACCACTTGCCCCTTGAAGGGCGCCAGCGGCAGCTCTTGTCCGTCCAAAGCTTTGAGTTTCAGGTCGTGGAAAGCACTCATGACGAACTCCAGATATCCCATGTTCTTCGCATTGCGGCCCTTCGAGATTACAACCCGCAAGCCTGCAATCATAGACGCCGATTGCAAAACTCGCCTGCGGGTTACTGAGCGGTCGGCCAGGGCAAAATCGGAATGGCCGTCACGGCGTTCTGCGGGCTGCCTTCGATCAGGCGATCGCTGTAGACCAGGTACACCAGCGTATTGCGCTTCTTGTCGAGGAAGCGCACCACTTGCATGGTCTTGAACACCAGCGAGGTGCGCTCCTTGAACACTTCGTCACCGTCCTTGAGCTCGCCCTTGAAGCGGATCGGGCCCACCTGACGGCAGGCAATCGAGGCTTCAGCGCGGTCTTCGGCCAGGCCGAGGCCGCCTTTGACACCGCCGGTCTTGGCGCGGGACAGGTAGCACGTCACGCCGTCGACCTTGGGGTCGTCGAAGGCTTCGACCACAATGCGGTCGTTGGGGCCGACAAACTTGAACACCGTGGACACTTGGCCAATTTCTTCGGCCGAGGCCAGCAGCGGCATGGCCAGCAGCAGGCCGAGCAATCCCTTCATGACACGCATTGTGTATTCCTTTGGTTAGACCAGAATCAGGTTATCGCGGTGCACCAGTTCCGGTTCCGCCATGTAGCCTAATAGTCCGACAATCGCGTCAGACGATTGTCCAATAATTTTCTGCGCTTCAAGGGCACTGTAGTTGGCCAGGCCGCGAGCAATCTCACGACCGTCCGGCGCCACGCACACCACCATTTCCCCACGGCGGAAACTGCCCTGCACCAACTTGACGCCGACCGGCAGCAAGCTCTTGTTACCCTGGGACAAGGCCGATACCGCGCCATCGTCCAGCACCAGGGTGCCACGGGTTTGCAGATGACCGGCCAGCCATTGTTTGCGCGCGGCGAGCATGCCGCGTTCCGGCGACAGCAGCGTGCCGATGCGCTCACCGGCCTTGAGACGATCCAGCACGCGCTCCAGGCGCCCACCGACGATGATCGTGTGGGCACCAGAGCGTGCGGCCAGGCGCGCTGCGCGCAGCTTGGTCTGCATGCCACCACGGCCCAGGGCGCCGCCAACGCTGCCGGCCACGGCGTCCAGCGCCGGGTCATCGGCACGCGCTTCATAAATAAGCTGGGCGTCGGGGTTGTTGCGCGGGTCGGCGTCGAACATGCCGTCGCGGTCGGTGAGGATCACCAGCAGGTCAGCTTCCACCAGGTTGGCAACCAGGGCGGCCAGGGTGTCGTTGTCGCCGAAGCGGATTTCGTCGGTGACCACGGTGTCGTTCTCGTTGATCACCGGGATCACCTTCAGCTCCACCAGCGCGCGCAAGGTGCTGCGGGCATTGAGGTAGCGCTTGCGGTCGGACAGGTCGTCGTGGGTCAGCAGGATCTGCGCCGTGTGGCGGCCGTGCTCGGCAAAGCTGGATTCCCAGGCTTGCACCAGGCCCATCTGGCCGATGGCGGCGGCGGCTTGCAGCTCGTGCATCGCGCTGGGTCGCGCGGTCCAGCCAAGGCGGCTCATCCCGGCGGCAACCGCCCCGGACGACACCAGCACCAACTCAACACCGGCCTCATGCAAGGCCACCATCTGCTCGACCCAGACGCTCATGGCTGCGCGATCCAGCCCCTTGCCATCCGCCGTCAGCAACGCACTGCCGATCTTTACGACCCAGCGCTGCGCACCTGTCACTTTGCTCCGCATCATCTTCAACCTTAGATTGAGGGTTGCGCGACCCAGCGCCGCCCATAACGTTAAACCCGGATACTAAAACGCCGCTCTATAAGGAGCGGCGTTCAAGTTTATCGCAACGGATCAGTCACGCACGTAAATGATTTCCGGACCGTCTTCATCATCCACGTCTTCTTCGTCCCAATCATCGTCGCCGATGTCGTGGACCGACTTCACGCCGCTGCGGCGCAGGGCACGCTGGTCGTCCAGGGCTTGCAGCTGGGCACGGGCTTCGTCTTCGATCTGCTGGTCAAGCTCGGCGAGTTCGGCCTTGAATACCGGGTCGGCCGCCAGGCGGTCGGCGCGGTCTTCGAGGTAGCGCATGATGTCGCGGGTCAGGCGCTCGGTGCCTTCTTTCGCGATGGCCGAGATCACGTAGACCGGGCCGGTCCATTCCAGGCGATCGACGATTTCCTTGACGCGCTCCTCGTGTTCTTCTTCGAGGATCTGGTCGCACTTGTTCAGCACCAACCAGCGATCACGCTCGGCCAGGGCCGGGCTGAACTTGGTCAGTTCGCTGACGATCACTTCGGCGGCGTCCGGTGCGCTGGTGTCATCCAGCGGCGCCATGTCCACGAGGTGCAGCAGCAAACGGGTGCGCGACAAATGCTTGAGGAAGCGGATGCCCAGGCCAGCGCCATCGGAGGCACCTTCGATCAGGCCGGGAATGTCGGCGATCACGAAGCTTTTCCAGCGGTCGACGCTGACCACGCCCAGGTTGGGTACCAGGGTGGTGAACGGGTAGTCGGCAACCTTTGGCTTGGCAGCCGAGACCGAGCGAATGAAGGTACTTTTGCCGGCGTTCGGCAGGCCCAGCAGGCCCACGTCGGCGAGCACTTTCATTTCCAGCTTGAGGTCACGCTGCTCGCCCGGCTTGCCTGGCGTGGTCTGGCGCGGTGCACGGTTGGTACTGGACTTGAATCGGGTGTTACCCAGACCGTGCCAGCCGCCCTGCACAACCATCAGTTTCTGGCCGGCCTTGGTCAGGTCGCCAATCACTTCCTGGGTAGCGGAGTCGATGATCGTGGTGCCGACCGGCACGCGCAGTACCAGGTCTTCGCCTTTTTTACCGGTGCAGTCGGTGCTGCCGCCGTTGGAGCCACGCTCGGCATCAAAGTGCCGGGTGTAACGATAGTCGACCAGGGTGTTGAGGTTTTCGTCGGCCATCATGTAGATGGAACCACCGTCACCGCCATCACCGCCGTTTGGGCCACCGTTTTCGATGAATTTTTCGCGACGGAAACTCATGCAACCGTTACCGCCGTCGCCTGCTTTTACTCGGATGGAAACTTCATCAACGAACTTCATAACAAAACGCCTCTCGCCGCACGGACGAGCTTAAGAAACCAAGACATAAGACTCTTGCAAAAATGAGCGCAGCGACCTCAATCAACGACCGCAAATCCAGCGCTTGAGCCCATTACAAACAGCTTTGCAAGAGACTCACCCCACAAACGAAAAAGCCCCGTCGCAAGACAGGGCTTTTCCAGCGATCTCGCAATTAAGCTGCGACAACGCTCACGTAACGGCGGTTGAAAGCGCCTTTTACTTCAAACTTGATCACGCCTTCGATTTTCGCGAAGAGGGTGTGATCTTTACCCATGCCAACACCGTAACCGGCGTGGAATTGGGTGCCGCGCTGACGCACGATGATGTTGCCCGGAATGATTTTCTGGCCGCCATACATCTTCACGCCAAGGCGTTTGGCTTCTGAGTCGCGACCGTTACGGGTACTACCACCAGCTTTTTTGTGTGCCATGAGTCAATTCTCCTAGTGAGGAATTAGGCTGAAATTAAGCCTGAATACCGGTGATTTTGATCTCGGTGTACCACTGGCGGTGGCCCATACGCTTCATGTGGTGCTTACGACGACGGAACTTGATGATGCGGACTTTATCGTGACGACCTTGGGAGATCACTTCAGCCACAACGGTAGCGCCAGCAACAACTGGAGCGCCGATGTTCACGTCATCGCCATTGGCGACCAACAGAACGCGATCAAAAGTAACGGATTCGCCGGTAGCGACTTCCAGTTTTTCGATCTTCAGGTATTCACCTGGGGCGACTTTGTATTGCTTGCCACCAGTAACAATTACTGCGTACGACATGGTATTTCTCCGATAATCCTGCTCACCCAGCGCTTTATAAGAAGAGGTATTGGCTGGCATGGCTGCATGGGATGGACGTCCCGAATGCAATTGCGTAAGGCAGGTGCTGCCCAGGAAGTTCAGGGTGCGCGATTGTACGCAAGCTATGGGAGGCTTGCAAGTGGCCGTCTATCGCGCCTTGACACCCGGGGGCCTGGGTCCTAGCATGCCGCGCAACCCTTCTGGAGCGACTGTCGCTGATGCAACCCCAAGCTTTCTACCGCGCGGTCGCGGACGATTTTAGCGCCGTCGACGGCATCATCAAGAAGCAGCTGACTTCTAAAGTGCCGCTGGTCTCCAAAATTGGCGACTATATTACGTCGGCGGGCGGTAAGCGCCTGCGTCCTTTATTAGTGTTGCTGTGTGGCAAGGCCCTGGGCCGCGAAGGCGATGACCTGCGCCTGCTGGCGGCCACTATCGAATTCCTGCACACCGCGACCCTGCTGCATGACGACGTGGTCGACATGTCCGGCATGCGCCGTGGCCGCGAGACCGCCAATGCCATGTGGGGCAACGCCCCTAGCGTGCTGGTGGGCGACTTCCTGTACTCGCGCTCGTTCGAAATGATGGTTGAACTCGGCTCGATGCCGGTGATGAAGATTCTTTCACAGGCCACGCGCATCATCGCCGAAGGCGAAGTGCTGCAACTGTCAAAGGTCCGCGACGCCAGCACCACTGAAGAAACCTACATGGAAGTGATTCGCGGCAAAACCGCGATGCTCTTCGAAGCCTCCACCCACAGCGCCGCCGCGCTGTGCGGCGCAACGGTCGAACAGGCCGAAGCCCTGCGCACCTTTGGTGATCACTTGGGCGTGGCCTTCCAACTCGTGGACGACCTGCTCGACTACCGTGGCGATGCCGAGACCCTGGGCAAGAACGTCGGTGACGACCTGGCCGAAGGCAAGCCAACCTTGCCGCTGATCTACACCATGCGCGAAGGGACGCCGGAACAGGCTGCCCTGGTGCGCAAGGCGATCCAGAAAGGCGGGATCGAAGACCTGGAGGCCATCCGTGCCGCTGTCGAAGCGTCGGGTTCCCTGGAGTACACCGCGCAACTGGCACGCGATTACGTGGCCCGTGCGATCAAGTGCCTGGAAGCCCTTCCAGCCAGCGAATACCGGGACGCCCTGGTTGAGCTGAGCGAGTTTGCGGTCGCGCGTACGCACTAAAATAATGTGGGAGGGGGCAAGCCCCTCCCGCATTTAGTTTGCATTACCTATCCAAGACCACGCCCTGCCTTGGCTCAATTCCCTATATAATGTGCGACTTTTAGCCATCCTGACTTTCAAGGAGCTGTAGTGAGCACGTTGCCACCCTGCCCGAAATGCAATTCCGAATACACCTACGAAGACGGCGCCCAGCTGATCTGCCCGGAATGCGCCCATGAGTGGTCCGCCAGCGGCGAGGCCGACACGGCCAGCGACGAAACCGTGAAGAAAGACTCTGTGGGCAATGTCCTGCAGGACGGCGACACCATCACCGTGATCAAGGACCTCAAGGTCAAGGGCACCTCCCTGGTGGTCAAGGTCGGCACCAAGGTCAAGAACATCCGCCTGTGCGACGGCGACCACGATATCGATTGCAAGATCGACGGTATCGGCCCGATGAAGCTCAAGTCCGAGTTCGTGCGTAAAGTCTGAACCTGTTGCTTCCATCCCGCGCCCGCCGCGGGATGGCGTTTCGCCCTCCCCGTTGATCGAACGCAATATCCACACAGAAAAAAACACAAATCGCCAATAGGTACTTGCTATTCTACGAATAAGAATTATTCTCATTGAACTCATCAAGGAGAACGACCATGACTTATTTGATAGATGCCTGGCTGGACCGCCCACACCCCTACCTGCGGATCCTGCATCGGGAAACCGGTGAAGTCTGTGCGGTACTGGAAGAAGAAGCGCTGAATGAACTGCAGGACCAGGGCGACCTGGACGTCAACGGGCTGAGCTCGAGTGAACCTGGGGTGCTGAAGGAGGTGGTACGTAATCTGTTTCTGTTCTGCTATGCCCGAGCGTTGCGCCCGGCGACGGAGCTGAATGGCAAGTTCCATCCATGAACCACCACGCACATTCTGTGAGTACGGGCCTTATGTGGGAGTGGGCTTGTTGTGGCGAGCACGCTTGCTTGCGCTGGGGTGCGAAGCGCCCCTGACTGCCGACGACTGCTGCGCAGCCGAGCGGGAGCATGCGCCCTCGCCACGACAAACCCGCTCCCACACAAGCCCAACACCCACAGAAATCAGCAGGTCTTACAGAACGTCGAGCAGCTCGACGTCAAACACCAGAACGCTGTGCGGCGGGATGCTGCCAACGCCTTGAGCGCCGTAAGCCAGTTCGCTCGGCACGTACAGGCGCCATTTGCTGCCGGCATTCATCAGTTGCAGGGCTTCGGTCCAGCCGGCGATCACGCCGCCCACCGGGAATTCTGCAGGCTGGCCGCGATCGTAGGAGCTGTCGAACACAGTGCCATCGATCAGCGTGCCGTGGTAGTGAGTACGCACTTGGTCTTCACGGGTCGGCTTGGCGCCGTCACCGGCAGTCAGCACTTCAAATTGCAGGCCGGAAGCCAGGGTGGTGATGCCATCACGCTTGGCGTTTTCAGCCAGGAATGCCAGGCCAGCGCCAGCCGCCGCTTCAGCCTTGGCGGCCGCTTCGGCTTGCATGATTTCGCGGATCACCTTGAAGCTGGCGGCCATTTGTTCCTGGTCGACACGGCTTGGCTTGCCGGCGAATGCGTCGGTCAGGCCAGCCAGGATCGCGTCCAGGCTGACGCCCGGTGGTGGGTTGTCGCGCAGTTGGTCGCCCAACTGACGGCCGATACCGTAGCTGACGCGGGTTTCGTCGGTGGACAGATTAACTTCGGACATGAAGAGGCTCCGCTGTAGGACAGCACGGTTTCCCGCGCCATCCAGAACTAAAAGGGCCCGCAGACTAGCACACAAGACCCGCCCATGATCAGCCCCCTCCCCCGTCAGCCACTGCGCTGGCACCCCTTCGTCGCTCTGCGACGAAATAGCATTTCAGATTCATCTCTTGTCGCCGATACAGCCCTACACAGCAGCTGGCTCCAAAATCAATAACCGTCCAGCACACCCCCATTTTTTCCTGCGGAGCATTCAATGAACAGCTGGTTCGGCAACATCAGCGTCAACCTCAAACTCGGCCTGGGCTTCGGCCTGGTGCTCGTCCTCACCTCGATCCTGGCCCTCACCGGCTGGACCAGCCTCGGCGGCCTGATCGACCGCAGTAACTGGATGAGTGATATCACCCAGCTCAACGCGTCGTTGACCAAACTGCGAATCGTGCGCCTGCAATACATGCTCGCCAACGGCGACGAAGCCGTGGCCCAGAATGTACAGACCAGCCTGGATGCTTTCGCGGCCCAGCAACAGAAACTCCTGGACAGCTTCAAGAGCCCGGAAAACCTCAAGCTGCTCAACGAGCAGAAAGGCGTCATTACCGCCTATCAACAGTCCCTGAACAAAATGCGTGAGGCCTACCGTAACGGCAATGCCTCTCGCCAGGTGATGGGCGACAAGGCCGATATCGCCAACGCACAGATCGAAGCGTTGGACACCAAAGTGCAGCAGATGCCCGAAAGCCCGGAGCGTTTCAGCCAATTCCAGGCCGTGACACGAGCCAAAGAAGAGTTCATGTTGGCCCGCTATGAAGTGCGGGGCTACATCGCCAACGTCAGCCCGGACACCGAAGCCCGTGCCGCCGCACAAATTGAAAAAGCCATCAGTGGCTTGAAAGGTCTCAGCGCCGTATTCGGTGCGAGCGAGCAAAGCGCTTTGACTGCGCTTGAAACAGCCCTTGGCGCCTACCGCACGGCCGTGCAGAACTACAAGGCAGCCAACGCCAACATCGTCACCGCCCGTGCCGAGATGACCACACAGGGTGCCGACATCGTCACCATCAGCGACAAGCTGTACGAAATTCAACTGAACCGCCGCGATGCCGAAAGCGCCCAGGCCCGTAGCCTGCAATTGATCAGCACCTTGCTGGCGCTGCTGGTTGGCGTCATCGCCGCATGGGTCATCACCCGCCAGATCACCCGACCGATCCAGGAAACCCTGGCCGTGGTAGAACGCATTGCCTCCGGCGACTTGAGCCACAACATCCAGGTCACGCGCCGTGATGAACTGGGCGTGCTGCAACAAGGCATCCAGCGCATGGGCACTACCCTGCGCGAATTGATCAGCGGTATTCGCGACGGCGTGACGCAGATTGCCAGCGCCGCTGAAGAGTTGTCGGCGGTGACCGAGCAAACCAGCGCCGGCGTGAACAGCCAGAAGATCGAGACCGATCAGGTCGCCACCGCGATGCACGAAATGACGGCCACTGTGCAGGAAGTCGCGCGTAACGCCGAACAGGCGTCCCTGGCCGCCGCAGATGCCGATGGTCAAGCCCGCGCAGGCGACAAAGTGGTCGCTGAAGCCATCGCTCAGATCGAGCGCCTGGCCGCGGAAGTGGCCCGTTCCACCGATGCCATGACCCACCTGCAACAAGAGAGCAACAAGATCGGCAGCGTGATGGACGTGATCAAGGCTGTGGCCGAACAGACCAACCTGCTGGCCCTCAACGCGGCGATTGAAGCGGCGCGTGCCGGTGAAGCCGGCCGTGGGTTTGCTGTGGTGGCTGACGAAGTGCGCGGCCTGGCCCAGCGCACGCAAAAATCCACCGAGGAAATCGAAGGCCTGGTCGCCGGCTTGCAGAACGGCACCCAGCAAGTGGCCAACGTGATGAACAACAGCCGCAGCCTCACCGACAGCAGCGTTGAGCTGACGCGCAAGGCCGGTGTATCGCTGGAGAACATCACCCGTACGGTGTCAAACATCCAGTCGATGAACCAGCAGATCGCCGCCGCCGCAGAACAGCAAAGCGCCGTGGCGGAAGAGATCAGCCGCAGCATTGTGAATGTGCGTGATGTGTCGGAGCAGACTGCTACGGCGAGCGATGAGACGGCCAAGTCGAGTGTGGAACTGGCGCGGTTGGGTAGCCAACTGCAGCAGATGGTCAGTCACTTCCGGGTATAAAACCGCAATCCCTGTGGCGAGGGAGCTTGCTCCCTCGCCACAGGCAAACAGCCCCAGCCACTCACGGGGATTGCAAAAAAACCGCCCTACCCAGGCGGTTTTTTATTGCCTGCGATTTGCCCTTCAGCCCTCGCCTTCCTCGACAAACACCACCCGATTTCCAAACGGATCCTTGATGCTCATCTCCCGCGATCCCCAAGGCGTTTCTTCAACCCCGGGCTTGGCATACCGATAGTCCTTGCCCGCCAACTGTTGCTGATAGGCATCCACGCCTTGCGCTTGAATCCGCACCGCCGCACCCGGCGAGGCATCGCCATGGTGCTCAGTCAAATGCAGCACACATTCGCCCAGCGACACCTGCAAATACAGCGGGAAATTCGCCTCGAAACGATGCTGCCAATCCACTTTGAACCCCAGGAAGTCGACGTAGAACTCCAAGGCCTTGGCCTCGTCGAAAATTCGCAGAATGGGGGTGACTTTTCCTAAGTGCATGGTGACCGCTCCGTTTATGAGAACGCCCACTATAGAGACGAAAACCCACGACGCAAATCCCCACTGCGTGCCAGGAAACGACCCGGCCGCTGGCCATTCGCCTGCCCGTCGCTGTAGCTCAACACGCCGTTGACCCACACCCCATCGATGCCCTCGGCCGCGCGCTGCGGTTCCTTGAAGTCCGCCACATCACGCACGCGCAACGGGTCGAACAACACCAGGTCAGCCCAGTGTCCCTCGCGGATTTCACCCCGATCAGCCAGGCCAAAACGCGCCGCGGACAAGCCGGTCATCTTGTGCACAGCGGTGTGCAACGGGAACAACCCCACATCGCGGCTGAAATGCCCCAGCACCCGTGGAAACGCGCCCCACAAACGCGGATGCGGGAACGGATCCTCAGGCAAACCATCCGACCCCACCATCGATAACGGATGCGCCAGGATCCGCCGCACATCCGCCTCGTCCATCCCGTAATACACCGCCCCTGCCGGTTGTAGCCGGCGTGCGGCGTCCATCAACGAAACGTCCCACTCAGCGGCAATCTCCTGCAAATCGCGCCCGCCCATCGCCGGGCACGGCGTCGACCAGGTAATGGTGATACGAAACGCGTCCGTCACTTGTTTGAGGTCCAGGGTCGAAGAACTCGCGGCATAGGGGTAGCAATCACAGCCCACCGGATGGGTTTTCGCCGCCCGTTCCAGCGACGCCAACAGCTGCGGACTACGCCCCCAATTACCGGCACCGGCACATTTGAGGTGGGAAATGATCACCGGCACCTTGGCATGTCGGCCGATCAGAAACGCCTCGTCCATCGCCTCCAGCACCGGTTCGAATTCACTGCGCAAATGGGTGGTGTACACCGCACCGAACGCGGTGAGGGCCTCACTCAGTTGCAGCACTTCGTCGGTCTCGGCGTTGAATGCACTGGCGTAGGCCAGGCCTGTGGATAAACCGAGGGCGCCGGCTTCGAGGCTCTCTTGCAACTGCACGCGCATGGCGGCGATTTCATCCGCCGAGGCGGTGCGGTGCAGGTCGTCCATGTGGTTGCTGCGCAACGCGGTATGGCCGATCAACGCCGCGACGTTCACCGCAGGATGTGCGCTTTCTACTGCAGCCCGGTAATCGGCAAAACGCGGGTAAACAAACGCCTCACGCGTGCCCAACAGGTTCATCGGGTCCGGCGGATCGCTGCGCAAGCTCACAGGCGACGCGCTGATGCCGCAGTTGCCGACAATCACCGTGGTCACGCCCTGGCTGAGCTTGGGCAACATCTGCGGGTGGCGGATCACCACCGTGTCGTCGTGGGTGTGCACGTCAATGAACCCCGGCGCCAACACGCGGCCGGTGGCGTCAACTTCATGCTCGGCCATGGCCGTCGACAAATCGCCAATCGCTTCGATGCGCCCGTCGCGCAGCCCCACATCAGCGACATAGCCGGGCGTGTTGCTGCCATCAATGATCAGCGCCTGGCGTATCAACGTGTCGTACTTCATTTCAGTCTCCAAGCGGCAGGCTGTCAGGGCCACCGCGATAATCGTCCAGGGCCAGCTTGATCCGGCGCAGGCGCTCCTGGTTGTCGTCCGGCAGGGCCAAGGCCAGCTCGGTAGCGAGCAGGTCGATGGCCAGCAGCATGCCGTAGCGCGCCGCCGTGGGTTTGTAGATAAAGCTGGTTTCGGCCGGTTGCAGCGGCAGCAGCACATCTGCCAGTTGCGCCAAGGGTGAATCCGCAAGGGTGATGGCGACGATGCGCGCGTCGTAGTTGCGCGCCAGTTCCACCACGTCCAGCAGTTCGGGGGTGAGGCCGGTCAAGGAGCACACGATCAGCGCATGCTCCGGCCCCAGGGTCGCGGCCGTGACACGCATCATCACGGGGTCATGACAGGCGGCAATCGGATAGCCCAGACGCACCAGCCGTACCTGCAACTCATCGCTGCACAGGCTCGACGGGCCGCCCATACCGAACGCATGGATCATCCGCGCCTTGCCCAGCAGGTTGACCGCATCAACAAAGCTCGCCTGGTTGAACCCGGACAAGTGCTGGCGCAACGTCGCCTCGATATCCCCCAGGATCTGCCGATGAAACGCCGATTGCTCCGGTAACCCCGCAGGGTCGAGGAAGCGACTGCCGACCCCACTGGCCTGCGCCAATTGCAGGCGCAAGTCACGCAAGTCCCTACACCCCACACTGCGCGCGAACCGCGACAAGGTGGCCGTGCTGACCTCGGCCCGTTGGGACAATGCCTCCAGGCTGGCCGACGCGGCAAAGCCCACATCATCGAGCATCAGCTTGGCGATACGCCCTTCGCCGGCGCTGAAGGAATCCTGACGGGCGCGGATCTGGTAGAGGATGTCCATGGGGTCTCCGGGTTACAAAATGAGGCTCATAAAACAAGAGACAGGCCGTAGGTGAGACCGAATGCCACCACAGAAATCAACGTCTCCAGCACGGTCCAGGTCTTGAAGGTCTGGATCACCGTCATATTGAAGTATTCCTTGATCAGCCAGAAGCCGCCGTCGTTCACGTGGGAAAAGATCACCGAGCCCGCACCGGTGGCCAACACCAGCAATTCGGGGTGTGGATAACCCAGGCCCATGGCGACCGGTGCTACAACACCAGAGGCGGTGGTCATGGCAACGGTGGCCGAGCCCGTGGCGATCCGCATCAACGCGGCAAACAGCCACCCCATCACCAGCGGCGACAAGTGGAACGCGTGGGCCAGACCAAGAATTTCGTTAGTCACTCCGGCGTCCACCAGGATCCGGTTCAAGCCGCCCCCCGCCCCCACCAGCAAGGTGATGCTCGCGGTCGGCGCGAGGCATTCATTGGTGAACGTGAGGATCGACTCGCGGTTGAAACCCTGCGCAATACCCAAGGTCCAGAAGCTCACCAAGGTCGCCACCAGCAGCGCAATCACCGAGTTGCCGATAAACAGCAGGAACTGGTTGAAACCGGTGCCCGGCGTGGAAATCACGTTGGCCCAGCCGCCGATCATCATCAGCACCACCGGCAACAGAATGGTGCCCATGGTCAGCGTAAAGCTTGGCAAGCGTGTACGCGGTTCGCGGTCGATGAACTGGCGTTCCAGCGGATTTTCCGCCGGCAGGTGAATGCGCGGCACAATGAATTTGGCGTAGAGCGGGCCGGCGATGATTGCCGTGGGGATACCAATGAGGATCGCATACAGCACGGTCTGCCCCACCGATGCGTTATACGCCAGCACCGCCATCATCGCGGCCGGGTGCGGCGGCACCAGCGCATGCACCACCGACAGGCCGGCGACCATCGGCAAACCGACCATCAGGATCGACACGCCCACACGCCGCGCCACGGTAAAGGCGATCGGCACCAGCAGCACAAAACCCACCTCGAAAAACAGCGGCAATCCCACCAGAAAGGCGATGCACACCATGGCCCAGTGCGCATTGCGCTCGCCAAACCGGTTGATCAACGTACGCGCCACCTGCTCGGCACCGCCGGACTCGGCCATCATCTTGCCAAGCATGGTGCCCAGCGCCACGACCAGGGCGATATGCCCCAGGGTCTTGCCGACGCCCGCTTCGTAAGAGCCCATAATGGTGTCCGCCGGCATCCCGGCCATCAGCGCCAGGCCGATGGACACCAGGGTGATGACGATAAACGGATTGAGCCGGTAACGTGCAATCAGCACGATCAAAGCAATGATGGCGATGGCAGCGTATGCCAATAGCCCCAAGCCCGGTGATGCGGCCATGCGGTACTCCTCGGAAAGGGTCACGTCGAATGAGTTGTGAAACTCATAAATCATTACCGAGGAGTGTTTTCAATTTTTATGAAAGTAATTTTCGCCAACGGACAAGCGGTGTCGCGCTGGGATATGCCCGACAACCGTGTATGAAAATTCGAGGGGTGTTCTTACATGAAGATCAGACGATGCCGGAAACTCAACGTGCGCCATCGAGTCATAGAATGCGCCTCCACTCATGCCCAGGAACACCGACCATGATTCGCACCGCCCTTGCCGCCAGCGCTATGCTTCTCGCCCTCTGCGGCACCGCCTCGGCCGCCGACAACGCCGCCTTGAAAAAATGCATGGACAGCGCCAATACGACCGCAGACATGGTCGGTTGCAACGCCAAGGAAACCAAGGTGCAGGATGCGCGCCTGAACAGGGCCTACAAGACCGCCCTCGCCGCCCAGGAAGGCGCGCGCAAACAGCAACTGCAAGACGTGCAGCGCCTGTGGATAAAATACCGTGACGCCAATTGCGGTTTCGCAGGCTCCGCCACCGGCGGCACCCTCGACCAGGTCAACGGCTCCGGCTGCGTGCTCGACATGACCCAAACCCGCGCCCAAGAGCTGGAAGACCTGGTCGGGCCATAACTGCACAAGCCGACCTCCCGTGGCGAGGGAGCTTGCTCCCGCTGGGCTGCGCAGCGGCCCCAAAAACCTTCGCAGCGCTGCGCTCTGCAGACCAGCCCGGTAATGCAGAAGCGGCTCAATCAGTCGTGGTGAACTTTGGCACGCTTGAGCAACTTCTTGCAGCGCTCGGACAAATGCAGCACCCGCAAGTGCTTGCCCGCCTTGGTGTAACGCTCACGCAGGGTCATCAAGGCGGCAATCGCTGAATAGTCGACAAAACTCAGGTGACGGCAATCCAGCGTCACCTGGTCCGGGTCGTTGGCCGGGTCGAACTGATTCAAAAACGGCGTTGTCGAGGCAAAGAACAACGTGCCATGCAGGCGATAGAGCTTGCTGCCATCGGCTTCCAGGTGCTCATCCGCATACAGCTCCCGCGCTTGTTGCCAGGCGAAATTCAGCGCCGCAATCACGATCCCGCACAGCACCGCCGTGGCCAGGTCGGTGAACACGGTGATCACCGTCACCGCGATGATCACCAGCACGTCATTGAGCGGCACCTTGTTGATCACCCGCAGCGACGCCCAGGCGAAGGTCTGCTGGGACACCACGAACATCACGCCCACCAACGCCGCCAGCGGGATCCGCTCGATCAACGGCGACAGGAACAGAATGAACAACAGGATCATCACCCCGGCAAACACCCCGGAGAAACGCCCGCGCCCGCCGGAGCTGAGGTTGATCACGGTTTGCCCGATCATCGCGCAACCGCCCATGCCGCCGAATACGCCCGAAACCATGTTGGCCGCGCCCAGCGCCACGCTTTCACGGTCCGGGTAGCCACGGGTCTCGGTGATTTCATCGGTGAGGTTGAGGGTCAGCAGGGTTTCCAGCAGGCCGACCATGGCCATCAGGAACGCGTAGGGGGCAATGATGCCCAAGGTTTCCAGGTTCCACGGAATCTGCGGTAGCGCGAAGGTCGGCAGGCCGCCGGCGATGTGGGCCATGTCACCCAACGTGCGGGTCGGCAGGCCGAGCAGGTACACCGCCAGGCCGACGCCCAGGATCGCCACCAGCGCGGGCGGCACGGCGCGGGTGATGCGTGGCAGCAGGTAGACGATGGCCATGGTCACCAGCACCAGGCCGGTCATCACGTACAGCGACGTGCCCGTGAGCCAGTGTTCACCGCTCTTGAAATGCTCCAACTGCGCCAGGGCAATGATGATCGCCAGGCCGTTGACGAAGCCCAGCATCACCGGATGCGGCACCATGCGCACCAGCTTGCCCAGGCGCAACAGGCCGAAGGCGACCATGATCAGCCCGCCCAGCAATACCGTGGCCAGCAGATACTCCACGCCGTGCTGAACCACCAACGCGACGATCACCACCGCCATCGAGCCTGCCGCACCGGACACCATGCCAGGGCGACCGCCGAATAACGCGGTCAGTGTGCAGATGATAAAGGCGCCATAGAGCCCCATCAGCGGGTTGAGGTGAGCCACAAGGGCGAAGGCAATGCATTCGGGCAGCAGCGCAAAAGACGTGGTGAGGCCAGCCAGGGCATCGGCGCGCAGACGGGTGAGGTTCATGAGGTACCAGGGTAATGCGGGGGATAAGGCGGGGAATGGTACGGAATTGCGGCGAGGGGAGCTAGTCAGGGAGACCAAGTCGAACCCATCGGGGACAAGCCCCCTCCCACAGTTGACCGAGTTCCACGCTTGGAATGCCAACACATGTGGGAGGGGCGAGCCCCCGATGGCGACACCTCGGACTCAGGTGAACATCACACCATTTCGTGGCGAATCCACTCCACGACCGACGTACGCTTGGGCACCCAGCCCAGCAACTCACGGGCATGCTTACCACGCACCCGGCTGTTGGAGCCCAAGCCATAGTTGGCCATTTCATAGCCCCACTCGGCTTCAGCGTCGGCCAAAGGCCAATCCTGCGGTTTGCCCAGGTTCAGGGCTTCGGCAATCGCGGTGGTCATGTCGATAAACGACGCCTCGCCGCTTTCCACGAAGTAGAAGGTGCCCGGCACGTTCTTGGTCAGTGCCAGCAGGTACAGCGCCACCACGTCATCAATGTGCACGTTGGACCAGATGTTCTGCCCACTGCCCACATGGCGCACCACGCCGCTTTTGCGTGCCTGCTTGAGCAGACGCGGCAATTGCACGCTGTCGCGCTTCACGCCCAGGCTGTGGCCGTAGATCAGGGTGTTGCAGATCACCGCTGAATTCACGTCGTCATGGGCCGCCGCCAGGATCAGGTTGTCGATGGCCACGCGGGCAGCCTTGTCGACGGTCGGCTCCGGCAGATTGTCTTCAACGTAAATGACATCGCTGGACTTGCCACCCGACGCATCACCGACAATGCTCGAACCGCTGGTGTGCAGGAACGGCTTGTTCGAGCCCTGCAATGCCGTCAACAGGGTTTCCACGGCGACGCGATGGTCGCTGCTCGCGGCATTGATCACCGCGTCGGCCTTCTGCGCTTGTTCGGTCAACACGGCGTCGTCGTCAAGGGTGCCGATCACCGGGGTGATGCCCAAGGCGGTCATCTCAGCCGCTTGCTCAGCGCTGCGCACCAGGCCGGTTACCGTGTGGCCAGCCTTGACCAGGCCGGTGGCGATGGAACCACCGATAAAACCGGCGGCGCCGGTAACGAATACGTTCATGGAGAGTGCTCCTGACTGGGTAAGTGATGAGCTCAGTATCAAGGGCTCATCCCTGACGAATAAGCCCCTGCTGCCCAATTCACTCTTGCGTGCAGATCACGAATCAGCAGGCATACCGCGCCAGTTTGGCCTGGATAAAGTCGAGGAAACACTGGATGCGCAACGCCAACTGCGAGTTGCGATAGAACACCGCGTGGATCGGCTGGCGATAACCACTGTTGAACGCCTCCAGCACCGGCACCAGGCGACCGGCGTCAATATCGTCGACGGTCATGAAGTTCGATAGGCAGCAGATGCCCTGCCCTTCCAGCGCCAATTGCCGCACGGTTTCGCCGCTGGACGCCGCCACGCGGGGCTGGATCAACCAGCGGTCGCCCTCCACATGGCGCAGCGGCCAGTGGTTGAGGGTTTCGGTCTGGGTGAACCCCAGCAGCGTGTGGCCCGCCAACTCGGCGACCGTGGTTGGCGTGCCGTGTTGCTTGAGGTACTCGGGGCTGGCGAGGATATGCAACGGCGTAGAACCGAGCGCGCGCGCATGCAGGGTGGAGTCAGCCAGGGCGCCAATGCGAATGGCGATGTCCGTGCTCTGTTCCAGCAGGTCGATGATCAAGTCATCGCTGTTCAGCTCCAGCAGGATCTCCGGGTAGAGGCTGCGAAACTCGGCGATGTACGGCACGATCCCATGCAGCATGAACGGCACGGCAGCATTGATGCGCAGGCGCCCCGCCGGTTTCTTCTGGCGCGACGACAGGCGCTCTTCCAACGCCTCCATGTGCGCCAAGATCACCTTGGCCTGTTCGAAGAAGTACTTGCCCTCCTCGGTCAGGTCCATGCGCCGCGTCGTGCGGTTGATCAGCGTGGTGTCGAGCTTGGCCTCCAGGCGCGACAAGGTGCGGCTGACCGCCGAGGGCGTCTGCCCGACCTGCTCGGCGGCAGCGGAAATCGAACCGCATTCAATCACGCTGACGAAGATCTGTAGCTCATCGGATCGGGCTTTCACGGGCGCGCCTCGTTATCGGTTCACAGCAGCTTACACCGAGAAATTAAACACCTGCGCCAGATGCGGCTCGTAGCGCACCACATGAGCCTCGATCGCCGGGCGCTTCATCACGTCCCACTGATCAGCAGATGGCCGCCGAGCAACGCCATGCCGATGAAGAACACGCGCTTGAACAACAGCGCACTGATGCGCTGGCGCACCACCTGGCCCAACCACATGCCCAACAGCGCCGGCACCAGCGCCAGCAATGACGCGTTCAGCTCTCCACCGCCCAAAGTGCCGCGCCAGGCCAAACCGGCAGCGAGTGCCAGCGTCGACACGGTGAATGACAGCCCCAGCGCTTGCACCAACTGATCACGGCTCAAGCCGAGGGCTTGCAGATACGGCACGGCAGGAATCACAAACACACCGGTCGCCGAGGTGATGATGCCGGTGATCCCCCCGCACAGCGGGCCCAGCCAGCGTTCGGTGTGCGGCGCTACCTTGAACGAGGGCAGGAACAAGCCGCTCAGTGCATACACCAGCAACGCCCCGCCCAACGCATGAACGACCCAGCCACCCCCGTCCATGCCCAGCCATAACGTGCCAAGCCCGGTGCCGAGGAAGATCAGCAGCAGCATCGGCCAGAGGCGCTTGATCAAGGCGCTCAGGTGACCGCCGAATGCCAGTTGCCACAGATTGGTCACGGTCGAGGGAATGATCAGCAATGCGGCTGCCTGCGCCGGGAGCATAGCCAGGCCGAGCAGGCCCATGGCGACGGTGGGCAGACCGAGGCCGATCACGCCTTTGACGGTACCGGCCAGCAGGAAGGTGCCGATCACCAGCAGCGTCAAGGCGGGGCCGATATGTTGGTAGAACGCGAGGAAGGTATTCATGGGCGGATTGTCGAGCATTGAGGCGCGTTGGAAAATGCGCCATATACTGAGGCAGACTCTCGTTTTGCCTGAGGCTGGTGCCCATGCACTTTGACCTGATAGACCTGCGCCTTTACCTGCACATCGTCGACACCGGCAACATCACCGCCGGGGCGGCCCGCAGTCATTTGTCCCTGGCCGCCGCCAGTGCGCGTATCCGTGCAATGGAGGCGTCGCTGGGTATCGAGTTTTTTCAACGCGGCCGCCGTGGCGTCACACCCACGCCCGCCGGTAAAGCCCTCGCCCGTCACGCCCGGCTGTTGCTGCAACAGGCCGAGCACCTGCAACAGGACCTGGCGGCATACGCCAACGGCGTCAAAGGCCAGGTGCGCCTGCTGTGCAACACCACCGCCCTCAGCGAATACCTGCCCGAACTGCTGGCGGACTTTTTGCGCGAGCATCCTAACCTCGATATCGACCTGCAGGAGCTGCCGAGCCTGCGCATTACCCAGGCCTTGCGCCAGGGCACGGCAGACCTCGGGATCATTTCCGACGCCGTCGACACCCACGGCCTGCAAACCCTGCCGTTTCGCGATGACCCGCTGGTATTGATCATGCCGCTGGACCATCCGCTCACCACGCAACACGTGAGCTTCATCGACAGCCTCCAACACGACTACGTCGGCCTGGCCGCTGACAGCGCCCTGGCGGTGTACCTGGAAGAACAGGCGCTGCACGCCGGTTTCCGCTTGCAGACACGCATCCGTGCCGAGGGGTTTGATGGGGTGATTCGCATGGTCGCCCGTGGCGCCGGCCTGGGTATCGTGCCCCAGGCGGCACTGGAGCGTTGGCGTTCAGAACGTTGCTTCAAGGCCCAGCCGCTCACAGAGGACTGGGCCTGTCGCAGGCTACTGCTCTGCGCGCGCGCGTTTGAGCATCTGCCCGGTTACGCCAAAGCCTTGTTCGACGCCTTGGCCCTGCCCTTGCGGAAAAACCCGTAGTACACCGCCGACAGAATCAGCAGGAACGGCACGCCAAACACCAGGGTCATCTTGAACGCCTCGGTGAAATAGGTGGTGATCATTACCGCGCCCATCAGCACCAGGCCAAGCAGGGTGCTGTAGGGAAACAACCGCAGTTGGAACGACAGCTTCGGCCCGCCATGGCGCTTGCGGTAACGGCGGAAGCACAGGTGCGTGAGGAAGATCATGAACCAGGTAAAGATCGCGCCAAACATCGAAATCGCCATCATCAGGGTGAACGAGCTTTCCGGGTACACCACGTTCAGCAAGGTCGCCAGGGCAATGCCCGAGCTGGACAGCAGCAACGCGTTCAGCGGAATGCCGCTCTTGCTCAAGGCGCCCATTGACTTGGGCGCAAAGCCGGCGCGGGACAGGCTGAACATCATGCGCGTGGTGATGTAAAGCTGGCTGTTCATCGCCGACAGCGCCGCGATCAGGATCACGAAATTCATCACCCCGGTGGCGCCGGGAATACCGATGGTCTGCATCACTGTGACGAACGGGCTTTGGGTCTGCCCGGCCTGGTTCCACGGCACGATGGCCAGCATCAGCGCCAGGGTCAGCAGATAAAACACCACCAGGCGCACGAGGGTGGCGCGGAAGGCTTTCTTCACCGCCTGTTCCGGGTCCGCCGCTTCACCGGCAGCCACGGCAATCATCTCCACACTCAGGTAGCTGAAGATCGACACGATCACCGCGATCCACATGCCGCTCAGGCCATGGGGGAAAAAACCATCGTGGGCCGTGTAGTTCTGCACGCCGTAGTCCGGGTTGCCGGAACCGAATACCACGTACACGGCAAGGAGGATGAAGCCGACGATGGCGCTGATCTTGATCGTCGAGAACCAGTATTCGAAGTTACCGAAGGTCTTCACGCTGATGGCGTTGAGCAGGATCAGCGCGCTGGAAAACGACACGATCCACACCCATTCCGGCACGTTGGCGAACCAGTACTTCATGTACATCGCCACCGCCGTAACCTCGGCGCCCACCGCCAGCACAATCGCCGCCCAGTAGGCGTAGCGCACCAGGAAACCGGCCAGCGGGCTGATGTAGAACTCGGCGTAGGCGCCGAAGGAGCCCGAGGTGGAATGGGCCACCGTCATCTCCGCCAGGCATCCCATCAGCAGCAACGTGATCAACGCGCCGATGGCGTAGCTCACCAGCACACTGGGCCCGGCATAACCGATGGCGTAGGCGCTGCCCATGAACAGCCCGGTGCCGATGGCGCCACCGATGGCGATCATGCTCATCTGGCCGGAAGTGAGCTGGCGCCGCAGGCCCAGTTCGCGGTGGGTGATCTCGGCAAAGCCGGTGTCTGGCGTGGTCACGTGGTGTGCCCCTTTATTATTGTGATTGCACCGTTTGGATATTCACGCAGATCCCCTGTGGGAGGGGGTAAGCCCCCTGCCACAGTTTGATCGGCGTTGTGTCAGGTGACGCTGTTACGGACTTTGAATTGCGGCTGGTTCCAGGTGTGGTTGTCGAGGATGTCGCCGAGGATTTCCACGGCGTCCCAGACCTCAGTGAAGCTTGTGTACAACGGCGTAAATCCGAAACGCATGATGCGCGGCTCGCGGTAGTCACCGATCACGCCACGGGCGATCAAGGCCTGGATCACGGCGTAGCCTTCAGGGTGCTCGAAGCTCACATGGCTACCACGCCGGGCGTGCTCACGCGGGGTGATCAACACCAGTTCATGGGCCGCGCAACGCGTTTCCACCAGCGCAATAAACAGGTCGGTCAACGCCAGGGATTTGCTGCGCAAGCTGGCCATGTCGGTCTGGGCAAAAATCTCCAGGCCGCACTCCACCATCGCCAGCGAGGTGATCGGCTGCGTGCCGCACAGGTAGCGTGCGATACCGGCACTCGGTGCGTAAGTCGATTCCATGGCGAACTGCCGGGTGTGCCCGAACCAGCCCGACAGCGGCTGACGCACCAGGTCCACCAACGCCGGGTTGACCCACACAAATGCCTGGGAGCCCGGGCCACCGTTGAGGTACTTGTAGGTGCAGCCGATCGCGTAATCGGCACCGGCCTGATGCAGGTCGATAGGCACTGCGCCCGCCGAGTGCGCCAGGTCCCAGAGGCTCAACGCGCCACACTCATGGCTCAGGGCGGTCAGCGCCTGCATGTCGTACATGTAGCCGGTCTTGTAGTTGACGTGGGTGAGCATCACCACCGCCACGTCCTGGTCAATGGCCTGGGGCAATTCGTCCGGGCTGTTCACCAGGCGCAAGGAATAGCCGTGTTGCAGCAGTTCGGCCAGGCCCTCGGCGATGTACAGGTCGGTGGGAAAGTTGCTCGCCTCGCTGACGATCACCTTGCGATTCGGCTGGCGTTGACGCTGCACGCTCAACGCGGCGCTGAGCACCTTGAACAGGTTGATGGAGGTGGTGTCTGTAATCACCACTTCGCCGTCACGCGCACCGAGCAGCGGTGCCAGGCGGTTGCCCAGGCGCTGGGACAAGTCCGCCCAACCGGCGCTGTTCCAGCTGCGAATCAGGCCATTGCCCCACTCTTCGACAATCACCGCCTGCGCCCGCGCCAACGCCGCCACCGGACGGGCACCGAGAGAGTTGCCATCGAGGTAGATCACCCCCTCGGGCAAGGCGAACTGACTGCGCAATGGCGCCAGCGAGTCCTGCGCGTCGAGGGCTTGGCAATGGCTTCGAGTGGTCATGGGCTGTCCTGGTTTTTATAAGTAAGAATGGACCAAATTTTGAACGAAGTTTTAGAGAATTTTCGTGCAAAGTGACGGGCAACAGGCTAATTAAGCTGTAGGAAATTCGAATTTAACCCCCAAACACGCGGATTTATTCTAACCATGATTCTCGACGCCACCGACCTGCGCCTCCTGCATTTCCTGCAACAGGATGGCCGCATCAGCAACCAGGAACTGGCGGAAAAAGTCGCGCTGTCGCCCTCCGCGTGCCTGCGCCGTCTGCGTCTGCTGGAGAGCGAAGGCATCATCTGCGGCTACCGCGCGGTGCTGAATGCCGAGCAATTGGGGATCGAGCTGGAGGCCATCGTGCACCTGTCCCTGCGCCAGGATGTGGAGGATTGGCACGAGACGTTTATCAAGAAGGTGCAGGGCTGGCCGGAAGTCGCCAGTGCGTATGTAATCACCGGTGCCAGCAACTATGTGCTGCGGGTGCAGGCGCGCAACCTCAAGCACTTTTCGGACTTTATCGTGAACCACCTGAACCGCACGGCGGGGGTGATGGATATTCGCTCGGAGATTGTGTTGCAGAAAATCAAGGATAGGGATGAGGTGTTGGACCTGGTGGTACGCAAATAACCGCAACACCATCGGTCAAATGTGGGAGGGGGCTTGCTCCCGATAGCGGCGTATCAGTAGACCTATCAGTGACTGACACACTGCTATCGGGAGCAAGCCCCCTCCCACACTTTTTTACCGCGTTGATCAATCTTCCAGGGCACGGACGCGTTGCATGCGCTTCTGCTCCACCGGGGCATCCGCCACCTGCAACTCAAAGTCAAAATCAATCTGCGCAAACCGCCCTTCCACGCCAAACTCGCGCGCCAGCTGCGGATCCTCACTGAAGCGAATCTCGGCGATCAACTCATCCCGCGTCGCGTAGGCAAAATCATCATGCAGGTACGGGTCGTTCGAGAGGTTGATCTGCGTGGTCAGGTGCCGATGCCCCGGCGCCGAAATGAAGAAGTGGATATGCGCCGGCCGCTGCCCGTGGCGCCCCAGTTGATCGAGCAACTGCTGAGTCGGCCCGGTCGGCGGGCAGCCGTAGCCGGATGGCACGATACTGCGGAATCGGTAGTTGCCCTGGGCATCGGTCTCGATGCGTCGGCGCAGGTTGAATTCGGATTGCGTCGGATCAAACCACGAATACGTACCGCCGGTGTTGGCCTGCCACACGTCCACAATCGCCCCCGCCAACGGCTTGCCGTCGGTGTCGCGCACCTGCCCACGCATGAACAGCGGCACCGCGTCGTCCTGGCCATCGTCCAGCCGCGCCTCGACCTTCGATAACGGCGCACCGGCCACATACAGCGGGCCTTCGATAGTGCGCGGGGTGCCGCCGGATTTACCGGCTTCTTCATCAGCGGCGTCCATCAGCAAGTCCAGATAATGCTCCAGGCCCAGCCCGGCGGCGAGCAGACCGGCTTCCTGGTGCTTGCCCAGCTCATTGAGGTAATTGACCGCCTTCCAGAACTCTTCCGGGGTCACGTCGAGGTCTTCGATGATGTTCACGGTGTCGCGCAGGATCCTATAGATCAGCGCCTTGGTGCGCGGGTTGCCGGCGTCGTTAAGGTTGCCGCTGGCTTCTTCGAGAAACTGTTGGGCATGGGCAGTCTGGGACAGTCGGGTGGACATGGTGCATTCCTCATCTTGTCATTATTGGGTGCATCACCGACCTAGCGGTCGTCCTCATGGATCGACGACGGGTGCCGGCACAGAGCGTTCACTTCGATGGCCATGTAGGGGTAAAGCGGCAGTTGCATCAGCAGGTCGTGCAGCTCTTGCACGCTGTCGACGTCGAACACGCTGTAGTTGGCGTAGTGCCCGGCGATGCGCCACAGGTGGCGCCACTTACCTTGCTCCTGCAGCCGCTGCGCCAGCGCTTTTTCGTCAGCCTTGAGGCTGGCAGCGCGCTCGGGGCTCATGTCGACGGGCAGGTTCACGGTCATTTTTACGTGGAACAACATGGCAGGTGCCTCTTAGTGTTTGTCACGACGGAAGAACGCCAAACGCTCTTCATCGATGGCCAGGCCCAGGCCCGGTGCATTGGAGACATGCAGTTGGAAATCGCGGTACACCGGTGGCTCGGTGAGGATGTCTTCGGTGAGCAGCAGCGGGCCGAACAGTTCGGTGTCCCACGCCAGTTTGTTCAGCGTGAGGAAAGCATGCGCCGACGCCAGGGTGCCGATGCCACCTTCGAGCATGGTGCCGCCATACAGGCCGATCCCCGCTGCCTCGGCAATCGCCGCGGTGCGCAACACCGCGCGCGGGCCGCCGTTCTTGGCGATCTTGAGGGCGAACACCGACGCCGCGCCTTCGCGGGCCAGGTTGAACGCATCCTCGACACACTCGATGGATTCATCCGCCATGATCGGCGCCGGGCTCGACAGATTAAGCCGCGCCATGCCGCCACGGTTGTTGCGTGAGATGGGCTGTTCGATCAGGTCGATGCCGTTGTCGCCGAGCACCTTGCACGCCCGCAGTGCCACTGCTTCGTCCCAGGCTTGATTGACGTCAACGCGCACACTGGCGCGGTCACCCAAGGCCTTTTTGATCGCGAGCACATGGGCCAGGTCATGTCTGACTTCGCCAGCACCGATTTTCAATTTGAAGATGCGATGGCGGCGCAGGTCGAGCATCTTTTCCGCCTCGGCAATGTCCTTTTCGGTGTTGCCGCTGGCCAGGGTCCAGGCCACCGGCAGTGCCTCGCGCACGCGGCCACCGAGCAGTTCGCTGACCGGTAGGTTCAGGCGCTTGCCAAGGGCATCGAGCAAGGCGCTTTCGATACCGGACTTGGCAAACGTGTTGCCACGGATGCTGCGCTCCAGGCGCAACATGGCGGCGTTGATATTGCTGGCGTTCTGGCCGATCAGCAGCGGCGCGAAGTGGCGGTCGATGTTGACCTTGATGCTGTCGGGGCTTTCATTGCCGTAGCTCAGGCCGCCAATGGTGGTGGCTTCGCCGATGCCCTCGATGCCGTCGGCGCAGCGCAGGCGGATAACCACCAGGGTCTGGTTTTGCAGGGTGTGCATCGCCAGCGTGTGCGGGCGAATGGTCGGGAGGTCGACAATGATCGTGTCGATCGACTCGATGGGGCAAATCGGCATGGCTATACCCGCTGGGTTATTTTTAGGTTTGAGCCGATTCTGTCCCTTATCTTTAAAGGCTTCCAATATAGAATGGGTCTCAAGCAATACCCGCAAGGTATGAAAGGAGCCATTATGGAACTGCGTCACCTGCGCTATTTCCAGGTGCTGGGGGAAACCCTGAATTTCACCCGCGCCGCCGAACGCCTGCACATCGCCCAGCCGCCGTTGAGCCGACAGATCCAGCAATTGGAGGATGAGCTGGGCGTCATTTTGCTCGAACGTAGCCGACCGCTGCGGCTGACCGAGGCCGGGCGGTTTTTCTATGAACACGCCAATGCGCTGCTGGAACAACTGAACAAGGTCTGCGACAACACGCGACGTATCGGCCTGGGTGAAAAGACCTGGCTGGGCATCGGCTTTGCGCCTTCGACCCTGTACGGCGTGCTGCCGGAATTGATTCGGCGACTGCGCAGCCATGAGGCGCTGGAGCTGGAGTTGGGGCTGTCGGAAATGACCACCTTGCAACAGGTTGAAGCGCTCAAGGCTGGGCGGATCGATGTGGGGTTCGGGCGGATTCGTATCGACGACCCGGCCATTGTCCAGCGCGTGCTGGTCGAGGACCGGCTGGTCGCCGTGCTGCCGGCTGGCCACCCGCTGCTGGGCGCGCCGGCCACGCTGGCTCAACTGGCCGCCGAACCGTTTGTGCTCTACCCCGGCAACCCGCGCCCCAGCTATGCCGACCATGTGATCGCGCTGTTTGATGCCCATGGCTTGGGCCTCAAGGTGGCGCAGTGGACCAACGAGTTGCAGACCGCCATCGGCCTGGTCGGCGCCGGCATGGGCGTGACGCTGGTACCCGCCTCGGTGCAGGTGCTGCACCGCGCGGATATTGGCTATACGCCGATTGTGGAAGCCACGGCGACGTCGCCGATCATTCTCAGCCGGCGGGTGCATGATCAGTCGCCGGGGTTGAGTCATTGCCTGCAACTGGTGGAAGAACTGATCTGAGATGTCCCACACACTGAAGATCCAATGTTTAACTACCGCGCACACGCTTGCGCTGCAACGTCTGGCTCGGCGACTCATCGAACAGCTTGCGGTACTCCGCCGAGAACCGTCCCAGGTGGGTAAAGCCCCAGCCCAGGGCGATCTCGGAGATGGTGCGGGTGGAGCCGTGCTCAAGGATTTCCTGGCGCACGGCGCCTAGCCGGTACTTCTTCAAATAGGCCATGGGCGACAGGGCGAAGTATTTGCGAAAGGCATCGAACAGCTTGAACCGCGACACCCCCGCAGCAGCTTCCAGGTCTTCCAGGTGCACGGCTTCGCGGGCGTTGTCGTGGATGTACTGGCGCGCACGGATCAGGTAATGCGGCAGTTTCACCCCCAGGACATCGCGCAGTTCTTCGGAGTAGTTGTTCGGCTGGGCCAGGATCAGGCCCTTGATCAGCGAGCTTTCCAGGTCACGGGTAAAGGCAGCCTGCTCATACAGCTCGCTGCCGTGCTCCAGCTCGGCGATGAAGTAACGCGCCATGCGCCACCACGACGCCGACGCCCCCTCTACCGCGTCCATCACCGACTCAAAGCGCAACGGCGCTTCAATGGGCCGTTGCAGCAAACCTTCCAGCGACTCACTCATGGCCGCGCGCGTGATCACCACCTGCAACTTGCGGCAGTCGCCGGAGATCGCGAGCACCTGATGCTCGTTGGGCGAGATGATCACGCCCTGGTCGCGGTTGGAACTCAGGCGCTCACCGTTCTTGCTCAGCTCCTGCTCACCCACCAGGGGCAGGCTCAGGCTGTAGCTGCTGAAGTGCTCGGCGTCTTCGATGTCGATGGTCACGTCCGTGCCGTACTCGATCACGCCCAGGGTGGTGGCGCGGGACTTGAACACGTTGGCACTGTGGTGAAAACGCAGGCGCTCAGGCGTGGCGGTGGCCAGGCGATGGGGCCCGCAAATGCCGGACATCCAGCTGCGGGCGCCTTCCAGGTCGAAGCGTTGAATCGTTTGGCTGCTCATCAGGGTGCACCCACGGCGGTTAGGCTGTTGCGCGCTCTGGCGGCGCGTCGTTGGTGTAGGACAGCAAGTAATGCGCCACGCCAGCGCAATGGCCACTGGGTGGATAGCAACGGTCGATTAAGTGGATAAGAAGCGGTCTTTTCCGACAATTGCCCTGCCAGACAGTAGCGCATCCCGTCACCGTGCTGCACCGGGTTGGGTATTTGCTGCCCATTTTTCGGCCCAGGTTCCCCCATTAAGCGGATAGCCCGCGCCCTGCCCCGCTGCCTCTAATAAACCACCGATTAGCCCCTATCAAAAAGGTGCCTCCCATGAGTGGTGCAAGAAGCGTCGAGCAGTGGAAAACGTTTATCGAAGGCTGCCTGGACTTTCGCCCGGCAGACGAAGTATTCCGTATCGCCCGCCACATGTTCACCGAGCCGGAACTGTTCGATCTGGAGATGGAACTGATCTTCGAAAAGAACTGGATCTATGCCTGCCACGAAAGCGAACTGGCCCATAACCACGACTTCGTAACGATGCGCGCCGGGCGCCAGCCGATGATCATCACCCGCGATGGCGAAGGCCAGCTCAATGCGCTGATCAACGCCTGCCAGCACCGTGGCACCACCCTGACGCGGGTCGGCAAAGGCAACCAGTCCACCTTTACCTGCCCGTTCCATGCCTGGTGCTACAAGAGCGATGGCCGACTGGTGAAGGTCAAGGCGCCGGGGGAATACCCGGAGGGCTTCGACAAAGCCACACGCGGCCTGAAAAAGGCGCGTATCGAGAGCTACAAAGGCTTTGTGTTCATCAGCCTGGACGTGAAGGGCACCGACAGCCTGGAAGACTTCCTGGGCGATGCCACCGTGTTCTTCGACATGATGGTCGCGCAGTCCGCTACCGGTGAGCTGGAAGTGCTGCCCGGCAAATCCTCCTACACCTACGACGGCAACTGGAAACTGCAGAACGAAAACGGCCTGGACGGTTATCACGTCAGCACCGTGCACTACAACTACGTGGCCACGGTGCAGCATCGCCAACAGGTGAACACCGAGCATGGCGCTAGCGCAGGCAGCACCCTGGACTACAGCAAGCTTGGCGCCGGCGACGCCAACACCGATGACGGTTGGTTCGCCTTCAACAACGGCCATAGCCTGTTGTTCAGCGACATGCCCAACCCCAGCGTGCGCTCCGGCTACGCCACCATCATGCCGCGCCTGATTGAAGAACACGGCCAGCAAAAAGCCGAATGGATGATGCACCGCCTGCGCAATTTGAATATCTACCCGAGCCTGTTCTTTCTCGACCAGATCAGCTCGCAACTGCGCATCATCCGCCCCGTGGCGTGGAACAAGACCGAGATCATCAGCCAGTGCCTGGGGGTGAAAAACGAGTCTGACGCCGACCGTGAAAACCGCATTCGCCAGTTCGAGGATTTCTTCAACGTGTCCGGCATGGGCACGCCGGATGACCTGGTGGAGTTCCGCGAAGCCCAGCGCGGTTTCCAGGGCCGGCTTGAACGCTGGAGCGATATCTCACGCGGCAGCCACCGCTGGGAAACCGGCCCCACGCCGAACAGCGAAGCCATCGGCATCCAACCGGCGATGACCGGCACCGAATTCACCCACGAAGGCCTCTATGTGAACCAGCATCGCAACTGGCAGCAGTTCCTGCTCAAGGGCCTCGATAACCAAGCGCTGAAATTGCGGGAGGTGGAATGATGAATGCGCAATTGCAGTACCAGATCGAGCAGTTCTTCTACCGCAAGTCCGAGCTGTGCGATGCGCAGGACTGGGACGCCTATGTGCAGCTGTTCGACCCGCAGAGTGAATTCCACCTGCCGCAGTGGGACTCGGAACACGTCTACACCCGCGACCCCAAGCGCGAGATGTCGCTGATCTATTACGCCAACCGTTCGGGCCTGGAAGACCGCGTATTCCGCCTGCGCACCGGCAAGGCGGCGTCGGCCACGCCGATGCCGCGCACGTTGCACCTGATCAACAACGTGCGCATCGCCGAGCGGACGGAGGGCACGCTGGAGGTGAAACTGAACTGGCACACGCTGTTCTATCGCCTGGCCACGTCGGAGCAGTTTTACGGCCACGCCACTTACACCCTCAAGCCTGATGGCGACAGTTGGTTGATCACCCGAAAGCACGCGCTGCTGCTCAACGACACCATCAACTCGGTGCTGGATTTTTATCACCTCTAAAGCGCCCTTGTTGTGGTAGTGAGCGGGCTTTTTGTGGTGGTGATCGGGCTTGTTGTGGTGAGCGGGCTTGCCCCGCGCTGGGGCGCGCAGCGGCCCCTGGTGCAGGCACTACGGCTTGACTGGAGAAATGCGGTGACTTTATTGGGGCCGCTACGCGCCCCAGCGCGGGGCAAGCCCGCTCACTACAAAAAGCCCGCTCACCACAACAGGCCGTGCGTACGTCATAAATAGGCAGAGAACAACACATGAATCACAAAGTGGCCTTCAGTTTTGCCGACGGCAAGACCCTGTTTTTCCCGGTGGGCGCGAATGAAATCCTGCTGGATGCAGCGCTGCGCAACGGCATCAAGATCCCCTTGGATTGCCGCGAAGGGGTGTGCGGCACCTGCCAGGGCCGCTGCGAATCCGGCGACTACAGCCAGGACTATGTGGATGAGGAAGCCCTCTCCAGCCTCGACCTGCAACAACGCAAAATGCTCAGTTGCCAGACGCGGGTGAAGTCCGATGCGACGTTCTATTTCGACTTTGATTCGAGCCTGTGCAATGCGCCGGGACCGGTGCAGGTACGTGGCACGGTGAGCGCGGTACGGCAGGTGTCGACCAGTACGGCGATCCTGCAGGTGCAGTTGGATCAGGCGCTGGATTTTCTACCGGGCCAATACGCACGGCTGTCGGTACCTGGCACGGACAGTTGGCGCTCGTATTCCTTCGCCAACCTTGCGGGCAATCACTTGCAGTTTTTGGTGCGGCTGTTGCCCGACGGGGTGATGAGCAACTACTTGCGCGAGCGCTGCCAGGTGGGCGATGAGCTGTTGATGGAAGCGCCCCTGGGCGCCTTCTACCTGCGTCACGTCACCAAACCCTTGGTGCTGGTGGCAGGCGGAACCGGGTTATCGGCCTTGCTGGGCATGCTCGACGAACTGGCCGCCAATGGCTGCGACCAACCCGTGCACCTCTACTATGGCGTGCGCGGTGCCGAGGACTTGTGCGAAGCGGCGCGCATCCAGGCCTACGCCTCAAGCATCGCGGACTTCCGCTACACCGAAGTCCTTAGCGCCCCCTCAGCGGATTGGCCCGGCAAGCGCGGCTACCTGACCGAGCATTTTGACTTGGCCGAATTGCGGGACAGATCGGCGGATATGTACCTGTGCGGTCCCCCGCCAATGGTCGAATCCGTCCAACAATGGCTGGCGGATCAGGCACTTGATGGCGTTCAGTTGTATTACGAAAAGTTCACGCAGAGTAATATCTGACCCTCAGCACTTCTGAGGGGCTGATGCGGCGTGCACTCAACCCTGAGAAAAACAAGTAGAAGGGAATGTTAATGGCGGATGACATGGTTAACCCGGTAGGCCTCAAGCGTGGCCTGAAGAACCGGCACATTCAACTGATCGCCTTGGGAGGGGCGATTGGTACGGGGTTGTTCCTCGGCTCGGCCGGGGTACTCAAGTCGGCGGGGCCGTCGATGATCCTGGGCTACGCGATTGCTGGTTTTATCGCGTTCCTGATCATGCGCCAGCTCGGCGAGATGATCGTCGAAGAGCCGGTAGCCGGTTCCTTCAGCCACTTCGCCCACAAATACTGGGGCGGCTACGCAGGCTTCCTGGCAGGCTGGAACTACTGGGTACTTTACGTCCTGGTGGGCATGGCCGAACTGACGGCGGTGGGCAAGTACATCCAGTTCTGGTGGCCGGAAATCCCGACCTGGGTCAGCGCACTGGTGTTCTTCGTGGCGGTGAACCTGATCAACACCCTGAACGTGAAGTTCTTCGGTGAGGCCGAGTTCTGGTTTGCGATCATCAAGGTGGTGGCGATTGTCGGCATGATCGCGCTCGGCTGCTACCTGCTGTTCAGCGGCACCGGCGGCCCACAAGCCTCGGTCAGCAACCTGTGGAGCCACGGCGGGTTCTTCCCGAATGGCGGCATGGGGCTGTTGATGTCCATGGCGTTCATCATGTTCTCGTTCGGTGGCCTGGAGCTGGTAGGCATCACCGCTGCCGAGGCCAGCGAGCCGCGCAAAGTGATCCCGAAAGCGATCAACCAGGTGGTGTACCGGATCCTGATTTTCTACGTCGGCGCCCTGACTGTGTTGCTGTCGCTGTACCCGTGGGACCAACTGCTGCAAACCCTCGGCGCGTCGGGCGATGCCTACAGCGGCAGCCCGTTCGTGCAGATCTTCTCGCTGATCGGTAACGACACCGCCGCGCACATCCTCAACTTCGTGGTGCTGACCGCGGCGCTGTCGGTGTACAACAGCGGCGTGTACTGCAACAGTCGCATGCTGTTCGGCCTGGCCGAGCAAGGCGATGCGCCAAAGGCGTTGATGAAACTCAACAAGCAAGGCGTGCCGCTGCGGGCGCTGGCGATTTCGGCACTGGTGACGATGCTGTGCGTGGTGGTCAACTACGTCGCGCCACAAAGTGCCCTGGAGTTGCTGTTTGCGCTGGTGGTTGCCTCGCTGATGATCAACTGGGCGCTGATCAGCATCACCCACATTAAGTTCCGCAAAGCCATGGGCGAGCAAGGCGTGACGCCGTCGTTCAAGACCTTCTGGTTCCCGTTCAGCAACTACCTGTGCCTGGCGTTCATGCTGATGATCATCAGCGTGATGCTGGCGATCCCAGGGATTCGTGAGTCGGTGTATGCGATGCCGGTATGGGTGGGGATTATCTATGTGGCCTATCGGTTGCGGATGAGAAACGCGAAAGTAGCCGTGGCGCAATAACCCCTGTGGGAGGGGGCTTGCTCCCGATGGCAGAGTACCAGTCAACCTATTAAGTGACTGACACTCCGCCATCGGGAACAAGCCCCCTCCCACATTTGTTTAGAGCGTTGAGCGTACTCGCCATAGCTCGGGGAAGAGCACGGTATCGAGCATCTTGCGCAAATACCCCACACCTTCCGTGCCACCGGTTCCTGGCTGGAAGCCAATGATCCGCTCCACCGTGGTCACATGGCGGAAGCGCCACTGGCGGAACGAATCCTCCAGGTCGATAAACTTCTCGGCCAACTGATACAAATCCCAGTAACGGTTCGGGTCGCGATACACCTCCCGCCACGCCGCCTCCACGGACTCATCGTGAACCGTCGCCGCCGTCGGGTCACGCTCGGCACGCTTGGGATCAATCGCCAGGCCCGCCTTGATCATCAGGTTGATCGCCTCGTCATACAGCGACGGCGTGGCAATCGCCACTTTCAGCTCGTTCAACAGCTCCGGCCGGTGGGCGTGAGGCCGCAACAGCGCCGCACTTTTATTGCCGAGGATAAATTCGATCTCGCGGTACTGGAACGACTGGAACCCCGACGACTGCCCCAGGAACGGGCGGATGGCCTTGTACTCCGACGGCGTCATCGTCGCCAGCACCGCCCAGGCGTGCACCAGTTGATCGAAGATCCGCGACACCCGCGCCAGCATCTTGAACGCCGGCGGCAATTCGCCCAGTCGTACGTGCTCGCGGGCAGCCTTGAGTTCGTGGAGCATCAGTTTCATCCACAACTCGGAAGTCTGGTGCTGGATGATGAAGAGCATTTCGTTGTGGTTCGGCGACAGCGGGTGCTGGGCGCTGAGGACTTTGCCCAGGTCCAGGTAATCGCCGTAGCTCATGGACTCGGAAAAATTCAGTTCGGCGTTATGCCATTCTTCGGGCGGCTGGTAATCAGCAGAGAAAGGACATTGGCTCATCGCGTGGGCTCCTTGAGCGGACGGAGAATGGCGCGGACCGGGCTCGCGTCCAGGTGGGCAAAACGCAGCGGCAGCGCGATCAGTTCATAGTCGCCTTCCGGTACGTCATCGAGCACGATGCCTTCGAGAATCGCCATGCCATGGCGGGCCACGGCGTTGTGGGAATCCATGGTCTTGGACTGCTGCGGGTCCAGCGAGGGTGTATCGATACCGATCAGGCGCACCCCCAGGCTGGCCAGCAGCTCGATGGTTTGCGGGGCAATGGCAGTGAAGTCCGCATCCCATTCGGTCAGCGGCGCTTGTGGATAAGTGCGCAACAACACACGCTCGGGCACGTTATCCACACGCCCTTCCAACTGATGCGGCTGCACCAACGCGCCGCTGTCCAGGCAATGCAACACCCGACACGGCCCCATGTACACGTCCAGCGACACTTCACCGATCGGTGCACCGTCGGCGCTGTAATGCAGCGGCGCATCCACATGGGCGCCGGTGTGCGGCGACAAGGTGATGCGCCCGACATTCACCGGGCACTCCGGGCCGAACTGCCACACGCGCTCTTCCTGGAACGGCGTGTCTCCCGGCCAGGTCGGGGTCGCCGCACTCAAGGGCGGGCTGATATCCCACCACGTTTTTATTGGGTTCATTTGCAGGCTCTCGGCGGTTACTGGGGTGAATGATACGAGGCCCTGCTGCGAATTTTCTTGCGAATTCTGGCGTGAAGCGGGAAATCTTTCGCACTTACTGCGAGGAAATAGCGGATTGGTGATGGGTTATATCAAATAAATACCGCTGCGCTTCTGGGCATCCCGATGTCGAGTTCAGACCACTGGTGCAACGCCCAAGGCCTTAGGGTGGATCTTTCCATTCCCTGCCTAGGAGTCATCATGTCCAAGCCCATCACCGTACTGCGCGACACCCACCCAATGCCGGTCCTGGACGCGTGCAAATGGGAAAAACTCGAAGGCGACCCGCACACCGTCAACCTCAACGCCTACACCAGCGAAGACGGCAGCAAGATCATGGGCACCTGGATCTGCACACCGGGCAAGTGGTACGTGGACTACGTGAAGTGGGAATACTGCCACTTCCAGGAAGGCTACTGCATCATCACGCCAGAAGGCATGGAGCCGATTCACCTGCGGGCTGGGGATATCTTCGTGGTGGAACCGGGGATGAAGGGAACGTGGGAAGTGGTGGAAACAGTGCGTAAGTATTTTGTGTTTGCTTGACCCGCTATGCCTTGGCGCACTGAACACGGATTCGGCCCAGTGCGCTCTTTAAGGCCCAAACTCATGGCGTATTAAGTGCTTTCCTACAGGCCTTCCGTGGGCTGATCGACAAGATCTGGACTGACTTCATCAAGCGAATTGAACAGTCGCCAGAGGGTAATCATGATCCGTACCGCGCCCCCAACTGCCTGGCACTCAGTCATCCACCAACCGCCAGACCCGGTCAGCCAAATTGCCAAAAAGCAGGTGTTTCCCAACTCCTGCGGCGCGGCTGCCCTGCTGTGCGCGGCCAAAGAACTGGGGGTCGATAAAATCCCGGTTCTTACCGGATCAATGTCTGAGCATTTAGGCGTCGACACACTGGAGTTGGACAATCGTTGTGAAAGCGACCTGTACAGGATCACCAGCGGCTGCACAACCGTCAGGCACGGGCAGACCGACCTGGAACAAGCCGGTTATTCGATGCCGGACAGTCTTGTCATCGCGGGAAGGCTTTTGGGCTTGGACATGAAGGTGGAAAAGAACCCGGGCATGCTTGTCGCCGGGTTGAACTGGCTTTATCCGACGATCGAAAACAAGCTCAGAGGCATTGGCTGCCCTATTGACCTGCCGGGTCCCGCACTCGACAGCAACGAGGTAAAACTAGAGGCCATGGCGGTGTCGTGTGTCGGCTTGCCGATCGGATTGCACTGGGTGGTACAGCGGGCAGACGGCAGCTATATGGATCCCGCAACCGGCGAGAACCAAAAAAACTTTTCCGCGTTGAACACCAGGCTTAAAAAAGCCGCGGGCAGGGCACTCGGCTATTACCCTTCGGGGATTTCAATCGTTGCCAAATTGGCCCCCTTAAACACGGGTGTAAAAGCCGGGAGCCAGCCTTACGCCGGCCCCCCTCCCCTTAATTGGTTTTAAGGTAGCTGTTGATAATCGCCGAAAAGTCCTTGCCCCCCTCCCCGCGCTGGCTCATCGCCTGATACAGCTGCTGGGCCACGGCGCCGAGGATCACCGGCTGGTGCACCTGGCGCGCGGCTTCGGTGGCCAGGCCCAGGTCCTTGAGCATCAGGTCGGCGCCAAAACCGCCGGTGTAGCCACGGGACGACGGCGCGGTTTCAATCACGCCAGGCCATGGGTTGTAGGTGTCGGAACTCCAGCAGCGACCGGTGGAGCTGTTAATGATGCCGGCCAGCACCTGGGTGTCGATGCCCAACGCGTCGCCCAGCGCCATGGCCTCGCTGACGCCGACCATGCTGATGCCCAACAACAGGTTGTTGCAGATCTTGGCGATTTGCCCGGTGCCCACGTCGCCGCAATGCACGATGTTACGGCCCATCTGCGCCAGCACCGGTTGCAGGGTGGCGAACAGTTCCGGGGTGGCGCCGACCATGAAAGTCAGCGTCCCTGCGGCGGCGCCGCCGGTGCCGCCGGAGACCGGGGCGTCGGCTACGACGACACCTTGCTTGGCCGCCGCAGCCGCTACATCGCGGATGGTTTGCGGGTCGATGGTGCTGCAATCCACCGCCGGTACACCTTTGCCGATACCGGCCAAAACGCCGTCGTCATTCAGCCATACGCTGCGCACATGCGCCGCCGCCGGCAGCATGGTAATCACCAGCTCAGCGTCTTTCGCCGCATCGCGTGGCGAAGCGCTGATGGTGCCGCCCAGCTCGGCCAGTTCCTTGAGCACCGTCTGGTTCAAATCGAACAGGTTCAGCGCGTGGCCGGCCTTGATCAGGTTGCGAGCCATGGGCGCGCCCATGTTGCCCAAGCCGATAAATGCAATCTTCATGGTCGTCTCCCGAATCAGCGCAGGTTGATGGTGGTGTTAACGCCATCATTGACCGTGTCGTCATCGAACCAACGGCTGGTGACGGTTTTGGTCTGGGTGTAGAACTGCACCACTTGCTTGCCGTACGGGCCGAGGTCGCCGAGCTTGGAACCACGGGAACCGGTGAAACTGAAGAACGGCACCGGCACCGGGATCGGGATATTGATGCCGACCTGGCCGACATCGATTTCGCTCTGGAACTTACGCGCCGCCGCACCGCTCTGGGTGAACAGGCCGGTGCCGTTGCCGAACGGGTTGGCGTTGACCAGCGCGATGGCCTCATCGAGGGTCGCCACTTCCAGCACCACCAGCACTGGGCCGAAGATTTCCTGGGTGTAGATCTGCATGGAGGGGGTCACGCCCGAGAACAGGGTCGGGCCGACAAAGTTGCCTTGCTCGAAGCCCGGCACCTTGATGTCGCGGCCGTCCAGCTCCAGCTTGGCGCCTTCTTTCACGCCGCTTTCGATCAGTTCCAGGATACGTGCCTTGGCGCGCTTGGAAATCACCGGGCCCACATCCGTGCCCGCTTCGCTGCCCGCGTTGACCTTGAGCTTTTGTGCCAGCGCCTTGAGGTCTGGCAGCCATTGCTTGGACGCGCCCACCAGCACCACCACCGAGGTGGCCATGCAACGTTGGCCCGCCGCGCCGAAACCGGCGCCGACCAGGGCATTGAGGGTGTGTTCGCGGTTGGCATCCGGCAGCACCACCGCGTGGTTCTTGGCGCCCATCATCGATTGCACGCGCTTGCCGTGTTTGCCGGCCAGGTCATAGACGTGGGTGCCCACGGCGGTCGAGCCGACGAAGGACACGGCCTTGATGTCTTTGTGGGTGCACAGCGCATCCACCACATCCTTGCCACCGTGCACCACGTTAAGCACGCCAGCAGGGACACCGGCTTCCAGCGCCAGCTCGACCAGCAGCATGGTCGACAGTGGGTCTTGCTCAGACGGCTTTAGGACGAAGGTATTCCCGCACGCGATCGCCATCGGGAACATCCACAGCGGAATCATCGCCGGGAAGTTGAACGGGGTGATACCGGCGCACACGCCGATGGGTTGGCGCAGCGTGTAGGTATCGACGCCACCGGCGACGTTTTCAGCGAATTCGCCCATTTGCAGGGTGCCGATGGAACAAGCGTGCTCCACCACTTCCAGGCCACGGAAAATATCGCCCTCGGCATCGGCAATGGTCTTGCCTTGCTCGTTGCTGAGCACCACGGCGATGCGCTTGGAATGTTCACGGATCAAGGCTTGCAGCTTAAGCATGATGCGCATGCGCGCACCGATTGGCGTCAGCTTCCAGGTTTGGAAGGCGCGGTGGGCGGCGTCGATGGCGGCGTTGACTTCATCGGCGGTAGCGAACGGGACTTTGGCCAGCACCTCTTGGGTAGCCGGGTTGACGATGTCTTGCCACTCGGTGGTCTTGGACTCGACCCACTCGCCGTTGATCAGCAACTTGACCTGTTGCACGGAAATATCGGCAGATGCGTTCATGTGGTCTCCAATCTTATATTTATACAGAGACAAGGCGCGTAACCGCCTTGGGAAATGAGGCGTTCGGACTGTTTTTGGAGTATAGATGTGCAAATCTCTAATAAGAACGCACATAAAAGCCGGACCAATATGCAAAAAAACATCACGTCGCTGGGCTCCCTGAACTGGGATGACCTGAAGTTTTTCCTCGAAGTGGCCCGCACCCGCAAGGCCAGCGTGGCCGCCAAGCGCCTGGCGGTGGACTACACCACCGTGTCGCGGCGCATCAGTTCACTGGAAGTGTCCCTCGGCACCCTGCTGTTCGAAAAATCCCGGACCAACGGTTTCGTCCTCACTCCTGAGGGCCAGCGTTTGCTGGGCTACGCCGAGTCCATCGAAAGCACCCTGCACATGGCCTGCGAACAAGTCTCCGGCTCCGGCGTGGCGCTGTCCGGCCACGTGCGCATGGGCTGCACCGAAGGGTTCGGCAGCTTCTTCGTCACCCCGCAATTGAGCCACTTCGTCGACACCTACCCGGCCATCTCGGTGGACATCCTGCCCCTGCCCCACTTCATCAGCCTGTCCAAGCGCGAAGCCGACATCGTCATCGCCCTGGAACGGCCGGAACACGGGCCCTATGTGTGCTGCAAATTGTGCGACTACAAACTGCAGCTGTACGCGACCCAGGAATACCTGGACCAACACCCGCCGATCCGCAAACCCACGGATTTGGCCGAACATCCGTTTATCAGCTACGTGGATGATTTGGCGTTCAGTTCAGAGCTGCTGTACCTGGCGAACGTGGTGCCCGGCGCCAGCGCCAGCCTGCGCAGTACCAGCGTGATCGCGCAGTACGTGGCGGCGCAGCAGGGGCGGTCGATGGCGATATTGCCGTGTTTTTTGGCGGCACAGGATCCACGGTTGCTGCCAGTGCTGGGGGAGCAGATTGCGATTACACGGCAGTTTTGGATGTATTGCCGGGAGGATTTGCGCAAGTTGAAGCGGATTACGTTGTTGTGGGATTACATAAGGGAGGTGACGGAGCAGAATCAGGGGTTGTTGATGGGTGAGACGCGGGAGATGCGGTTCGCGGATTAAAGTGCCATCAACGACGATTCGCTTTAAATTGCAGGACGTTTCCTAGAGACTCTCTACCCCATTGCGCCTTACCGTTTGGGTCACTAGCCTCCTGACTTCGCTGCTCATCAGCGATCGGGTTTAGCGACTCGGATTAGTTGGGATGTGATGCCAAAGTATTGCCAGGCTTTTTATCTGTCTTTACCGTTTATGGCGGCTGTACGCGGGAGACCTTCGGGTCTGCCGGGTTCCCAAATTTACCGGTTCGCTAACCCGTGTACAGCTGCCACCTCTTCATGTTTAGCGACATGCCGTGGTGACCCCTACTGTAAATTTGGGAAACATCATGTCAAAAATCGTCCCCGACCCACCGCTTTCCTCCATCACCACCCTCGGCGTAGCCACCTTCGGCGACTACGGCGAAAATCAAAAACCCTTGTTCCGCGTCAACTCCGGCATGCCGATTGAGGAAGCTTTGGAACACGCCTCCACCTTACTTTTTTACTCCAAGAAACTCGCGATGGAAGCCGCCATGGATGTGCGTGGCGAGCAATACGCATGGGCTGCGCATTACCTATGTGAGATGGGCAAAGCCGTGGTAGATGACTTGACGCAGGCGATGACGCCGGGCCGTTAAGCGATACCGTTCGAATGTGGGAGGAGCCTTGCGCCTTCCCACATTTAAACCGCACCAGCCCCGGAAATTTGCGGATACCGCGCCCGAACTTCGCGCAGAAACTTACTCGCACTGGTCTTGAGCCATTCAATCAGCCGAGCGATATCCGGCTCTGACTGCCGCCCGCTACGACAAATGATGTAGTAGGCCGCCGGCGACATCATCACGGGGCTTTTCAACGCAACCAACGCACCGTCTTCCAATTGGTCAAACACCAACGCAGTCCTGCCCAGCGCGATCCCTGTGCCTTTCACTGCCAAACTGATCGCCAGGCTCGAATCCGGAAATCGCGGCCCATGGTGATAAGGCGGCGGCGCCAACCCCTGAAACGCAAACCAGCTTTCCCACCCTGGACATACCTGATCGTCCACCCGATGAATCAGCGGGTACCGAGCGACACCCTCCAGTGAAATATCCCCCTTCAACCGCAGAAACTCCGGTGAACAAACCGGGAACACCGCGTCACGCATCAGCAGCTCAACATGATGATCCGGGTAATCGCCGTACCCCATCACCACCGCGACATCGTATTGATGAGCTTCCAGGCGGGTGTTGTTCATGTCGGCGCTGGTCAGTACCAGATCAAGGTTGAACGAGGCCTCAGTGTGCGACCCATGCAGCCTGGGGATTAGCCACGTCGAACAGAGGGAAGACGTGCATGAGAGGTACAACGGTTGGGATTTACCGGGGTTGAGGGACTGCAGTACCCCATCCAGTGCATTGAAAAAGCCATCGGTAACCGGCAATAAGGCTTGCCCCGCTGCGGTCAGCTTGACGCCGCGTGAATGCCGCTCAAACAACTGCACGCCCCACCACTCCTCCAGGCCTGCAATTTGATGGCTAATGGCACTGGCGGTAAGGTTAAGCTCAGACGCCGCACGCGAAAAACTACCGGTTTGCGCAGCACTGACGAACGCTTGAAGCATCGGTGTGGGAGGCGGACGCTGAGCCATCAGGTGCTCACTTTGATCAAGATGATCCCGCTAACAATGACGAATGCCGACAGCATCCGTCGCCAACCGAACCGTTCATGAAAGAACAGCGCGGCAATAATGGCGCCGATAATAACACTGGTTTCCCGCAGCGCTGAGACCTTGGCCACCGCGTCCAGCGACAACGCAAACAACACCAATCCGTAGGACGCCAGGTAAAAAACACCACCTAATAGGCCGATTCGCCAATGCCCACGTATCGTTTGAGCCAAGGCCGAGCGTTCTTTGGAAAACGCCAGCAGTGGAATTGGAATACTCTGGAACACCGTCAGATAGATGATGTACTGCAGCACCGTCTCACTGGCTCTTACACCCTTGGCATCCACCACCGTGTAAGACGCAATAAGCGCCCCGGCGCACACCGCCATCAGGATCGGCTTGAACCTCTGCGCCGTCATCCTGCGAACAAAGGTCAGGCTGATAATTCCCGCACAAATCATCAACACTCCGGTTAAGGCCTGGAATGACAACTCTTCATGCAGCAGAAAGTAGGAAAACAGCGCGACCAGTACCGGGGGTACCCCACGCATCACCGGGTAAACCTGACCGAAGTCACCGGTTTCGTAAGCGTTGATCAGAAATAACCGATAGACCGTATTGAGGACCACGGAGACGAAGATATAACCCCCCACCTCCAGGCTCGGCACACTGACAAGCGGCAGCGCCAGCAGGCATATCACCAGCGCAGTGCCATCCACCATCGCCAAGGTCATGAAGCGACTGCTACCGGCGCGGACTACGGCGTTCCAAGTGGCGTGCATAAAGGCAGAGATCAAGACCAGCGTGATCGCAATATCAGAGTTATCCATGGGGCTCGGCTTATGGCGGATAGTGGCGGCTGCACGTTATGTGCGTCGGGGCATCATTGTTTGCGTAACCACATCCGTAGCATGTAGCGATTTAGATCACTCAAGCACTCCGAATCATCAATCACGCCACGTGGCGTATTCGTATCGATAAAGTGCGTACGGGTATGGAGAAACTTATTATCGGCTGAAATAAGTATCTGTCCTGGCTCGAGCAACTCTCTTGCGCTCAACAGCTCATTAAAAGCAACGTTTGAAAGCCTAGCCTTAGAAAATTTCTGGCGGAAATTACTGACGTTTATGCTCATCGCAGTCCTTTACGATGGTTAGTTGGAGCGGCCATTTAACTAAGCCCACCCTTTGCGAAAAAGCGAAACTTCGTCAGCCTAGCCATCAAGATTCGTCATGGCAGACTTTTCCTACAGGAAAAATGCTTGAAGGTTTTTGCTGAGATTCGGTGATGGAGCACCAACGCAGGCAATGACACCGGACCGTTAAGCCAACACCAATCAAAAGGTGGGAGGGGGCTTGCTCCCGATGGCGGTGTGACAGTCAGCTTATCGATCACTGACCCACTGGTATCGGGGGCAAACCCTAATGCCGGTCAGTTAAGAAGTCTTAAGAGCGCAAAGTAACCTGTGGCGAGGGAGCTTGCTCCCGCTGGACTGCGCAGCAGTCCCAGTCTTTTTAAACAAAGAGCTGGGGCCGCTTCGCAGCCCAGCGCGGGACAAGCCCGCTCACTACAATATTGTGTAGATACCTTTGCTGCGATGGCGGTGTGACAGTCAGCTTATCGATCACTGACCCACTGCTATCGGGAGCAAGCCCCCACCTTTTGATCGTATTTCAGATTGAAACGGGTGAAGCCGCTCAGTCCGACATCACCACTATCGACACCCGTCGATTCTCCGTGCGCCCCGCCGCGGTGTCATTGGACGCCACCGGCTCGCTGCTGCCCAAGCCGCGCAGTTGGATGTTTTCTTCCTTCATGCCCACACTCATCAACACCGTCGCCACACTTTTAGCGCGGCGCAGGGACAGTTGCTGGTTGTAGGTTTCCTTGCCCGACGCGTCGGTGTGACCGTCGATGCGGACGCGTTCAATCCCGACGCCCAGCAGGGCCTTGCCGATGCGCTGGACGATGTCGGTGCTGGGTTGGTTGAGCGCCTCGACATCGCTGCCAAACAGCACTTTGCCGGACAAGCCGAATGCCCAGCCTTCGTCGGTCAGTTCAAAGCCTTGCTGCTTGAGAACGGCGACTTGCGCCGGGGTCAGGCCTTTGGGTGGGGCCGTCTGGCAACCGCCGAGGGCGAGCAATGACACCAGCAGGGTGATAAACATGAAACGCACGGTCGAGAACAAGGGATCAACTCCTGTGTTTAACGTTGACGACGGGGTTCTCCGACTCCGCCGTTTGCTGGCCGCCCGAGGACAAACGCTTGGCCTGGTACATCGCTGCGTCGGCAGCATTGAGTAAGGTGCCGGGGGTGGCGCCATGATCGGGGTAGATGGCGATGCCGATACTGAGAGAGGTCAATACCTGGGTATTGCCGGGCACGGAGATCGGCACGTCCATGCTGGCGATGATCTTGTCGGCGATGCGCTCGGCGTCTTCGACCTTGTGCAACGGCGCCAGCAGTATGGCGAACTCGTCGCCGCCCAGGCGCGCCACCAGGTCGTCTTCGCGCAATTGCGCGCGCACACGCTCGGCGACGGCCACGAGGACGGCATCACCGGCGGCGTGGCCAAAGCTGTCATTGATCTCTTTGAAGCGGTCGCTGTCGAGGTACAGCACTGCCACTTGTTCCTTGGCCTTGGCTGCGCTGCGCAGGGCGCGGATCAAACGGCCTTCGAAGAAGGCGCGGTTGGGCAGACCGGTGAGGCTGTCGTGGTTGGCCTGGTGGGCGAGGGATTCGTTTTCGCTTTGCAAGTGGCTTTGCCAGGCTTCCATCTCGCCGAGCAAGGCGTTGAAGTCACTGCCCAGGCTGTCGAGTTCGGCGATTTTTGCCGGCGGTACGCGGCGGTCGAAGTCGCGTTCGCTGCGGGCGGCGTGGGCCACGGCGGCGAGGCTTTGCAGCGGGCCGGTGATGCCGCGCAACAAGCGGCGCGCCAGGTGCAGGGCGATCCACGCGCTGAGGGCGGTGCAGATGAAGATCCCGGCCAGGCCGCTGAGCAGGAAGCGCAGCAGGCTACCGCCGTGGCCGATGAGATGGATGCTGCCGATGGTTCGCCCTTGGTGAAGGATCGGCTGGCTGATGGGTTGTTCGAGCAGCGTATGCGCCAGCTCCAGTTCCACACGCGAGAGCAGGCCGGTATCCGGGCGTATCCACTGCGCCAGCAACTTACCATTGGCATCGAAGACTTCGGCCTGGGCCACCTCTTCGGTGGAGGCAATCAGGCTGAGGGCTTCGGTGGCTGCGGCGCTGTCGTTGAACACCACCGCCGCTTCCACGGTGTAGTTGATGGAGCGCGCGATCAGGTGGAGGTTGTGTTCGGCATACACCCGCAGCGCCAACACACCGAGCAGGGTCAGGGACACGCTGGCCAGGGTCACGGCCACCAGCGCCAGGATCAGGTGCCCTCGGCCGATGACCGAGCGCAGCGTCGGTCGCACCTTGGCGCCGCTCATTGCGCGGGCGCTCGGCGACGGGACAGTTGCAACACGCTGGGGTGAATGCGCACGCCGCTGCGGGCCACGGAGTCCAGGTTGACTTCGAAAGACACCTGTTCATCCCCTACCCGCAAGCAGAACAGGCTGCCCACGGTGCACTGGTCGCCGCCTTCGCTGATACTGAGCACCGGGTGGCCGATCAACGCGGCGAACAGTTGGCTGCGCTCATCCGCCGTGAGTTTGCCGATGTACACCGCATCGCACGCGGTGACGATATCGGGATGGCTGGCCAGCAGGCGCTGCACCACGACCGGACGGCCGGTGGCCTGGGTAGTGCCTTTGATCAGGTCGTCGGTGTACTGGGTCGGGCCGACGATACACAGGCGCAATTGCGCCGGCTCGACTGGCCAGCGGGCATAACTGAGGATGCCAAGTACCACTTGGGTGACCGCCTGGGCGCGCTGGTCTGCAAGGTCTGCGGGATCGGGCGCCTGGGCGAAGGCGTGCGGCGCGAGCACACACAGGATTGCCAGCAGCAGGCGTCTCCAGCTCAAACTTCGCTCTGTGGGCGAGACGGCCACGTTCATGCAGCGATACTCTCAGGTGTTTTCGGGGTGATGCCGCAACGATAGCACAGCGTCGGATATTTCTGACTCCTGACCCAACTCCAGCATCAACCCACTCAAGCGCTTGACCTTGCGCCGCACGGCCTCTTCAAACACGCCGCCCCGGGGTTCGATCAGGCTGAACCAGCGTTTGGCACGGGTGATGCCGGTGTAGATCAACTCTTTGGTGAGCACCGGGTTCAGCGCATCCGGCAGGATCAGCGCCGTGTGGGTGAACTCCGAGCCCTGGGATTTGTGCACGGTCATGGCGTACACGGTTTCCACATCATTCAGACGGCTGGGCAGCACAAAACGCACGCCGCCCTGGCCATCGTTACGTGGGAACGCTACGCGCAGCACTGGGGGGCCGCCGTCGCTTTCGGGCAGTTTCAGCGCGATGCCGATGTCACCGTTCATCAAACCCAGGCCGTAATCGTTGCGGGTCATCAGCACCGGGCGCCCTTCGTACCATTGCTCGTCGCCTTCGATCAGGCGCACCTTGCGCAGGGCGGCGGTGATGCGCAGGTTGAGGCCTTCAACGCCCCAAGGGCCCTTGCGTACCGCGCAGAGCAGTTGGAAAGCATCGAAGGCTTGCAGCAGTTGTTGCGCCCAGTGGGTCCAGGCGGTGTCTTCGCGCGGGGTGGCGGCAGATGGCCGGGCGCTTTGCAACAGATTGAGGTAATAGCGATAGCCCTCGGCACCGTCACCCTGTCCGTCCAGTACCAGACGCTCCAGGGCGTAATCGTGTTCGCCTTTGAGGCTGACGCAAAACAGATCATCGTGACTACGCGCCGCCAGCAGCTTGCGGGCTTCTTCAGCGTTTTGCTGGTTGACCCAGCGCGCCAGTTGGCCGATGCCACTGCCTTCGCCGAAACGGCGTGAGTAACGCAGCATCACCACTTGCTGGGCCAGGGGATGGGTACCGTCGAGGTCTTCCTGCAAGCCACTGGCACTGAGGTCTTCGCCACTGACGGCTTGCAACCATTGGCGGGTCTCGGCGCTGTAGAAGCCGGCTTCGGCATCACGGCACAAATCACCGAGTACGGCGCCCGCTTCTACCGACGCCAGTTGATCCTTGTCGCCCAGTAATACCAGGCGAGCATGGGGTGGCAAGGCGTCGAGCAGGTTGGCCATCATTTCCAGGTCGATCATCGAGGCTTCATCCACGACCAACACATCCAGGGGCAACGGGTTACCGATGTGATGACGGAAATGCCGCGTGCCTGGGCGACTGCCCAGTAGCCGGTGGACGGTGGTGACCTGGGTCGGGATTTTTTCCTTCACGTTGTCCGGCACTTTCAGCGACAGCACTTGCTGGCTGATGGACTCGGTGAGGCGTGCGGCAGCCTTGCCGGTGGGCGCGGCCAGACGAATGCGCAACGGGCTGCCGGTTTCGACAGCCGGCGCCTGTAACAGCGCGAGCAGGCGCACCACGGTGGTGGTCTTGCCGGTGCCGGGGCCACCAGTGACGATGCTGAATGCACCGCGAGTGGCCAGGGCGCAGGCGAGCTTTTGCCAGTCGATCACGCCGTCGGGCGGCGGTTGGTCGAACAGGCTGTCCAGGCGCTGCGGCAAATCGGCGGCGACACGTTCCTGGGTGGCGAGCCGCAGGCGCAAGGCGGTGTCGATGCGCCGCTCGTAGGTCCAGTAACGGCGCAGGTACAGGCGTTTGCCGGACAGCACCAAGGGGCGACTTTGGGCGGATTCGCTACCATCGACTGCCAACGCGACCAAGTGGCTGGCAGCCAGCGCATGGCACCAGTGGGCGCCGTCCAGGCCTTCCAGCAACTGCGACGGCAGCAGCATGGCACCGGTTTGCAGGTCGCCTTCAGGCGGCAACGACAGGGCAAAGTCCGGCGCCTTGAGGGTTTCGAACAGGTCGAGGCAGACGTGGCCATGACCCAATTGATGGCTGGTCAGCGCGGCGGCCAGCAGTACCAGCGGGTCAGCGTGCGGGTCAAGCTCGTGCAGAAAGCCGACGAAGGCTTTGTCCAGGGCGCGCAACCAACCGCGATCGACCCAACGCTCCAGCAGTTGCACCAGGTCGGCGGCGCGACTGAGCGGCATCAACGCCTCCAGCGGTAATGGCGACAGGCTCATAACAGCACTCCTTGTTCCCAGGCGGGCTCAACCTTGGGCGGGAGGGTCTTGCCCTGGAACAGCAGGTCCAGGCCTTCGATCAGGTCCCGTGGCGGCCGGGTGAAATACGCACCCTGGCTCGCGGACCGGGTTCCGCGCAGGAACAGATACAGCGCACCGCCGACATGGCGGTCGTAGTCGTAGTCCGGCAGGCGCGCCTTGAGTTGGCGGTGCAGGGCCAGCAGGTAAAGCACGTATTGCAGGTCGTACCGATGTTCGAGGATCGACTGTTCCATGGCGTCCTGGGTGTAGGCCGAATCGTCGGGGCCGAGCCAGTTGGATTTGTAATCCGCTACGTAATAGCGGCCGTCATGTTCGAAGGTCAAGTCGATAAATCCCTTGAACATACCGTTGAGCAGCACGGGTTCGGCGGCGACACGGGATACGCCGTTGTGGGTGTACTGGCAAACCAGTTTGTCGAGGGCGAGTACGTCGACTTTGTGGCTGGCGAACCAGAACTCCATTTCGATCTGGTACTGCTGCAAACCGTTGAGGGAAACGTGACCGTTATCCACCGGCAATGGCGTTTGCAACAGGTGGCCGAGCCAACCGCTGAGGGTGATGATCCAGCCTTCCCAGTTACGACGATTGCAGCGGGCGCCCACGGCCTTTTCGATGGCCTCGGGTGTGACGTTGAAGCCCTCCTCCCCTGCCCACTCGAGCAGACCGTGAAGGAAAGTCCCTGGGTTAGGACCGCGTGGGAAACGGTGGATGTCGCCGCCGGACGCCGCCACTTCGCGAGGGGCATCGGGGTCGAGGCGCTCGTCATCGAACAGCTTCTGGGCCTGGGGGCTTTCCGGCGCTTCGAGCGTGGCGGCACTCATGCTGTCGCCGATACGCAAGGCGCTGTAGGAGGCAATCCACCAGTTTTCCGCGGCCTTGCGCTTGGGCAGCAAGGGCGCCCGCAGTGTGGCTTCGTTGCGGGGTGGGTGGAAGACGATGGGTTGCGCTTCGGGCACCTGCGCATAGTCGATGGCAGGGCAACCTGCTTGCAGGTCCAACAGCCAGCGCGCCAGACCGGCAGACTCCCCCAGCGAAGCACCCGCGCCGAGCAGATAGCCCAACGCCGACAGGTGCAACACGGAGCTATTGCTGTTGCCACGCTTGAGGTCAGCGATGCCCAGCCAGCATGCATGCTTGGCGCGGGTTAGGGCGACATACAACAGGCGCAGGTCTTCGGCCAGGCGCTCGTTGTCGGCCTGGGCGATCAATTCGGGCGTAGGGCGCAGGCTGACGTGGGATTTGCCGTGTTCATCGTGGTAGTGCAGCGGCAAGCGGCTGCCGTCGACCGGTTTGGCCGAGCAGATGAAAGGCAGGAAAACCAGGTCGTACTCCAGGCCTTTCGACTTGTGGATCGTCACCACCTTGACCAGTTGCTCATCACTTTCCAGGCGCAGGATTTGTTCTTCACCCGCCTGGCCGGAGAGTGCCAGGTGTTCCGCCAGGTGTCGGATCAGTGCCTGTTCGCCGTCCAGTTCCGAGGCTGCCTGTTGCAGCAATTCGCTGAGGTGCAGCAGGTTGGTCAGCACCCGTTCGCCATCACTGCGTGCGATCAGGGTTTGCGGCAGTTTGAAGTCGTGCAGCAGGCGGCGCAGCATCGGCAGCACGCCTTGGGTACGCCAGATCGCGCGGTAGCCACGGAACTGCATGACACGGCTTTCCCACGCGAGCTCATCCTGGTTCAGACGCTCCAGCTCCGGCAACGACAGGTTCAGCGTGACGCAGGCCAAGGCGGCGCGCAGCGGGCGCTCGACATCCGGCTCGGCGCAGGCCTTGAGCCAGGCGAGCAGGTCGTGGGCTTCCTGGGCGGCGAAGACTGAGTCCTTATCGGAGAGGTAGACGCTGCGTACGCCACGGGCTGCCAGTTCGGTGCGCACGGCTTGGGCTTCCTTGCCGTCGCGAACGAGAATGGCGATGTCTGACGGAAGCACACCGGTGAAGCTCACGTCCGGCCGTAGGAAACCGGCGGTACCTTGCTGCCCGCCGTTGAGCAATTCAACAATGTGCGTGGCACAGGCGGCCGCCAATTGCTGACGATAAACCGCATTGGACACTGGCTGGTCGGTAGGTAAGTGCCAGAGGTTCATGGCCGGCAGCGTTTGCCCATTAACCTGCAATTGTTCCTTGCGGCCCTGGGACAGCACCGAGTGGAAAGGCACCGGGTTTTCACCGTTGGGCTCGCGGAACAGGAACGCACCGCGACCTGTTTCTGCATGCTGGAATACGTGATTGACCGCCTCGACCATCGCATGGCTGGAGCGGAAGTTGGTGCCCAATGTGTGGTGGCGACCGGTAGTGGATTGTCGGGCGCGCAGGTAGGTGTAGATGTCGGCGCCACGGAAGGCGTAGATCGCTTGCTTGGGATCGCCGATCAGGAACAGCCCGCTGTCGAGGTGGTTTTCTTCGATGCGGTAGATGCTGTCGAAGATGCTGTATTGCACCGGGTCGGTGTCCTGGAATTCATCGATCAAGGCCACCGGAAACTGCTCGCGGATCACACTGGCCAAGCGTTCACCGCCGTCGGCTTGCAGGGCGGCGTTGAGGCGGATGAGCATGTCGTCGAAACCCATCTCGGCGCGGCGACGTTTTTCGTCCTCGAAGCGTTTGCCCACCCAGCCGGCGGCGTGTTGCAACACGGCGGCGTCGGGGGTCGGCAGCGCATCAAGGGCGGCCTTGAGGCCGGCCATGGCGTCGATACCGGGATGCTGCGGAGGCTCGCCCTTCCAGGCTTCGGCCATACCGTCGGGCGTGAGGCGGGCGAAACCGGTGCCGATGTCCAGTTGCTCAAGGGTTTCGTCAGCGGCCCAGGCGCTGATCTTTTCGAACCAGGGCTCGAAGTAACGGGCTTGCATCTTGCGGCCGTCGACGGTTTTTGCGGCCACGGCTTGCAGGCAGATATCGCGCAGTTCGGCGGCCCATTGTTGCCAGGGGGCCTTGAGCGTTTGCAGTGCTTCGCGGCGCTCCTGCAGGCAGGCGTTGATCAGCTCGGCGGGCTCGCGGGTTTCACCCGTCGGCCGTTCGCTGCCAAATAGCGCACGTACTCGCGGCATTAATGCGGCGGGGCCGCCCCAGTTGCTGCGCACCCAGTCGAGGGCGTCGTCGTGCATCGGGTAGCAGAACAGCCGCCAGTAATCGCGCAACACTTCGCCGAGCAGGTCGCTGTGGTCGGTTTCCAGGGTCTGGGTGAACAGGCTACCGCTGTCGAAGGCATGTTCGCGCAGCATGCGCTGGCACCAACTGTGGATCGTCGAGACAGCGGCTTCATCCATCCACTGGGCGGCGATGTCCAGTCGGTTGGCGCAGGCAGGCCATTGTTCGGGTGGGTACTCGACGCGCAGATCGGCGATCAGGGCATCGGGCTGTTCGATTTCTTCGCGAAAAAAGCGTGCGGCTTCGGCCAGGCGAATGCGGATGCGTTCGCGCAGCTCCTTGGTGGCGGCGTCGGTGAAGGTCACCACCAGGATTTGCGGCGGCAGCAATTCACGGCCGAAGCCTGCTTCGTCGCCACCGTGGCCGAGGACTAGGCGCAGGTAGAGGGCGGAGATAGTGAACGTCTTGCCGGTACCCGCGCTGGCTTCGATCAGCTGGCTGCCTTTGAGCGGGAAGGCCAGGGCCAAGGGTTTACGGGTCATGCGCCGTCCTCGCCGGTGAGTGATCGCCATGGTGCGTTGAGCAAGGGGCGATACAGGGTTTCGCACCAACCTTCAAACTCTTCGCTGGCGATCAGTGTGGCGTAGTCGGGGAATTGCCGGGTGAGCGCCGAGGTTTCGCGACGCTCGCCATGGTTGGTCAGGCCATCGCCTTCGTAGGTTTTACTGGCGGCGGCTTCGGCCTTGACTGGGTCGGTTTGGCTGAGCCACGCGAAGGCGGTTTTCACGGCAACGGGTAGCGGTTTGCTCATTCCGGTATGCCAGGCCAGCAGCAGGTTGCAGAGGATTTCCTGGGCATTGGATGTATCCAGTGGTGGCAGGAGCAGGGTGTCGTCGCTGGCCACCAAGCCCGTGCTTAACGGCAAGCCGCAGGCGCAGGCAACCACGTGATTGACCCAGGGGCGAATCAGGCGATGCCACTTGCGGGTCTTGATCGAGCCAATACTGTTGGGAATGGTGGTGACGCTGAGCAATCCGCCATCACTGCGCCGATGCAATCCGCTGATCCAGCCTTCCAACTGAACGCCATGATGCTCAAAACTGACGGGTTCGGCGCCGGGGTGCGGGGTGGGCCAAAGGGCCAGTAATTGCTGGTAGCGTCGCAGCAGGTCGGGCAAGGGCTCGATCAGTTCGTTACGCAGGCATTCGCCAAAACCGACCATCGGCAACAGGCCACTGCCTTGCAGACGCAGGGCCTGGGCATTCAGCGCCTGGTCGAGGTGATCGGGTTGGGTGAGTGCAGCACTGAGCAGGCTGTCGCTCAGGCTGTAGCGTTGCAGTGCGTCGAGAACGAAGGGCTCTTCGTCGGCCAGCGGGACTTCGGCGGCCTCGAAGAATACTTTCAGGCGTTGGCTGAAGAAGTGTTTGACCGGGTTGCGCAGGAAGTCTTGGAGCTGGCCGAGGCTCAGGGGCTCTTCCTGTTGGTGGGGAGCCAGGTCGTGTTCGGTTGGGAGGGCATCGGACGCTTCGTGGAGCAACTGCCATTCGCGCGCGTAGCTGAACAGCGCATCGCCCTCATGGAAATAGCGGGCGCTGAACGGTTGCAGCGGATGCTCTTGTGTCATGGCATCGATCAGTGGCTCGTCGCTGTTTGCGTGGTGCCAGCCACTGGCGAGATGGTCACGCAGTTGACCGATCAGTACCGAGGCCGGGCGATCACTGTTGTCGCGGATGCTACGGCCGACCCAACTGATGTACAGCTGGTCACGGGCTGAAAGCAGGGCTTCGAGCAGCAGGTAGCGGTCGTCTTCACGGCGTGAGCGGTCGCCGGGGCGGTAGTCGCTGCCCATCAGGTCGAAGTCCAGCGGTGGTTGCGCGCGCGGGTAATCACCGTCGTTCATGCCGAGCAGGCAGACGAGCTTGAAGGGGATCGCACGCATGGGCATCAGGGTACAGAAATTGACAGCTCCGGCGAGGAAGCGCTGGGACAGGCGGCCTTGGTCGAGGCCGGCCAGCCAGGCTTCACGGACTACAGTGAGGGGTAACTCGTCCTGCAGACCTACGGACTCGCAGGTTTCCAGCCAGGTTTCTCTGAGTTGTTCGAGTTGGCCCAGCAGGTAATCGTCGTGTTCGCTGCTGGGCAGGAAGAACAGTTGCATCAGGCGTTGCAGACGCTCACCCCACACCCTCGGAGGTGCGGGTTGGGACAGGGCTTGGTGGGCGTCATTGAGTGCGTCGAGCAAGGCGACCAATGGGCCGATCAGGGCGGCGTCCAGACCACCTATTTCATCGTAGGGCTCGATGCCGTCACACGCGGCGCCGGTGCCTACGGCGTAACCTAGCAGCATACGGCGCAGGCCGAAACGCCAGCTGTTTTGCTCCAGCTCCGTTGGCAGGCCCAGGCCGGCACGTTGTTCGGCGTTAAGCCCCCAGCGGATGCCGGCACCTTCTATCCAGCGGTGCAATGTGGGCAGGTCGCGTTCCTTGATGGCAAAGCGTTCGCGTAGGGCCGGAACATCAAGCAGGTCGAGGATCTCGCTGACGGGGAAGCGGCTGTCGGGGAGTTTCAGCAGGTGTTCGACGGCGATGAGCAGAGGGTCGCGGCCACGTTGGCCCTGGTCGGTCAGGGTGAACGGGATGAAGCGCGGGTCATTGCGCTCGAGCTGGCCGAACACGGCGCGGATATGCGGCGCGTAACTATCCACGTCGGGAACCATGACGATGATGTCCCGGGGGCGCAGCGTGGGGTCCGCACTGAAGCGTTGGAGCAGTTGATCGTGGAGGATTTCCACTTCGCGTTGGGCGCTGTGGGCGATGTGGAAGCGGATTGAGGTATCGCGGTCCAGGTCGACGGCAGGCCAAAGCTCGCGGGTTTCGTTGAGTGGGCGCAGTTCGAGGATGTCGTCCTGGAGCTGGTTGAGCAGTGTGGTGGGCTCGCTGTCGCTGAACAGGTCGATACGACCATCGCGGAAGGCAGCGCGGTAGCTGTTGGGGTCGTCGTAGCTGTCCAGCAGGCTGATGTAGTCGCGGCCCTGTTTGCCCCAGGCAGCCAGCAGCGGGTGGGCGTGCTGGTGCAGGGTTTGTGGGTCGATGGTGACCGGCATGCCGCTCTTACGCGCTTGGCGTTTGTATTCGTTACGCAGCAGGTCTTTGTCGGCGACGATGTCTGACCAATGGTGGCGACAGGGGTTGTGCACGCAGAGTAAAACTTGGCTGAATCGTGCGAGACCGGCAAGGGCTTCGAGTGCCTGCGCAGGTAACGAGGAGATGCCAAAAACGATGACTCGGGATGGCAGGCCTTCAGGCGCTTTTTCCAGTGTATTGATGCGCTCGATAAAGCGTTGGTGAACGCCGGCGCGGCTTTCGGCCATGCCCTCTTCACCTACGTCCAGCAGCAGTGCTCGCCATAGTTCGGCTTGCCAGCAGTTGGCAGTGTTGAGCGGTTTGGATTCGCCTCGACCGTTGCGCAACTGGTGACGGCCGGCAGCCCAGTCTTCCAGCCAATCGGCACGGTAAACCTGGTATTGGTCGAACAAATCAGCCAGGCGCTCGGCGAGTTGATAGCGTTTTCGCAGATCAGTGTCGTGGGTGAGGAAACGCTGCAGCGGTTCGAAGTGCGGCTGATCGATAAGCTCCGGGAGCAGGCGCATCAGGCGCCAGGTCAGTGGGGCTTTATCGAGCAGGGACTTGGGGGGGATTTCATCACGGCCCAGGACCATGCGGTACAGCTGCCACATGAAGCTGCCGGGCAGTTGCACGTCGATTGCTGCGGCGATTCCACAACCGCCCATATCATCATCTTCAGGATCTTCAGCCAAAGCCAGCTTGAGCCACTGGGCGATGCCGTTGCTTTGTACCAAGGCGATTTCGTTTTCCAGGGGAGCCAGTGGGTAGCGGCGCATCCAACTGACCACCAGGCTGCGCAGTTCGTCCAGGCGGTTGCCGTGAACCACCATGAATCCAGCACTGAGGGACGTCGCGTCCGGCATAACGGCTTCCTTGGGAAAAGCAAAAATCGAAGGTGCGACTTTAGCACTGTGGGCAGTTATTGGCGGAATTGGGATGTGTTAGACATTTTCGACCGCCCAAAACAAAACCCCATCTGCTTTCGCAAATGGGGTTTCGGAATTTAATCTTGACGATGACCTACTCTCA
>NZ_LKEG01000058.1 GCF_001645105.1 Pseudomonas marginalis
GCGCGGGGCGGCTAAACCGGCATCCCTGCCGGTTTACCCCCCAAATCCCTGTCGAATTCCGGCCAGCGTGTTTGACGGGGCGCTTGAGATCAAGATCAAAAGCAAAAGCACAGCGGCCTGACAGCCGGCTTGAGTGGTGTGGAGCAGTCTTGCCGGCGATGCAGACAACGTGGTGAGTCAGGCGTACCCAGGGGATACTTTCGCAGGCAAGCCAGCTCCCACAGGGTTCAGCGTTACAGCGCTACTGGGCGGTAGGCCGGGTAATCGATGTAACCCGCTTCCGTCCCGCCATACAGCCCTTCCGCCTTCAGCGGGTTCAACGGCCAGCCATTGAAAATCCGTTGTGGCAGATCCGGGTTGGCAATGAATGGCCGCCCGAACGCAATCAAGTCCGCCAGCCCCGCTTCGACCAGATCAGCACCGCGCTCAGCGGTGTAACGACCGGCGTAGATGATCCGCCCGCTGAAGGTCTCACGCACCGCTCGGCGGAACGACTCCGGCAAGACCGGGGCGTTGTCCCAGTCGGCTTCGGCGATGGAAACGTAGGCGATGCCCGACTCTTCCAGCACTTTGATCGCTTCGATGTAGGTGTGGTGCGGGTCGTCTTCCACCAGGCCGATGTAGACACGGTCCTGATCGGTGCCGCTGAACAACGGCGAGAACCGTACGCCCAGACGCTGCGGCCCGACCACGGCGCTCACGGCTTCGACGATCTCGCGCAGAAAGCGCAGGCGGTTGTGCAGCGAGCCACCGTATTCATCCTCGCGCTGGTTGGAATGGGCGGAGATGAATTGGTTGACCAGGTAACCATTGGCCGAATGGATTTCCACCCCGTCAAACCCGGCATCCAGCGCATTACGGGCGGCCTGGGCGTAGTGCCCGACCAATTCTTCGATCTCAAGCACGGACAATGCACGTGGCACCGGCGGCTGCTTCAGTTCGCCCATGCCGGGCCCGGTTTCGATAAAGGCCTTGGCTTGCAACGCCTGGATCGCCGACGGCGCGACGGGGGCGGCGCCGTCTGGCTGCAACGCGTTGTGGGACACGCGACCGACATGCCACAACTGGGCGAAGATCACCCCGCCTTCGGCATGCACAGCCTCGGTGACGGTGCGCCAGCCGTCGATCTGCGCCGGGGTGTAGATACCCGGCGTCCACGCGTAACCCTGGCCACGCGGTTCAATCTGCGTGCCTTCGCTGACCATAAAACCGGCCGTGGCGCGCTGGCGGTAATACTCGGCCATCAAGTCGGTGGCGATATCGCCGGGCTGGGCACTGCGCTGGCGCGTCAACGGCGGCAGCACAATACGGTTGTTCAGCGTGTGGTGCCCCAGTTTTACCGGGGTACTTAAAATAGGGTCATTCATTGAATACTGTCCAAATAGCGGGCGCGCTAAAGCTTTGGCGACTTATAAAAGTCGCCAATGCATCAAGCGGTTAGTTAATTAAGCGGTGAGTGTCAGCAGGGCTTTAGCCACATCACTGGAACTGCCAGGGTTTTGCCCGGTGACCAGCAGGCCATCGGTAATCACAAAGGAGTGCCAATCGGCACCCTTCTCATAGTGGCCGCCGAGTTTCTTGAACTCGTCTTCAATCAGGAACGGCACCACATCGGTCAACTCCACCGCCGCCTCTTCCGAGTTGGAGAACCCGGTGACACGACGGCCCTTGATCAACGACTCACCATTGACTGCCTTGACGTGACGCAGGGCACCCGGTGCATGGCAGACGAAACCGATGGGCTTACCGGCGCGCTCGAAGGACTCGATCAGCGCGATCGACACCGGCGATTCCGCCAGGTCCCACAGCGGGCCGTGGCCGCCTGGGTAGAACACGGTGTCGAAGTCGTCGGCGTTGACCGTGTCCAGTTTCACCGTGGTGGCCAGGGCTTGCTGGGCGGCCGGGTCGGCGGCGAAGCGGCGGGTCTGTTCGGTCTGGGCGTCCGGCTGGTCGCTGACCGGGTCCAGCGGCGGTTGACCGCCGGCCGGGGATGCCAGCACCACGTCGGCACCGGCGTCCTTGAACGCGTAGTAGGGAGCGGCAAATTCTTCGAGCCAGAAGCCGGTCTTGCGTCCGGTATCGCCGAGCTGGTCGTGAGAGGTCAGTACCATTAATACTTTCATTTTCCAGTGCCTCGATAGGGGTGAGTGTCAGTTTCTTCCGGCTGCCCCAACAACTGTCGGGTCAGCCCCAGCGCCTCGTCGAACGGCGCCGCTGTATGGGTGATCTTGCTCATGACGCTGGTCCCCAGCCACAACGCATACAGGCGCCGGGCCAGGCTTTCGGGGTGTTGCGTGATCGTTACCGAGCCGTCTTCGACGCCCTGCTGCAAGGCCTCGCTGAGCAACCCGATGGTGCGTGCGGTGCCGCGTTGCAGGGCCAGGCGCATCGGCTCTGAAAGGTCTGACACCTCTGCACCGAGTTTGACGGCAAGGCATTTGCCGGCGTCGGTACAGCCGGTCTGGTTGTTGATCCAGCTTTGCCAATAACGCATCAACTTGGCGTGCTGAGATAAGTCCGGCTGATTGAACAGCTGTTGCATAGCGTTCAAGTAGTTATCGAAATAGGTATCGAGCAATACCACCCCGAACGCATCTTTAGAGTTGAAGTAGTGATAGAACGAGCCTTTAGGCACATCGGCGGCGTGAAGTATTTCGTTCAACCCCACCGCAGAAAATCCCTTGGCGCCCACAATCGGCTGCGCCGTTTCCAGAATCGTCTGCCTTGCACTTTTAGTTTCGCGGCTCATGCTTCATCTCGATCGATTAGACCAGTCGTCTAGTTCGTTGAGTGAATGTTAGGAGCCAGGCGAAACGCGCACAATGTCAGATCCGCAAGGATTTCGGACATGCGCCAAAGTCGGTTGCCGTTTTCCCGGCAGCCGCCGACAATCCCTGCTCCCACACCCCTGGAGACATGCGATGCACAGCGTTGCGCTGATGGTTTACCCGAACTTCCAATCCCTGAGCCTCAGCCTGGGCTCGGTGTTCGAGTGCGCGAACCTGCTGCGCGGTGAGCCGGCCTATGAGTTTCACCTGGTGTCGGAAAGCGGCGGCGCGGTGATGACGTCCCAGGGTTTTTCGGTGAACACCACACCGATCCGGCCGGAGGGTTACGACACGCTGATCGTCAGCGGCTACCTGGAATTCCGCCTGCCGGAAGCCAACCTGCTGGAACTGGTCAAGGCCGCCTCCGCCCAGTCGCGGCGTGTGGCCTCGCTGTGCATGGGCATCTTCGTGCTGGCCGAAGCCGGTCTGCTCGAAGGCAAGCGCACCACCACCCACTGGATCCACGCACCGGCCTTTCGCAAGCGCTACCCGGATATCCGCCTGGAAGAGGACAAGCTTTTTATCGTCGACGGCCACATCTGGACCGGCGCCGGCATGAGCGCCGGCGTGGACCTGGCGTTGGCGATGGTGGAGAACGACCTGGGCAGCGACCTGGCGCGGCGCATTGCACGCAAACTGGTGATCGCCCAGCGTCGCGGCAGCGAGCAATCGCAGTTGTCGGCCCTGCTGGAGCTGGACCCTAAATCGGACCGCGTGCAACTGGCCCTGGCCTACGCCCGCGAGAACCTGACCCATGACCTCTCGGTGGAAGCCCTGGCCGAAGTCGCCCGGCTCAGCCCGCGCCAGTTCAGCCGGGTGTTCCGTGAAGAAACCGGGCAGACACCGGCCAAGGCCATCGAGTCCCTGCGGGTCGAAGCCGCCCGGGCGCTGATGGAAACCAGTCGCCACCCGGTCGAGGTGGTGGCCCGCGAAACCGGGTTTGGTGATCGCGAGCGCATGCGCCAGGCGTTTTTAAGGGCGTTCGGGCAACCGCCGCAGGTGATGCAGCAGGCCTTTAATGCAGCGCCGCCCGCGTAATCAGGTAACTCACCAACTGCGGGTCATCCTCCAGTTCAATCGTCTGCACCGGGCGCGGCAGGTTATCCAGCACCGTGCGCCAGAACGCCTGGGACACTTCGTCCTGGTCATAGAACCGCACCAGCCAATTGGCCTCGCCGCTGCACAGCACCTGGGTGGCGATGGCGCGGCCAATGCCTTTGCGGCGGTAGCGCTTGAGGATGAACAGGTCGGCCAGTTCCAGGGCGTCGATGCCCGGCAGTTCGCTGCCTTCGATCAGCAGGAAACCGGCGATGTAGCCGTCGACCAGCAACAGGTTGGCGCTCCATTGCGGGTCCTGCCAGTAACGGGTCAGGTGTTCGTCATGGATATAGAAGCGGCCATCCGCCTCGACATCTTCCTGTTCCCAGTCCGACGACTCGTAGGCGTAGTACTGGTAGAGATTGCGGATCAGCTCGGCGTGCTCCGGGCCGGTCTGGATCAGTTCGACGGTGGTTTCAGGCATGGGGCTCTCGGTCAAAAATGCAGGGCGCCATTGTTCACAAAACGCCGGGACAGTCCAATAGAGTCGCCAACCTTTCTACTTGCTGAACCGATTGCAAATAGGCGTTGCCTCCCCCGAAACCCTGAAACATTTCGAATAAACTCCGCGAAATTGCCTCTCTTTTTCAAGGACACGTATTGTGAGCAACGTCTGTTCCGCCGGCCTGGATGTGGGGTTTGCCTCCCTGGACTACCTGCAGATCTTCATCCTGGGCGTGATCCAGGGCATTACCGAACTGTTGCCGGTGTCGTCCACCGCCCATATGCGCGTGGTACCCGCCCTGCTCGGCTGGCAAGATCCCGGCTCAGCGTTTTCCGCGGCCATGCAGTTGGCGGCGCTGGCGGCGGTGGTCAGTTACTTCTGGCGGGATGTGCGCCAGGTGACCACCGGCAGCATCGGCGCCGTGCGCCGGGGCGACTACAACGACCCCTGGTTCAAGTTGGCGGTGGCGATTGTGCTGGCGACGATCCCCATCGGCATTGCCGGGCTGGCGTTGTCGTCGACGTTGAATGCCTGCAACTCGCCGTTGCGCGGGTTGATGGTGATCGGTATTTCCTGCGTGGTCATGGCGGTGCTGTTGGCGGTGGCGGAAGTGCGTGCACGCCACACCCGCGAAGTCAGCGAAATGCGCCTGCGGGATGCGTTGATCGTAGGGATTGCACAGATTGGTGCGTTGATTCCTGGCGTCTCGCGTTCCGGCTCCACGCTGACCGCCGCGCTGTTCCTCAACTTCAAGCGTGAGGAAGCCGCGCGGTTTTCCTTCCTGCTGGGCCTGCCCGCCATCGCCCTCGCCGGTTTGAAAGAATTATGGGTGTTGCTGCATGCCGATATGCCCGTGCATGCCTGGCCGCACCTGCTGTTCGGCCTGGTGGTGGCGAGCATCTCGGCGTTTTTTGCGATCTGGGGGCTGATGAAGTTCCTGGAGCGGTTCTCCACCTGGCCGTTCGTGATCTACCGCGCGCTGCTGGGGGTGTTTCTGATTGTGGCGGTCAGCACCGGGCTGCTGAGCTGAAAGCAGCGGCCACGGGAGCAAGCTCCCTCGCCACACCCCCAGTACGACACTGTAGTGAGCGGGCTTGCCCCGCGCTGGGCTGCGAAGCGGCCCTAAAACCGACCGATGAAGCGTATCTGATACACCACGTTCCTCCTTTTTGGGGCTGCTTCGCAGCCCAGCGCGGGGCAAGCCCGCTCACTACAGTCAAAAGATGTGTAGATACCTAGGGTTATCGCAGGCAAGCCACATTCAAACTGACTGAGCGGGTTCAAGGTCATCACTGACAGCGCTGCCACACCTCGCGAATCAACGCCTGCATCTTCAGCGCTTCGGCCCAGCGATCGCTGATTTCACGGCCATCTGCGCCGGTGATCGCATAGGGCGGCGGGCCCAGTTCACAGGTGAACGACAGGCTCTGTGGTGCCTCGGGCCGCGCCAGCCAGTGTTCAATCCCGTAACGCCACCACTCGGTGAAACGTTGCACCCAGGCGTGATGCTGGGGGAAATCCAACGACACCTGCACCTGTTCGCTGCTGGCCACGCGGCCGTGAAACCCCCAGCTGTGGCGCAGGACAGTGCGGATCTGTTCATCGTCCTCGGGGGCAGCAGGCTCCGGCAGTTCACGCCCGACCACGTAGTGGGACAGGTCGGCCAGCAGTTTCAAGTCGGGCATCTGCGCCAGCAGGTCGAGGGTGAACAGCAGGTCATTGGTGAGCCGATAACGGTGGGTTTCCAGCAGCACCGGAAAGTCCACCTGCTCGGCCAGGCGTTGCCAGCCTTCGACCAGTCGCGCCGCTTCGCGTTGAGTACGCGGGCGCACGTCGGCTTGCAGGGTGAGGTGGTGACAGCCGTAGCCGCTGATCACATCCAGCGCGGCCGCCAGGTCATCCACCGATTGCGGGAACAGCTGGCCTTCGATCTGCAGGCCCCTGGCCGTGGCGGCGGCGTGCAAGCGGGCGACGTCGGCGGGTGTGTAGTAATGGTCGGTAATGCCGTCGAAACCGGCGGCCTTGATGCGGTCGAGTTGGTCGTCGAGGGTGCCGGGCTCGGTTTGCATCGCCCACAGGGATTGGAACACCAGGAATTGGCGCATATCAGCCTCGCAGCAGGTGTTTGAGGGACAGCTCGGGGTCGGCCAGGCTGGCCGCGTTGAGCGGTATACGTGCGCTGATCAGGCGCTCACACAGCTTGATGTCTTTGGCCACGCTGTTGCCCGGCGCCCAACCGCAGGCACCGTGCAAACGGTGCTCGGCATCCAGGTAGAACAGCAGCACGCCGCCGCCCGCCAATGGCCGGCTGACCGTCAAGGGCGTGATCACGCCCACGGTCTGCAAGCCCCAGTCGTACTGGTCGGACCAGAAACCGGGGAGCGCGTCGAACGGCACGTCGCGCCCCAGCAGATTCAACGCCGCATGCCGCCCCTGGACCTCGGCGTTGCGCCAGGTTTCCTGGCGCTGGTAGAGACCGCCCAGGCGAAACTCACACACGTCACCGGCGGCATAGATGTCGGGCGCGCTGGTGCGCAGGTGCGTATCGACACGAATGCCCTGCCCCACGTCCAGCCCCGCCGCCGTGGCCAACTCGATATTGGGCTGCATGCCGATGCCGACGACGACCAGATCACACGGCAACCGTTGCCCGTCCACCAGCAGCACGGCGTCGGCCTGGATGGACTCCAAGGCCACATTCAAGCGCACATCCACGCCGTGTTGGCGATGCAGCGCCAGCAGCGCCTCGCTGATGACCGGCGGCAATACCCGCCCCGCCAAACGCGGTCCGGCTTCGAGCAGCGTGACTTCACAGCCCAAGCCACGTGCCGTGGCTGCCACTTCCAGGCCGATAAAACCGCCACCGACCACCACCAGCCGCGTTCCGGCCTTTAGCGCGTTGCGCAGGGCCAGCGCTTCATCGTGGGTGCGCAGGTAAAGCACATGGGCTTGCTCTTGGGGCAAGCGTCGTGCCCGTCCGCCAGTGGCCAGCAGCAGACCGGCATACGGCAGCCACTGGCCGTCGGCGAGTTGCAGGCGATGGTGTTCCGGCTCCAATTGGGTCACCGGGTGACCGGCGATATGCTCGATACCCAACTCCGCCAGCCGCGCGCTGTCGCACAGGCTGCACCCGGCCAGGTCCGCCGTGCCCTGCAGCACAGCCTTGGACAGCGGCGGCCGTTCATAGGGCAAGTGCGGCTCATCGCCGATCAGGATCAGGCGCCCGGTGTAACCCTCTTCGCGCAGGGTCAGCGCCGCACGGCCACCGGCATGGCCGGCGCCGACGATGATCAGGGGTGCGCTCATGGTCACGCCGTGACGGCGAGCAACACCCGCCCCGCTTCGACCCGCACCGGGTAGGTCTTGAGGTTGACGCACACCGGCGCGCCCATGGCTTTGCCGGTGCGGTAATCGAAGCGCCCGTTGTGCTTGGGGCACTCGATCACGTGGTCCATCACCAGGCCGTCGGCCAGGTGGATTTTCTCGTGGGTGCACAGGCCGGCGGTGGCGAAAAACTCATTCTCGGCCGAACGGTACACCGCGTAGGTATGCGGCCCGTGGTCGAAGCGCAGCACGTCTTCCTCGTCTATTTCGCCCACGGCGCAGACGTCGATCCATTGATCGTTCATGGCGTTTGTCTCCAAATGACTGACTGCCCCTGTGGCGAGCGCGCTTGTTGTGGCGAGCGAGCTTGCTCGCGCTGGGCTGCGAAGCGGCCCCAAGATCGGCAGTCGAATTTTGTCTGAATGAATGCAGTGGTTTTATTGGGGCTGCTGCGCAGCCCAGCGCGAGCAAGCGCCCTCGCCACCCTCAGCGTCGTTCGCCAGTGGGCGCTGGACGAAATAGGTCGGGTCGCTGCGCTGTTTCCAGATCGTCGGCAGGATCTCTTTGTACGCCTCGAACAGGTTGGCGTACGGCGGCGGGCAGTCGCTGCGGATTTCTTCGTGCAGGTGCTTGAGCGCGTGGTACGGCACCATCGGGTACATGTGGTGTTCGAGGTGGTAGTTCATGTCCATGTAGATAAAACGCAGCACGCGGTTCATGTAGATGGTGCGGCAGTTACTGCGGTGGTCCAGCACGTCTTCGGCCAGGCCGACGTGTTGGGTAAGGCCGAAGACGTAGCCGAGCCAGGCGCCGTAGAGACTCGGCAATCCAATCAGCATCAGCGGCAACCAGCTGTGCAGGTACAAGGCGGTGCCAATCACCACGGCATAAACGCCGACCCAGATCCGCGCCGCGCGAAACACTTTGGGCCATTCGGATTCGGGGATGAAGTCCGCTTCCTGTTCACTCATCTTGCCAATGGCATGGCGCGCCACGCCGCTGAATGTCTTCCAGGCCAAGGGCAAATTGAACAGGCTCAGGAACATCATCCAGAAACTCGGTGGACGCGGCTCGACGATCTCCGGGTCGCGGCCGACCACGATGGTGTCGGTGTGGTGACGGGCATGGCTCCAGCGCCACACGTGGGGTTCAAAGATGCACATGAAGCTGGCGACTTGGTACAGCACGTCGTTCATCCAACGGGTCTTGAAGGCGGTGCCGTGGCCGGTTTCGTGCCAGCGCGGGTTGGACGCGGTGCCGTACAGCACGCCATAGACGAGGAAGAACGGCACGCAGGCCCAAGTGCCCCAGAACCAATAAGCCCCGAAGCCTGCGGCCAACAGCGCGACCACCCAGATGGCGGTGTCGAGCAAGGCCGGGCCGTCACGGCGCTGCATCAGTTCTTTCATGCGTTTACGCGAGATGGGCGACTGGTACCAGTTGGCCGAGACCAGGCCTTTTTCAGCGGCGCGGGCGGCTTCGGGGCCGGTGAGGCTGTAGTCGCGGCGGGCGGTGTGAGCGGTGTGTTCAGGCATTGTTATTGTTCTCCGCAAGCGGTGGTTTCTAGTGCTTTACGAAACCCACCATAGAGAACCGGTAAATCCCCCTCAAGGCCTTGATTCCATTCCCTATCAAGCTATCATCCAGGCCTAGCGGAGCTTGATAGTTTTCTATCAAGACATTCAAAGGGCTTGTCATGAACAACAATAAACGCCCAACCATCGCCACCGTTGCCGCCCATGCAGGGCTGAGTGTGGCCACCGTCGACCGCGTATTGAATGCGCGTGCGCCGGTCAACCCGGACACCGCCGAGCAGGTGTTCCAGGCCGCCGAAGCCGTGGGCTATTTTGCCGCGCGACTGATCGGCCAGCGCATTCGCGAACGTCGGCCGACTTATCGTTTCGGCATCCTCTTGCTGGGGACCGCCCAAGCGTTCTACGCCAACCTGGCGCAGTCGATCAGCACCGCGGCGCAGCATCACGCCACGGCCAACCTGACGTGCCAGTTCGAATACATCGTGGATCGCACCCCCAGCGCGATCGTTGCGCAGATCGAACAGTTGGCCGTGCAATGCGATGGCCTCGCGGTGGTCAGCTTTGCCCATCCGCTGATCAACGCCTGCCTCAAGCAGATCCGCGAAGCCGGCGTGCCCGTGGTCGCCCTGCTCTCGGATATCCACGAGCAAGCCCTGGAGCCCTACGTGGGCCAGGACAACCACGTGGTCGGCCGCACCATGGGCTGGTTGCTCGCGCGCACTGGCGGCGCGCGCAAAGGCAGCGTGGGGATCCTGCTCGGCGGCCATCGTTTTCTCGGCCACCAGGCGCGGGTCGAAGGCCTGCACAGCTACCTGGCCGAACACGCGCCGGGGCTCAAGCCGCTGGAGCCGTTGATCAACCTGGACAACTGCGACATCACCGAGGAAGCCACTCTCGACCTGATCAGCCGACACAGCGACCTGCGCGGCCTGTGCGTGGTGGGCGGCGGCGGTGACGGCATCATCAGCGCCCTGGCGCAGTTGCCCAAGCGACCGGCGCTGTGCTGCATCTTGCAGGAGTCGACCGAGCTGTCACGCCAGGCGCTGCGCCAGGGGTTGATCGATGTGGTGATGGATTCGCAGCCGAGGCAGACGGCGACCGCACTGGTGCAGTTGCTGGTGGCCTTGCAGAGTGAGGAACTGGAGCGCACCGAGGGGTTCGATCCGGTGCGGCATCGGGTGTATATATCGCCGCAGATTCTGACGTCGGAGAACCTCTAGCGGGCGCGGCACTCGATGATCAAACCGCCCTCCTCCCGCACGTGACTCTCGATCACCACGGGCAGGAAGCGTTGGATCACCTGCATATTGCTGTGCAGATGGTCGCTCATGTGCGGCGTGGTGAAGCGACCACCACCGGCCAAGGCCATCGGCAGCAGCAACTGATCGGCCAGGTGTTCGCCCACCGCCGTGTCGGTTCCCCGCCACGCCAGGGCCTGGTCGATCGCCTGGTCGGCCACGGTCTCGGCGCGCACGTTGGCCAGGCCGAAGGCGCTGAACACTTCGCTGACATGCTCGTGGACATACTCCAGCATCAGCACGTTGCCCGGGCCTTGCGCTGGGTCGATCTCTATCGGCAACCACTGCCTGTCGTCGAACGACAAGCGCTGGCGCACGCGCTTGAACTCACGCTCGCTCACCTGGGCAGGCAAGCCGGCGTTAAGCGTAATGGCGCGGGCCTCGAGCAACTTACCGCGCTGCATCAACTGCAACGGCGCCAGCTCAGAGGGTTGGACAAATGCCTCCAACTTACCGCCGCCGGCGGGCACGAACCCATACCGGTTCAAGTTCAATTCAACACACGCGCCCATGCGTCGCAACAGCACAAGCCAGGCGCGCTGTAAGAAGTCCACCGGCGGCGCCAGCGGATTGTGGGTGCCGCCACAGATCGTCACGCGACTGGCCGTGGGTGCGTACAGCAAGGCCGGCAGCAGGGTCTGCAACACCAGGGTGCAGCTGCCGGCGGTGCCGATGCTGAAGCGATAGTCGCCGCCTTGAATCGGCCCCGGTTCGAACACCAGGTGCTGCGAGCCCAATTGCGCACCGTGCAACTGGGCTCCACAGACTTGCGCCGCCGCCAGCACAGCGGTCAGGTGTTGACGCATCAACCCTGGCCGACTGCGCTTGGCGCGAATGTTTTTGATGCGCAGGGTCAGCCCGGTCACCATCGATAGGCTGAGGCCACTGCGCAGTACCTGGCCACCGCCGATGGCGCCGTCGAGTTCAATCACGTCCTGTTTCATCGTCATCCTTAAGCAAAGCGTTTGACCGTGTCCCGCAGGTACCGGTCGAGTGGGTGTGAGTCTGCCTGGGTGCGCGGCAATACCGGCACGCTGCGTTCCAATTCACCGTGTATATACGCGTGCAGCACCGGACGCCGAGGCCCGTACGCCGCTTCCCCGGCATTGCGTTTCAACACCAGCAAGGCCTCCACTTCATCGAGCAGTTGCGGGTCATCCACCGTGCTCAACAAATCGGCGAACGTCATGGGTGGACGGCCCAGCCCGAGGTCGATCCACCGCACCGCGAGTAACGGTCGCAGCACGTAGAAGTACTTCTTGAACCGCACCGTGTCGCCTTGCAGGTAACCACGAAAGTTTTTCCTGGCCATCGACAGGTAATGACTGCGCGCCGCCGGCGGGCTGTAGAACGTCTCGGCCAAGGCGCGCAATTGCACTGTCGCCTCGACGTGCTGGCGATACACCAACGGCGAGTCCAACCACTCCAGCAACGTGGGATTGGATTTGCGCAGCAGGCCCAGCGTCTTGCGCAACTCCCAGCCACTCACGTCCAATTCGTCATCCAACGGGCGCTCGATCACATCGCGCGGCGCATCCACCTGCATGAACCAGTCGGGTTTTTCCACGTAGACAAAGCGCACGTCGTAGTCGCTGTCGGTGGAAGCAAACCCCCAGGCCCGACTGCCGGACTCACAGGCATACAGCACCGTGACATTGCGCTCGCGCTCTAGGCGGTCGAGCTCCTGTAGCACCCGCGCGCGCATGGCGTCGCTCAATGGGTGGCGTTCATCCTTTTGCATCTTGATTCCCCTTTCAGCCTTTGACGCACACCACTTGGCGCAAGGTGTGCAGCACTTCCACCAGCTCGCGCTGGGCATGCATAACCTGGTCGATGTCCTTGTAGGCCATCGGAATTTCGTCGATCACATCGGCATCCTTGCGGCACTCCACATGGGCGGTGGCGCGGATCTGGTCGGCCAGGGTGAAGGTGTTCTTCGCCTTGGTGCGGCTCATGGTGCGGCCGGCGCCGTGGCTGCAGGAGCAGAACGACTCTTCGTTACCCAGCCCGCGCACAATGAAGCTCTTGGCGCCCATGGAGCCAGGAATAATCCCCAGCTCACCTTTCTTGGCCGACACCGCACCTTTACGCGTGACCAGTATCTCTTCGCCGAAGTGCCGCTCTTTCTGCACGTAGTTGTGATGGCAGTTCACGGCCTCCAGCGCCACGTCAAACGGCTTGCTGATCACCTGGCGCGTGGCCTGGACCACCGCACGCATCATCAATTCGCGATTCTGCCGGGCAAAATCCTGGGCCCAGCCCACCGCTTCCACGTAGTCATCGAAGTGCTGGCTGCCCTCTTCGAAGTACGCCAGATCGCGGTCCGGCAGGTTGGCCAGGTGTTGGCGCATGTCGGCCTGGGCCAGCTGGATAAACAGGTTGCCAATGGCGTTACCCACCCCACGGGAGCCGCTGTGCAACATGAACCACACACGGTTGGCTTCATCCAGGCACACCTCGACGAAGTGGTTGCCGCTGCCCAGGGTACCGAGGTGTTGGCGGTGGTTACTGCGCTCCAATTGCGGGTACTTGTCGGTGATTGCCTTGAAGCGCGGGTGCAGCGCCGACCACACCTGATCGGCCTGGGCCGGTACATGCTCCCAAGCACCTTTGTCGCGGCCCTGGCGGCTGCGGGTACGGCCATGGGGCACCGCGGCCTCGATAGCGCAACGCAGGCCGTGGAGGTTGTCGGGCAAGTCGCCGGCCATCAATGTGGTACGCGCAGCGATCATGCCGCAGCCGATATCCACGCCCACTGCTGCCGGGATGATCGCGCCCACGGTGGGGATCACGCTGCCGATGGTCGAGCCCTTGCCCAGGTGCACATCAGGCATCACCGCGAGGTGCTTGAAGATGAACGGCATCTGGGCGGTGTTCATCAATTGCTTGCGCGCCTCAGGCTCCACAGGCACGCCCTGGGTCCAGAGTTTGATCGGCTTGCCGTTGGCGACTTCCAGCAGTTGGTAGGTGTTCTCTTGCATGATCTCGATTCTTTTTTTAAAAGCCGGCACTGCGGCGTTGGCTGGGATATAGCAGCGGGCGTGCCAGGTTTTTCCATACCGGGCTTAAAGTTTTTAAGCTATTGTTTTATATCGATATTTTTAATGTAAACGCATTGAGGCGTTGAAAACCGATGACAAGGGCCTCACGCCATTCATATCCTTGGCTATCGTTATTTATATTTTGGTCTAGTCATGAAACACAAGCGCACAGTCGCCATCGGGTTTATCGGGTCCAAGCTGGATCGCGTCGGCAAGGGCGCCAACCGCTGGAATCACTGGCGCCCCAGCGTCGGCCTGTGCCAGCAAGATAACCTGCAGGTCGATCGCCTGGAGCTGATCCACGACATCGACGCCCGTGACGTCAGCCTCGCCGAGCGGATACGGGCCGACATCCAGCAGATCTCGCCCACCACCGAGGTGCGCCTGCACCCCATGCCACTGAACGACCCCTGGGATTTCGAAGAGGTCTACGGCGCGCTGCACGACTTCACCGCCGCCTACACCTTCGACACCGACCATGAGGACTACCTGGTCCACATCACCACCGGCACCCACGTGGCCCAGATTTGCTGGTTCCTGCTCACCGAGGCACGTAACCTGCCGGCGCGGCTGATCCAGACCGCCCCCCTTCGCCGCCGTGACGACACCACACCGGCCGCGGGCACCCACGCCCTGATCGATCTCGACCTGTCACGCTACGACCGCATCGCCTCGCGCTTCGCCCACCAGCGCCTGGAAGGCCTGGCCTTCCTCAAGTCCGGGATTGCCACGCGCAACAGTGCGTTCAATACCACCATCGAACAGATCGAGCGCGTGGCCGTGCGTTCCACCGCACCCATGCTGCTGATCGGCCCCACCGGCGCGGGCAAATCCTTTCTCGCCCGGCGCATTTACGAACTCAAGCGCAGCCGCCACCAGATCCAGGGGCGCTTCGTGGAAGTCAACTGCGCCACCCTGCGCGGCGATGGCGCGATGTCAGCACTGTTCGGGCATACCAAGGGCGCCTTCACCGGCGCGCAGAACGCCCGCGACGGCCTGCTGCGCGCGGCGGACGGCGGCATGTTGTTCCTCGATGAAATCGGCGAGCTGGGCCTGGATGAACAGGCGATGCTACTCAAGGCCATCGAAGAAAAACGCTTTTACCCCATGGGCGCCGACCGTGAAGTGGCCAGCGACTTCCTGATCATCGCCGGCACCCACCGCGACCTGCGCGGGCGTGTGGCCGAAGGACTGTTTCGCGAAGACCTGTATGCGCGCATCAACCTGTGGACCTTTGACCTGCCGGGCCTGACGGGAAGGCGCGAAGATATCGAGCCCAATATCGACTTCGAACTGGAGCGCCACGCCCGCGAGCAAGGCCGTCGCGTGCGCTTTAATCTGGAGGCGCGCCGCCGCTACCTGGCGTTCGCCTGTTCCAGCGAAGCGGCATGGCTGGGCAACTTTCGCGAGCTGTCAGCCTCCATCACACGCATGGCCACCCTGGCCGACAGCGGGCGTATTGATGAAGCCCAGGCCGAAGAGGAAATCCAACGCCTGCGCTACGCCTGGGGGCTGACCGAAACCCATGCGCTGCTACCGGCCGATCTGGACCTGTTCGACCAATTGCAACTCAAGGCCGTAATCGACGTGTGCCTGCAATCCGACAGCCTTTCCGACGCCGGCCGCCGACTGTTCGGTGTGTCACGCCAGGCCAAGGCACAACCCAATGACGCAGACCGCCTGCGCAAATACCTGGCCCGCTTTGCCATTGAATGGAAACAGTTGAAGCCATAGGCCTGCGAGACGACCCGCCAGGGGGCGGTTAGTGGCATTTGGTCATGGTTTGTAAAGGGCCAGCAAGGCAGGTCCCTTTTAATTGCAGGACGTTTCCTAGACAATCCTCGCCGCCTTGTGCCTGCTGGAATCGGTGGCTAGTCTGCGGTCCGTCGCTGGTTTTTCAGTGATCGGGTTTAGCAGCCCGACATCAATAGGCACACGGCTCACATCTGCGTTTATGGTGGCTGTGCGCGGGGCACCTTCGGGTGCGCTGGTTTTCCTATTGACCGGTCTGCTAACCCGCGTACAGCTGCCACCCTCGTTTAGCAGCGTTGGCGGTAGCTTCTTTGCTCAATAGGAGTTGCACCATGGACAAAGCCCTACCCAACCCACCCTTCGCCCCCGCCAAAGACCGCGCCGCCTTCAACCGCGCCATCGATCACTACCTGCCCACCCAGGGCTTCCACTCCATCAACGAAGACCTGAGCTTCGAAGACGCTCTGCTCTACACCGCCAGCTTGCTCGACAGTGCATCGGCGACCGCGCTGGATTGTGGAGAGACGCTGGATAATCCCGAACGGGCGAAGATTCTGGCGGTGTGGCATTTACTGGAGATTGCCAAGACCACCGTGGATCGCTCCATCGAGTGCCTGACTCCTACTAAGACAAACGCCTAAATACGATTAACCCTGCGGGAGCTGGCTTGCCTGCGATGGCCATAGGTACCGACACAACGCTGTAGCAACCAACGCTAACCACGATGCGAAGCGAGCCGCTCTTGATCTTGATCCCGCTTTTGATCTGAGGCGCCCCGTCAAACACGCTGGCCGGAATTCGACAGGGATTTGGGGGGTAAACCGGCAGGGATGCCGGTTTAGCCGCCCCGCGCCATGGATGGCGCGTGGCGGCGGCCCCCCAAATTCCTGTCGGAGTACGGGCACACCGAGCGTGAGCGAGGTGCCGAGTGTTGGGGCAAGAGCGTTTTGCTTACTTTTGCGCTCTTCAAAAGTGAGCCNGACCCATAGTGGCCGTTACCTAAATAACGGATATGTACCCGGTCTGATCCAACATCCAGGCCAGCTGTCAGGCCGCCACGGGAGCAAGCTCCCTCGCCACAGGTCCAGCGCCATATCCAGAATTGTGTAGATACCGATGCCCCGATGGCACTGAATCAGTCACTTGATGAATCGACTGACACACCGCTATCGGGAGCAAGCCCCCTCCCACAGGTCCAGCGCCAGCCCCAGAATTGTGTAGATACCGATGCCCGGTGGCGCTGAATCAGTCACCTGATGAATCGACTGACACACCGCTATCGGGGGCAAGCCCCCTCCCACATTTGAACTGCGCCAGGCTTAAATCTCAGTCGCCACGAAAATCCCCGGCATTCAGCCCAAACCGACTCATCTTGTTGTACAGCCCGCCCCGCGACACGTTCAGTTGCCGCGCAGCCAGGCGGACATTGCCACCGGTGCTTTTAAGCGCGGCGACGATGGCGTGCATTTCGTGACTACTCAGGTCCTGGGCAGGTTGCGGTTCGTAGCCGCGCAGCGGGGCGCGTTGGCGGCTTTCCAATGGCAGGTCCACCGGTTCGATCAGCGCCCCCGTCGCCAAGTTGGTCGCCCGCTCGATGCTGTTTTCCAACTCGCGCACATTGCCCGGCCAGCCATAGGCCGAGAGCAATGCCATCGCCTCCGGTGAAAAGCCCTGCACCGACTTACGCAACGAGCGTGCACAGCGGGCCAGAAAGTGCCGCGCCAACAGCGGAATGTCTTCACGGCGCATGCGCAGTGGCGGAACGGTCAGGTTGAGCACGTTGAGGCGGTAGTAGAGGTCTTCGCGAAACGCGCCTTCCACTACCGCCTGGCTGAGGTTGCGGTGGGTGGCGGCGATGATGCGCACGTCCACTTGCCGCGAATTTTTCGCGCCGACACGGGTGATCTCACCTTCCTGCAACACCCGCAGCAAGCTCACCTGGGCATCGAAGGACATGTCGCCAATCTCATCCAGAAAAATCGTCCCGCCATCCGCCAGTTCAAACTTACCCGCCGAGCCGCCACGCGCCGAGCCGGTAAACGCGCCTTCGACATGCCCGAACAGCTCGCTTTGCACCAGGTCGCGTGGAATCGCGCCGCAGTTGACCGCCACAAACGGGCCGTTGCAGCGGTCGCTGCCGTTGTGGATGGCCTGGGCGAACAGCTCCTTGCCGGTGCCGCTTTCACCCAGGATCAGCGTGGTGGAATCACTGCGACTGGCGATGCGCCCCAAGTGCAGCGCGTCCTGGATCGCCCGCGAGTGTCCCTGGATGGTGTCGAAGGTGTAGCTGGCCTGGGTGCCGATGAGGCGCCGGGTGATTTCGCGGATGCGGCGGTTCTCCCGCAGTGACACGATCACCCCGCCCTGCTCCAGCGGGCACACCGAGACCAGGCAGGCGAGTTGGCTGCGGTTGTGCAGGTGGAAGGTGCAGTCGAGGTCGCGAACGGCCTCGCCCATCGAGTCGCTCAATTCGCTGCGCCCCAACTGCTGAAACGGCTGACCGATCAGCTCCAGCCCCACCCCGAACAGGTGCCGGGCATAGCGGTTAAGCGCCTTGATGCAGCCACGCTCATCCAGCACCACCAGGCCTTCGTTGAGCACTTCGAGGACGGTTTGCTGTTCTTCCAACAGACCTTGCAGGGCCATCTGCCGCGATACGGCGTCGGCCGCAGCCTGCACCGTGCCGAGGGTATGGAAGTGAAACCAGCCGGGCTCGGCAGTGAGGGTCAGCATGGCCAGGGTCTGGCCTTGAGCATTCTTGATCGGCGCAGCGGCGCAGTGCATGCGGCGCTGGCGCAGGCCGATACCGAAGTTTTCCTCGGCCAGCACGTACACCAAGCGATCTTCGGCCAGCGCCAGGCCGGTGCAGTTGGTGCCTTGTACCGATTCCAGCAGACGACTGCCCACGGGGGTGATGTCCAGCCCGCAGAAATACAGGGTGGTGCCGTCGGCATCGGTAAGGTTGATATGGCCGCGCGGGTTGTAGGCCAGCAAACCTCGCATGACTTGCGCGGCGGCGGCGATCAGCACGCGGTGGGTGGCCTGGGTGGCGGCCAGGGTTTCGGCGGCCACGAAACGGTACGCGTTGTCTGCCGGGTCGATACCGGCCTCGACGCTGCGCCGCCACGAATCCCAGATCACTTGGCGCACGTGCGCCGGGCGCTCGACCTGACCGGCCAGGCAGTCGCGCCAGGCCTGCTCCAGCGCGGCCACCGGACCATCATTCAGCGCAGCAGGCCCAAGGGCTGTGAGGTAGTCGAGGTCTTGCACGCTGAACGCCATGCTCATTGGGGCGGTATCCATGTCCATGTTTTTGACATGTCAGTATAGACATGTTCATTAAATGAACACTATTCGCTTATGAATAATAATAAATCGCTATTTATCAATGAGTTATTAATTGGCACAGGCCTTGCTCCTACCCCTTCGCCCACCAGGACCGTCCTGGGGCCAATAACAACAAGGGGTTATTTCATGAGTACACAGCACATCCGCCTGGGTTTGATCGGTGCCGGTCGCATGGGCAGCTTCCACGGTCTGACCGCCGCTCGGCACATCCCCGGCGCCAGCCTGGCGGCGATTGCCGACCCGACGCCAGGCCAGGCCGCCCGCCTCGCCGCTGAACTGGGCGTGAGCAAGGTTTACACCGACCCTCAACAATTGCTCGACGACCCGGACATCGACGGCGTACTCATCGCCGCCCCCGCCCGCAGCCACGCCGAGCTGGTGATCAGCGCCGCCCGCGCGGGCAAAGGGATCTTCTGCGAAAAACCCATGGCCATCACCCTGGATGAGGCCGACCGTGCCATCGCCGCCGCTGCCGATGCGCGGGTGCCGCTGCAGGTTGGCTTCAACCGGCGTTTCGCCAAGAGCTTTCGCACCGCGCACCTCGACGTCGCCGCCGGCCGCATCGGCACCCCGCAGCTGCTGCGCTCGCTGACCCGCGACCCGGCGCTGAACAACCCGGCCGCTTCGCCGCAATGGGTGATCTTCCTCGAGACCCTGATCCACGATTTCGACACGCTGCGCTACCTCAACCCCGGCGCGGAGGCGGTGCAGGTCTACGTGATGGCTGACGCACTGATCGCGCCCGATTACAAAAACAAAGGCTTCCTCGACACCGCGGTGGTTGCGATCCGCTTCGACAACGGCGCCATCGCCACTGCCGAAGCCAATTTCCAGGCCGTGTATGGCTACGACGTGCGCGGCGAAGTGTTCGGCAGCGCCGGCATGCTGAGCATGGGCAGCCTTAACGAGTCCGACTTGGTGCGCTACCTCGCCCAAGGCATCCAGGCCGACACCCAGCGCATGGACACCGACCTATTGCGCGACGCCTACATCGCCGAGCTCAACCACTTTGTCGATTGCCTGCGCAGCGGCGCCAAGCCCCTGGCCAGCGGTGAAGACGCACGCGCGGCGCTGGCGATTGCCCGCGCCTGCATCGAATCGTTCGAAACGGGCAAGGCGGTGACCCTATGAGCCCGTTCAAGCTCGCGATCAGCGCGGAGATGGTGTTTCTCGACCAGCCCTTCATCGAGCGCGTACAGCGTATTCATGCGCTGGGCTTCAGCGTTGAAATCTGGGACTGGACCCACAAGGACATCGCCGCCCTCGCCGCCACCGGTGCCGACTTTACGTCCATGACCGGCTACATCAGCGGCACCCTCACCGACCCCGACGGCATCCGCCATTTGCTCGACAGCGCCCGCGAATCCTTAGGGGTCGCCGAGCAATTGAATTGCCCCAGCCTCAACCTGCACGGTACCGGCCTGGGTGACGGCGGCCTGCCCGTCCAACCCGTGAGCCAGACCACCGGCCGCATGTGGCTGAGCGCCTGCAAGACCCTGGAAAAAATCGCCCGCCTGGGGGAAGACGCCGGCCGTGTGTTCCTGCTGGAAAACCTCAACACCGAGGTCGACCACCCCGGCACACCCTTCGCCCGCGCCGACGACACCCTGGCGCTGGTCGAGGCCGTGGGCAGCCCTCACTTGAAGATGAACCTGGACCTGTACCACGCGCAGATCGGCGAAGGAAACCTGATCGAGCTGATTCAGCGCGCCGGTACACACATCGGTGAAATCCAGGTGGCCGACGTGCCGGGACGCCAGGAGCCCGGCACCGGTGAAATCCACTACCCGGCCATAGCCAGGGCCCTGCACGCCATGGGCTACCGCGGCGTGGTCGGTCTGGAAGGCTGGGCCAGCGGCGACAGCGAGTTGGCCCTGGAGCGATTCCGTCAAGCGTTCACCCTATAACAATAAAAGGAACACCCTTATGAACCGCTATTCATTGATCGTTGCCACGCTGGTGTTGCTGTTCAGCCAATGGACCTTCGCCGCCTATCGCATCGGCGTGAGCATTGCCCGGGTCGACGATAACTTCATGACCTACGTGCGCACCGGCCTGGAAGCCGCCGCCAAGCAGCAGGATGTGCAGATCCAGTTCGAAGACGCCCAGGGCGATGTGGTGCGCCAGCTCAATCAGGTCGAAGGTTTCCTCAACCAGAAGGTCGACGCGGTGATCGTACTGCCGGTGGACACCGCCGCCACCGCCAACATGACCCGCGCCGCCGTAGCGGCGAAGACTCCGCTGGTGTACGTCAACCGTCACCCGGACGAACGCACCCTGCCCAAGGGCGTGGTCACCGTGGCCTCCAACGACATCGAAGCCGGGCAGTTGCAGATGCGCTACCTAGCGCAAAAGCTCGGCGGCAAGGGCAATGTGGCGATCATCATGGGCGACCTCGCGCAGAACGCCACCCATGACCGCACCGAAGGCGCCAAACAGGTGCTAAAGGATTTTCCCGGCATCAAGGTGGTCGAGCAGCAAAGCGCCGAATGGCAACGCAGCAAGGGCATGGACCTGACCAGCAACTGGCTGCTGGCGGGCACCCAGTTCGATGCCATCGTGGCCAATAACGATGAAATGGCGATTGGCGCGGCCATGGCCTTGCAGCAGGCCGGCAAAGCCAAGGGCGAGATCGCGATTGTCGGCATCGATGGTTTGCCCGACGGCCTGGCGGCGATCAAGCGTGGGATACTCACGGCCTCGGTGTTCCAGGACCCGAAGGCCCAGGCCACCCAGGCCGTGCAGGCGGCGGTGCGGATGATCAAGGGTGAGCCGATTGAGCCGGAGGTGTGGGTGCCGTTCGAACTGATCAAACCCGAGCAGGTGGCGGTGTTTGAGCAGCGCTACAAATAGCCTGTCGTACCCAGCGCACACTGTGGGAGGGGGCTTGCTCCCGATGAGGGTGGGTCAGTTGATACATCCGTGCGATCCACCGCTATCGGGAGCAAGCCCCCTCCCACACTCAGTCCAAGTCGCTTGCGTCATGCCGTTCGGGTAACTGTTCCTCGCCAGACACCCGGTTCACCCGCCGCCCCCGCTGCACCGCCGGCCGCGCTTCGATCGCCTACGCCCAGCGCAACACGTGCGTGTACTCATGCACCGACAGGAACTGCGCCGCGCCATACAAGCGGCCTTTGACCAACCCGCCATACCAGGGCCAGATCGCGATATCGGCGATGGTGTATTCATCACCCGCAATGTACGCGCTCACCGCCAGGCGCTGGTCAAGTACGTCGAGCTGACGCTTGGTCTCCATGGCGAAGCGGTTGATCGCGTATTCCATCTTGCTCGGCGCATACGCATAGAAGTGCCCGAAGCCACCGCCCAGGTACGGCGCGCTGCCCATCTGCCAGAACAACCACGACAGGCATTCCGCACGCGCCGCAGGCTCAGCCGGGAAGAACGCACCGAATTTTTCCGCCAGGTACTGCAAAATCGCGCCCGACTCGAACACCCGAATCGGCGTGGCGCCGCTGCGGTCCAGCAGGGCCGGGATCTTGGAGTTCGGGTTGACCCCGACAAAGCCACTGCCGAACTGGTCACCGTCGCCGATCTTGATCAGCCATGCGTCGTATTCCGCACCGCTGTGGCCCAGCGCGAGCAACTCCTCCAGCAGGATCGTGACCTTCTGTCCATTGGGCGTGGCCAAGGAGTACAGCTGCAGCGGGTGCTTGCCCACCGGCAGTGCCTTGTCATGGGTGGCGCCGGCGATGGGTCGGTTGATACTGGCGAAGGTGCCGCCGTTTTCGGTGTCCCAGGTCCACACTGTTGGGGGTACGTAATCGGTCATGCTTACTGCTCCAGGCGTGCTTGCGATCAGCGAAGCGCTCCAGACTAAACCCAAGGTTGATGGCCCGTCACACCGGCAGCGCTTTACCCGCCGCCGCATGCTGCCGAGGCACCTGCACCCGTAACGCGATCAACAAGGCGGCCAGCAACATCAAGACACCGGCACCGATAAACACGCCGTCGATACCGCTGAGGCTGAACATCACGCCACCCCCCGCAGCCCCTGCCGCAATAGCGGACTGCACCGACGCCACCACCATGCCACCGGCACTTTCAGCTTGATCCGGCACCGCGCGGGCCACCCAGTTCGACCACGCCACCGGCACCCCGCCAAAGGCCATGCCCCACAGCGCCAGCAGCAACGCCTGGCTCGGCAGCGAGGCCGGCAGCACCACCAGGGCGAGCGCCGCGACGCCCACCAAGATCGGCATCAGCACCAACGTGCCGCGTGGATAACGCACCAGCATCCATCCGGCCAACAGCGTGCCGACGAAGTTGGCGGCGCCGAACCCCAGCAGCATCAAGGCCAGCCCTTCGGTGCCCACGCCTGTGGTGCTTTCCAGGAATGGCCGGATGTAGGTGAACAGCGCGAAATGCCCGGTGTGCACCAATACGCAGCCAAACATGCCGATGGCGATGCCCGGACGCCGCAGCACATCCAGTATCGTGCGCAAACGTGCGGTGCCCGTGGGGGCCAGGCGTGGCAGTGTGAACAGCTGGAACGCCAGCGTGATCACACCGACGGCGGCTGCGGCGACGAACGCACTGCGCCAGCCATACAAACCACCAAGGAAGCTGCCCAGCGGCACGGCGACCACCGTGCCCACCGCAATGCCGCTGAAGATGATCGACAGCGCACGGGGCAGCAGCGCCGCCGGCACCAGGCGCATCGCCACTGCTGCCGCCATGCTCCAGAAACCGCCCAGGGCGACGCCCAGCAGGATGCGCATCAACAGCAGCACCGCCAGGCTGGAAGAGAGCGCCACCAGCAGGTTGGACGCAATCATCAGCAGGGAAAAACCCAACAGCACCACGCGTCGGTCGATGCCACGCGTCAGGCCGGGCACCAGCAACCCGGCGAACAACGCCACCACCGCCGTCACGGTCACCGCCTGGCCGGCGAGCGCCTCTGACACGCCAAGGTCCATCGCCATCGGCGTCAACAGGCTGGCCGGCAGGTATTCCGCCGTCAACAATCCGAACACCCCCATGGCCAGGGAAAATACTGCCATCCAGGCGGGTGCAGTGGGCTCCGCCTGCGAATGGACAGAGGGTTGAGCTACACAATCATTCATCACACGACCTCCTCGGGAAATTAGCGCGACGGCCAGTCTAGGTTCGTCACATCGGATGATCTATGATGCAAACCCTTGAGTTTTTGACCCAAACCCCGAGCATGACGACAGCGGCCCCCTTCAACCTGTCCTCCGACCTTATCGACGAGCTGCTGCGCGGCATGCGCCTGCGCGGGGTGCAGTACCGGCGCATCCAGGCCGGGCCGAGCTTCGGCATGGGCTTTGAGGCCAAACCTGGACACGCCTACTTCCACTTCCTGGCCGCAGGGACGGCCACGCTGCGTACCGACGACGGCAGCCTGTTCGAGTTGTCGGCGGGCAATGCGGTGTTCATCTCCCACGGCGGCGCCCATGCGCTGTCATCCACCGCCGACGGGCCGGTGCAGGACATCAAGGGCTTTGACGCCACGCCGCTGGGCGAGACCGTCTGCGCGGTGGATGCATCGCCCGACACGCTCCCGAGCACCTTGCTCTTCAGCGCCTGCATGGCGTTTGAGCTTGGCAGCATCCAGGGGCTCGGCAGCCTGATGCCGGCCTTGATGCTGATCGACGCCCAGGGCCAGCGTTACCCCGGCCTGATGCCGATCCTGGCGGTGATGGAACGCGAAGTCAGCGCCGCTCGCGTCGGCTACTCCGGCATCCTCGCGCGCCTGGCCGATGTGGTGGCCGCGATGATCGTGCGCGGCTGGGTGGAATGCGCCTGCGGCAATGCGTCGGGGCTGGTGGCGGCGCTGCGCGACGCACGATTGGCCGGTGCCCTGCTCGCACTGCACCAGCAACCCGGCCGCGCTTGGAGCGTGACCGAGCTGGCCGCGCACTGTCACACCTCCCGTTCGGTGTTCGCCGAGCGCTTCCAGGCCACCCTGGGTATCCCGCCCTTGCGCTACGTGACGGAACTGCGCATGCGCCTGGCCAGCCAATGGCTGACCCTGGAGCGGTTGCCCATCGAAGACGTCGCACTGCGCCTGGGCTACACCTCCCAGGCGGCGTTCAGCCGTGCATTCAAGCGCATCACCGGCCAGCCACCGGGGGCCAGCCGCCACACCCTGCGGAGCCCGGCATGAACGCTCGCCTCGACGACATCCTGGCCGACCATCTGGACGTGGTGTTCTGCGGCATCAACCCCGGCAAGGGCTCCGCCGCCCTGGGCCTGCACTTTGCCAATCGCAGCAATCGCTTCTGGCGCACCTTGCACCGGGCGGGCTTCACGCCCCAAGAAATCCGCCCGGAGGACGGCCGTACGTTACTGGACTATCACTGCGGCTTGACCACCGTGGTCGAGCGCCCTACCGCGAGCGCGGGCGAGCTGGCACGGCATGAATTCACCGACGCGGCGGCAGCGTTTGAACAGAAAATCCATCGCCACGCACCGCGTTTCGTGGCATTTCTCGGCAAGGCCGGCTACAGCGCGCTGTCCGGTCAACGCGAGATCGGCTGGGGGTTGCAGCCGCAGCGGCTGGGCGGTGCGTTAGTGTGGGTGTTGCCTAACCCGAGCGGACGCAACCTGGCGTTCAGCCTGGAGCAATTGGTGGAGGCGTATCAGTCCCTGCGCGAGGCCATTGCGCCCGTCGACCCCGCGCCCTTAATCTCTTGAGCCCATCACCTTGTGAGCAATGGAGGCTTCATGAAACTGATCGGTATGCTGGACTCGCCCTACGTACGCCGCGTGGCCATTTCCCTGGAGTTATACGGGGTGGATTTTGTGCATGAGCCGCTGTCGGTGTTCCGCACGTTCACCGAGTTTTCCCAGATCAACCCGGTGGTCAAGGCGCCGACGCTGGTGCTGGACGATGGCACGGTGCTGATGGACTCCAGCCTGATCCTGGACTACCTGGAAACCCTGGCCCCGGCGGATAAAAAGCTGCTCCCGTCGCAACCCGCCGCGCGTGCCCGCGACCTGCAAACACTCGGGCTGGCCCTGGCGGCCTGTGAGAAAAGCGTGCAGATCGTCTATGAACACAACCTGCGCCCGGCCGAGAAGCTGCATGCGCCCTGGCTCGACCGCGTCAGCGGGCAGTTACTGGCCGCTTATTCGTTATTGGAAAAACAGCTGAGCGACCGTGACGCACTGAGCCAGGCGTCGATTACCGCAGCAGTGGCCTGGTCGTTCAGCCAGTTCACCGTGGCGTCGGTGGTCAAGGCGGATGCGTTTCCCAACCTCAAGCGCCATGCCGAGCGCCTGGAACAGCACCCGGTTTTCAAGAAGTACCCGATCGAATAAACATCCCCTATCCAAGCGGGCTTGCCCTTAATGCCAGTCAGGTAAGGGTGAGCACCGTACCTGTGGCGAGGGAGCTTGCTCCCGCTGGGTCGCGAAGCGGCCCCAGCTCTTTGTTTCAAAAGACT
>NZ_LKEG01000059.1:0-19208 GCF_001645105.1 Pseudomonas marginalis
TCGCGAAATCGACCCTGCTAGTTAAAAACTGTTACCTATGTGCGTGAACTGATTTGTAACCCATGTGGGTGAGTCATACCGGCAAGAGCGTTTTGCTTACTTTTGCGCTTTTCAAAAGTGAGCCGCTGTAAAAGCGGAACCCATAGCGGCCGTTACCTAAATAACGGATATGTACCCGGTCTGATCCAACATCCAGGTCAGCTGTCAGGCCGCCAGCGGGAGCAAGCTCCCTCGCCACAGGTCCAGCGCCGTACCCCGATTGAAGTGTCCAAAATCATTAGGCCAGTTCAAGCCCGCTCCCTGCATTACTCCACCCGCAACACAATCTTGCCAATATGATCCCCACCCTCCATCCGCGCATGAGCCTGGGCCGCGTCGGTGTAGGCGTACACCTTGTCAATGATCGGCAAGCAACGCCCGGCGGCCAGCACCGGCCAAATGTACTCGCGCAACTGTTCAGCGATGGCGGCTTTTTCGTCTTTGCTGCGTGCTCGCAGAAGTGATCCGGTAATCACCGCGCGTTTGGCGAGAATGCTCAGCAGGTCGACATCATTGGCCTTGCCACCGCCGAGAAAGCCCAGCATCACTAGGTGACCGTCCATGGCCAGGGCCTTGAGGTTGTTGTTGAGGTAGGAGGCGCCCATGATGTCAAGGATCACATTCACGCCCTGGTCATCGGTCTTCTGGGCGATGACCTCGGCAAAATCCTGCTCGCGGTAATTGATCGGTTCAGCGCCCAAGGTGGCAATGGCTGCGCATTTGTCGGCGCTGCCGGCGGTGGCGAAGGCCTGGATGCCGAACTCGCGGCACAGCATCAGCGCGGTGGTGCCGATACCGCTGGTGCCGCCATGGATCAGCACGCGCTGACCGGTGTGCGCATCGCCAAGGCCAAACAGGTTGGCCCAGACGGTGAAGAAGGTTTCCGGCACAGCGGCGGCTTGGATCCAGTCCATGCCCTCGGGGATCGGCAAGGCCTGGCTGGCCGGTACGCTGCAGAACTGCGCGTAGCCACCGCCATTGGTCAGGGCGCAAACCCTGTCGCCCAACTGGTATTCGCTCACGCCATCGCCCAACGCTACGACTTCACCGGCCACCTCCAATCCTGGGATCGGGCTGAAGCCGGGTTTCATGGGGTACTTGCCGGCGCGTTGCAGGGCGTCAGGGCGGTTGACCCCGGCGGCATGCACGCGGATCAGGATCTCGCCGGGGCCTGCGACAGGCACCTCGGCGCGGCGCGGTTGCAGCACTTCAGGCCCGCCGGGGGTGGTGATTTCGATCAGGGTCATTTCTTGAGGAAGCGTCATTTCAGAGTACCTGCAGCGATGAGCGTATGGGTTGGGACCGTACCAAGCGGTCGACGGTTCAGCATAATCATGCCCAGTTCCAGGGCCAGCGCGACCACGATGGCCCCGGCGGCGATCATGAACAACAGCGCATGCTGGCCGCCGCTGCTGTTGAACAGCGCCGAGTAGGCAAAACCGGACAGCGCCTGGAACGTCGCGAAGGACACGGTAGCGCGGCTCCAGGCCACTTGCTGCTGGTGATGATTGGGCAGCAGTTCATGCACCCGCGCCAGTGCCAGCGGCACGATGCCCGGCGGGAAAGAGCCGAGGATCACCGCCAGCACCGCGAGGGCGCTGAACGAGCCGGCGAATGGCAACAACCCGACGGCAATCGCCTGCACCACCAGCACCACGCGGATACTCAAGCGTGCACCGAGTTTATCGGCGAGGAAACCGTAGGTCACCGGCCCCACAATCGCGCCCAGGCCGTACATCACCCAGATCATCGCGCCGACGTGTGCGCCGTCACCCAGGCCACGGGCCACGTAATCCACCAGGAACACCATCGCTGGCACCAGGCCCGCCGCCATGAAGGCGTACTGGGCAAACAACAGGTACACGCCGGAAGGCGTCCGCGCTGAGGTGTCCGCGGGGGCCGCGGCTTCCTGCAGCGTACCGGTGGGCCAGGCGAACCAACTGGCTGCCGTCAATACCAGCGCCAACAGGCCCAGGCCAAACCAGGTCTGCTGCAACCCCAGGCTCAGCAGCGGCGGCACGAGGGTGCCGGAGCCGGCAATGCCCAGGCCGATGCCAAGGAAGATCGCACCGCTGGCCAGGCCCCGACGCGCCGCCGGCACATGGGGCAGCACGGTCGCTGCTACCAGCACCATGATCGCGCCCCCGGCAATGCCCGAGAGCAGGCGCCAGGCAAAGAACCACACCACCGACAGTGGGAAGCCACAGGCGAAGAACGCCAAGGTCACCGCCACCATCATGATGCGCAGGGCGGTCTTGTTGGAGGTGCGCTGGGCGATGGGCCGACCGATCAGCGCGCCGATCAGGTAACCCACCAGGTTGGCGGCACCGAGGTAGACCACGTCGCTGGCGGAAAACCACTGCGCCTGGATCAAGGTCGGGATCAACGGCGTATAGGCGAACCGCGCCAGGCCGATGCTGACCAGGCTGGCGCAGAGGCCGGCGAAGATCGGCAGCCAGACTGAGCGGCGAGGTGGAGAGGGGGTGTCGAGCATGATGGCGGTCCTGGGTATTTTTCTCTGGCGCCCAGCATATCCAGGTTTGTTGATGCAATAATGCTGCGATTACACGGCATAGCGATGCATATATGCATCACAAGGGGCAGGTATGAATTGGGATGATGCGCGGGTGTTCCTGGCGGTCTGCCGCGAATCCACGCTGCGCGGTGCCGCAAGGGTGCTGGGCGTGGATCAGGCCACGGTGGGCCGGCGGGTCAACGCCCTGGAAAAGTCCCTGAGCGCCACCTTGTTCCTGCGCACGTCCGAGGGGTATGCGCTCACGGCGGTAGGCGAGGCAGCCTTGCTCTCGGTGGAGAAAATGGAGCGCTCGGCCCTCGACCTCGAGCGCCAGATCCAAGGCATGGACGAGCGCTTGACCGGCACCGTGCGGGTCAGCACCACCGACTCCCTGGCCATCGATTTCCTGATCCCCGCGATCGCCTGCCTGCACGCCAAACACCCCGACGTGCGCGTGCAGTTGGACGCCTCTACGCAGATCCTCAGCCTGGCCAAGCGTGAAGCCGATATCGCCGTGCGCAACACCCGCCCCGATAACCCCGACCTGATCGCACGGCGCATCGCCCGTTGGTCGGTCGGGCTGTTTGCCTCCCAGGGCTACATCGACCGCCACGGCGTGCCCGAGCCCGGCAGCCTGTTCGACGGGCATGACTTGGTCGTCTACCAGCCCTACCTGCAAAGCCAGAAGGACATGGCCTTGGTCTCTGAACCCCTGGGGCGCGGGCGCATCGTCGCGGCCTTGAGTTCCAGCCTGCTGGTGCGCCGCTCCATCGCTGCCGGCATCGGCATCGGCGAGATCCCGGTGTACACCGGCGAGCGCGACGGGCTGGTGCGCCTGTGGCCCGAGCGCACGCGGCCCTTGCCGTATGACGTGTGGCTGGTGACCCACGCCGACCTGCGCCACACGGCGCGGGTGCGCGTGGTGATCGACGAAATCGTCGCCGCCTTTGCCGGCACCGGGGGCTGAGGTCAGCACAGGCTTGCAAGCAGGCGGAGGGTTTGGTCGACACAATCGACGTTTGTGTCCACCCACCGAGAGCACGTATGAACGAATCGAAAAGTCAGGACTTGGGGCTGTTGTTTCTGCGGGTCAGCGGGGCGCTGTTCCTGCTGTGGGTACACGGTTTGCCCAAGTTATTGAATTACAGCGAACAACTGAAACTGATCGAGGACCCGTTTCACTTGGGCGCCCACGTCACGCTGCTGCTGGCAATAGTCGCCGAAGTGCTGTGCCCGGTGCTGATCATTGCCGGGGTGTTGGTGCGCCTGGCGTGCCTGCCGATCCTGGCGGTGCTGTTGATCGCCATGGTGGTGGTGCACCCGGAGTGGACGTTGTTCGAAGGGCAGTTCGGCTGGCTGCTGTTGATCATTTTCACCAGCGTCTTGATCGCTGGACCAGGGCGCCTGGTCTTGAGCCAGCGTTTCTCCTGAGCAAAAAAAGGCCGGGCAAGCCCGGCCAAAATAAGGAGAGGGTGGTTCAGGCGTTTCAGCGGTTCAGGAACGCCAGCAGGTCTTCATTCAACTGCTGCGCGTGGGTCACGGCGAACCCGTGTGGCGCATCCTTGTAGACTTTCAGTTCGGCACCCTTGATCGAGGCCGCGGCGACTTTGCCGGTGGTTTCGAACGGAACGATCTGGTCGCCATCGCCGTGGATGACCAGGGTCGGCACGTCGATCTTGGCCATGTCCGGGCGGAAGTCGGTTTCAGAGAATGCAGTGACGCAATCCACGGTCGACTTCAGGGACGCCTGCAAGGCGATCTGCAGGGTCTGGGTCAACACGCCTGCGGAGACGGTCTGGCCCTTGTTGATGCCGAAGAACGGCGTATTGAAGTCGGCGATGAACTGCGCGCGATCCTTCAGCAGGCCAGCCTTGATGCCATCGAACACTTCAGTCGGCACGCCCTGCGGGTAATCCGGTTTCTGGCCGAAGAGCGGCGTCACCGCACCCAGCAGCACCAGGCCGGCAACCCGTGCGCTGCCGTGGCGGGCGATGTAGCGCGCGACGTCGCCGCCGCCCATGGAGAAGCCCACCAGGGTCACGTCCTTGAGGTCCAGGTGCTCGATCAACTGCGCGATGTCGTCGGCGAAGGTGTCGTAGTCGTTACCGGTCCAGGGTTGGTCCGAGCGGCCAAAGCCACGGCGGTCGAACGCGAGGGTGCGAAAGCCACGGCTGCTCAGGTATTCCATCTGGTATTCCCACATGTCGGCATCCAGCGGCCAGCCGTGGCTGAACAGCACGGGCTTACCGCTGCCCCAGTCCTTGAAGTAGATCTGGGTACCGTCTTTGGCAACAAATGTGCTCATGGAAAACTCCTTGGTAGCGGGAAAATGGCTCAGCGTCACTATGGGTACAAAGCGTGCGCCGGGCTTGTATCGGTGTGCTTGGTTGGGGCTACCAGCTGAATTTCAGCTCGACGCCCAGGTAATTGCTGTCATCACCGCCGGCATCGCGCAGGGTTCGGCCGACCGCGTAATGCACGGCTTCGACGGCGCCGGTGAGGTTTGGCGTAAACACATAGTCAGTACGCAGCTGACCGTAGGCACCCGTCCAACGTTCACCTTGGCCGGCGGTTCCGGCGACCGGCAGGTTCGGTTGGGTGTACACCGCATCGCTGGTGGTTTGTCGCCACAGTAGGCCGATGGCGGTTTGCACGCTGAGCTTATCGATCGGCTTGACGGTGATCGACGGCTTGACGTGAATCAAGTTGCTGTAGCCGGTGTAGCCCGCGAGGGAAAAGTAATAGCCGTTGGGGAACAGCGGGTTGAACGTGCCGACGGTGCCGTCCCCGGTTTTACGGTCGCCCGAGGCGATGTCCAGTTGCAGGCCCAGGCGCGGTTTCCAGGCCAGGCTGTCGAAGGTGTAGCCGGTGCGGCTGCCACCGGCCCAGGCGCGGATATCCTTGCTGCCCACCGAGCCGCTTTGCAGCATCGCTTCGACGTCCCAGTCAAACCCCATGGCCGCGCCGCCCAGGCGGGCGTCGAACAGGTGGCGGGTCTCGTCGCCGTCCGCGTCGAGGTAATGCGCCGCGCTGCGTTCATACACGCCGTAGTAGGCCGACAGTTCGTTCTTGCCGCCCACCAGCCGCTCCACGCGCAGCATGTGGAAGCGCGCATCGCTGTTGGATTTGTCGTCGAAGTGCCGCCCGTCCTGGTACTGCACCGGCTGGCTGGCAATCCCGATAAAACGCCAGTTGGACGTCTCCCAGTCGGCCCACATCGCATCGAAGGACTGCCGCACATTCGGGCCGTCCCGCGACGAGATGAAACGCTGCAAATCGAAGGCGAAATCCTGGCGCCCGACGCGGGCCTTCAGCGTGCCGCTGCTGAAGGTATTCACGTATTCGGCAAAGGCCAGGCGCAGGTCGACACGGTTCTGGTCGGCGCCGCCAATCGTGGTTTTGTCGTAGGCGCGCACGTCTTCGAGTTGGGTGAATACCCGCCAGTTTTCGTTCAGGTGCAGGTCGGCATGCACCTGGAAACGCTGGATCAGGTAGCGGTCACGCTTCACGTCGCGCACGCCGAAACCACTGGCGTCGTTCATCTCGAAGCGCTCGCGCAACGTCGCACCGAGCGACAGGTAGGTCAACGGGTCGGCACTCGACAACGGGATGTACTTCAAGGTGTCCAGTGGCTGCGTGCGCAGCGCCGGGTTCTGCAGCACCGACCAGTCTTCCTGCCAGCGGTTGGCCTTGATGGCCGGGCGTGTCGCTTGCTCATCGGCGTGGACGCTGCCGGCGAGCAGCGGCCACAGCACGGCCAGGCCCCAGCCTGTGCGGCGCGTCATTTTGCTGCGTTGAGTTGATGAATCTCCGCGACATAGCCGCCGGGGAATTCCACCAGTGCACTGCGACGGCCTTTACTCTCAAAGGCCGGCACCACCACGGTGGCGCCGGAACCGGTGGCTTTGCCCAGGGTGGCCGTCAGGTCAGCCACTTGATAGCCGGTGGTCTCGTGGCCGAACGGGTAGGGCAGTTGGCCGTTGGTGACCAGTACCGCCATGCGCCCGAACGGCGACTCGATATCGACACGCCGATAGCTGCCGTTGGCTTGACCGATATCCACGCCCGGCGCGTGTTTGTCATCGGCCAGGACTTTGCCGTGGGAGAAGCCGAGGAACGCCTTGATAAAGCGGTCGGCCCGGTCGGCGCTGAGGTACACGCGGTTTTCCGGCACGGTCTGGAACGCTGCGTAATCCGGGGTCTTGGTGTGCCAGTAGAGTTGCATGTTCACACCGCCTGGCCACTGCACCACCGCGTCACGGCCGATCGGGTCGGGGAAGTCGCTGACGATCACCGCCGCGCCGTTTTCCCGCGCGGCCTTGAGGGCGACGTCCATGTCCTTGACCAAGTAACCGTTACGCTCCTGGCCGAACGGGTGCGGGATCGGCGTGGTGAAACCAAACAGCGACACCGTGCCCGCCGGCGTCTGCAGCAATTGCGAGGTGGTGCTGCTGGGCACCGGCAGCACATTCACCACCACCTGGGCGGTGCTTTTACCGCCGAAAGTGGCCAGGAAACTCTGGGCGAAACGGTCGACATCGGCCGGCGCCACATAGACGTGGCTGGTGTCGTATTGCGGGGCCACGGCCACGCTCGGGGTTGCCGCGAAGGCATTGCCCATCATTGCGCTCGCCAGCAGCGTCAATGCCACAGATACCTTGATTGCTTTGCTACGCATGCCCACTCTCCAGCACTTCTACGCGATTGAAGCCGTGAGGTTAGGGGCACAGAGGCGAAGGAAATTGTACAGACGTGCTCGGTTGAACGGTTCAGCGTCTATGCTGGTCCACTGACTTCTACCGTCAGATCACACAGGTGAACGAAATGGCCAAGACTTACAGCTACGCCGCCCAGAACGCCAAGGATGCCCTCAAGCCCTTTACCTTCGAGCGCCGCGCGCCGGGGGCGGATGACGTACAGATCGACATTCTCTATTGCGGCGTGTGCCACTCCGACCTGCACACCGCGCGCAACGAGTGGAAGAACACCCTTTATCCCTCTGTGCCGGGCCATGAAATTGTCGGCCGCGTGACGGCGGTCGGGGGCAATGTGACGACCTTCAAGGTCGGCGACTTGGCGGGTGTCGGCTGCATGGTCGACAGCTGCCAGCACTGCGCGTCGTGCGCCGAGGGCGAGGAGCAATACTGCGAGAACGGCTTTACCGGCACCTACAACGGTCCGGTGTTCGGGGGTGAAAACACCTTTGGCGGCTACTCGGACAGCATCGTGGTCAAGGAGAAGTTCGTGCTGCGCATCTCCCACGACGATTCCAACCTGGCCGCTGTCGCGCCGTTGCTGTGCGCGGGCATCACCACTTACTCGCCACTGCATCACTGGAAGGTCGGCCCCGGCAAGAAGGTCGGTGTGGTGGGCCTCGGTGGGCTGGGGCATATGGCGGTGAAGATCGCCCACGCCATGGGCGCGCACGTCACGTTGTTCACCACCTCGCCGAACAAGCGCGAAGACGGCCTGCGCCTGGGCGCCGACCAAGTGGTGGTGTCGAAGAACCCGGACGAAATGGCCAAGGTCGCCAACAGCCTGGACTTCATCCTCAACACCGTCGCCGCGCCGCACGACCTTGACGCCTTCCTCAACCTGCTCAAGCGCGACGGCACCATGACCCTGGTCGGCGCCCCCGACAGCCCGCACCCGTCGCCGACCGTGTTCAACCTGATCTTCAAGCGCCGCAGCCTGGCCGGTTCGCTGATCGGTGGGATCCAGGAGACCCAGGACATGCTGGACTTCTGCGCCAAGCACGGGATTGTCTCCGACATCGAGATGATCGATATCCAGGGCATCAACGAGGCCTATGAGCGCATGCTCAAGGGCGATGTGAAGTATCGGTTCGTGATCGATATGGACAGCTTGAAAAAGGAAAGCCACGCGGCTTGAAACGCACGCGATAAACCCCTGTAGAACCCTGTGGGAGGGGGCTTGCTCCCGATAGCGGTGTTCCGGTCAGAACGTCTGTGACTGACCCACCGCCATCGGGAGCAAGCCTCCTCCCACAATTTTTATGGGCGCACTGCAGACCGAGAGAGGCTATCTGCCTGACGGCTTAAGGCCGCTGCGGTTTCACCGACGTACCGAAGGTGTTGCCCATCCGCACGCTGGTCGCCGCCGGCGTGGCGAGACCGACTTTATTGGGCAGGCGCTTTTCGATGGCAATGTGCTGCGCCTCGCGGTTTTTTTGCGTCGCTGTTGTCGCATTCGTTTCACTGCCCATCTGTTGGCTGAGGCAGCCATAGTCGGGCGCCTTGTAGCCATCCACCGTGACCTCTGCGCAAGTGTCGGCATGGGCGATCAAGGGCAGGGCAGTGCACAGCAACAGGCTGGCAAGGGACGCTAACACTTTCATCGGAGCCTCCTGGCGGGCCCGCAGGAGTGGGCCAGTAAGGCTTGAGAGTCTAGTGCAGCTGGCTGCTCGTCACCGTGATGTTTTTTTTGCTATCACCGTAACATCAGGTTCATAAACTGGCCTCAGGATGACGGTTTTCTAGGGCGCGTCGGCCGTGCAGCGATGCAGAGCAGGGGGTGGACAGGGGGGCTGGCGGCGCGCCGTGTGCGCCCTGGTCTTGCTGTTGCTGCTGCTCGGTGGTCGCGCCGCGCAGGCCGAGGCTCCGCTGCTGTCGTTGAACCTTGCGGCGCAAGACCTGGAACACGCACTGCAAGCGTATAGCCGCGCCACCGGGATGGCCGTGCTGGTGGACCGCGAGTTGACGCGGGGCCGGCGCTCCATCGCGGTGCGCGGGCGCTTTACGGCGCAAGAAGCACTGGCAATGTTGCTGACAGGGAGTGGCCTGATGGCACGTTATGCACGCAGCGATGCATTTACCTTGCAGCTGCCCGATGTCAGCCCGCCACCCCCGACCCAGGGGACGGCGGCACGGCATATAGCGCGGATCAACACCAGCTATGCGACGGCATTGCAGCACGCCATCGAGACCAGCCTGTGCCGTTCGCCGCTGACCCGGCCCGGCGGTTTTCGTGCGCTGGTGCAAGTATGGGTCAACCCGGACGGGGTGATTGCACACAGCCGGTTGGTCAGCTCCACCGGCGATGAACAACGCGATGAAGCACTGGTACGCAGCCTGGCAACAACACGGGTCGAACGCCCCGCACCCAGCTCACTGCGCCAACCTGTGACTTTACTTTTGATGCCTGACACCACAGGAACGCGCATGGAATGCACAGTAGCGAAAGGAGCCTCGGGCGGATGAAAAACTCCGGGCACAGCACCATGGTCAGCTTGTTCCTGGCCTCCTACGAAGACTTCAAGGTGCGTTTGCGCAAGCGCCTGGGCTCGGAGGACCTGGCCAACGACGTGCTGCATGAAACCTACCTGCGGGTCGACCGCATGGAGGTGCCGCCGAACCTGCAACAGCCCAATGCCTACCTCTACCGCATGGCCCTGAACATCGCCGCCGACCGCCGCCAGGCCGACGCGCGCTTGCTCACCGGCAGCGAGGTCGAAGAATTGTTGCAAAGCGCCGACGAAGCCCAGGACCCCTCGCGGGTGGTAGGCGGCCAGAAAGAAATCCAATCCCTGGTCAAAGCCCTTTACGAGTTGCCGGCACGCCGCCGCAAAATCCTGATCGCCGCCCGCCTGGAAGAGGCGCCGCACCTGGAAATTTCGCAGCGTTTCGGCATCTCCACGCGCATGGTCGAGAAAGAAATCAAGGCCGCCCTGGGCCATTGTGCCAAGCGCCTGGAAAGAAAAGTGATTCAGCGGTTCGGTCCCGGTGCCGGAAAACCGTCTTAGTGTCGAGTCCCTGATAAAACCGTGAGTACGTGCGCGCTTGAATATTTTTAGCTTCTCCACCGCCCGGCAGTCCGCCGCCAGCCCCCTGCACGATGAAGCCCGCGACTGGCTGGTCTTGCTGACCTCGGGCCGCGCCACCGTGGCCGATGCCAAGGCCCTCAAGGCGTGGTGCGCGCAGAGCCCCGCGCATGCCCAAGCATTCGAACAGGCCAAGACGCTGTGGCAGCAAGTGGCACCGGCGCTCGATCACGTGTCGCAACCGCGCAGCTTTGGCCGGCGTGCTTTCCTCGGCGGTGCGCTCGCCGCTTCGGCGGCCGTGGTGATGGTGCGCGTCGGCGTACCAGGCGGCTTTGCCGGGCTCACGGCGGACTATCGCACCGAAGTCGGCGAACAGCGCCAAGTGGTGTTGAGCGAGGGGGTTAGCTTGGAACTCAATACCCAGACCCGCATCAGCCGGGTCGGGCAGGGCATTGAATTGCTCGAAGGTGAAGTCGAGGTGTTCGCCCACGTTGCCCAACCGCTCAAGGTCCAGGCTGGCGAGGGCTGGGTGAGTGCGGCGCAGGCGCGGTTCAATGTGCGCAACACCGATCACAACGTGTGTATCACCTGTATCCAGGGTTCGCTCTCGGTGGATATCGCCGGGCGCAGTGTGCGTTTGGACCAAGGTCGACAATTGACCTACGGCGCCGCCGGAATCAGCGACGTGACAAGCGTGGACACCCAGGCGGTGCTGGCCTGGCGCGAACAGGTGCTGGTGTTCAACAACGCCACGCTGGCGACGGTGGTGGATGAGATCAACCGGTATCGGCCGGGGATGCTGGTGTTGCTGAATAAACAACTGGGCCAGCGCCGGGTGCAGGCGCGGTTCAGTTTGCAGCAGCTGGCGGGCGTGGCGTTGTTGATCCGGGATGCCTATGGGGCCAAGTGCACGGAGTTGCCGGGTGGGGTGGTGTTGTTGAGCTGACTCACTTCAACGGCCCCACCACCTGCCTATACGTTTCGACCCCCTGCGGCGTCTGCCGCACCAGGCTGATTTCCAATCCCAACGGATCCTCGCGCCGATTCCCGCTTAACTGCCGCCAGCCCTTATCCGGCTCCCACACTCGCACCTGCAGGTCACTCACGCCGGTCAACACCACCAGCCCATCCTTCGCTGCCGGCAACGGGTAGCGGTCCCGTGTCGGCGCGGCGGCGCGATACAGGGCGTCGCCCTTGAGCCACCAGCGCACCCGTTGCAGGCCATCGCCTGCCACCGGGGCGCTGCGAATCACGTCGAGACGGAAGCCTTTGCTGTCGGAACTGCGCACCGTGATTGCGGCCAAGCCTGTGTCTTGCGGCGCGTCTGGGGCTGTCAGTTCAACACTGGCCCGCAGGCTGATATCCCGCTGCATCTGGTTCAACGCTCTCAGCAACACCTCGGTCTGCTCGGTACTCGCCTGCAAGTGCTGATCCGCACGGGTGACGCTGTCCAGCCCGCGCCAGGCGATCAGGCTGACCACCGCCATGAGCATGATCGCCACCATCACTTCGATCAGGGTGAAGCCGTGCTGGGATCGGTTCATGGCTGGCTCACCACGCGCATCAAGCCGGCGGCGTCGCGTTGCAGGCTGAGGCTGTGTTGCCCGTCGGACAGCACCACGCGCAGCGGTGGATTGATCCATTCGGCATTAAGCACCAGGGTTTGCCGGGGTTCGATGTTGATTTGCATCGGTGTGCTTTCCCATAGGCGCGGGCGCAGTTGGCTGTCGCCTTGGAAGGATTCCACGCTCGCGCCATCATCGCTGCGGCGGTTGAAGCGAAAGCCCTTGGCGTCGGCGCGCCAGGTGATGGGGCGGCCGTCGGCGTGGGCTTCGGCCTGGGCGACTTGCAGCAGTTGGCTCAGGCGTTCGGCGTCCTTGCGCAGCAGGTGCAGCGGGTCGGGTTTGATCGTGAGGCTGATGGCGGCGCTGGCGATGCCGATGATCACCAGCACCACCATCAGCTCGATCAGGGTGAAGCCTTGCTGTTTCATCGCGTGCTTCCTGGAACACTGGGGAGTGTGTGAAATAAAAGCGTGCGAATTGACCTGTAGGCTGGTGCGACGGACAAACAGGAGGTCCTCCCCATGACATTTGCCCCTCGTATCACCCTGGCCCACGGCGTGCAGGCGCTGGGCGTATTGGCTGCCTTGGCTGGCGTGGCGGTATGGACGCCGCTGCTGCTCACCCGCGCCGAATCCCACACCCCGCAAGCCACGCCCCAGGCGTTGGCGGCGCGCAGCGATAACCCGGCGCTGCAATGGTTTTCGAATGCGCCGACGGCGTTGCAGGTCAAGGTCACGGGCGTGCTGGCGGGGGCCCGAGGCGCAGTGGCGATCCTCAGTCTGAATGACGGCCCGCCGCGCAGCTTTCTGTTGGGTGAGCGGCTCAGCCCCGGCGTGCGGCTGACGGCCATCGAAGGCGACGGTGTGGAGATCGAACGCGGTGGCGAGAAGCTGCGCGTCAACCTCGACAAGCTGCCGCAGGGCCCCGCGCTGCCGCTGCTCACTCGGCCATGACCTGGGTGTCCAGGCGCGCCAGGGGCGGCGCTTCGCGGCTGGCGTCGAGCACCTGCAGGTTGACCTGAAACAGGCGGCCATCGGCGTTGATGGTCTGCTCGCAACGCAGCTTCAAGCGGCCTTGGTCATACACGAAGGTGCGCTTGCCGCTGCGCAAGTGTCCCTCCAGGCGCAGTTCCGCCAGGCGACTCTGCGCCGCCAGCAACGCGATCGACTTGTCCCGCAGCAAGCCGTTGCTCTGGGTCATCAGCCCGGCCACGCGCACCGCGGCGGCCATGGCCACGGCGATAATCGCCAGCGCCACCAGCACTTCGATCAGGGTAAAACCTTGCGCGTTGCGACGGCCGTACATGGCGCTCTCAAAGCCGGGAAACAGGCCCGCAGACTAGCGCCGGCAGTTGACCGATTGGCGACCGAAACTCCCGAGGATTTTCAATACGACTGACATGTGTTCTTGCAACACTGCGCCACGAATTGCACTCAAGCCAAGGAATGTCGAGATGGATATCGCGCGCCCAACATCCCCATTGCCGGGCCCTCGCGGCCAGCGTGGCTTCACGCTGATCGAGATCATGGTGGTGGTGGTCATCCTCGGGATCCTGGCCGCCATGGTGGTGCCCAAGGTTCTCGACCGTCCGGACCAGGCGCGGGCCACGGCGGCCAAGCAGGACATCGGCGGGCTGATGCAGGCGTTGAAACTCTATCGCCTGGACCACGGCACCTATCCGAGCATGAACCAGGGCTTGAAAGTGCTGGTGGAGCGCCCGGCGGATGCGAAGAACAGTAATTGGCGCGCCTACCTGGAACGCTTGCCCAACGACCCCTGGGGCCACCCTTATCACTACCTCAACCCGGGCGCCAACGGTGAGGTCGATGTGTTCTCCCTCGGTGCCGACGGCCAACCGGATGGCGATGGCGTCAATGCCGATATCGGCTCCTGGCAGTTGTAAGGCCCGTCATGAAAGGGTATTCGCCCCCAGCGGCGAAGCAGCGCGGCATGGCGATTATCAGCGCCTTGCTGATCGCGGCGGTGGTGGCGGTTCTGGCCGGCGCCATGCTCACGCGCCAGACCGTGTTCACCCGCAGCCTGGAGGCCGAGCAACTGCGCATCCAGGGCCAGTGGCTGTTGCAAGGCGGCCTGGAACGCAGCCGGCAGATGCTCTGGGACGCGCGCCAAAAGGAGGTGCTGACGCGCCTTGATCAACCCTGGGCCCGTGCCCTAGGCGGCGCGTTCGAGGGGCGGATTGAGGACGAGCAAGGCAAGTTCAACCTGCGCAATTTGGTCAATCGCCAGCAGGTGGACAGCGAGCAGTTGCAGAGTTTCGAGCGGCTGTGCCAGTTGATCGGCGTCGACCCGGCGGTGAGTCGCCGCGTCAGCCAGCGAGTGATCGCCTCTTATCTCCCCCCGGTCAAATACCCGATGCTGCGCAGCCTGGATGACTTGAGTGGCCTCGAAGGCCTCGACCCTCTCGTGTTGCAGCGCATGCAGGCGTACATCAGCGTGTTGCCCGGGCCTACTTGGGTCAACGGCAACACCGCCAGCGCCGAAGTGCTCAGCGCGGTGGTGCCGCAGCTCAGCCTGTCCCAGGCCCATGGGCTGGTGGCAGAGCGTGACAGCGGGCAGTGGTTTATCAACCGTGGAGACTTCGTCAACCGCCTGCATTTACCCCAGGTGGTGATGGATTCGGTGCAGGTCGGTATTACCAGTGAGTGGTTTCGCCTGCAGGGCCAGGCCCGGCGTGAGCAGCGCCGGGTCACGATCGACGCGTTGCTGCATCGGCCCGAAGACCGTCAGCCACGAGTGATCTGGTCGCGGGTGGGCGTATGAAACGCTTGCGCATCGGCTTGCCGCCGCTGGATCAATTGACCGCTGAAAGCCAGGTCAGGTTTGCCTGGCTGGAGCGTGGCGTGGTCGTTGAAGAGGGCTATGAACACCTCGCGCAGTTGGGTAAGTCCCGCCAGGCAGTGGACTGCTTCCTGCACCCCCAGGACAGTCTGCTGACCCGCCTGGATCTGCCGCCATTACCGGCGGCTAAAACCGCTGCCGCCGTGGCCTGTGCCGCGCAGGCGCTGATACTCGGCCCGGTGGACCAGATGCAGGTGGCCCACGGCCCGCGTGACAGCGATGGGGGCGTGCAGGTGGCCTGGGTGTCCAAGGCCGGGTTGGCGCGGCTGGCGCAACTGCCACTCAAGCTGCGCGGCCTGTACCCGGCGCCCTATGCCTTGCCGGTGGGCGCGGCGGCGTTGGACGAAGGCTATCTGTTGACGCGTGACAGCCTGCAACAAGGCGCGGTGCACCCGTTGGGGTTGCAGGCGCTGGATGTGCCGCTGGTGGAGGCCACGCAGCGTTGGAGCGGGCCGGTGCCGGCTTGGGGATTGCACGGTCGCCTCAACCAACTCTCGACCGGCGGATGGGGCAGGGCGCTGGCCTGTGTGGCGCTGGCCACGGCCATCTGGACCGTCGGCCTCAACCTTTACGCGGCCCGCCAGGTGGAGGAAGGCCAGCGACTCAAGGCATCGATGAGCCAGCAGGTGCGCCAGGCCTTTCCCGAATTGCCGGTGGTGCTCAACCCGTTGCAACAGGCGCGTCAGCAATTGGCCGCCCGCCAGACCGGCGCGGCGGCCGACCCAGGGCAACGCTTCGCCAGCCTGGTGCAACTGGCGGGTAATAACCTGCCCTTCATGGTGGGCAGCGTCGACAACCTGAGCTTTGAGCAGGGGCGCCTGCACGTTGAATTACTCGCCGACAGTCGCAACCCAAAGGCCGAAGGTGAATGGCAGGCAGCGTTGGCCCAGGCCGGTTTTACCGCCAGCCGCGATGAGCATGGCTGGACCCTTGCCCCGGCGCAGGCCGCAGAACAACCCGCAGGGGCCGGTGATGAATAAAGTCCAGCGGCTGCGCAGCCAGGCCCAGGTGTTCTGGAACGGCCTGGCCCTGCGCGAAAAGCGCCTGCTCGGTGGGGCCGGCCTGGTCCTGGCGAGCCTGCTGACCTGGCTCGTACTGGTGCAGCCCGCGCTGAAGAAGATCGATTACTGGCAGGCCGAAACCCCCAAGCTGCGCGCCCAGGCCGAAGCCTTGCAAGTGCTGTTGCAGGATGTCGCCGCGCCCAGGTCAGGCGACGACACCGCACTGCGCCAAGCCCTGGATGGCGCCGGTCTGCAAGGCCATTACCAATTGCAGGCACTGGAATCCGGCGGTTGGCGCCTGACCTTCGAAAACGCCCCGGCGGATGCGGTGGTGGGCTGGCTGTTGGGCAATGCCCGTTCGTTTTCCTTGGAGGTGTCTGAGGCGCGTTTGCAGCGCGCCCTCGATACCGTCGATAACTCGGCCGGCACTGTGTCCGGGACCGTTCGCATGGATCAGGCGCTTGGCGCTAAGGAAGCTTCATGAAGTGGTCAGTCACCTCTTTTCGTAGGGTCGCGCCTTTACTGGTGCTGGCGTTGAGTGCGTGCAGCAACCCGTCAACCACGCCGTTGCTGGTGGACAGCGAACTCGGTCAACCATTGGCGGACACCCAGCGCAGCGGCGAGAACGTGTTGGACCGCCAGCGCGACCTCGCACCCAAGCCGCCCGTACAGCACCGCGTGACCAACAGCGCCCGTGGCCACGCCCCGGCGGCCGTGAAGGCGCGCAACCCGCTGGGTGACCAACCGGTGCAACTCAATTTCGTCGACGCAGACATCCAGGCGGTGGTCCGCGCACTGTCCCGCGCCACCGGCCAGCAGTTCCTGGTGGACCCGCGTGTAAAGGGCAACCTCACCCTGGTCAGCGAAGGCCAGGTGCCGGCGCACCAGGCCTACGACATGCTGTTGGCGGCGCTGCGCATGCAGGGCTTCAGCGTGGTCGATGTGGGCGGTGTCGCCCAGGTCGTGCCCGAAGCCGATGCCAAGTTGCTCGGCGGGCCGATCTACAGCGCCGGTAGCAGCGGCATGCAGACCCGCACCTTTCGCCTGCAATATGAAAACGCGGTGAACCTGATCCCGGTGCTGCGCCCCATCGTGTCGCCGAACAACCCGATCAATGCCTACCCCGGCAACAACAGCATCGTCATCACCGACTACGCGGAAAACCTTGCGCGGGTGGCACAGATCATCAGCGGCATCGACACCCCCAGCGCCATCGACACCGACGTGGTGATGGTCCAGAACGGCATCGCCGTGGACATCGCCGCCATGGTCTCGGAGCTGCTGGAAACCCAGGGTGCCGACCAGACCCAAAAGATCAACGTGATCGGCGACCCACGCTCCAACTCGATCATCATCCGTTCCGGCAGCCCGGAACGCACGGAACTGGCGCGCAACCTGATCTACAAGCTCGACAACGCGCAGAGCAACCCCAGCAATATGCACGTGGTGTACCTGCGCAACGCCCAGGCGAGCAAGTTGGCCCAGTCGCTGCGCGGATTGCTCACCGGGGAAAGCGATTCCGGCGTCAGCGACGACGCGCGTGGCAAGCTCAGCGCCATGGGCGGTAATGGCAAGAACACCCAAGGCACCAGCAATGCGCAAAACAGCAGCGGCACGCCGACTGGCAGTGGTGTGCAGTCGGGGTATGGGCAAACCACCGGTTCGACTCCCAGCACCAGCGGCACCTCCACTGAGAACCAAGACACCGCGTTCAGCGCCGGCGGCGTGACCATCCAGGCGGACGCCACCACCAACACCCTGCTGATTTCCGCGCCGGACCCGCTGTACCGCAACCTGCGCGAAGTGATCGACATGCTCGACCAACGCCGCGCCCAGGTGGTGATCGAAAGCCTGATCGTGGAAGTCGGCGAAGACGATGCCACCGAATTCGGCGTGCAATGGCAGGCCGGCAACCTCGCCGGCAAGGGCGGTTTTGGCGGGGTCAACCTGGGCGGTAGCGGCGTGAACAGCACGCCGACCAGCAAGACCAGCATCGACGTGTTGCCCAAGGGCCTGAACGTAGGGCTGGTCAACGGCACGGTGGATATTCCCGGTATCGGCAAGGTACTCGACCTCAAAGTGTTGGCCCGGGCGCTGAAGAGCAAGGGCGGCACCAACGTGCTGTCGACGCCGAACCTGCTGACCCTGGACAACGAAGCGGCGAGCATTTTCGTCGGCCAGACCATTCCGTTTGTCACCGGCAGCTATGTGACCGGTGGCGGGGGGACCAGCAACAACCCGTTCCAGACGGTGCAGCGTGAAGAAGTGGGGCTCAAGCTGAATGTGCGGCCGCAGATTTCCGAAGGGGGCACGGTGAAGCTGGATATCTACCAGGAGGTCAGCACCGTGGATACACGGGCGTCGGTGGACGCGGGCACGGTGACCAACAAGCGGGCGATCGATACCAGTATTTTGTTGGATGACGGGCAGATCATGGTGCTCGGCGGGTTGCTGCAGGATGGGTATAGCCAGAGTAATGATGCGGTGCCGTGGTTGTCGGATATTCCGGGGTTGGGGGCGTTGTTTCGTAATGAGAAGCGCAGTGTGAACAAGACCAACCTGATGGTGTTTTTGCGGCCGTATATTATTCGGGACAGTGGGGCGGGGCGCAGTATTACCTTGAACCGGTATGAGTTTATGCGCAGGGCGCAGGGGGGGCTGCAGCCGGAACATAGTTGGGCGATGCCGGATGTGCAGGCGCCGCAGTTGCCTTCGGTGGAGAAGGCGATTCCGGGTGCGCCGCGGGCGGTGATCAGGGCGGTGCCGGTTTCTGGGGGGGCGCAGCGGTGATTGAGTACATATCCGTTGCTGCGGTAACGGCCACCTATGGTTCCGCTCTTACAGCGGGTCACTTTTGGAAGGACCCAAAAGTAACCAAAAGGTCCTCGCCCCACCACTCGGCACCTCGCCTGGGCTCGGTGTGCCCTCACTCCGGCTTGAATCCGTGGGCCGCCGCCACGCGCCATCCATGGCGCGGGGCGGCTAACCCGGCGTCCTGCCGGGTTACCCACGGATTCAAGCCTGCGTTCGGCCAGCGTGGTTTTACGGGGCGCCTAAGATCAAAAGCAAAAGCACAGCGGCCTGACAGCCGGCTTGAGTGGTTGGATCAAAAGCAGATGGGTGTAGGCGCTGGCTTGCCTGCGATGCAGGCGACTCGGTACATCAGGGATATCCAGTTGATGCCATCGCAGGCAAGCCAGCTCCCACATTTGAACCGAGATCGGCTCTCAATACTGGTCGGCCTTAAGGCCGCCGCGTTTGCCTTTGCCTTTGCTCCACACCACTCAAGCCGGCTGTCAGGCCGCTGTGCTCTTGCTTTTGCTTTTGATCTTAGGCGCCCCGTCAAACACGCTGGCCGGAATTCGGCAGGGATTTGGGGGGTAAACCGGCAGGGATGCCGGTTTAGCCGCCCCGCGCCATGGATGGCGCGTGGCGGCGGCCCCCCAAAT
>NZ_LKEG01000059.1:19232-36452 GCF_001645105.1 Pseudomonas marginalis
TAAGGGCGGAACCCCTATCAGCCATCACCTAAAAAACGGATATGTACACCCAAAGAAAGGCCCAACCCAATGAGCCTGCTCCCCTACGCCTGGGCCAAATCCCAACGCATCCTCCTGCGCCCCGGCGAGAACGGCATGCTGCTGACCGTCTGCCCCTCAACCCCCGGCTGGTCGATCAGCGAGGTGCAGCGCCAGTTCGGTCAGTCGCAGGTTGAGCAGATACGCGATGACGAACTCGACGGCCTCCTGGCCAGCGCCTACGCCGACACTGGCAGCGCCGCCGCCGTCGTGGGTGCGGCGGAAAACGAGGTCGACCTCGACCGCCTCATGCAAGACATGCCCGAAATCACCGACCTGCTCGACACCCAGGACGGCGCCCCGGTGATCCGCATGATCAACGCGTTGCTCACCCAGGCCGCCCGCGATGAGGCCAGCGACATCCACATCGAACCCTACGAAACCCACTCCGTGGTGCGCTACCGCGTCGACGGCACCCTGCGGGACGTGGTCTCACCCCGCAAGGCCTTGCATGGCGCGCTGGTGTCGCGGATCAAGATCATGGCCCAGCTCGATATCGCCGAAAAACGTCTGCCCCAGGATGGGCGTATTGCACTGCGTGTGGCCGGGCGGCCCATCGACATTCGGGTGTCGACCGTGCCCACCGGGCATGGCGAACGAGTCGTCATGCGGCTGCTGGACAAACAAGCCGGGCGCTTGCAGCTGGAAACCCTGGGCATGGAGGCGCAGTTGCTGGCGCGTCTGGATACGCTGATCCGCCAGCCCCACGGCATCGTGCTGGTCACCGGCCCTACCGGCAGCGGCAAGACCACCAGCCTGTACGCCGCCTTGGCACGGCTGGACGCGAGCACCAGCAATATCCTCACCGTGGAAGACCCGGTGGAATACGACCTGCCGGGCATCAGCCAGATCCAGGTCAACGCCAAGATCGACATGACCTTCGGCCTGGCCCTGCGCGCGATCCTGCGCCAGGACCCCGACATCATCATGATCGGTGAGATCCGTGACCTGGAGACCGCACAAATCGCCGTGCAGGCTTCGCTCACCGGTCACCTGGTGCTGGCGACCTTGCACACCAACGATGCGGTGTCGGCGGTCAATCGCTTGATCGATATGGGCGTTGAACCGTTTCTGTTGGCTTCGTCATTGCTCGGCGTGTTGGCCCAGCGCCTGGTGCGTCGCCTGTGCCCGCACTGCAAGCAGGAGGACCCTGCGGCGCCCGGCACCTGGCGCCCGGTGGGCTGTGCGCAGTGCAACCAGATCGGCTACAGCGGGCGTACCGGTATCCATGAATTGTTTTGCGTCGACGACGATGTGCGCAGCCTGATCCACCAGGGCGCCAACGAGCAGGACCTGCGTCTGACCGCGCGCCGTGCCGGGATGTTCAGCATGCGTGAAGACGGCGAACGTTGGGTGCGCGGCGGCGCCACCGCGCCCGAGGAAATCCTGCGCGTGACACGGGATGCCTGATGAATCGCTATCGCTACGAGGCCGCCGATGCCAGCGGCAAAGTCGAGGCCGGGCATGTGGAGGCCGACAGCCAGAGTGCGGCCTTCGCCAGTTTGCGCAGCCGGGGTTTGACCGCGTTGCTGGTGCAGATCGAAGGCGGCCAGCCAGCGGCGGCGGGCAGCAGCCTGTTCACTGCCAAACTCTCAGACAATGATTTGGCCTGGGCCACGCGGCAACTGGCGAGCCTGCTGGGCGCCAGCCTGCCGTTGGAGGCGGCGTTGAGCGCCACGGTGGAGCAGGCCGAGAAAAAACACATCGCCCAGACCCTCGCCGGTGTGCGCGCCGATGTGCGTGGCGGCATGCGCCTGGCGGAGGCGTTGGCGGCGCGGCCACGGGATTTTCCGTCGATCTACCGCGCGCTGATCGCGGCGGGGGAGGAGTCCGGCGACCTGGCCCAGGTGATGGAGCGCCTGGCCGATTACATCGAGGAGCGCAACAACCTGCGCGGCAAGATCCTCACCGCGTTTATTTACCCCGGTGTAGTGGGACTGGTGTCCATCGGCATTGTGATTTTCCTGTTGAGCTACGTGGTGCCCCAGGTGGTCAGCGCGTTTTCCCAGGCGCGCCAGGACCTGCCGGGGCTGACCCTGGCGATGCTCAACGCCAGCGACTTCATTCGCGCCTGGGGTTGGCTGTGTTTCGGCGGGATCGTCGGCGGTTTCTGGAGTTGGCGCCTGTATTTGCGCAACCCGGTGGCGCGCTTGAATTGGCACAGCCGTGTATTGGGCCTGCCGCTGATCGGGCGTTTTGTGCTGGGCCTGAACACCGCGCGGTTTGCCTCGACCCTGGCGATTCTCGGCGGGGCCGGCGTGCCGCTGTTGCGTGCCCTGGAAGCGGCGCGGCAGACCCTGTCCAATGATCGCCTGAGCCAGTGCGTCAACGACGCCACCGCCAAGGTGCGCGAAGGCGTCAACCTGGCCCCGGCACTGGCAGTGGAGAAAGTGTTCCCACCGGTGCTGATCCACCTGATCGCCAGCGGCGAAAAAACCGGCTCGCTGCCGCCCATGCTCGAGCGCGCGGCGCAGACGCTGTCGCGGGACATCGAACGCCGCGCCATGGGCATGACCGCGTTGCTGGAGCCGCTGATGATCGTGGTGATGGGCGCCGTGGTGCTGGTGATCGTCATGGCGGTGTTGTTGCCGATCATCGAGATCAACCAACTGGTCACCTGAATACACGCGGTCAAAAAAGTGTGGGAGCTGGCTTGCCTGCGATGGCCATAGGTATCTACACCCCTTTGTAGTGAGCGGGCTTGTCCCGCGCTGGGTGGCGAAGCCGCCCCAATAAGGCCTCCGCGGTTTTTCAGAAAGACCGCAGCGCCTGGGTTTGGGGCGGCTTCGCCACCCAGCGCGGGACAAGCCCGCTCACTACAGGGAAACTTTTCAGTCTTTGAAAGTTGTTTAGATACCTATGGCCATCGCAGGCAAGCCAGCTCCCACATTTGGACCAGGTTTCTTCAGTTGCGTTTTCCGGTACTCGATGCCGCCACGTCCAACCTCGGGTTCCTCATTCCGTCACATCTCGCCCCCTACGCGGTCTCCAGGCCCGCAAGCTGAAACCTCGCTGTCACTTCCCTCCAAACCGCTCAAAACCATGACCAAAACACCCGAGAATCTTTTTAAAAATCAAGCCCTTCCTCCCGAGGTTTTTTCCTTTTGCTGTCATCGGAAGCTGCGAAATTTCCTACCCATGGCCTCACCCCTCGCCACCCCCGCAAACCGGCTCGGGACCGAAGCCATGGCGTCATGCAAGAGCCATCTACCCCAACGTACAAACACGACGAAAGGAGATTCTTCATGTTTAAGCGCAACGTTCTCGCGGTATCCATGACCCTCGCTGCACTGTGCTCGGCACAGGCTGCAATGGCTGACATCAACGGCGGTGGTGCCACCCTGCCACAAGCGCTGTACCAGACCTCCGGCGTGTTGACTGCCGGTTTCGCCCAGTACATTGGTGTCGGCAGCGGTAACGGCAAGGCAGCCTTCCTGAACAACGACTACACCAAGTTCCAGGCTGGCGTGACGAACAAGAACGTGCACTGGGCGGGCAGCGACTCCAAGCTGAGCGCCACTGAGTTGTCGACCTACGCTTCTGCCAAGCAACCGACCTGGGGCAAGTTGATCCAGGTGCCATCGGTGGGGACTTCGGTTGCCATTCCTTTCAATAAAAGCGGTTCCGCCGCTGTAGACCTGAGCGTTCAAGAGTTGTGCGGCGTGTTCTCGGGCCGTATCAATACCTGGGACGGTATTTCCGGTTCTGGCCGTACCGGTCCGATCGTTGTGGTTTATCGCAGCGAAAGCAGTGGTACCACTGAACTGTTCACCCGTTTCCTCAATGCCAAGTGCAACGCAGAAACAGGCAACTTCGCCGTCACCACCACCTTCGGCACCAGCTTCTCCGGTGGCTTGCCTGCCGGCGCCGTTGCTGCTACTGGCAGCCAAGGTGTAATGACTGCCCTGGCCGCCGGCGATGGCCGCATCACCTACATGAGCCCTGACTTCGCCGCCCCTACATTGGCCGGTCTGGACGACGCTACCAAAGTGGCTCGCGTGGGCAAAAACGTTGCCACCAACACCCAAGGCGTTTCGCCTGCCGCCGCCAACGTGTCTGCCGCCATCGGCGCAGTACCGGTACCGGCTGCCGCTGATCGTTCCAACCCGGACGCCTGGGTTCCAGTCTTCGGTCCGGACAACACCGCCGGTGTACAGCCTTACCCAACCTCGGGCTACCCGATCCTGGGCTTTACCAACCTGATCTTCAGCCAGTGCTACGCCGACGCGACCCAGACCACCCAAGTGCGTGATTTCTTCACCAAGCACTACGGCGCCTCCAACAACAACGATGCAGCCATCACCGCCAACGCTTTCGTTCCACTGCCAACCGCTTGGAAAGCCACCGTTCGCGCCAGTTTCCTGACCGCGAGCAACGCCCTGAGCATCGGCAACACCAACGTCTGCAACGGTATCGGTCGTCCGCTGTAACCCACGCTTTCAACGACCTGCACCCCCTGATCAGCAACGGCCCGTGCCGTTGCTGATTTTTGCGTTTGTGCGGTTTTTCGACCCGTTACCAGCCCTATATGAACTTTGCATGACAGAAGTTCAGTCGCGCCCCTCGCCAACCGCCTAACCCTCATACGTGAGCCTGTCTTGCTCCCTGCGTGATAACAAAGAAGGAAGAACCCCGATGGTCCGCTGCAAATCACCGGTCAACCTGAAAGCCCAAGAAACCGTGCTGCGCCTCAAGCCCCTGGCTCAGGCCATTGCCTTGTTGATGGTGGCCGGTAATGCCCATGCAGCCACGGCGTTCAGTTCCAGTTGGTTTGCCGAAAAAGGCGCGACCCAGGCGGCGACGGCGGCGCGGCTCAGTGCCGGGCAGGTGCCGGGGATTCCGTCGCTGAACGAGCAAGCGCGGGTCAACCAGCAGTTGGCGCGCTCCATCAGTACGCTGAACACCAGTGTGGCGGCGATTGCGGCGCAGCAGGCCGCGCAAGCGGCGGGACGCCAGGCGGCGTTCGGCCAGGTCTCGACGATTCCGGATGGCCTGGGCAAGGGCGGCCTGCAGGTCGACAACAGCCTGACCCAGGGCTGGATCAACGCCAAGAACCCGACCCAGAGCCAGTCCGGCGGCAAGACCACGGTGACCATCGAGCAGACTGCCGACAAGGCGATCCTCAACTGGGAGACCTTCAACGTCGGGCGCAACACCACCGTGGATTTCCAGCAGCAGTCCAGCTGGGCCGTGCTCAACCGCGTCAACGACCCCAATGCGCGGCCCAGTGAGATCCAGGGCCAGATCAATGGCGCCGGTACGGTGATGATCGTGAACCGCAACGGTGTGGTCTTCAGTGGCACCAGCCAGGTCAACGTACGTAACCTGGTGGCCGCCGCCGCGAACATCACCGATGAGCAGTTCACCCAGCGCGGGATTTATGTCGATAGCACGGGCTCCCAGCCGACCTTTACCGACGCGGCGGGCAAGGTCCAGGTGCAGCGCGGTGCATTGATCCAGACCCACAACCCGGCGACCTCCACCGATTCGGGCGGCTACGCCCTGCTGCTCGGTTCGGAAGTGGAAAACGCCGGCACGATCACTACCGCCAAGGGCCAGGCCACCCTGGCGGCCGGCGACAGCTTCTACATCCGCAAGGGCGTGGGCACCACCGGCAACGATCGTTCCACTACCCGTGGCAACGAAGTGGCGACCAGCCTCAACGCCGGAAGCAGCGCCGGCAAGGTCACCAACAGCGGCCTGATCATGGCCTCTACCGGCGACATCACCCTGACCGGGCATCAGGTGCAGCAAAACGGCGTTGCGCTGGCCAGCACGTCGGTGGATACCCGCGGCACCATTCACTTGCTCAACGCTGCCAGCGACAGCACCGGCAGCGTGACCCTGGGCGAAGGCAGCACCACCGCGATCCTGCTGGACAGCAGCGGCAGTACCGCGCTGAACAGCCAAAAGGGCAACGGCCTGATCAAGCTCGACGGCACCCCCGCCAACCTGATTACCGGCACGTTCAACAACCTCAGCGCCGTGGCCGACCGCACCGACCAGTCGCGTATCGAGATCGTCAGCGGCGGCACCGTGGACTTCCAGAAAGGCTCGACCACCCTGGCCACGGGCGGGCAGGTGGCGGTCAGCGCGGCCGGGCGCAGCCTGGTGCGTGATGGGGCGATGATCGACGTGTCTGGTGCCATCGGCGTCAGGGTGTCGATGGAGTCCAACAACATCAAGATCAACGTGCAGGGCAACGAGCAGCGCGATGCACCGGTCAACCGTGACGGCGGCCAGTTGATCAACAATGATGTGTGGGTCGACCTGCGTGAGCTGGTGTTTGTGCCGGCCGGTACCAACGGTTACTCGACGGATCGCTGGTACACCGCCGGCGGTTTGCTGGAGGTGGGCGGTTACCTCGGTACCCAAGGCCACTCGGTAGGCGAGTGGATGGCCCAGGGCGGCACCGTGACCTTTACCGGCAAGGATGTGGTGACCCAGCAGGGCGCGAAGATCAACCTGTCGGGCGGCACCGTGGATGTGCAGGCCGGGTATATCCAGCAGACCTGGCTCAAGGGCCCGGATGGACGCTTGTATGAGCTGTCCAATGCGCCGGGCGATATTCTCTATTCCGGGTTCTACAAGGGCTACGAAGACACCAGCAAGCGCTGGGGCCAGACCGATTACTACTACAACCCGATGATTGCCAAGCAACGCCGTTTCGAGAGTGGTTACACGGTGGGCCGCGATGCGGGCAAGCTGGTGATCGGCACCACCAGCGCGGTGCTCGAAGGCCAGGTGATCAGCGACGTGTTCCAAGGCACCCGTCAGACCCAGGCCCCGAACATCAACCTCGACGGTTACCAGCAGTCGCAGAAGGCCATGGCCCAGCGCGCGCAGTTGATCATTGGCGGGTACACGCCGGTCTACAACAAGACCACCGGTACCCTGCGGTATGCCCTGACCGGCAACGCCGACCAGGTACTGATCGACAGCAATACGCAGAAAATCGCCGACGGCCTGGACCTCACCACCGCCTTGCCGGCGGATCGCCAGGGCAAGATGGTGCTCGACAGTGATCAGCTTAATGGCTATGAGCTGGGCGCGATCAAGGTCGGGGCCACCCGGCAGATCACGGTCAACGGCGCACTCCAGGTGGCGGCCGGTGGTGATATCACCCTGTTCGGGCCTGGCGTCAATATCACTGCCAATCTCACCGCCCACGGCGGCAGCATCAATGCCGGTAACATCCTCAACCAGGTCGATCCGCTCAAAGGCACTGTCCTCGATGCAATCGTGGCGGGGAATGGCGGCGTCAACCTGGCCTCCGGGGTCAAGCTGGACACCACCGGGCGCTGGAGCAACCTGCTGCTGGAACCGACCAACAACAGCGGCGTGGCTTATGTGAACGGCGGCAAGGTGTCGTTGCGCAGCACCGGCAACGTGAACCTGGCGGCCGGCAGTGTGGTGGATGCATCCTCCGGCGGCATCCTCGGCCTGGATGGCAAGCTCATCGGTGGCAAGGGCGGCGATGTGACCTTGGCGTCCCTCAGTAGCCTCGGGCTGGACGGCGAGATTCGCGGCTATGGCGTCAGCGGTGGCGGCACCCTGGCGTTGCAGGCACGCAAGGTACAGATCGGCACCCGCGCCACGGCACCCGACGCGGGCACCGTGCAACTGGCGGGCGACTTCTTCAATAAGGGCTTCTCGGCCTATGACATCACCGGCAACGAAGGGCTGCTCGTCACTGACGGCACCCAGGTGGATGTCACCACGCCGGTCTACCGCGTGGGCGAGCAGACACTGGCTGCGTCGAGTGGCAGCGACCCCGCCACCGCACTGGAACGCTGGACGCCAGCGCTCTACCAGGAAAACCCGACCCAAGGCGTCCTGACCCAGCGTCGCGGTGCCAGCCTCACGTTGACGGCTGGCTCCAAGGACTCCACCGCCGCACAACTGGCGACCACCGCCCTGACCGTGGGCCAGGGCGCGGTGATCAATGTCGACCCCGGCCAGGGCATTAACCTGCGCAGCGTTGGCCAGTTGACCCTGAACGGCAGCCTGAATGCCTGGGGTGGCAGTGTCAGCCTGGGCGGCCTGAGCGTGTCGCCACAGGCCTGGGAACAGCCGATTGCGGCTGGCCATGACCGCTCGATCTGGGTGGGAGAAAATGCGCTGATTGACGTTGCATCGCGAGCGGTCACGGCGGTGAGCAATCGGGGCAACGTGTACGGCCAGGTCCTCAATGGCGGCAAGATCAGCATTGGCGGCGATATCAACCTCGCCACCGGCATTGCCAGTGCCGGCGATGTGTTTGTGGTGGTCCGTGAGGGCGCGCGCCTGGACGCGTCCGGTGCCCAGGCGATGCTCGACGTGCCCGGTCAGGGCCGTGTGCCGGTGTCCAGCAATGGCGGCAGTATCAGCTTTGCGTCGAACAACGGCCTGTACCTGGACGGCAGCTTCGTTGCCCGTGCGGGCGGGGCGGGGGCGGCGGGCGGCAGCTTGGCCCTTGCGCTGGAAAGCCCGTATTACCTCAAGGCCGGCGTCAACGACATTGTGCTCAACGTGCGTGAACTGGTGCTCAGCCAGACCCATCAAACCAGCCCGAACGCCAACCTGGAATACGGCCACGGCCATCTCGGGGTGGACCAGGTCACCGCCGGCGGCTTTGACAATCTTGCGCTGCTCAGCAACGGCTTGCTGAGTTTTGACGGTGATGTGTCGTTGAACATGGGTCAGAGCCTGCGCCTTTACGGTGGCAGCTATAACCTCAGTGAAAGCGCCGCGGCCAATTCACGGGTCAACCTGTCGGCGCCGTACCTGCTGTTGGCCGGCCTGCTCGCGCCCGCAGAAACCGGCAAGGAGGCCTACACCCGTGCAGTGCCGGTTTTGCCTAATCCATCGGTGCTGGCCACCACGGCGCAGTTCAACGCCAACGCCAACCTGATCGACGTGCGTGGCAATGTGGTGTTCGGCAACAAGAGCTATCTGTTGCGGCCCGACAACAGCCAGGCCAGCCTTGAACGGCGTGGGTTTGATGATGTGCAACTGACCAGCCAGGGCGACTTGCGCTTCCTGGCGGGGGCCGGTGCGGATGTGATTGCCCAGGGCATCAGCACGCAATTAGTGACCGGTGGTGACATGACCCTGCGTGCGGCGCAGTTGTATCCGGCGACTGAAGTCGGCGCCCGGGTACTGGCGGGCTATGTGAATAATGCTGCCAGCAATGGCACAGGCTTCAATTATGATCCGACACGCACCCTGACCCTCGCACGCACCGCCAATAGCAATGCCGCCATGCCTTACTCGGTCTTTGGTCGTCTGCAATTGGGCGGGCCGACCATCAAGCAGGGCGGGGTGGTGCGTGCGCCCCTGGGGCTGATCGAGATCGGCAACCTGGGTTCTACAGACGTGCAACTGCTGCCGGGCAGCCTCACGTCGGTGAGTGGCAAGGGCCTGGTATTGCCTTACGGCGGGACCGTGGATGGGCAGATCTACAAGTACAACGGCAAGACAGTAACGTTTATAGGCCAAGGTGGCGGCAACGTTGCAGGCAGTCTGAACGTCGGGGTGATTCTCGGTGGCCAGGCGGTGGAGGTGCTGCCGCAGGCGACGTTGGATCTGTCCGGCGGTGGTGAACTGCTCGGCGCCGGATTTATTTCCGGGCGCGGGGGGTCTACGGATGCACGTTACAACCCACTGGTACAGTTCGGTGCGAACGGCGGGTTTGTACTGCCGGGTCTGAGCACCAACCCGGTCTATGCGATTGTGCCGGGCGTGCAACCGGGCTATGCCCCGGTGGCGCCGGAAGGTGGCGCGGTCGATCCGTTGATCGGCCAGCAGATCACAATCGGCGCCGGCGTGCCGGGCCTGGCGGCCGGCACCTATACCCTGATGCCGTCCACCTATGCGTTGATGCCTGGTGCTTTCCGGCTAGAGATCAACGGCCTGGCCGGGATGGGGGCCGACGGTGCGACCCAGGCATTGCGCAATGGCTCATGGGCCACGGCAGGGCGCTTGTCCATCACCAATACTGGTATCAGCAACAGCACGGCCAGCCAGGTGATTCTCACGTCGGCCGATATGTTGCGTCGTTACTCCCAATACAACGAAACCGGCTACGCACAGTTCGCCGTGGCCGACGCCACCAGGCTTGGTATACCTCGGGCACTGCTGCCGGTGGATGCCAAGACCCTGCAACTGGCCCTGCGGCCAGGCGCAGGTGCGGATGCCTTTTCGTTCCAGGGGATCGGCCGCTTCGAGGCCGCTGATGGCGGTTATGGCGGTACCGTATCGCTGATAAACGAAGAAAAGGGCAGCTTGGGAAGGGACATCGAAATTGTCGCGGCAGGCAACGCGGCTACCGCCAATTTCAAAGGCATTACGGTGGATGCGGACAGCCTGAATGCAATGGGCGCGGCTCGCCTGCTGATCGGTGGGATGACCTATGTCACGTACGGCCAGGGTGGCAACTACATCAACCTCCCCAGCAGTATCACCAGTTCCATCATCCTGCGCGACGGCGCGAACCTGGCGGCACCGGAGGTATTACTGGTGACCTCCACCGGAAAAATTGCGCTCGAACAAGGCGCCTCGATCAACACGATAGGCCAGGGCAAGGCCAGCTACGACGCACGTGACGGCTTTATCTACAACCTGAGCAATGTGCTGGCGGTGTCCAACGGTTTGCTCAACGTAGTCGCCGCGCCGTCATTGGGCGAAGTCATCAGTGGGGGCATCCAGTTAGGCGTGTGCAACAGCGCGCCCTGCAGCGGCCAGACAGCCCTGTATTCCGAAGGCAGCATCGTTACCTTGACCGACAGCTCCCTGCAGATGGGCGATGAGGTGCGCTATGGCACCCGTCACCTGAACCTGGGCGTGTCCAGCATCAACGTCGGCAGCCCCGAAGCCCTGGCCGATGCAGCCGCCAACAATCGCCTGCCGGTAGGCATGACCCTCAACCAGCAAGTGCTGGAACGCCTGCTGCGCGGTGACACCCAATTCGGCGCCCCGGCCCTGGAAACCCTGCAACTGTCGGCGCGTGACAGCTTTAACTTCTACGGCACCACCACCCTGGACACTTATGACGCCGTGACCGGCAAGTCGATGCTGAGCAACCTGATGCTCTCCACGCCGGCGATCTACGGCTCTGGCGGCTTGAACGACGTGGCGACTGTCCACACCGCCAACCTGATCTGGCAAGGTGCCGTCGCGCCGCCTGTGGCGGCGGTGACTGGCGGTGCCGGCACCGGCAGCGGGCGCCTGGACATCAATGCCGAGCGTATCGAATTCGGCTATGGGGATTTTGCCCAGCCGAGCACGACCAAGACCTTCGACCGCCTCGCCTTGGGCTTTGCCAACGTCAACCTCAATGCCAGTGAGCGCATCACCGCCAACCACAAGGGCAGCCTCTCGGTGTACCAGAGCCAGGGCGCGTTTGATGCGATCAAGGGCTTTGCCTACAGCGGCGGCAACCTGAATATCCTCACGCCGCTGATGACCGGTGAAGCCGGTTCGGTCAACCGTATTACCGCCGGTGGCGCGATTGATGTCAGCGCCTCGGCTGGCGCAGTAGGCAAGGTGGACGGTATCGGCGGCGAATTGTCACTGCAAGGCGATAGCCTTCGCCTGGCCACTGCCGTGGTACTGCCCAGCGGCAAGGTGACCTTGGGCGCGCGGGGCGACGTGGTGTTGACCGATGCCGCCTCGATTGATGTGTCCGGCCGGGCCATTGCCTTCAACGACCTGACCAAATACAGCGCAGGCGGCGAGGTCTTGCTGGAAAGCCGTGCCGGCAATGTGCAGCAGGCCGCCGGTTCGACCATCGACCTGTCGGCGCAGCACAACCAGGCGGGCAAGTTGCGCGCGGTGGCGGTGGACGGCGCTGCGGGGATCGTCGACTTGGCAGGCAAGATCATCGCTGGCAGCAGCGGTGACTACGATGCCGGTGGCACGCGGGTGCCCTACCTCGCGGGTGCGGTGGAGATCCAGGCCCAGCGCCTGGGCGGCAGCGGTACGCTCAGCGACCAGTTCGCAGCGCTCAACCAACGCCTCAACCAGGGCCAGGTCTACGGTGCGCGCAGCTTCCAGCTCAAGCAGGGCGACCTGACGATCGGTAATGACGTCAAGGCCAACAGCGTCAACGTCTCGATCGACAATGGCAGCCTGCGCGTGACCGGCCTGGTGGATGCCAGCGGCGAGCGCGTGGGCAGCATCAACCTGGCGGCCAAGAACGGCCTGAGCCTGGACGGCACGGCGGTGCTCGATGCCCATGGCAGCCAACTGCGGGTGGACAGCTACGGCAAGATCATCGATTCGCCCAACCGCGCCATCGTGGTGCTGGGCTCGGGCCTGGGCCAACTGACCCTGGCCGAGGGGGCGCGCATCGACCTGCGTCACGGTACTGCTGCTGCGACCGGCAATGACGGGCGCAGCCGTGGCACGCTGGAACTCAACGCGCCGCGCGTGGGCGGCAATGACATCGCCATCGACGCCCGTGGGCCGTTGACTATCCAGGGCGCGCGTTCGATTGCGCTCAACGGCATGAGAACCTACGACGATGCCCCGACCAACACCGATGAAACGCCCAATGGGCGCCCGTACCAAGTGATTGATCAGGACTACCTCAAGAAAATCGTCGATCCAGCAAATACGAATTTCATCAACGCCGCGCGTGTTAACAGCAACTTGCTGCAGAAGCTTGCCGGCTTGAACAACGCCACGTACGGCGATGTTTTCCACCTGCGCCCCGGCGTAGAGATCATCAGCAAAACCCCGGATGGCGACCTGGTAGTGCAGGGCGATCTGGACCTCTCCAGCTATCGCTACGCCAGCCTCAAATCAACGGCCAAGACCGAGTCCGGCAGCCTGACCCTGCGCGCCGGTGGCGACCTGAATATCTATGGCAGCATCAACGACGGCTTTGCCGCGCCACCGGCCACCGACGATGACAATGGCTGGGTGCTGCGCGCCGGTATCGACTACACCGGCGGCACCGTGGTGATACCGGGCAGCGGCGTGACCCTGGAGGTGGGCACCGTGTTCCCCGCAGGCGCTGCGCTTAATTTCGATGTACTGACCAACCCCCTGTTTCTGCCGCCGGGCACCCGATTGCCCGTCGCGGCTACGCTCAAACAACCGTTGGTACTCCCGGCGGGTACGGTGTTGGCGGCGGCTGTTCGGGATGCCTCGGGCAATGTGCTGTTCGCGGCGGGCACGTTGCTGACTCAGAGCCAGACCCTCGCCATCGGCAGTGTCCTGGATGCCGGCAGCCTGTTGAGCACGTCAGCCAGTGTCGACGGCTTGATCTGGCCCAAGGGCGTGCCATTGGCCACCAAGGTGACCCTGACCGCCAGCCAAGTGCTGCCCCGGGGCGCCCTGTTGCCGTCGGGGACAGACGTGAAGCTGCCGGGCGGCGTGGAGTCGGTGACGTTGCGTGACGCCGGCCATCCGGGCAAGAACTGGGCAATTGCACCCATGCTGGAGGAGGGTGCGCAGTCGTGGTCGATTCGCCTGGTCGCGGGGGCCGATACCGAGGCGGCGGACAGTCGCCTGCTGCAACCGCATCCGGTAAGCGGCAATCTGCGATTGGCGGACAGTCACTATGGGGCGTTCGGGAAAGGAGCCCAGGTCTGGACCGAGGAGGGCTCTGTAGGGTGGTTCGGCGATGACAGCATGGTAGGCCAACCGGTTGATTTCGACGCAATACAATACCCGGGTGTATGTGACGACTTCCCGGAATACTGCGTTGTCAGTGGTGAGGCCTATACGCTGCTGGTGGGCGGCAGTAGTCGCTTCAGCGTAATCCGCACTGGCGCTGCAGACCTTGACCTGCTGGCCGCCGGCAACCTGAGCATGGAGTCGCTGTTCGGCGTCTACACGGCAGGCAGCTCGTCCACCGGCACCTCGACCAACGATCCGTATAACCTCAAGCGAGCCCTGGGCAGCAATGGCAAGGTATTGGCTAACGCCGGGGGCAACGAAAAGCTGGTCAACGCAGACACCGGCAGTCTGTACCGTGCCTGGTACCCGGATACGGGCGGCAACTTGCTGCTTAAAGTGGGCGGCAACCTGACGGGTAATATCACCAGCCCGGCGCAGAATGGCGTTGGTCGTCCGGTACCGAGCGACCAGGGTCAGGATTCAGCCAACGTCGGCAACTGGCTGTGGCGTCAGGGCAATGGGCTCAGTGGGAGCCAGGCGCAAGCCACCGCCTGGTGGATCAATTTTGGTTCCTACGTCGCTACCGACCGGGCGGACCAGATGGTCGGGTTCACCGGGTTTGGCACCCTGGGAGGCGGCAACCTTAATGTTGATGTGGGTGGCGATGCAGGACTCATCAGCCCTGTCTCGTCAACAGCTCTGAACGTCAGTCGGCGCAGCCAAGGCCTGGTACTGGCAGTCGGCAGTACCGGTCGGGTCGGGGCCGATGGCAGTGTGCAACTGACGGGTGGCGGTGATCTGAACCTGCGGGTCGGCGGAGCGGTTAACCCCGCCAGCCAGACCTTTGTAGAGCACCTCAATGGTGCACTGGTGAACCTGCGTGGGCACGTGCAATTGACCGGCGGCGCCCTGGGCAGTCTGACGCTGCGGTATGGCAATCAACGCAAAGACCAGAGTCCCAGTGAGGTACGCGCCTATGATCCGTTGCGCGCCACTTCGGCCTTTGCTGCGGGAGGTTTGAGCCTATTGCCGGGCGACGCCACTTTCAGCCTGTCCACCCGTGGCGACCTGGTGTTGCAGGACGTCGCCGACCCTGGGCGCGCGCCGCAGATGAACGCCTTGACCTACGTCAATAAGGGGGTCAACGGGATTGGGCAAAGCTGGTTCAGCCTGTGGACCGACCGCACAGCAGTGGACCTGTTCTCTGCCGGGGGCAACCTCACGCCCCTGACCCAGACCCTGGAAACCGATATGGCGGCGGTCTATCCCGCGACATTGCGTGCGGTTGCTGCTAACGGCAGTCTCTATTACGGCAGCGCCTCGACCAGTAATCCTGGCGACGTGCAGCCGCTCAGGGCGTTGGTACTCGCACCTTCGTCCAATGGGCAACTGGAATTGCTGGCCGGTGATTCGATCTCCGGCGGCGATCTGACGATCAGCCGCTCCAGTGCGGCACCCAGTAGCCTGGCGACTATTCTGCGTCCGGCCTTCGCCGGTTTCCTGACTGATCAAAAAACGGCAATAGTGGGCAGTGGCAATCTTTCCAGCGATGGCAACATTGCAACCTTAACGGTTTCTCCACTGTTTGCCTTTGGCCCCAACACCGCCAGCATGGCTTGGGGTGATGCCCTGGAGCCCGCGCGTTTCTATGCGCTGAGTGGGGACCTGCTGGGCGTCAACAGTGGGCGCGCCCTCACGATCACGGGGGCGGGTGACGCTCGGTTCGGGCAAACCTTTTACGAAGGCGCAGGCCCGGTATGGATGCAAGCCGGACGCGATATTGTCGGCAGCGGCACGCGCTTGAGCGGTGCCAGCGCAGGTGTCACGGATACGGGTCAATACACCTTTACCGGCAACCTGTTCGTGCACAACAGCCCCACCGATATCTCCATCGCCAGCGCTGGCCGCGACATCCTCTACAGCAGCTTTAACGTTGCCGGCCCCGGTACCCTGGAACTGACGGCGGGGCGCAACATTCAGATGGAAGACAAAGTCGCGGTGAACAGCCTGGGCGCTGTCGCGGCCGGCGACAGCCGTCCTGGCGCAAGCATCGTCATGCAAGCCGGCATGGGCCCCAACGGCCCGGACTACCGCCGCTTCGTCGAGGCCTACCTGAACCCCGCCAACCTGGCGCAACCGGGTGAGTCGTTGCAGGGCAGCAAAGTCGCCAAGACCTACGAGAATGAACTGGTGTCCTGGCTCACCGAACGCTTCGGCTTCGCCGGCGACAGCGAACAGGCCCGTACCTACTACGCCGCACTGCCCGCCGAACAACAACGGATCTTCGCCCGTGACGTGTACTTCGCCGAACTCAAGGCCGCCGGCCGTGAGTACAACCAGGACGGCAGTGTGCGCCAGGGTAGCTATGTGCGTGGCCGTACTGCGATTGCCCGGTTGTTCCCCGAGACCGACGTGGCCGGTAACCCGATCACCTACAAAGGCGACATCACAATGTTCGGCGGCGCTGGCGTGCACACCAACTTCGGTGGCTCGATCCAGATGCTCACGCCGGGTGGCCGCCAGACGTTCGGCATCGAAGGCGCTGCGCCACCGTCGACAGCGGGTCTGATCACCCAGGGTTCGGGGGATATTCAGCTGTATTCCCTGGGCAGCATCCTGCTCGGCCAGAGCCGCATCATGACCACCTTTGGCGGATCGATCATGGCCTGGACCAGCGAGGGCGACATCAACGCCGGTCGTGGTTCCAAGACCACGGTGGTGTACACGCCGCCCAAGCGCGTCTATGACAACTGGGGCAACGTGAGCCTGTCGCCCTCGGTGCCGAGTACCGGTGCGGGGATCGCCACGCTGAACCCGATTCCGGAAGTGCCGGCGGGGGATATCGACCTGATCGCGCCGATGGGCACCATCGATGCGGGGGAGGCGGGGATTCGGGTGTCGGGTAACGTCAACATCGCTGCCTTGCGGGTGGTGAACGCGGCGAACATCCAGAGCCAGGGCAAGTCGTCCGGGGTACCGGTGTCGGCCACGGTCAACACAGGTGCAATGAGTTCGGCCAGCGCGGCTGGGGCGGCGGCGTCCCAGGCGGCGGAAGATGCGGCGCGCAGTCAGCAGGCGGCGGCCAAGCAGGGTCGGCCGTCGATCATGACGGTTGAGGTGTTGAGCCTGGGCAGTGAGCCGTTGCCGCGTGAGCCGGAGCCGGCGCAGAAAACCTCCGGCTACAACCCCAGCAGCCCGGTGCAGGTGCTGGGCGCGGGGCCGCTGAGTGAGCAGGCTCGGGCGCGGTTGACGGATGAGGAGCGTCAGCAGATCAGTTTGTAAGGCTTTGGAAAGGACCTCTCGATGTACCGTTTGGGGCGATCAATGATCGCCCTGTTTTTTTGCGGTAGTGTTCGGTCTTGAGTTGGATAAAGACAGCAAGGGTATTGATCGCAGGATGTGCTCTTTTGTCGACGTTGGTGGTGTGGGTGGGGTACATATCCGTTGTTTAGGTAACGGCTGAAATGGGTTCCGCCCTTACGGCGGGTCACTTTTGGAAGAGCGCCAAAAGTAACCAAAAACGCTTCGCCCCAA
>NZ_LKEG01000059.1:36465-36835 GCF_001645105.1 Pseudomonas marginalis
GAGCACGGCGGCCTGGTAGCCGACCTGAGTGGTGTAGAGCAAAAGCAGATTTGAGTGATCCCTCGGCCCAGAGCGGCGGCCTGGAGCCGGCCGGNTTTCTTACTGTCGATCTCGGTTAAGTGTTGGAGGGAGCAAGTCCCCTCCCACAGTTTGATCTCCATGCATCAGGTAGATATCAGCCTGCTTTTGATCTGGCTTGTGATCTTGATCTTAGGCGCCCAGCGTCTTTGACGGGGCGCCCCAGATCAAGATCAAAAGCAAGAGCACGGCGGCCTGGTAGCCGACCTGAGCGGCGTTTTTCAAGGTAGTTGTCGTGTCTCCCGTCTTGCTAGGCGACCTTCACGACAACTGTCAGCTCCCTTTCGGGGTT
>NZ_LKEG01000060.1:0-183 GCF_001645105.1 Pseudomonas marginalis
TCAACCCCGAAAGTGAGCTGACAGTTGTCGTGAAGGTCGCCTAGCAAGACGGGAGACACGACAACTACCTTGAAAAACGCCGGTCAGGCCGCTGTGCTTTTGCTTTTGATCTTGATCTTAGGCGCCCCGTTAAACACGCTGGCCGGAATTCGACAGGGATTTGGGGGGTAAACCGGCAGGGAT
>NZ_LKEG01000060.1:203-44268 GCF_001645105.1 Pseudomonas marginalis
CTTTTGGTTACTTTTGGGGCTCTTTTCCAAAAGTGACCCGCTGTAAGAGCGGAACCCATAGCCGCCGTAACCTAAATAACGGATATGTCCCCAAACAACGGACACCCCCCCAATCAATACCCCCGCCCCCGATCCACCTCACCCACCATCTCCTCCCCCCGCTCAAACCGCCGAATATTCTCCAACAACACCCCAAACGCACTCTCCGGCTGCGTCATCGCCGCAATATGCGGCGTCAACAACACCTGCGGATGCCCCCAAAACGGATGATCCGCCGCCGCCGGCTCCTCCCGCAGCACATCCAACACCGCGCCACTCAACTGCCCACTCCCCAGCGCCTCCAACAAATCCTCTTCCACCAAATGCCCCCCGCGCCCCATATTGATCAGCGCCGCTCCCCGAGGCAGTTGCGCAAACAGCCGCCGATCCAGAATCCCTTGGGTCTGTTCCGTCAACGGCAGCACACACAGCACAATATCGCACTGGCTGAGAAACGCCGGCAGTTGCGCTTCCCCCGCATAACACGCCACCCCCGGCACCCGGTGCGCACTGCGCGCCCAGCCCGACAACGCAAACCCCAACGGCGCCAACGTCGCCAAAATCTGCTGAGCCTGGGCACCCAACCCCATCACCCCCACGCGTCGATGCGCAGCCGGCTGTAACAGATGCGCCTGCCAGCACCGTGCAACCTGCTGCTGGTGGTAGCGCAACATGTCCCGGTGCAGGCTGAGCACCGCCCAACTGGCGTATTCGCACATGCCACGGGTGATGCCAGGGTCCAGCAGGCGCACCACGGGCAGTTGCGGTGGCAAACGGGAAAGGTCGAGCTGATCGACCCCGGCCGACAACGCGAACAACACTTTCAGGTTGGGCAGCACGTGCGCCAGATCTTCCGGCGCCTGCCAGGCGGCGAGGTACTCGACGTCTTCGGGGTTGCCGATGTCCGGCCAGGCGCGCCATTCGATGTCCGGTGCGTGTTCGGCGAAGAGTGCCTGCCAGTGTCGGCCGCGCACCGGGTCAGCGTTGTAGAGCAAGGCCATGGGTGTTTCCTGCTGGATGAAGGTAGCGATTATCATCGCCCAAAGCCTGGCGCAGGATCTGTTGAAAGGCAGGGCCAAAACAGTCGATCCGAATTTCTCACGGGCCAAGTTCGGCTGAGTTCGTTGTGGGCACACCGTAATCTGGACAGCATCGCAACCACCTCCAGGTTGCCGGACTCACGATGGGAAATGCCATGAATAGCAAAGTCGACGAAACCCCTCATTTGCTCCGTCAGCGCGAGCAGTTCGTGCCCCGTGGGCTGGTTACCGCGCACCCGCTGGTGATCGACCGCGCCCAGGGCGCCGAGTTGTGGGACGTGGATGGCAAGCATTACCTGGATTTTGTCGGCGGTATCGGCGTGCTTAACATCGGTCACAACCACCCCAAGGTGGTTGCCGCCGTGCAGGCCCAATTGCAGAAGGTGTCCCACGCCTGTTTCCAGGTGGTGGCGTACCAGCCTTATCTCGACCTGGCCCAACGCCTGTGCGAAATGATCGGCGGTCAGGAGGCCTATAAAGCGGCGTTCTTCACCTCCGGCGCCGAGGCGGTGGAAAATGCGGTGAAGATCGCCCGCGCCCACACCAATCGTTCGGCGGTGATTGCCTTTCGTGGTGGCTTCCACGGCCGCACGTTGCTCGGCACCACACTCACCGGCATGAGCCAACCCTACAAACAGAACTTCGGGCCGTTTGCGCCGGAAGTGTTCCATACCCCCTATCCGAACGCGTATCGCGGGGTGACCAGCGAGGTCGCGCTCAAGGCCCTTGATGAGTTGCTGGCAACCCAGGTGGCGCCGGAACGTGTGGCGGCAATCATCATCGAGCCGGTGCAGGGCGACGGTGGTTTCCTGACTGCGCCGCCTGCGTTCCTGCAGGCGCTGCGTGCCTTGGCAGACAAGCACGGTATCGTGCTGATTCTTGACGAGATCCAGACCGGCTTCGGTCGCACCGGCACCTGGTTCGGTTTCCAGCACGCCGGCATCCAGCCCGATTTGGTCACCGTCGCCAAGAGCCTGGCCGGTGGCCTGCCGTTATCCGGTGTGGTCGGCAAGGCGCAGATCATGGACGCACCACTGCCCGGCGGGCTGGGTGGCACCTACGGCGGCAACGCGCTGGCCTGCGCGGCAGCATTGGCGGTGATCACGGCATTCGAAGACGAACACTTGTTGGCCCGCAGCCAAGTGCTGGGCGAGCGCCTGCGCCACGGCTTGCTCGGCTTGCAGGCGCGCTACCCGAACATCGGCGACGTGCGCGGCACCGGCTTCATGCTGGCCATCGAATTGATCAAGGATGACGCGGCGCGTACCCCGGATGCCGACCTCAATCAACGGGTCATCGATGAGGCCCGTGCCGGTGGTTTGCTGGTCATCAAGTGTGGCGTGCACCGCAACGTGCTGCGCTTCCTCGCACCGCTGGTGACCACCGAGGCCCAGGTTGACGAAGCGCTGCAGATTCTCGACGCCGCGTTGGCACGGGTCTTGAACTGAGGCTGTGCCCGCTCGGGGCGAAACGCATCAAAGGAGGCTTGACCCACCATGGGGCTGACAGATTATCGAGCGTTGCTGATCGATTGCGATGAAGTGCTGGTGGATCGTGATTCCGGGGTGTGGGCGGCGCTGCAGCCGTTGCTCGACAGCCGGGGCGGGCAGCCGTCCAGGGAGCAGGTGCTGGCCGAGTTCAATGCGGTGGTGGCCAAACTCTATCCGCGCTTCGCTGAGCTAGGCTTCAGTGGTGTGTTGTGTTTCGCCCATCGCCAACTGGCGGAGGCCTGGGGGCTGCACGCCAGTTGGGAGGAGGGCATGAGCTTTGCCCGATCGGCGGGCAATTGGTCGTTGTTCGAGGATGCGCCGGGGGCGATGCTGTACCTGCGCAAGTTTTATCGCCTGCTGGTGCGCGGCGACCGCGACGCCGAGGATCGTGGGGGGTTGTGCGAGCGATTGGGGATTGCACCGGAAGATTTCATTTCCCTGGCCGAAGACCCGCAATGGCTCACGGATCAAGGCGCGCAGCTGCAACCGGTGCTGCATGTCACGCGACCGTCGGTCGCTGCACACGCGGCGCTGGACCGCTGTTTGATCGGCCGCCACCGGGCGCGGCAGCCTTCGCCCTGTGCGGCACACTACTGCATCAACAGCATGGCGGATCTGGTGGCGCAGCATCAGCTGTCTTTACGGCGCTGATTTTGCTAGAAGATTGTCTTAAAAATGGCAGTCAAGAGGTACGCAATGGAAGGGCTCGTAAAGCTGGACCGGATCGACATCAGCATTCTGGTTGAATTGCAGAAGGACGGCCGGATGACCAATGTCAGCCTCGCCGACGCCGTGGGCCTGTCTGCCAGCCCGTGCCTGCAACGGGTCAAGCGGTTGGAGTCGGCCGGGTATATTTCCAGCTACAAGGCGCATTTGAACCTCGCCAAGATCACCGATTCGGTCACGGTATTTACCGAGATTACCCTCAGCGACCACAAGCGCGAAGATTTCGCCAAGTTTGAATCCAATATCCGTTTGGTGGATGAAGTGTTGGAATGCCACCTGATCAGCGGTGGCTACGATTACCTGGTGCGTTTTATGACCCGCAGCATTCAGCACTATCAGGAGGTGGTTGAAAGTCTGTTGGATAAGAATATCGGGATTTCCAAGTATTTCAGTTACATCGTGATCAAATCGCCGGTGCTCAAGGATGGTGTGCCGTTGCGCAAGTTACTGCGGCATTGAGGTTGCCTGCCGATCAGGTGACCTCGCTTCGGTTGTAACGGGGACATCTCGCCTAGGCTCGGTGTGCCCTCACTCCGGCTTGAATCCGTGGGTCGCTGGGTTGCCCACGGATTCAAGATCAAAAGCAAAGCAAAAGCTAGGCAAACCTGAACGAGGCGCCATGAGCCGAGCTTGGCAGGCGATCGCTGCCGTCGGCGCTCAGGCGCGAGCGCAGCGTGCCGCTTTGCGCGGTGGTGCGGTACAGGCCGCGCTTTTGCAGGGCGGGGATGATCAGTTCGACAAAGTCATTCAGGGAGCCGGGGCTGATCAGTGGGTTGAGCATGTAGCCGCTGGTGCCGGAAATGCGCGCGTGTTCTTCGATCTTGTCCGCGATGTGTTCCGGGGTGCCGACCAGGATCAGGTCGCTGCCTCGGGTGACGTTGGCAAAGCGCTGGCGTACTTCGCCGGCGGTCAGGGGCTTGCCGCTGCCATCGGGTTTCATCACGTAGGAGGTCATGCCTTCGGTGTGGGTCGACAGTGCTTCGTTGTCGGCGTAGCGGCTGATGTCGATGCCGGTGTCGCCGGCGTAGCTCACCAGTTGTGCTTGCAGGTGATAGTTGCTTTGCAGGCTGTCGTATTTTTTCTGCGCTTCGATGGCGGTGGGGGCGGTGACGATGCGCAGCACGGTGAGTGATTTCACATCGGCGGCCTGGCGGCCACGGGCTTCGGCCTGGCGCCAGATGTCTTCCAGGCCCTGGCGGATTTCCAGTGGGTTGGACTTGGCGATAAACACCAACTCCGCATGCTTGGCCGCGAACTGCCGACCCCGCGCCGACCAGCCCGCCTGGATCAGCAAAGGCGTACGCTGCGGCGACGGCGAGGTGAGGTGCGGGCCGGCCACCCGGTAATGTTCCCCGGCATGCTGGATCGGCCGTACCCGTGAACCGTCGGCATAGGTGTGCGCCAGCTTGTCGGCGAGCACTGCGTCATCGGCCCAGCTGCCTTCCCACAGTTTGTAGACCACGTCGAGAAACTCCTCGGCGCGTTCGTAGCGGTCGTCGTGCTTGATCATCTGTTCCAGGCCGAAGTTACGCGCGGCGCTGGAGAGGTAGGAGGTGACGATGTTCCAGCCGATGCGCCCGTCCGACAGGTGATCCAGGGTGCTGAAACGTCGGGCATGGGTAAACGGGTGCTCGTAGGTGGTGGTGACGGTGACGCCGAAGGCGAGTTTTTCGGTGAGGGCCACCAAGGCTGGAATGATCGTCAGCGGGTCATTGGCGGGGGCCTCTACCGCCCATTTCAAGGCCGCAGCCTCGTTGCCCCCGAACACATCGTAAAAGCCCAGCACATCGCCGAAAAACATCAGGTCCAGGTGGGCTTCATCCGCCGTGCGGGCCAGGTTCGACCAGTACTTGAGGGTGTTGATGCCCAGCCTTTCATCGGCCGGGTGGGTCCACAGGCTGGGCGCGCCGCCGCAGCCGACACTGGCTTGTTCGTAGAGGCCGAATAACAGCGGGGTAGGATCGGACATGGTGCTTCCTGCCAATAAAAAAGATGGGGCGACTGACTATCGCCCGTGGAGATAGGCCTTGCCGTAGTGCCGCTCCAGCCGGGCCTGGATCAGTTCCAGTCCGATGGATAGCAGCCAGTAAATCACGGCGGCGGTGGTGAGCATTTCGATGTAGCGGTACGACGAGCGACCATAGGATTGCGCCAGGAACATCACCTCCCACACGCCCATCACCGAGACCAGCGAGGAGTCCTTGAGCATCGAGATGAACTGGCTGGTGGTCGGCGGAATAATGGTGCGCATGGCCTGGGGCAGTACGATCTGCCAGAACGTCACCGCCCGGCCCATGCCCAGTGCGGATGCGGCGTTACGTTGGCCTTGGGACACGCCGAGGATGCCGGCGCGAAAGATCTCGCTCAGGTAAGCCCCGTAGTTCAACGACAACGCAATGATCCCGGCACTGATCGCGCCTGGCACCACCCCCAGCTGGGGCAGGCCGAGGTAGATCAGCAGGATCTGGATCAGCAGCGGCGTGCCGCGAAAGAACGAGGCGTAGAAGCTGGCGATGCCGAACGCCACCGCGCTGTTCGACAACCGCGCCAGGGCGGTGGCGAAGCCCAGCGCCAGCGACAGCCAGATCGAGCAGAAGCATAAAAACAGCGTCAGCGCCGCGCCTTGCAGAAACCCCTGGGGCGACAGGTGCAGCCCCACCAGGTTCTGCCATTTGTCGGCGACGATGGCGAACTTCAGGTCGAAGCTCAGGAACATCCCGGCAAACAGGCACAGCATCACGCCCCAGGTCAGCCACAGGCGTACTCGGAATGACAACAGCGTGCGTTTCACCGGCGGCGGCTTCACCACGGCGGGTGGGGTTGGGAAAACACTCATTGGGTGATGTCTGAGCCGATCCATTTCTGCGAGATCTTCGCCAGCGTGCCGTCGCTTTTCAGCTCGGCCAGGACTTGGGCCAGCTTGGCGTCCCATGCCGGGTCGCCTTTTTCGGTGGCCACCACGTTGGGCTCGGCGTACAGCGCATCGCCGGTGATCTTGAAGCGTGGGTCGTGGTCGATACGTTCCTTGGCGGTGACCAGGTTGGTGACCATCGCATCCAGGCGCTTGCCGGTGCCCAGGGCGAGGTCCTGGAAGGCGATGGTTTCGTTGTCATAGGGCACGGCCTGTACGGCCTTGAACGGGTAATCGATGGGCTTGCTCGCGCCTTCGATCACCAAGTCCTTGGCCAGGTAGGCTTCGTAGGTGGAGGCGCTGACCACGCCGACTTTTTTACCGCTGAGGTCGGCCGCCGATTTGATCGCGTTGTCGTCGGCATTCACCACCACCACGGCGGGCGAGGCGTAGTACTCGAACGGGAAGTTGAAGACTTGGCCACGGGCGGCGCTGGGGGTCATGGAGCAGATGCACACGTCATAGCGGCCATTCCAGCGCCCGGCGGCGATGACTTCCCAGGAGGGGGTTTCCAGTTTCAATTTCACGCCGAGTTTGTCGGCCACGGCCTTGGTCACGTCCACGTCAAAACCATCCAGCTGGTTTTGCTCGTTGAGGAAAGAGAAGGGCGGGTAGTTCTCCATCAGCACACCGACCAACTGCTTGGATTGGGTGATGCGGTCCAGGGTTTGCCCGGCGAACAAGGCCGGGCTGGCCAGAAGGAAAGTGAGGCTGAAGGCGGCGGCAGTGCGTACGTTCATAAAAAGCATCCAAGCGAGTTTTTTATATTTAAACGCGATAAATGCTTTCTGTTTAATGATTTAAAGTGCTGACGAGTGCGCTTTCAGTTATATATTTTGCGATTTACTGCAGGTCCAGTGCGCGCTGCTTGAGTTGGCGCTTTTGCTCGAACGGCAACTTCTCATCATCCCCATAGGGCGCGCTGTACCAGTTGCCATAGGTCGGGTTGGGCAGCAGGAACCAGCGTTGCCCCAACCAGTTCACGTAGGGCTCGACGGCCTTGCGTTGTGCCGCGAGGCTGTTGTGCTCGGCCTGTACGAAGTCGCCGAGGGAATCACCGGCCATCAACAACACACGGGCATGGTTGGCGACCCACTGGCGGCGGCAGTTCTTGCCGTAGCCGGCGCTTTCACAGTGGCCGGTGGGTGTGCTGGCGGCGAGTATTTGTTCATTGCTCTCAATCGGGAAACCGCGCAGCCGCAGGTTTTTCACCGTGGCCGCGACCTGGCTGTGTTCACGGTTGGTCAGGTAGTAAACCTTGATGCCTTTTTGCTGCGCCGCTTGCAGGAACGCCACGGAACCGGGAAGCGCCTGGGCCTTGGCTTGATCGACCCAGGTGTTCCAGCGGTCATAGGAATACACTTGGTTATTGACCACGTCGCGGGCGTTGAGCGGCACGTTGTCCAGCAGGGTTTCGTCGATATCCACCACCAGCGCCGGCGGTAGCCCGTTCAGGTTGCGCGGGGGAAAAGGCAGGGCGTCCCAGGTGGGATCGGCCAGGGCCACGTCCAGTTGGCGGGTCGCGTTGGCGAACAGTTGGCGGTAGATCAGCTCATGCTCGATGGAAGTCTGGGTCCAGAGCACGGCGTCGAGTTGGTCGTTGGCCGGCGGGGTGTGTTGACAGCCCGCCAGCAGGCACAGGCTGGCGAAGAGCAGGTTACGCATGGTGAGGTCTCGTAGGGGGGACAAGCCGATGGCTCAGTTTACAGTTCCAAGCCCTGATAGGGTTTACCCACGCCAGGCGGGGCGCAGATTCTCATCAATCATCCAGTGCGACTGCCCTGGCGTAACGCGTGTGCTGCATGGTCAGGCCAATACGCATCGTCATCGAGCCGCCGTCGCTATTGACGTGTTGGGACATACGATCGCCTTGCACAAACCTTTTCCGCTTCAAGGGTGGGAGTCGTAGAAATGAGGTGTTGCTTGAGTGTCTTGGGCGCAGCCCTTTGCGCGGAAGGTGACCTAGAGAGCGCCAGGCGGGAAATATAGGCAGTGCGACGTTCGATTGCACATCACGCTTGCGCGTCCGGCTGGCGATCAATCCAATGGGTCTTGATGCCCTTGGCCCACGCCACGGTGTAGAAGCAGCTCAGCAACACGATGCCCCATTGCTCGGCATTGATCGACGACCAGAACCAGAACGGCTGGCCGGCCATGCCGAACAGGCAGGCGTAGCGGCGCACTTTCAGGCGTTTGCTCTGGCTGAACCAGATGGCGACGACGCCGAGGGCGGCGATCATGATTTGGGCGATCAAGGGCAGGCTCCTTTGTTGTGGCTGTACTCGGACCCCATGTGGGGAGAGAGCAATCCCCTCCCACAGGTTGAGTGGCGGTGTTCAGGGCTTATTTGTCCTTGCGCGCATCCAGGGTCTTCTGGTGCTCGGCCAAAAACGGCTGTTCCGCGGGATCAAAACGATCAATCCCGGCGGTAAAGCGATGCCAGTACGGGTACAACGGCTGGCGCCGCGTCACGGCTTCGATACGCGAAGACTGTTCCTCGGTCAGCTTCAGTTCAGTCGCGGCGAGGTTATCGTGCAAGTGCGCTTCGGTGCGGGCGCCGACGATCAGCGAGGTGATCCCCGGCCGGTCCTTGAGCCACGCCAGGCACGTGCGCGCGACCGAGACACCATGCTCATCACCGACGGCGGCGAGGGTTTCGATGATGTCCAGCGCGCGCTCCTGGTCATGCACGTAGGGTTCCGGCCAGCCGCTGCCCTGGCGGGTGCTGGCCGGCGCGGGGTGCCCGCGTCGAGTGGAGCCGGTCAGCAGCCCTTCGCCCATCGGTCCCCACACCAGCGTGCCCACTGATTGGTCCAGTGCCAGGGGCAGTAATTCGTATTCGGCCTCACGGGATTCCGGGGTGTAGTAGATCTGCTGGGTGATGGGTTTGAGCATGCCGTGCAGCTCAGCCTTACCCAGGGTTTTCATCATTTGCCAGGCGGTGAAATTACTGGTGCCGAAGTAGCGGATCTTGCCCGAGCCCACCAGCAGCCGCAGCGCTTCGAGGGTTTCCTCGATGGGCGTCATGCCGTCCCAATTGTGCAGTTGGTAGAGATCGATATGGTCGGTGCCCAGGCGTTTCAAACTGGCTTCGCAGGCGCGAATCAGGTGGTAGCGCGATGAGCCGGAATTGTTCGGGTTGTTGTCCACGGGGCTGCGGCCCTTGGTGGCCAGCAGGATATCGTTGCGCTTGGCGCCCAAGGCGTTGCCGACCACTTCTTCGGCCAGGCCGTGGGAGTAGAGGTCGGCGGTGTCGACCATGTTCACACCCGCGTCGAACGCGATATCGAACATGCGCTTGGCCTGTGGCACGTCCACCGCGCCGCACGGCTCAAATTCGGCGCGACCGCCAAAAGGCACGGTGCCCAGGATGATTTCGGACACCAGCAGGCCGGAATGGCCCAGTTGTCGGTATTGCATGTCGCCTCCTACTTAACGTTGCACGTGAAGGTGTGAACGACGTGGGGTGCGATAGTTTGAATTTTTTCATGAAAACTTCGTGCGCCTGCCTCACCATTACGCCCAACAGGATTTAACAGGAACCCGCGTCCATGAGCGCACTGATCGAAACCCGCGCCCTCACGCGCCTGGACGAGCGCCGCCAGGTGCCGTTGCTCCAGCCCACCGATTTCACCCTGCACGCCGGCGACCGCGTGTCGATCACGGGTGCGTCCGGCTCCGGCAAAAGTGTGTTCCTGCGCGCGCTGGCACTGTTGGATGCGCCCACGTCCGGGCAGATCCTGTGGAACAACCAGCCGATCGGCAACGCGCAGATTCCTCACTACCGCAGCCATATCAGCTACCTGTCCCAACGCCCGGCGCTGCTCGAGGGCTCGGTGCAAGACAACCTGTGCTTTCCCTTCAGCCTCAAGACCTTGCGCACCCGCCGCTTCGATCTGGCGGCCGTCACCACACTGCTCGGGCATGCCGGCAAGGCGCCGGATTTTTTGGCCAAGCGCGCCGCCGACCTGTCGGGCGGCGAGTCCCAGGTGGTGTCGTTGATCCGCACCCTGCAACTCAACCCCGAAGTGCTGTTGCTGGACGAGCCCACCGCCGCCCTCGACCCCACCTCATCCCGCGAGGTGGAAGCGCTGATCGATGCCTGGTTTGCCGCTGATCGATCCCGTGCCTGTATCTGGGTCTCCCACGACCTGGATCAGGCCCGGCGCATGAGCGACATCCACTGGCAAATGGACGCGGGTGTATTGAGCGGAGCGAGCCAGGCATGAATTATCAGAACCTTACCGCGCTGGACATGGGCATCGCCGCGTCGCTGATCCTCATCAACGGCGCACTCTCGCTGCTGCTACGCCTGGGTCTGGGCCGCCAGTTGCTGTGGGCGGCGGTGCGCACCGTGGTGCAACTGTTGGCCATCGGTTATCTGCTGGGCTGGGTGTTCGAGTTCGCCTACTGGTACGTGGTGCTGCCGTTGATGTGTGCGATGACCCTGATCGCCGGCCTCTCGGCTGCGGGCCGTGGGCGGCGCACTTACCGGGGGCAGCGCGCCGACAGCGTGCTGTCGGTATGGGGCAGTTCGTGGCTGGTCACCGCTGTGGGGTTGTTTGCGGTGATCCGTATCCACCCGTGGTACGAGCCGCAATACGCGATCCCTATCCTCGGCATGATCCTCGGCAACACGCTGACCGGCGTCTCCCTGGGCATCGAACGCATGACCCAGGAGCTGACCTCGGGGCGCAACACCATCGAGATGATCCTGGCCCTCGGCGGCTCACGCTGGGAAGCGGCGCAGGAAGCCATCCGCCAGGCGGTGCGCGCGGGGATGATTCCGACGCTGAACCAGATGACCGTGGTGGGCATCGTCAGCCTGCCAGGCATGATGACCGGGCAAGTGCTGGCCGGGGAGAGCCCGGTGGATGCGGTGCGGTATCAGATCGTGATCATGTTTCTGATCGCCGCCTCATCGGCGCTGGGCACGGTGGGTGCGGTGTTGCTCACCTACCGGCGACTGTTTTCCAGCAGCCATCGGTTCTTGCGTGACAGGCTCGAGGAGCGCTGAAGCACACCACCGTTCCCCCCAGGGTGGCCATTGTCTGGTCAGGGCGCTTGTTGTGGCGAGGGAGCTTGCTCTCGCTGGGCTGCGTAGCAGCCCCAATCAGGTCTCCGCGTTTTTCCAGACAATTCGCGTTGGCAGGTTTTGGGGCCGCTTCGCCGCCCAGCGCGAGCAAGCTCGCTCGCCACAGGAAGCTAGCGTATCTGGCAGTTATGTCGTGTTTTGCTAGGCTACGAACTGCCGCCACGGCTGGCAGGGCGCAGCATCGGTCTATCCCACATGAGGTACTCGCCATGAACCCGATCGAACAAACGCCCTGGCATGCCGGTGAGCGTCACCTGCAAGAGACTGTTGGCGTGGCCGACCGCATGGCCGTGGTCGGGCCCAAAGTGATTCGTGATCACCTGCCTGAGCAGCATCGGGATTTTTACCCCTTGTTGCCGTACCTGATCTTGGGCGTGGTGGATGAACGCGGCATTCCCTGGGCGACCATGATTGAAGGCGCCCCAGGCTTTGCCCACTCGCCGGCCCCACAGACCTTGCAGATCGACAGTCTGCCGTCGGCCGGTGACCCGGCCCGCAGCGCACTGCGAGACGGCGCATCCGTCGGCCTGCTGGGCATCGACCTCAACACTCGCCGCCGCAACCGTATGAACGGACGGATCGGCGCGCTCGATCACGAGGGCTTTTCGATTGATGTGGTGCAGAGCTTCGGCAACTGCCCCAAGTACATCCAGCTGCGGCCCGTCGACGCCGTCGCCCGCAAACCCGGCACGCTCGTCGAGCGTTCCGACAGCCTGGACGCCGCCGCTCAAACGACAATCCGCAACGCCGACACCTTCTTCGTCGCCAGCTACGTCGAGGTCGACGGCCAGCGCTCGGTGGACGTTTCTCATCGGGGTGGCAACACGGGTTTTGTGCGGGTTGAAGGCAACCTGCTGACCATTCCCGACTTCGCCGGCAACTTGTTCTTCAACACCCTGGGCAACCTGCAGGTGAACCCGGTGGCGGGGTTGCTGTTTATCGATTTTGAATCGGGGGACGTGCTGCACGTGGCCGGGCGCACCGCGCTGATCCTGGACGGCCCGCAAGTGGCCCTGTTCGCCGGCGCCCAGCGCTTGTGGACGGTGAGCGTGGAACACGTGGTGCGGCGCCCGGCGGCGCTGGCGTTGCGGTGGCAGTTCGCGGAGTTTTCGCCGTTCAGTCTGGCGATGGGGCAGTGGTAGCCTGGCTCGGACCGTAGGAGGCGGTAAATGTGAACGCAGTCACTGATATCTGGCGCATCACCACCTCCCTGTCACAAATGATGGCCTATCTTGTAGTGAGCGGGCTTGCCCCGCGCGGGGCTGCGCAGCAGCCCCAAAGCCGCCCCTGTACATTCACTTGATACGCCGCAGTGGTCCGATTGGGGCGGCTTCGTCACCCCGCGTGCTCGCCATGGGCGCAGGCATGCCATCCCCCCACGCGCCCCCCAGCGCCGTATACAAATTCACCTCCGCCACCAACTGCGCCAGGCGGTCCACGATCAATGCCTGCTGCGAGCTGAACAACGCACGTTGCGCATCCAGGAAGGTGAGGTTGCTGTCGACGCCGCTGCGGTAGCGGTGTTCGGCCAGGTTGTAATACTGCTGGTTGGCCGCGACGAAATCCCGCTGCGCGTCCAACTGGTCGATAAAGGTCTGCCGCGCCGCCAGGCCGTCGGCGACTTCCTGGAAAGCGGTCTGGATGGATTTTTCGTATTGCGCCACGCTGATGTCTTTTTGCAACTTGGCATAGTCGAGGCTTGCGCGCAGGTTGCCGGCGTTGAAGATCGGCAGGTTGATCTGCGGTTGGAACGTCCAACTGCCCGAGCCCCCCTTGAACAGTCCCGACAGTTCGGTGCTGGCGCTGCCGGCATTCGCGGTGAGGCTCACCGAAGGGAAAAACGCCGCGCGTGCGGCGCCGATATTGGCGTTGGCGGCGCGCAGTTGGTATTCGGCCTGGAGGATATCCGGGCGGCGTTGCAGCAGGTCGGAGGGCAGGCCCGCCGGTACGCGCGCCACCCAGTCAGCCGCGAGTGGGCGCGCGGGCAGTTGTTCGTCCACCGGGCCGCCCACCAGCAGGGCCAGGTTGTTGAGGTCCTGGGCCACTTGGCGCTCGTAGCGGGCCACGCTGGCGCGGGTGCTTTCGACGCTGGTACGGGCTTGGACCACGTCCAGAGCCGAGGCTTTGCCCGCGGTTTTACTGCGGCTGGTGAGGCGCAGGCTGTGGTCGTTGGCCACCAGGGTTTGCTGGGCGAGGGCCAGCAATTCCTGGTCGGCGCGCCAGGTCAGGTAGGCATTCGCGACGTTCGCCACCAGGCTCAGTTGCGCGCTGCGCCGGGCCTCCTCGGTGCCCAGGTAGGTGAGCATGGCCTGTTCGCTGAGGCTGCGCACGCGGCCAAAAAAATCCAGTTCGTAGGCACTGATACCCAGGGTCGCGGAGTAGCTGGAGGTAATGGCCGGCTTGCCCGTGCCATTCACATCGCCGGGCAAACGCCGACGCTGGCCGGCCCCGGTGGCGGACACGGCGGGGAAAAGATCCGCACGCTGGATACGGTACTGTGCCTGGAACGCCTCGACGTTCAGCGCCGCCACCCGCAGGTCGCGGTTGTTGACCAAGGCATCGCGAATCAACTGCTGCAGCGCCGGGTCGTGGAACAGCTGCTGCCAGTCAGCGCTGCCGGCCTGCGCCTGTGCATACACCCCCTGCTGCGGATACTGCACAGGCACCGGCGCTTGCGGCCGCTGGTAGTCCGGGATCAGCGAGCAACCGCTGAGCATCGATGCCATCGCGAAGGTGCTCAATGTGCGCATCAGGCCCCCACCATCCATTTGGCCAGGCCATGCCGGCCACTCACGCCCAGCTTGGCGGCGGCGCGCTTGAGGTAGGTTTCGATGGAGCTGTTCTTCACACTGAGTTTTTCCGCCATCTGCGGCACGGTACCGCCGGTCAGCAGGCCGAGGCACACCTCTTGCTCGCGTGCCGACAGGGTGATGTCGCCCAGGGACAGGCGCTTGTAGAACTCACGCTGCAATTGGGATTGCTCCAGCAGGGTATGGGCCGCTTCGATCTCTGGGTGCGGTGCCTGGCGCAGGCTTTGGGCGTGGCACTCGATCAGCGGCAGCAGGGTGTCCGACAGGCATTTGAGAAACGACAGCTCGGGCAGGGAAAAACCGCGGTGGTTTGGCGGCCGGTAGAACGAAATCACACAGCGCCGGTTGCCCTGGCGCGACACCAGGTTGCACTGGTGCGAGGTGCCGCGAGGGTATGCACTCTTGGCCTTGGCCTTCAGTTGGATCAGCAGCGGGTCGTGCATGCCGAGCATTTCCCGCAGCAGCGGGTGATCGTCCATGGAGTTCAGGGCCAGGGGCGGTGGCAGGTCCTGCTTCTGGCCGGCGCTGCCCAGCAGCTTGATATCGAGCACGCGGTCGCGCAGCTCGTCGAGGGTCCATTCGCTGAGGTCCACCAGGTGGATCGGTACCCATTTGTCCACCAAGTGCAGCATGTGCGCGGCGAAATCCGGGTGGCCGCTGTTGGCAATCAGTTCGCCCATTTCTGCATAAAAATTCGGGCTTTGCGTGTTGGCGGTAGTGCTGATCAAACTCATAGCCATCTCATCCTTGATGTCGAAAACCGTCAACAGATTCTCTGAGCCTCTGCGGGGGCGATCCGTTGCTCACCCACCAGAGTCGGTATTCGAAATTGTATTTAGCCAGGGGATTCGTCCTACGTATGTAGCGGAAACGAGGGACACAACGTGCCATAAAAACAACGTCATTAATTCGACGTTTCTGAGCGATGATTCCGGCCACGAAAAATCAGGAGATGCTTTTAGATTTATTTAACTGTTTGATAAATATGGAAAATAATTATTTTTTAAAAACCTCTATCCAACCTGACATCGGCCAGATATAGCCAATCTCCTACATCTCTTTAATCGTTTCAGCAATGAACCCTCAGCCAAGCCCGTTCCGTGCGTTTGGATGTCCGGGTTTAGGGTGACAGACAGCCCCGGGGCCCCATGCTCCAATCCGGCCCATTCGTCGTAATGGGCCTCCCTGCGCGGCCAGTGCCTGACCCCCATGAGAAGGATCTTATGAAGCATTCCTCCCGCCTGCCGGCCAGCTTCCCCCTTACCGCCGCCCAACAGGACATCTGGCTCGACCAACTGCGTGCAGGTGACTCACCGCTGTACAACATCGGCGGTTATGTGGACTTTGCCGGCGCCGTCGACCCGAACCTGATGCAGCGTGCCATCGAGCTGCTGGTGGCCAAGCACGATGCGTTGCGCACGCAATTGCACAGCGACGCCAACGGCCTGCCTCGGCAGACCTTCGCCGCCACGGTGGCCGTGGACCTGACGCTGCACGACGTGAGTGCAGCCCCCGACCCGCACGCCGCCTGCCACGCCCTGATGCAGGCGCAAATGGCCTTGCCGTACGCGCTGCAGGGCGCGCCACTGTTCCGCTTCTTGCTGGTCAAGCTGGATGCCGATCACTACCGCCTCGGCACCCAGGCCCACCATCTGATTCTCGACGGCTGGGGCTTCGGCCAAATGCTGCAATCCCTCGCACGGCTGTACACCGCCCTGGCGCAAGGCCAACAGCCGGAGCCGCTGGCGCCGTCCTATATCGACTTTATCGACGCGGACGAGCGCTACCGTGCCTCGGCTCGCTATGCCCGCGACCGCGCCTATTGGCTGGCCAAGTACCCGGTGCTGCCGGAACCGCTGCTGACCCCGCGGCACGCCGCCAAGGCGTCCAGCAACACCCTGGTGCAAGCGTTTCCGGCGGCCCTGCTCAACCGCATGGAGCAGGTGGCCAACCGTTACCAGGCGTCGGCATTTCATGTGCTGCTGGCGGCGATGTATGTGTATTTCACGCGCACCGCCCAGCGCCAGGAGTGGGTGGTGGGGCTGCCGATTCTCAACCGTTCCAATGCGCAGTTCCGTTCGACCGTCGGGCTGTTCACCCAGGTCAGCGCAGTACGGTTGCAGTTCGATGAGCAGTTGCCGTTCAGTGCCGTGGTGCGTGGCGTGCGCGACCAGCTCAAGCAGGATTTCCGCCACCAGCGTTTTCCCCTGAGTGAGATGAACCGTGAGTTGGGCGTGCGCCGCAGCGATCGCGGCCAGTTGTTCGACCTGTCGGTGTCTTACGAGCAGGACGACCATGAGCTGCGCTACGGCGCCACCGAGGCGCGTGCGGTCAAAGTCTCCAACCACCATGAGCCGCTGCCGCTGGCGATCCACTTGCGCAGCAACCGCTACCAGGACACCGCGTGCCTGCATTGCGTGTACAACGAGGCGTACTTCGAGTACGACGAAGTGCTCGCCCTGGCGCAACGCTTTACCTGGCTGCTGGAGCAAGGGCTGGAAAACCCTGCGTTGAAGCTCAGTGATTTCTCGGTGGTGACGCCCGCCGAACAGGCCCGGTTGCACCAGTGGAACGCCACCACCCAGCCCGGTACGCAGCCGCAGACCCTGCACGCGCGCATCGAAGGCCAGGCCGCGCGCACGCCGGACGCGGTGGCGGCGGTTTATCAGGGCCGGCAGCTGAGCTACGCCCAACTCAACCAGCAGGCCAACGCCCTGGCCCATCAACTGCTGGAGCGTGGCGTACAGCCGGACGACCGCGTGGTGATCCTGGCGCGGCGCGGGCTGGACACGCTGGTGGGGTTGCTGGCGATTCTCAAGTCCGGCGCCTGCTACGTGCCCGTCGACCCGGCCCATCCGGCCGAACGCCTGAACTACTTGCTGCAAGACAGCGATCCGGTGGTGGTACTGACCCAGCATGACCTGCTGCACCGTCTGCCTGCGCTGGATGTGCCTGTGCTCCAACTGGACCGCCCGACCTTTCACTTGGGCACCAACCCCCGCGTAGCGGTCAGCCCCTCCCACCTTGCCTACGTGATCTACACCTCAGGCTCCACCGGCTTGCCCAAGGGCGTGATGGTCGAGCACCACACTGTCTCGAACCTGGTGGACTGGCATTGCCGGGCCTTTGACCTGCACGCCGGCAGCCACACCGCCAGTGTCGCCGGGTTTGGTTTTGATGCGATGGCCTGGGAAGTCTGGCCGGCACTGTGTGTGGGCGCCACGCTGCACCTGCCGCCCGCCCATGACGGCGCCGAAGACATCGACGCGCTGCTCAGCTGGTGGCGCGCGCAGCCGCTGGACGTGTGCTTCCTGCCGACGCCTGTGGCCGAATACGCCTTCAGCCAGGGCCTGCAACACCCAACGCTGCGCACCCTGCTGATCGGTGGCGACCGTCTGCGCGCTTTCCCCCAGGCGCAGTCCTTTGCCGTGATCAACAACTACGGCCCCACCGAAGCCACGGTGGTCGCCACCTCCGGCCGCATGGACGTGGGCAAGCCGCTGCATATCGGCGCGCCGATCGCGAATGCCACCGCGTACGTGCTCGACGAGCAGCAACGCCCGGTGCCCATCGGCGTAGCAGGGGAGTTGTACGTGGGGGGCAAAGGGGTGGCGCGCGGCTACCTGAACCGCCCCGATCTCAGCGCCGAACGCTTTCTGGATGACCCTTTCACCCAGGGCCGGATGTACCGCACCGGTGACCTGGCGCGCTGGCTGCCGGACGGCAACCTGGAATACCTGGGGCGCAATGACGACCAAGTGAAAATCCGTGGCGTGCGCGTCGAGCTGGGCGAAATCGAATCCGCGCTGGCCGCCCACCCGCATATCCAAGAGGCCGTGGTGCAGTCGCGCGAAGGGCAATTGCTGGCCTGGTTCGTGCCGCGTGAAGCCGTGCCGATCGAGGCCTTACGCAGCCACCTGCAAGCTTCGCTGCCCGACTACATGCTACCGGCCGCCTACCAGCCAATGGACGCGCTGCCCCTGACCGCCAACGGCAAACTCGACCGCAAGGCGTTGCCGGCACCCAGCCAGGACGCCTTCGTCACACGCCGGTATGAAGCCCCGCACGCGGGCGTGGAAACAGTCTTGGCGCAGCTGTGGGCCGAGCTGTTGCACGTGCATCAGGTGGGCCGCCACGACCACTTTTTCGAACTCGGCGGGCATTCCTTACTGGCGGTGCAATTGGTGCAACGCATGCGCCAGGTCGGGCTGCGCGCCGATGTGCAGGTGTTGTTCGGCCAGCCGACCCTGGCGGCATTGGCGGCGGCCAGTGACTACAGCGAGGTGGATGAGGCGGACCTGGCCGAACCGGATCAGGCCAGCCTGGCGCTGATCGTCGCCGGCATCCCCGGTGGCGCGGCTAATGTGCAGGCGGTCTATCCGCTGGCGCCGTTGCAGGAAGGGTTGCTGTACCACCACCTCACCGATGAGCACGACCCCTACCAGCAGCAGGCGCTGTTCAGCTTTGCGCGACGCGAGCAATTGGACGCGTTTGCCCAGGCCTTGCAACAGGTGATCAACCGCCACGACATCCTGCGCACCAGCCTGGCGTGGGAAGCCCTGGAGCAACCGATGCAGGTGGTCTGGCGCCAAGCACAGTTGCGCGTCGAACCGCTGCGCGAGGGGCATGAGCCGCTGGATTTGCGCCAGGCGCCGCTGATGGCCCTGGACTATGCCGAAGAGCCGCAGCAGCAACGCTGGGTCGCGCGGCTGCGCTTCCATCACTTGGTCAACGACGCCACCTCGACCACGCTGCTGATGCAGGAAATCCGCGCCCACTTGCTCGGTCAACAGGCGCAACTGCCGGCGTCGGTGCCGTACCGCAATGTGGTGGTGCAAGCCCGATCACCGGCGCGCCAGGCAGGGCATGAAGCGTTTTTCCGTGAGCAGTTGGGGGATGTGGACGAGCCGACCCTGGCGTTCGGTCTACAGGCGCGCCAGGCGGATCGGGCGCAAACCGACGAAGCCGAACGCGCACTGGGCGACCGTCTGCATCAGCGCGTGCGGGCACAGGCGCGTGGGCTGGGCGTGAGCGCCGCCAGCCTGTTCCATCTGGCTTGGGCCCAGGTACTCAGCCGTGTCGCGGGCCGCGATGATGGGGTGTTCGGCACTGTGCTGCTCGGCCGTTTGCAGGCCGGTGAGGGCGCCGACCGCGCCTTGGGCATGTTCATCAACACCTTGCCGCTGCGGGTGCGCCTGGCCGGGCGGACGGTGGCCGATGCCCTCACGGACACCCACACCCAGCTCAGCGCCTTGCTCGCCCATGAACAAGCCTCCCTTGCACTGGCCCAACGCTGCAGCAGCGCGTCGCCGTTGTTCAACAGCCTGCTCAATTACCGGCACACCGACGCCGAGCGCGACCTGAACCTGGTGCGGGGCATCGCCTTGCTCAGCAGCGAAGACGTCCTCAGCTACCCGCTGATGCTGACCGTGGACGATATCGCCAGCGGCTTCCGAATCAAGGCCAAGGCCCCGCGCAACGTTGGCGCCGGGCGCCTTTTGGATTACCTCGAAACCGTACTGGTCAACCTGGTGGACGCGTTGGAGCAGGCGCCGCAAAGGCCATTGCGCGAGGTGCAGGTGCTACCCGCCAGTGAGCTGAAAACCCTGCTGGTGGACTTCAACACGACCGCCACCGACTACCCCGACACCCTCACCGTGCAGGCGCTGTTCGAAGCCCATGCGCGGCAGATCCCCCACGCCGTGGCGGTGCAGGCCGGCACGTTGCAACTGACCTACCGCGAACTCAACGAACGCGCCAACCAGCTGGCCTTCCACTTGCGCGAACGTGGCGTTCAACCGGACTCTCGCGTGGCGCTGTGCGTCGAGCGCGGACTGGACCTGGTGGTGGGCCTGCTGGCCATCCTCAAGGCGGGCGGCGCCTATGTGCCGCTGGACCCCGGCTACCCGCGTGAGCGTCTGGCCTACATGCTTCACGACAGCCAACCGGTGGCGCTGCTGGTACACGCCGCGACGCGCGATTTGCCGGGCGAGGTGTCGATCCCGGTGATCGACTTCGACCACTGTGCCTGGCGCCAGGCACCCATCGGCAACCCGCTGGTGCCGGGTTTGAGCGTCGCCAACCTGGCCTACGTCATGTACACCTCGGGCTCCACCGGCACGCCCAAAGGCGTGATGATCGAACATCGCGGCCTCGGCAACCTGCTGCACTGGGGCTCGCAACTGTGCCCCAACGCTGAAGGCGGTGCGCTGTTGCAACGGGCGCCGTTCAGCTTCGACGGTTCGGTGTGGGAGCTGTTCTGGCCGCTCGCCAATGGCATGCGCCTGGTACTGGCACGCCCCGATGGGCATCGCGAGCCTGCCTACCTGGCGCAGGTGATTCGTGAGCAGCAGATCACGGTGATCAAGTTCGTGCCGGCGATGTTGCAGCAGTTCCTTGAACTGGAAGAGTCGGCCCTGTGCACCAGCCTCACCGACGTATTGTGTGGCGGCGGCGAGCTCACCGAAGCCCTGGCCCGTGGCGTGCAGGAGCGATTGCCCAAGGTGCGCCTGCATAACGTCTACGGCCCCACCGAGGCCACGGTCGACAGCAGCGCCTGGACGCTGGAACCGGGCGCACCGGTGCCCGCGCTGCAACTGCCGATCGGCCGGGCGATCAACAATACCCGCTTGTATGTGCTCGACGCGCAGGATTCGCCGGTGCCGATGGGCGTCAGCGGGCAGCTGCATATCGGTGGCGTCGGCGTGGCCCGTGGTTATCTGGGGCTTGAGCAGATGACCGCCGAGCGCTTTATCGACAGCCCGTTTGTGCAAGGGGATCGGCTGTACCGCACCGGCGACCTGGTGCGTTACCTGCCGGATGGCAATCTTGAGTTTCTCGGGCGCAATGACTTCCAGGTCAAACTGCGCGGTGTGCGCCTGGAACTGGGGGAAATCGAGTCACGGCTGGCGGCGCATCCGGCGTTGCGCGAAGTGGCGGTGTTGATTCGGGAAGAGCGGCTGGTGGCGTATTTCACCGTGCGTGCCGACGCGCCGAGCCTGGAAGCGCTGCGCGCTCATGTGCTGGAGCAATTGCCGGAGTACATGGTGCCGGCGGCGTTTGTGCGGCTTGATGAAATGCCCCTCAACCCTGCGGGCAAACTCGACCGCAAGGCATTGCCGGCGCCGGGGTTGGAGGCGGTGGTGAGCCGAGCGTATGCCGCACCGATCGGGGAAGTGGAGACCGTGATGGCCGGGATCTGGGCGGAGGTCTTGAAGCTGGAGCGGGTAGGGCGGCATGACCATTTCTTTGAACTGGGCGGGCATTCGTTGCTGGCGGTGAACCTGGTGGCGCGAATGCGCAAGGCCGGGTTGGAAGTGGATGCGCGGAGCGTGTTCAGCCAGCCGACGTTGGCGCAACTGGCGGCGTGTACCTTGACGCAGGTAAAGCGTGTGGAGATCCCGCAAACCGCCATTCCTCAACTCAATCGCCGTCGCAGGATCTGAAGTGGCGGGCGGGCCCTGAAGGGGCTGGCTGAAAGCATTCAACTTACTGCGGGCAAGGGCCTTATAACTCGAATGTTTTCGGCTATGCGATTCAGCTATTGGATTGTTCATGAGGTAATGCCTTTAATTCGGGACCTAACTCATTGTTGTTCGAAATAAATCAGCGCTGTCTGGCGTTGTAATGAGTCATCGTTGCGCCTTAGAGATTAGCCATGAGCAACCCCGTTGCCCCCGAGCCTTTGATCCGCCTGGTTGGCCTGTGCAAGACGTATGGTGCCCAGCAGGCGCTGGATCAAGTCACCCTGGATATTTACCCGGGCGAGGGGGTGGCCTTGCTCGGTGCCACGGGAGCGGGCAAATCGACCTTGGCCAAGGTCCTCAGCGGCAGCCTGGCGCCGGATAGCGGCGAACTGTGGGTCGAGGGCCAGCGCCAACGCTTTACCTCGCCGTTGTCGGCACGCCGGCTCGGCATCGTCGCCGTGCATCAACGGCCCGACGATGCCATCGCCCCCGGCCTGAGCGTGGCCGAGAACCTGTTGCTCGATGAGCTGGGGCAGCCCGACGCGGATTTTCTGCTCAACCGCAAAAGCCTCCTGCAACGTGCCGAAGCCATCGCCGCCGGGCTGGGCCTGGACCTGCCGCTGCAACACCCGGTCGAACGCCTCGGCCAGGCGGACCGTCAACTGCTGGTACTGGCGCGTGCCTTTGCCCAGCAACCCAAACTGCTGATCCTTGACGAACCGACGGCGGCCTTGTCGGAAACCGACGCCGAACGCCTGCTCGGCCTGATCGACAGCCAGCGCGCACGCGGTGTGGCCATCCTCTACATCTCCCAGCGCTTGTCCGATCTGCAACGCGTCACCAACCGCGCGCTCGTGTTGCAAGCCGGACGCCTGACCGGCGACCTCAATACCCGGCACTTGCCGAGCGCGGCGTACACCCTGTTCGGGGAGGTGGCCGAGCATCCTGCGGTGCCCCCTGACAAGGCCTTGCCGGTGCCGTTTCTGGAGCGGTTTACCCGCGCCGGGTTTATCCGCAACCGGGCGGAGGGGCGGGCGGTACAGGAGCACGTGGCCGGGTTGGGGGGTAGCCTGGGGCCTATCGGCACCGTGGACCCCGGCAAGGCTCGCAAGACCTGATCAGCGCGGCGATGGGATAAACGCCACGCTGCCTCCCTCACGCTTCGCAAACCACCGCTCGCCGTTGTCCGGCTGTGTGGTGATCACGTGATGATCCGCGCCCAGGTAGGCCAGTGGCGTTGGGTCGTCCTTGGAGAATTGCGCAACGATAATCGTGTGTTGCGGGTCGAAATTCTGGCCGCTGGTGTTGGCCAGCCAGGCCATGAACGCGGCGCTGTCGCCCTGGCGCGGGAAGTCCTGGGTTTCGGCTACGTAGTAGAAGGGTTTGCCGTGGTTTTGCAGGTACAGAGGCAGTTTGTTGTCGACTTCCACCAGCACCATCTGCCATTGGTTCCACGGTGCTGTTTGGGTCGCCTGGGTTTCCACGTCCTCGGCAAAACGCGTCACGCCGCCATTGCCGTTGGTCCAGGGATACAGCACCCCGAGCACCAGTAGCATCAGCACGGCGGCGCTTGCGAAACCTTTCTGCCAGCGCGGCCAACTCGCCGGGTTTTTCGCCAGCCGTTCACTCACCCACCAGGCCCCCAGCAACTGCGCGAACGGCACCAACGGCAGCACGTAGTAACTGCGTCGGCTGCCACTGGCGGTGAAGAACACGAACAGCAACCCCAGGCCCCACACCAGCCAACGTACGTTGGGCGGGGTCTGGCGCCAATGCCGCAGCGCCAGCCACAGGCCAAGCAGCCAGCACGGCACCCATGGCAGGGTGTAGGCGGGCAGGTAGATCAGGTACGTGTAGATCGGGCCCATGTGGTCGAACGGGTCGAAAAAGCGCACCACGTTTTCGCGGAACACCAGCGCCAAGCCACTTTCGCCGTAGCTGGGTGCGCCGTAGACATGGGACAGCACGAACGGCACGGCATACACCGCGCCCGCCATCAGCAGGGCGAGTGGCAGGCGCAGGTTGAGATGGCGTTTGTAGCGATGCTCACTGAGCAGGTGCGGCAGCAGCACCAGGCCGGGCAGCACAAAGCCGATCAAGCCCTTGAACAGGGAGGTCACCGCCAACAACAGAAAGAACACGGTGTAGCGCCCAAGCCGTGTGTCCTGCGGCCCGCGCCAATACCACCACACGGCCGCCAGTACGCCGCACACCGTGAGCACGTCCGCCGTGGCTACACGCGCCCAGAACAGAAAGTAGAAGGTGGTGGCGAGCATCCAGCCGGCAATCAGCCCGGTGCCCTTGCGCAACAGTTGTTCGCCGATCAGGTAGATCAGCCACACGCTCAGCCAGGCGCCGATCACGGACGGCAAACGTAACGACCACGGGCCGAGGCCGCCCATCGCGTGGGCGGTCGCGGTGATCAGCCAGTAGGAAGGCAGGGGCTTGTCGTAATAGGGCACGCCTTTGAGATACGGGTCGAAGTAGTCGCCGCTTTGCAGCATCTGCAAGGCAATGTTGGCCCAGCGGGTTTCGGGGCCCCACAGGTCGCGTGCGCCGAGGCCGGCGAGCAGCAGCACGGCCGTGACACCCAGCAATACCACCAGGGCGCCGCGTTCGGTTTTCCAGAAGGCCGCCATCAGGGCGATTTCGCGTAGATGATCAGTTCGAGGGCGCCCTTGTAGTAGCGTTTGCCCCCCGGCGGCAGTTGCCCTGCCTCACGCATCTCGCTGGTGCTTCTGACCCGCATCAGCACGCCCACCGAGCCGTGCTGGCGCGCGTCCTTGAGCCACGTCTGCACCTGTTCCAGTGCGACTTTGCGCTGCACCGAACCTGCGTACTGCAAGCCGTAGCGCAACTCGCCCTCGGTGTCATACAGCGCCACCGTCGGGCGCTGCAGGCGCCAGGCCAGGGCGCTGGCACTCTCCAGTTCGTTGCTCAGCAGTGCCTGGGTCTGTTGCAACTCTTCCAGGTGCTCGAGCACAAACTGGTCGGGCATTTCGTTGTCGGCGATCCACGCCGGCATGCTCGCCGGCAACAGGATCACCAGCAGGCCGATGCCCAGTGTCGGCGTGGCCCATAGCGTCAACGGGCGGAACGCTTGCAGCAGGTTAGTGAGGATCCATGCCAACAGCACGATAAAGGCCAGCGACAGGCTGAACATTTCGGCGTGGCTGTTGCTGTACAGCGGCCGGGCGATCTGCAGGTAGATCAGGCCGACCATGGCGACCATGCCGATCACGAAGTTGAGCAGGCCGTTGAGGCAGAGGGTGCGGGCACGGCCGGTGCTGATCAGGTCGACCAGGGTATGCCCCATCAACAACGCCAGGGGCAGCAGGCACGGCATGATGTAGGTCGGCAGCTTGCCGTTGCTCAGGCTGAAAAAACCCAGCGGCAGTAGCAGCCACAGGGCCAGGAAGGTGATTGCCGGCTGGCGTTTGTGCTGCCAGGTGGTGCGCAGGGTGGCGGGCAACAGCCCGGCCCAGGGCAGGCAAGACACCGCGATGATCGGTAGGAAGAACCACCACGGCCGCACGTGTTGCGCGTTGTCGGCGCTGAAGCGGCGAATGTGTTCATTCCAGAAAAAGAAGCGCCAGAAGTCAGGTTCCTGATGATGGATCGCCAGCGCCCACGGCAGGCAGACCACTGCGGCGACGGCGATTGCCAGCGGGCCGTAGCGCAGCAATTCTCCCAGGCGCCGTTGCCAGAGCATGTAGGGCACGGCAATCAGCACCGGCAGCACCCAGGCCAGGAAGCCTTTGGTCAGGAAACCCAGGGCGCAGGCCAGGCCCACCACGGCCCACGCCCCTAGACGGCGCCGCAGTGTGGTGCTGTCGAGGGCAAACCACAGGGCCACCAGGCTCAGGTTGACCCACAGGGTGAATTGCGGATCGAGGTTGGAATAACCCGCTTGCCCGGCCACCAGGCCGAAGCTCAGGTAGAGCAGGGCGCAGGCGAAGCTTTTGCGTGGGTCATTCCACAGGCGACGGGCGATCAGGTAGGCCAGCAGCACGCTTAAGCCGGTGGTCAAGGCCGAGGCGATGCGTACACCGAACAGGTTCTGGCCAAACACGGCCTGGCCGAGGGCGATCAACCAGTAGCCGCCGGCGGGCTTTTCGAAGTAGCGGATACCCATGAAGTGTGGCGTGACCCAATTGCCGCTCAGGAGCATTTCCTGGCTGATCTGGGCGTAGCGGGTCTCGTCGGGGATCCACAAACCGTGCAGGCCCAGCGGCAATAGGTAAAACGCGACAAAGGCCAGCAACAATATCGGCAGCGGTTTTAATCGGGTCATGAAAACGTCGCTCCCTGACGTTTAGTGATGGATGTTTGAAGTAATGAAGTAGCGGAGACAGTCACGACGTTCACTGAATTACACAAAATATTCATGAGGTCCTTAATTAAAAGGCGCAACTAAACATGCCAGAACCGGGCTGTCTTTTTGCTGAACAGGCAGGAGGGGAGAGTTATTAAAGTTGTTTCAGCGCGGCGGGCCAATCCGGGTTATTGACGATACCCAATGTCTTGAACTTGCCGTTGGGCAATACCTGCACGAACAGGGCGCTGCCGTACTGGGGGAATGTGGCGTGGGGGAAACCCAGGGTGCTTTCGAAGTCGGCAATACAGCCGCTGTGGGTGACGAAGACCAGGTTGCGTCCCGGGGTTTTGTGGCTGAGCAGTTCTTCGCCCATGGCCGCGCCGCAGACGGCTTGCTGGCCGGAGGTCAACTCGTTTTTGCCGAACATGAAGCGCAAGGTCTGGGCGGTGCGGATGGTCGGGCTGGCAAGCACGTCACTGCCTTCCATGCCCAACGTTTTAAAGGCTTTTCCCAGGTTTTCCGCGTGCTGGCTGCCGCTGATCGTCAAGCCTTCGACAGGCCCCAGGCAGGGGTTGGTGGAGCGGTCGCAGCGCTCTTCGTGACGCACCAGCACGATCAGGTCGCCATCACGCCAAAGGGGCAGCACATGGGAGTTCAACAGGCGGTTGCCGACGCCCAGGTCGCGTGGCGAGGCGTGCCAGAACAGGCTGCCGGCGAGCAGCAGGCCGACCACGAAAAGCCCCAGCCACAGCGGTTGCAAGCGCTTGAAAAAGGCTCGCCGCGAGCGTGGTTTGGTCAGGGTAAGGTCAACCACTTCATTCACCATGGGCACTGTTGGCAGCGTTGTAATTAGTTAGGCGCAACGTGTGGGCGAATGCCTCAGTGACGCAGGAGGCTGTCACAGGGCGGCTGTCTTTTCGCTGAACATGTTGCGGTTAAAAGTTGTCAGGCAGGGCAACTAACAAGTTGCCGACGAATGACCGATGGCCGGTAATCTAAACAGCCATGGGTGGGCAGTCGGTGAAATCCATGTGAAAAATTTGCATGGCCTTGGGCGGCAGCCGTTATTCTCGATGGCCACCCATCAAACGAGAGTTGTCATGTTGCAGGTGCACGCCGTGTTTAAAAGCTATGTCACTCCGCAAGGGCCGCTGGCGGTGTTGGCCGGTGTGGACCTGCACTTGGCCGAGCGCAGCAGCCTGGCGTTGATGGGCGAGTCGGGCAGCGGCAAGAGCACCCTGTTGCACCTGGTGGCCGGGCTCGACCGGCTGGACGGCGGTAGCATCCAAGTGGGCGAGCAACGCCTCGACCAGCTCAGCGAAGCGCAATTGGCCCATTGGCGGCGCACCGAAATCGGCCTGGTGTTCCAGCAGTTCAACCTGATCGGCAGTTTGCGGGTCGAGGACAACCTGGCGTTCCAGGCGCGGTTGGCGGGGCGGTTTGACCCGCAGTGGCAAGCGCAATTGGTTGAACGCCTGGGCCTGGGCGATCTGCTCAAGCGTTACCCGGAACAACTCTCCGGGGGCCAGCAGCAGCGGGTCGCGGTCGGGCGCGCATTAGCCTCAAAACCGGGCCTGTTGTTGGCCGACGAACCCACCGGCAACCTTGACGAAGCCACCAGTGACGAAGTTTTGCAACTGCTGCTGGACCTGCTGCGCGACAGCCCCACCAGCCTGTTGATGGTCACCCACAGCCCGCGCATCGCCGCACGGCTGGACCGGCAGGTGGTGCTGCAGCGTGGGCGTGTCGTCCCTGCAGGCGCCGCTTGAGATGGCGGTGTTTTACTGGACATTACGCGCACTGCTCAGCCACTGGCGACGGCATCCCGTGCAATTTTTCAGCGTGCTCACCGGCCTGTGGCTGGCCACGGCGCTGCTGATTGGCGTGCAGGCCCTCAACGGCCAGGCGCGCGACAGCTACGCTCGCGCCAGCCAGTTGATCGGCGGTGAACCCCAGGCCAGTCTCAATGCGCCGGACGACGCGAGTTTCCCCCAAGCCGTGTTTGCCCAATTGCGCCGCGCCGGCTGGCCGGTGTCGCCGGTGGTGCAGGGGCGGGTGCAGCTCCAGGGGCATGAGGCAGTACGCTTGCAATTGATGGGCATCGACCCGGTGTCGTTGCCCGGCAGTGGCGCGGTGGCGGGGCAGCGCTTGAGCCAGGCCCAGATGCTGGCGTTCTTTGCGCCGCCGGGGCGCACCTGGATCGCGCCGCAGACCTTGCAGGCCTTGGGGCTGCACGCAGGGCAGCGGCCGACCACGATGAATGGGCACACCTTGCCGCCGCTGCAAGCCCAGGCGGATATGGCGCCCGGCCTGTTGCTCACCGATATTGGGTTTGCCCAAGCCGTGCTGGAGATGCCCGAGCGCCTGTCGCGCCTGTTGGTGGACAAAACGTTCGCCGCCGGCCATCCCACGCCGCCCGCCGGGTTGCAGCTTAAGCAGGGCGAGGACAATAACCTCGCGCGCCTCACCGAGAGCTTTCACCTGAACCTCGACGCGCTGGGCTTTCTGTCCTTTGTGGTGGGGCTGTTTATCGTGCACGCGGCCATCGGCCTGGCCCTGGAGCAACGGCGCGGGTTGCTGCGTACGTTGCGGGCCTGCGGGGTCAGCGTGCGGATGTTGATTATCAGCCTGAGTGTGGAACTGGGCGTGCTCTCGTTGTTGGGGGGCGTGCTCGGTGTCGTCAGCGGTTACCTGTTGGCCAGCCTGTTGCTGCCGGATGTAGCCGCCAGCCTGCGCGGGTTGTATGGCGCCGAGGTGCCGGGGCAGTTGAGCCTGAGCCCGTGGTGGTGGGTGGCGGGGCTGGGCTTGAGCTTGCTCGGTGCCTTGCTCGCCGGTGCCGGCAGCCTGTGGCGGGCGGCGCGTCTGCCACTGCTGGCGCTGGCCAATGCCCAGGCCTGGCATGAGGCTCATGGGCGCTGGTTGCGCCGTCAAGGTTGGGTGGCCGGTGCCGCGTTGCTGGTTGCGGTGCTGGCGCTGTGGTTGGGCAACAGCCTGGCCGCCGGTTTTGTGCTGATGGCCACGCTGTTGCTCGGTGCCGCCCTCGGTTTACCCGTGGTGCTCAATGGCCTGCTCAAGGCCGTGCTGGGGCGCAGCCGTTCGGTGCTCGGCCAATGGTTTCTCGCGGACTGCCGCCAGCAATTGCCGGCCTTGAGCCTGGCGCTGATGGCGCTGCTATTGGCCTTGGCCGCAAATATCGGTGCGGGCTCCATGACCTCCGGCTTTCGGCACACCTTCAATAACTGGCTGGAACAACGCCTCACGGCCGAGCTGTACCTCAACCCGCAAAACCCGGCCCAGGCGCAGCAACTCAGCACTTGGCTGGCCCGGCAACCGTTGGTGCAAACCGTGCTGCCCACCTGGCAGGTCGCCGTGCAATTGCAGGGCTGGCCGGCGGACCTGTTTGGCGTGATCGACGACCCGACCTATCGTCAGCACTGGCCGCTGCTGGACGCAGCGAGCGAACCGTGGGACCAGTTGCAGCAAGGCGACACCCTGATGCTCAGCGAGCAACTGGCGCGCCGGCTCGACGTGAGGCTGGGCGATAGCGTGAGCATTCCCACGCCACACGGTGCGTGGGCGCCGACAGTGGTCGGGATCTACGCCGACTACGGCAACCCCAAGGGCCATGTGCTGGTCAATGCCCAGCACCTGCTGGCCCACTGGCCGACGCTGTCACCGGCCCGTTTCAACCTGCGGGTAGCGCCGGCGGATGTGGCGCCGTTGGTGCGCGAGGTGCAACGCGCCTTTGCCCTGGAAGACAGCCGTATCGTCGATCAACAACAACTCAAGGGCTGGTCGAGCCAGGTGTTCGAACGCACCTTCGCCGCCACGGCCGCGCTGAATAGCCTGACGCTGGGCGTGGCCGGTGTCGCGCTGTTTATCAGCCTGTTGACCCAAAGCCAGAGCCGCCTTGGGCAACTGGCGCCGCTGTGGGCACTGGGCGTCACGCGTCGGCAATTGATGCTGCTCAACCTGGGCCAGACCTGGCTGCTGGCGGTGCTTACACTGGTGCTGGCGTTGCCGCTTGGGCTGCTGCTGGCCTGGTGCCTGGATGCGGTGATCAATGTGCAGGCGTTTGGTTGGCGCCTGCCGTTGCAGGTGTTTCCGTGGCAGCTCGTGCAATTGCTCGGGTTGGCGATGCTGGCGACCTTGCTGGCTTCGGCCTGGCCCCTGTGGCAGTTGTATCGCAGCCGTCCTGCGGACTTGTTGAGAACGTTTGTCCATGAAGATTAACGGCCTGCTGCTGTGTGTGTGCTTGTTACTGGCCGCTTGCGACAAAGTCCCCGCGCCGCAGGAGAGCTTCGCCGGTCTGGGCAGTGACGCGGCGGACTTTGCTCAAGTGCTACCTGGCAAGGTGTTCAGTTTCCCTGAGGATCATGGCCCCCATGAGGGTTTTCGTATCGAGTGGTGGTACGTCACCGCCAACCTCAAGGACGCGCAGGGCAATGTATTCGGCGTGCAATGGACGCTGTTCCGCAACGCCCTCAAGGCGGGGCCGACGCAAACGGGTTGGCACGACTCGACCCTTTGGCTTGGCCATGCGGCCGTCACTTCCGCCACCCACCACTACGCCGCCGAACGTTTCGCGCGCGGTGGCGTCGGCCAGGCCGGGGCCGAGGCGGTGCCGTTCAACGCCTGGATCGACGACTGGAATTTCGCCACCCGCGCCGGTGCCACCAGCCCCTTGGCGGACATGCAACTCAAGGCCAGCGGCGCGCAGTTCGCCTACGACTTGCACCTGACGTCCAGCCGCCCAGTGGTGCTGCAGGGCGACAACGGCTACAGCCGCAAATCCGACCAGGGCCAGGCGTCCTATTACTACAGCCAGCCCTTTTTCAACGCCAGCGGCAGCGTCAGCATCGACGGCAAGGTGTATCAAGTCACCGGCCCGGCCTGGCTCGACCGCGAGTGGAGCAGCCAACCCCTGACCGCCAGCCAGACCGGTTGGGATTGGTTCTCCCTGCACCTGGACCGTGGCGAGCAGTTGATGCTGTTCCGAGTGCGGCAAACCGACGGCGCGTCTTACCTGACCGGCACCTGGATTGATCGCGAGGGCCAGACACAAACGTTGCACAACGCGGATATCCAGCTGACACCCCTGGAAACCACCACCATTGACGGGCGCAAAATGCCTACACGCTGGTCGCTGAAAATTCCCAGCAAACAGCTGGACATCACCCCCCAGGCGGTCAACCCGAACGCCTGGATGAACCTGAGTATTCCGTACTGGGAAGGGCCGGTGCGGTTTGAGGGGGGAGTGGGGTACCTCGAGATGACCGGGTATTAGTTCGGAAAATTTCCTGTAAAAATACTGGACATGCATACAGTGATTGGCTAGATTCCATCCCAGGTGACCGGATGTCACCTGAGCTTCACTTTTTAACTATGGATGGATAAAAAATGAAATCGAAAAAAGCCTTTATGCTGGGCGCGGCCATGGCGGCCTCCTGCTTCGTTTCGGCCTTTGCCCTGGCCGAGCAATACCCTCACCTGGCTGCGCAAGCCGTTAAACCTGACATCAAGCAAAGCCTGAAAGCCGCGGGTAAAGTCCCGGCCACTAAGGCGTCGGCGGCGCTGAAAAAGCAACTGAGCGCAGGCGCCCAACTGAAAAAGCCAGTGTTCGCCGCGAAGGCCAAGGCCGACTCGGTGGTGGAAGACCACAGCGCACCTGCGCCGGTCACCCAGGTCAAGAAAGCTGGCGCTCAACCAGCCACCGCCGTGCAAGCGGCGCTGGTCCAGGGCTGTGAAACCACGCTGGACGTGAATGAGCTGTACACGGTCAATGGTGTGCAAACCGGTGACCTGCTGTGCTACCACTTCAACCTGCCGCAGACGGCCCGGATCAATGCGCTGCTGGTCGGCCAGACGGCCGGTACCGACATGTCCTTGACCCTGTTCCAGGACGATGGCCAAGGCAATCCGATCCCGCTGGGCACTTCCAATAACCCCGGTACCGGTGACGAAAGCCTCAGCGGCGTATTGCCGGCGGGTGACTACTACTGGTTCATGGAAGCCAATGCGGCGGTCTCGGGTTCGAGCTTCCAGTTCGGTGTGGCGGTCAATGCCAATATCGATGCCTTCGAACCGAATGACACGCCGGACACGGCCTTCCAACTACCGGACACCCTGAACTACATCAGCGGCAACGCCGACAGCCTCGATGATGTCGATTACTTCGACTTTACCGCTGTGCGTGGCCAGAGCGTGGGCATTGCCCTGTCGGCCGATGCCGCCAGCGGCAGCACCCGTGGCAAATGGATCCTTGAGCGCTTCGATGGCAGCCAGTGGGTCACCGTAGGTGCCAATATCGTCTCGACGTCGATCCCGAGTCCGGGTGTGGGCGGTGTGGTCAAGGTGCGGGTGCGTCCGAACCAGCACCCGAACGAGCCGTGGAGCGCGACGGGTAAATACACCCTGTCCTTTGGTTCCAACCCACGTGTCGACAACCCGGATATGAAAGGCGAGGCCAACGTGTTGCGCATCCCGTATTCCGCGTCTGATGTGGGCTACGGCTACATGACCACCCAGGCTTATCGAAACCTGACCTGGAAAATGAACCTGTCCGACAGCACCGGCGCGCCACTGGTGGGGCTGCACCCGATTGTCTATCTCGACCAGCACATCAACCCGGACACCGGCAATATCGTCTACAAGGCGTATTCGGCGGCGACCGACAGCTCCGGCCAAGCCGGTGGCACGATCAACGTGGGCACGTGCTCCGGTGACTTCCAGACCACCTTTGTCGATTACTCCCAGGGCTACAACAACACCTGGCGTACCGACTTCAACTACGGCGTGTGGCGCATGGAGGTGCTGGAATACCCAGGCATCGGCGTCGGCGGTGAAAACACCGAGTTCGTCAGCTTTGGTCACCTGTGCAACCAAACCCTGCTCAGCAGCACCAAGAGCTAAACGCGTGTAACTGCAAGCAATGAGGGCATACAGGCCGAGCGCCTGTGTGCCCTTTTTGCGTCAGGGCGCCAACGCCAGCGCCAACGGCACGCGCGCCATGCTCGTGCTTTTCAACGAACCCAGGTACAACCAGTTGCCATACTCCCGGGCCGTGGTGATGGGCGAGTAATTCCCCGCGCTGCCGTCCTGCAAATTGGCGATGACCTTGCCCTCGGTATCCAGCCCCAGCACAAAGGCTTTGCGCTCGATCGGCTTGGGCACCACCATCAGCGCGCGCACCATCACCTTGCGCAGCAGCGGGTAGCCGGCAAAGCTGTCCAGCAGTGGATTGCGCGGTGAGTAAAGCGCCACCCAGAAGCGGTCCTGGCCGTTGAAGCTGAGGTTGTCCGGCAGGCCGGGCAGGTTGTCGATGAACAAGTCATGAGTGCCCGCGCGCTCACCTTTGAGCCAGTAACGGCTGATGCGATAGGCGCCGGTTTCATTCACCAGCACGTAGTTTTCATCCGGGCCCAGGGCTACGCCGTTGGCGAATTGCAGCTGGTCCAGCAGTACCTCGGTCGTGCCGTTGCTGAAGTCATAGCGCAGCAGCCGACCATCACCACCATGCTCGATCACCGCTTCACCGTCTTGCCCATAACCCCAGCGGCTCGACGCATCGCTGAAGTAGGCATAACGCCCGCTGGCGTCCACGGTGACGTCATTGGCGAACCCCAAGGGGAGGCCATGGGCGCCGGTGCTCAGGGTGGTCAGTTGGCGATTCGTCGCTAGTGCGAGCAGGCCCTTCATCCCATCGGCAATGATCAAGCGCCCGTCCGGGTGCAGCGCCATGCCCAGGGGGCGTCCGCCGGTGTTGGCCAGCACATCCAGGCTTCGGCTGTCGGGCGAGGTGCGGATGATGCGACCGTCATGCAAGCCGATGATCAGATAGCCCTGGGCGTCCAACAGCAAGGCCTCTGGCCCGGCGATGTCTTGGGCGCCGATTTTCTGCACGCCCTTGAGGCGCTGGTTTTCGGCGTAAGGGCCGTCTTTCATCGACGGCGCTTTTGGCGGTACCCAATTCACCGGTTGTACTTTGGTCGGCATCAGCAGCAAAAAGGCGATCACCACCAGAAACAACACAAACAGCCAATGACGCAGTTTTTTTGCACGGGTACTCATGACGGTTCCTGCTTGTCGTGGGCGCTCGGCTCCCAGTGCAGGGTGCCGAACAGGTAATCCATCAGGGGGAGGACGATATTGAAGTTACGCCCCTGCATCAGCTCACGACGGTGATGCAGGGCGTGCAAGCGGTGCATCTGGCGCAGCCACGGCAGGCGCGCCACCGGGTGGCCGACAGGCAGGTGCTCGCAGGCGTGAAACACTTCGTAAAGCAAATACCCGAGGATCATGCACCCGGCGAACAGCCCGGCGACGTTGGGGCTCCATTGCTTGAGCAACCACCAGGCGGGCAGGGTGATAGCCAGGCTGTGCAGCACGATCAGCCAGGCTGGAAACAGGATCACTCGCCAATCCCGAGGGCTGTCATAGGTCATATGGCCGGGGGTGAAGAAGCTGTGATGGTCGCCGGTGTGGCGCGCATAAAACAGCCGGGCCAACCCATGTTTATGGTGGCCGAGGTGGCGGTGGACGAGGTAGATGCAGAGGTTGAAGAACACCAGGGTCGCGGGCACGCTCAGCCATTGCAGTGCGGTGATTTGATGCGTCGATGACCAGGCCAGGGTGATGCAGACGATGCCGTAGCCGAACACAAAACTGGCGTGAAGCCATGGGTTGTAGTGTGGCGCGACGCTGGCGCGGTAGCGGGCGCGAAAGGTCTCGGTGGGGTGGGACATGGCGGGCAGCTCGGATTTTTTTGTTGGAGGCTGAGCTTAGTTGGTGGTGGGGAATGTGCGAGTTTTAACGCGCCACAGCAAGCCCTTCCCACATTTCGACGGCAGTCGACCAGCGGCCCCTTGCGTCTGCCGAATTTCCTTGCTAGCTTCTCGCAAAATGTTAACGATAACATTTGCTCTAAAAATAAAAACAAAACAGAGAATCACGCCATGAAAATGCTCCCGAAAACCCTGTGTTTATTGGCTGTAAGCATCACCCTCGGCACCGCTGCCCCTGTTTTTGCCGACGCGGCAAAACCCATCCGCATCGGCGCGTCCTTCCAGGAAATCAACAACCCTTATTTCGTCACCATGAAAAACGCCCTGGAGGAAGCCGGGGCGACCATCGGCGCGAAATTGATCATCACCGACGCCCGTCACGACGTGTCCAAGCAGGTCAGTGACGTCGAAGACATGCTGCAAAAGGGCATCGACATCCTGCTGATCAACCCCACCGACTCGGTGGGCGTGCAATCGGCGGTCAAATCCGCCCACGCCGCCGGTGTCGTGGTCGTCGCGGTGGACGCCCAGGCGGACGGCCCGCTGGATTCCTTCGTCGGCTCGAAGAACTTCGACGCCGGCTTCCAGGCCTGCGAGTACCTGGCCAAGCACATTGGCGACAAAGGCAATATCGCCATCCTCGACGGCATTGCGGTGGTGCCGATCCTGGAACGCGTACGCGGCTGCAAAGAGGCCGTGGCGAAGCACCCGGACATCAAGATTGTCAGCATCCAGAATGGCAAGCAGGAACGTGACCAGGCGCTGACTGTCACCGAGAACATGTTGCAGGCCCAGCCCACCCTCAAGGGCATTTTCAGCGTGAATGACAACGGCTCGCTCGGTGCGCTCTCGGCCATCGAAGCCAGCGGCCTGGACGTGAAGCTGGTCAGCGTCGATGGCGCGCCGGAAGCGATCAAGGCGATCCAGAAGCCCGGCAGCAAATTCATCGCCACCTCGGCCCAATACCCACGTGACCAGATCCGCCTTGCGCTGGGTATCGCCCTGGCCAAGAAGTGGGGCTCGCAAGTGCCCGCCACGATCCCGGTGGACATCACCCTGATCGACCAGGCCAAGGCCAAGGATTTCAGCTGGTAAATCACCCAGGCCCCACGTAACCCGTGGGGCTTGAGGTCTCCTTCTGAATACGAGGTCGGCGGTATGAGCAGTCTTCTGAAGCTGGAAAACATCTGTAAGCGTTACCCGGGCGTACAGGCCCTCAAGTCCATCAACCTGCAGGTCGAGCGCGGCGAGATCCATGCCTTGCTCGGGGAGAATGGCGCGGGCAAATCGACGCTGATGAAGATCCTCGGCGGCGTCGAGCATCAAGACGAAGGCCAGATCCTGATCGATGGCCAGGCGCAGCATTTCGCGACCTACCGTGATGCGATTGCTGCCGGTATCGGCATCGTGTTCCAGGAGTTCAGCCTGATTCCCTACCTCACGGCGGTGGAAAACATCTTCCTCGGCCACGAGCTGAGCAACCGCTTCGGCCTGCTGCGCAAGCGCGACATGGTCGAGGCCAGCGAGGCGTTGTTCAAGCGCCTGGGTGTGACCCTCGACCTGCAATGCGCGGTCAAGCACCTGAGCGTGGCCGAGCAGCAGTTCGTCGAAATCGCCAAGGCCCTGGCCCTGGATGCGCGTCTGCTGGTGCTGGATGAACCCACCGCCACCCTCACGCCCAGCGAGGCCGAGCTGCTGTTCGAGATCATGCGCGAACTCAAGCGCCAGGGCGTCGCGGTGATTTTCATCTCTCATCACCTGGAGGAGATTTTCCAGGTGTGCGACCGCATCAGCGTGCTGCGCGACGGCGGCAATGTGGGCGTCACCGATGTGGCTGACAGCGACATCGACCGGCTGGTCGAGATGATGGTCGGGCGCCGCCTGGAATGCAGTTTTCCGCCCAAGCCGAGCAGCGCACGCGGCCCGCTGTTGTTGGAGGTCAAGGACATCCAATTGGTGCGCAACGGCCCCCACAACAGCTTCCAGCTGTACAAGGGCGAGATCCTCGGCTTTGCCGGCTTGGTCGGGTCCGGTCGCACCGAACTGGCGTTGGGCATGATGGGCGCGCTGCCGTCGGTGAGCAAAGACGTGTGGCTGCGCGGTGAAAAAATCACCCTCGACGACCCGGCCCAGGCGCTGGCACACGGCATCGGCCTACTGCCGGAAAGCCGCAAGAGCGAAGGGCTGATCACCGATTTCAGCATCCGCGAAAACATCTCCCTGAATAACCTGCCCAAGTACCAGAACGCCTCGGGCCTGATCGACAAAAGTCGTGAATGCGCCAGCGTTGAAAGCCTGATGAAGCAACTGTCGATCAAAGCCCCGAGCAGCGAAAGCCGGGTGTTCAACCTCAGCGGCGGCAACCAGCAAAAGGTCGTGATCGCACGCTGGATCAACCACCACTGCGACGTGCTGGTGTTCGACGAACCCACCCGTGGCATCGACGTGGGCGCCAAGGCGCAGATCTACGCGCTGATGCGCAGCCTCACCGAACAGGGCTACGCAATCATCATGATTTCCTCCGAACTGCCCGAAGTCATCGGCATGTGCGACCGGGTCGCCGTGTTCCACAAGGGCGCCATCGTCAAGCTGCTGGAAGCGTCCGCCGTCAATCCTCAAGAGGTCATGCGCCATGCAACAGGGGGCTCAAGTGAATACGTCCATTAATACCGTCGACAGCAGCCGGCTGCGCCTCAACCTGGCGCGGCTGGTGCGCTCGCCGGCGTTTTACCCCTTTGTCGGGTTGGTGGTGGTCACCGTGGTGATGATCCTCGCCAGCGACACCTTCCTCACCGCCAGCAACCTGTCGAACATCGCCCGCCAAGTGTCGATCAACGCGATTATCGCGGTGGGCATGACCTGCGTGATCCTCACGGGCGGCATCGACTTGTCGGTGGGGCCGGTGATGGCGTTGTCCGGCACGCTCACGGCCGGCTTGATGGTCGCGGGCCTGCCGCCCGGCCTGGCGATTGGCGCCGGCATGCTGATCGGCGTGGCCTTCGGCATCGGCAATGGCCTCTTCGTCGCTTACCTGCACATGCCGCCGATCATCGTCACCCTGGCGACCATGGGCATCGCCCGTGGCCTGGGCCTGATGTACACCGACGGCTACCCGATTTCCGGGTTACCGGACTGGTTTGCGTTTTTCGGCCGCGAAAGCCTGTTCGGCATTCAGGTGCCGATCCTGATCATGCTGCTCACCTACCTGGCCGCCTATGTGCTGCTGCAACACACGCGCATCGGCCGCTACATCTACGCCATCGGCGGCAATGAAGAAGCGGTGCGCTTGTCCGGCGTGCGCGCCGCGCGCTTCAAGCTGCTGGTGTACGGCATCAGTGGCCTGACGGCGGCGATTGCCGGGCTGGTACTGACCTCACGCCTGATGAGCGGCCAGCCGAATGCCGGCGTGTCGTTTGAGTTGGATGCGATTGCCGCCGTGGTACTCGGCGGCGCGTCGATTGCCGGCGGGCGCGGCGTGATCGTCGGCACCTTGCTCGGCGCCATGCTGCTCGGCGTATTGAACAACGGACTGAACATGCTCGGCGTTTCGCCCTACGTCCAGAGCGTGATCAAGGGCGGGATCATTTTGCTGGCGATTTTCATCAGCCGTCAGCGCCATAAATAAACTCAAGACAGGACCGAACACCATGGACAAGCACACCGAAATGCAAGCCGTCGTCTGCCACGGCCCTAAAGACTACCGCCTGGAACGCATCGGCAAACCCCAGGCGCGCGCCAATGAGCTGGTGATCCGCATCGCCGCCTGCGGCATCTGCGCCAGTGACTGCAAGTGCCACTCCGGCGCGGCGATGTTCTGGGGCGGCGACAACCCGTGGGTCAAGGCGCCGGTGGTGCCGGGGCATGAGTTTTTCGGCTATGTGGTGGAAGCGGGCGAGGGCGCCGAAGAGCACTTTGAAGTCGCGGTGGGCGACAAGGTGATCGCCGAGCAGATCGTGCCCTGCGGCAAGTGCCGCTTCTGCAAATCCGGCAAGTACTGGATGTGCGAGGTGCACAACATTTTCGGCTTCCAGCGTGAAGTGGCCGAAGGTGGCATGGCCCAGTACATGCGCATCCCCAAGACCGCCATCGTGCACAAGATTCCCGAGTCGGTGTCGCTGGAAGACTCGGCGCTGGTGGAGCCGATGGCGTGTTCGATCCACACCGTCAACCGTGGCGATGTCCAGCTCGACGACGTGGTGGTGATTGCCGGTGCCGGGACCCTCGGCCTGTGCATGGTCCAGGTCGCCGCGTTGAAGACCCCGAAGAAACTGGTGGTGATCGACATGGTCGACGAGCGCCTGGAACTGGCGAAGCACTTCGGCGCCGACGTGGTGATCAACCCGTCACGCGACAACGCCCGCGAGATCATCAACGGCCTCACCGATAACTATGGCTGCGACGTCTACATCGAAACCACCGGCGTACCGGCCGGCGTGACCCAAGGCCTGGACCTGATCCGCAAGCTCGGGCGTTTTGTCGAGTTCAGCGTGTTCGGTGCCGAGACCAGCGTCGACTGGTCGATCATCGGCGACCGCAAGGAGTTGGACGTGCGCGGCGCGCACCTCGGCCCGTATTGCTACCCGATCGCCATCGACCTGTTCGAACGCGGCCTGGTCACCTCCAAGGGCATCGTCACCCACGATTTCCCGCTGGATGACTACGCCGAAGCGTTTGAGCTGGCCAACTCGACCAAGTCAATCAAGGTGCTGTTGAAGCCGGTGGTCTGAAGATGAACTACGTGATGGGTGTCGACATAGGGACCCAGAGCACCAAGGCGCTGCTGGTGGATGCTCAAGGTACGATTATCGCGCAGCACAGCCAGGGGTATCGCGTGGATACCCCGAAAGTGCGCTGGGCCGAACAATGGCCGCAGGTCTGGCTCGATGCGGTCGAGACGTGCGTGGCGCAGTGCATGGCCAAGGCCGGCGTGGCCAAGGAACACGTGAAAGCCCTGTGCATCAGCAGCCTGTACGGCGGCTCGGGGATTGCGGTGGATGCAGCGCTCACACCGCTGCACCCGTGCCTGATCTGGATGGATCGCCGCGCCGGTGAGCAGGTCGCCTGGGTGCGTGAGCACGTGGACCTGGAGCGGCTGTTCGCGGTGACCGGTAACTCGGTGGACAGCTACTACGGCTTCACCAAGATGCTCTGGCTCAAGCAGCACCAGCCGCAAGTGTGGGCCAAGACCCGTTACCTGCTGCCGCCCAACAGCTATATCAACGCGTGCCTCACCGGTGAGCTGGCGGTGGACCATAGCAGCGCCGGCAATATCGGCGGGGTGTATGACGTGGCGGCGCGCGGCTGGTCGGGCGAGATGCTCGACGCGCTGGGCATACCGCAAGCGATGATGCCGGAGCGCCTGGTGTATTCCGGTGAGGTGGTGGGCGGCCTGCTGGAGGAGTGGGCGGCGCGCCTGGGCCTGCAGACCGGCACGCCGATCCTGGCCGGGGGTGTCGACGCGGCCATGGCCACGTTGGCCGCAGGCGTTACGCAACCGGGCAACCATGTGGCGATGATCGGCACCAGCATGTGCTGGGGTTACCTGAACCAGCAGGTGGACGCGCACCATGGGTTGGTGAGCATGCCCCACGTCTACAACGGCCACCGCGACCTGTACATCTTCGGCGGTGCGATCACGGCGGGTGCGTCGGTGAGCTGGTTTCGCGAGCAGTTCTGCCAGGCCGAGGAACAGCAAGCCAAGGCCACCGGCCAGGACAGCCTGGTGCTGCTGGAACAGCGTGCGATGAACATCCCGGCGGGCAGCGAAGGCCTGTTGTTCCAGCCGTACCTGATGGGCGAACGCAGCCCGGTGTGGGATGACCGTGCCAGTGGCAGCTTTGTCGGCTTGAACCTCTACCACAGCCGCATTCACCTGTACCGCGCGGTGCTGGAGGGGGTGAGTTTCGCCCTGCGTCACAACATCGAAGCGGGCACGCGCGGCGCGCATTCGCTGGATTCACACTTGATTGTGGTGGGTGGGGCGAGCCATTCGGACCTGTGGATGCAGATCATCGCGGACGTTACGCGCTACCCGGTCTACACCATCGTGCAAGAGGTGGAAGCGGCATTGGGCGCGGCGTTGCTGGCGGCGCATACGGTGGGGTTGGTGAGTGATGAGGAGATGTACAAGGGGTGGGTGCAGCTGGCGTTGCGGGCGGAGCCAAAGGTTGAAAACGTCGGGGTTTATGACCGGGCGTTTGCCGAGTATTTGAAACTGTACCCCGCTTTGAAACCGATCATGCACAGCCTACAAACCAACTGATTCAACACAGTCCAAATGTGGGAGCTGGCTTGCCTGCGATAGCGGTGTATCAGTCGCAGATGTACTGGCTGAACCACCGCCATCGCAGGCAAGCCAGCTCCCACATTGGATCTTCATTGTTTTTGAGATCTCTATTCATGAACGCAGCCTTCAACTTCACCCACCACCGTATCCTCGTCACCGGCGCCAGCAGCGGCATCGGCCGGGAAATCGCCCTGCAACTGATCGCCAGCGGCGCTGAAGTCTTCGCCCTCGGTCGCGACGCGCAGGCCCTGGCTCAACTCGGCTGCCACGCCTTGTGCCTGGATATCGCCGACAGCACCGCCCTCGACAAAGCCCTGCAAGCCCTTCCGCCGCTGCACGGCCTGGTCAACTGCGCCGGTATCTCGCGCCTGGAGCCCGCCGCCGCGATCAGCGCCGAGGCCTTCGACCAGGTGATGCAGGTCAACGCCCGCGCCGCCGCCCAGGTCGGCAGCCGCGTGGCGGCGAAAATGATCGAGGCGAACATTGCCGGCAGCATCGTCAATGTCTCCAGCCAGGCCGCACTGGTAGCACTGGACGATCACCTCGGCTACTGCGCTTCCAAGGCGGCGCTGGATGCGATCACCCGCGTGCAATGCGCCGAGTGGGGCCGCTTCGGCATTCGCGTTAATAGCGTCAACCCCACCGTCACGCTCACGCCGATGGCGGCCATGGCGTGGTCCGACCCGTCCAAGCGCGACCCGGCGCTGGCGGCCATTCCCCTTGGGCGTTTTGCTGAAACCGTGGAAGTGGCCTTGCCGGTGCTGTTCCTGCTGAGCAGCGCCGCAAGCATGATCAGCGGCGTCAGCCTGCCCATCGACGGCGGCTACACCAGCCGCTAGCCGTTTTCCAACTGGCCGGCGATCACCACCTTGTCCCGTGGTTTGTACGGGTCCTCAAGGCGGTCGAGCAGCAGGCGGACCGCGCTGCTGCCGGCCAGGGACGCATCGTGGGCTACACACGCGATGGGCACGCCGAAGATATCGGCGAAAGGCAGGCGGTCGATGCCGCAGATGGTCAGGCTGTCGTGGGGAATGTTGTGCATGCGCAACGCGCGCAGCGCGCCGAGGGTGATCAACTGGTTGAAGCCCATGATCGCGTCCGGCGCCGAGTGTTCGGCCAGGTAGTCGAGGGTGTGCAGGTAGGAGGGCATCAGCGTGTAGTCGCCGGCCTGGACTTCGACGTGCACCTGCGGGTGTTCGGCCAGCACTTCGCGCAGGCCCTTGAGGCGCTCAACGGTGATGCGTGAATGCTCGGGGCCGGTCAGCACCAGCAGGCGCTTGAGGTCGGGCGTCTGGCGCAACAGATAATGCGCGGCCTGGATGCCGCTGTGGTAGTTGTCGAGCACCACGCGGCTGAACGGGCTGTCATGGATCGTGCGGTCGAGCAGCACCACCGGCGTCTTGCCGTTGCCCAGGCGCTCGAGGTAGTCGGGCTGGTAGCTCGGCTCATCCGAGACCGGCGACAGGATTATCCCGGCCACGCGGTAGCCCAGCAGCGTATCCACGGCTTTGCTTTCCAGCTCTTCGAGCTCATCGGTGTCCACCAGCATGATGGTGTAGCCGTGCTGTTTGGCCTCGCGGGAAATCGCCTTGATCATTTCGCTGTAGAACGGGTTGTCCACCGAGGCGGTAATCACGCCGATGATCAGGCTTTCACTGCGCTTGAGGCCACGGGCGAAGGCGTTGGGCACGTAGTCCAGCTCTCGCGCCACTTCGAGAATGCGCGCCAGGGTGGCCGGCTTGACCAGGTCGGGTTTGCTCAGCGCGCGGGACACCGTGATGGTGGTCATGCCGACTTGTTTGGCGATGTCGCTGATGGTGACGGACTTTTTCTTGTTCATCGGTAAGGCTGCGAAAGGAAACACCCGCAGGCTAGCATGCGCGCAGGCGTAGGGTGATTCAAATCAGCGGGTCCCAGCGCTGCGACCAGTCACTTTCAGCCTTGACCACTTCGCGCAGCAACGCCAGTGCCTGTTGCAACACCGCCGAATCCCGCGCCCGTGAATACACCAGGAACGTGGGGAAGCTGAACTCCGGCGCCTTGGGCACACGTTGCATCACGCCGCTGTCCAGGTAGCTTTGCACCACGCGCGTGCGGAAATACCCGGCGCCGCCGTTTTCGAGGATGTACTGTAACGCCAGCGGGCCGAGGTTGAAACTCAGCGCGGCACGCGCCTTGTCGGGCAGGGCGGCGTCATGCTGCTGGCGAAAGCCTGGGCCCCAGTCGATATACACGTAGGGGGCCGGGTTGCTCACCAGTTGCACCAGGATCAGTTTTTCTTCCAGCACTTGCTCCACCTGCAAGCCCGGCCAGTATTGCGGCTGGAACACCAGCGCGGCGTCGAGTACGCCGAGTTCCAGTTGGCGCAGCAGGTATTCGCCTTCGCGGATTTCGGTGCGCAGGGCGTGTCCGGGGATGTGCTGGCGCAGGGCCTGGGCCCAGCCGAGCATCAATGGGTTGCACAGGCTGACCTCACCGCCGATGTGCAGCACATTGCGATAGCCATCCGGCAGCGGCAGGTCGCGGCGCGCAGCTTCCCAGGTTTGCAGCAACTGGTTGGCGTATACCACGAAGGCTTCGCCATCGGCGGTCAGGCGTGCGCCGGCGCGGTTGCGGATGAACAGCGTGCTGCCGAGCTGGCTTTCCAGGTTTTTCACCCGCGCGGTGATGGCGGTCTGGGTAACGTGCAGTTTCTCGGCTGCGGCGGCCAGGCTGCCGCAGCGGGAGATTTCGAGGAAGGTGCGTGCCAGTTCGATGTCCATGAAGCCCCCGGGGATGAATGGGGGACAGTGTAATGGAATGCGGTTGAAACTGTGGGAGGGGGCTAGTCCTTCGGCTGGCGGCCTGACAGACGACTGCGATTCAAATGTGGGAGGGGGCTTGCTCCCGCCGGCGGCCTGGCAGACGACCAGGATGTTGGGTCAGACTGGGTACATATCCGTTATTTGGGTAACGGCTGCTATGGGGTCCGCCCTTACGGCGGGTCACTTTGGAAAAGAGCCCCAAAGTAACCAAAAGGCTCTTGCCCCAACACTCGGCACCTCGCCTAGGCTCGGTGTGCCCTCACTCCGGCTTGAATCCGTGGGCCGCCGTCATGGGCC
>NZ_LKEG01000060.1:44280-140354 GCF_001645105.1 Pseudomonas marginalis
AAGATCAAGATCAAAAGCCAGAGCACAGCGGCCTGACAGCCGGCTTGAGTGGTGTAGAGCAAAGGCAAACGCGGCGGCCTTAAAGCCGACCGGAGTTGCGTCTGNGTCCAAATGTGGGAGGGGGCTTGCTCCCGATGGCGGTGGGTCAGTTACAGATGTTTTAACTGACACACTGCTATCGGGAGCAAGCCCCCTCCCACATTGGGTTCTACCGTGTTCTGGTGATTGGGGCTTGCAAGTGCTCGGTGGGGAACGCTTTTGCATACACCTGGCACACCCTCAGCACCTGTTCATCGGCAAACCGCGCGCCCACTACATGCAGGCCCACCGGCAAGCCATTCGCTGCCAATCCACACGGCACCGATGCCGCGGGCTGTTGGGTCAGGTTGAAGGGGTAGGTGAACGGCGTCCACTGTGTCCATTCCTGCAAGCCGGAACCCGGTGGCACGTCATGCCCGGCCTCAAACGCAGTGATCGGCATCATCGGTGACACCAGTACATCGTAGTGCTCATGGAACGCGGCCATGCGTGCCACCAGTGCGGCGCGGGCTTCGAGGGCTGAGTTGAAGTCATTCAGGCTCAGCCGCTCGCCGCGCTGGGCGATGCGCAGCAGGCCAGGGTCCAGCAGTTGTTTTTGCGCTTCGCTCATGGGCCCGGTCAGGCGGGCCGCGCCGGCTGCCCATAAGGTGCTGAATACCTCCAGGGGGTCGCTGAAGCCCGGGTCGATTTGCTCGACATGCGCGCCCAGCTGCTCCAGGCCTCGAACCGCTTGGGCGACCACCTTGGCCACCTGCGGGTCGACATCCACGTAACCGAAGTTGGGACTGTAGGCCACGCGCAACCCTTTCAAATCCGCTGCGCCCGACAACCACGGTGTGGTCCGTGGCGCACCGATCAAGCCATCTCGCGTGTCCGGCTGGGCGATGGTTTGCAGCATCAACACACTGTCTTCTACCGTGCGGGTCATCGGCCCCAGGTGCGAGAGGAGGGTCATGGCGCTGGCCGGCCATTGCGGCACATAACCGAAGGTCGGCTTGATCCCGAAGGTGCCGGTAAACGCACAGGGAATCCGGATCGAACCGCCCGCATCGCTGCCCTGGTGCAACACGCCGAGGTTTAAGGCGGCCGCTGCCCCTGCGCCGCCGGAGGATCCGCCAGCCGTGGTGCGTGTGTCCCAGGGGTTGCGGGTGATGCCGTACAGTGGGTTGTCGGTGACGCCTTTCCAGCCGAATTCCGGTGTGGTGGTTTTGCCCAGCAGCACCGCGCCGGCCTTGCGCATAAAGGCGGTGAAGGGCGCGTCGATGTCCCATGGGCCCTCGGCGGATGTGGTGCGCGAGCCCTTGCGGGTGGGCATGCCGACGGTCAGCGTCAGGTCTTTGATCGACGCCGGCACACCGTCCAGCGCGCCGCAGGGTTGGCCGTTGAGCCAGCGTTGCTCCGAGGCGCGCGCGGCCTTCAGCGCGCCTTCCGGGTCCACGTGGCAGTAGGCGTTCACCACCGGGTTATAGCGTTCGATACGCAGCAAGGCGTCTTCGGTGACGTCCACCGGCGACAAGGTCTTGTTGCGAAAATGCTGCAGCAGTTGCACTGCCGTTAGTTGCCCGATCTCGCTCATGCGATTTCCCCCTGGGCGGCATTGACCATGGCCCGCAGCAATACCGCGCAGCCCGCCGCCAGGTCGTCCGGCGCGGCGTTTTCGATTTCGTTATGGCTGATGCCGCCTTCGCACGGCACGAAGATCATCCCGGCGGGGCCCAGTTCGGCGACGAAAATCGCGTCGTGCCCGGCACCGCTGACGATGTCCATATGGCTCAAACCCAAGGCCTCGGCGCCTTCACGCACGGCGTTGACGCAGGCCGGGGCGAAGTCCAGGGGTGGGAAGTCGGCGGTGGGGGTCAATTCAAACGCCAACCCGTGCCGGGTGGCAGTGGCTTCGATCACGCCGCGCACTTCATCGACCATGGCTTGCAGCGTGTCCGCATGCAGGTGACGCAGGTCGAGGGTCATGTGCACCTGACCGGGAATCACGTTGCGTGAGCCGGGGTGCAGGCTCAGGCAACCGACCGTGCCACACGCGTGGGGTTGTTGTTGATGGGCGATGCGGTTGACCGCGCTGACCACTTCGGCGGAGCCGACCAGGGCGTCCTTGCGCAGGTGCATCGGCGTCGGGCCGGCGTGGGCCTCGACGCCGGTGAAGGTCAGGTCGAACCACTTCTGGCCCAGGCAACCCATCACCACGCCAATCGTCGTGGCCTGGTCTTCCAGAACGGGGCCTTGTTCGATATGCGCTTCGAAATACGCGCCTACCGGGTGGCCGAGGACTGCGCGGGAGCCGGCATACCCGATGCGTTGCAGTTCGGCGCCGACCGACAGGCCCTGGTCATCGACTTTGTCGAGGGTGTCCTGCAAGTCGAACTTACCGGCAAACACCCCGGAGCCCATCATGCAGGGCGGAAAACGCGAGCCCTCTTCGTTGGTCCACACCACCACTTCAATCGGCGCTTCGGTCTCGATGTTCAGGTCATTCAGGGTGCGGATCACTTCCAGACCGGCCATCACTCCGTAGCAACCGTCGAACTTACCGCCGGTGGGCTGGGTGTCGATATGGCTGCCGGTCATCACCGGGGGCAGGGCGGGGTTGCGCCCGGCACGGCGCGCAAAGATATTGCCGATGGCGTCGACACTGACGCTGCAGCCGGCGGCCTCGCACCATTGCACAAACAGGTCGCGGGCCTGGCGGTCGAGGTCGGTCAGCGCCAGGCGACACACGCCGCCCTTGGCGGTGGCGCCGAGTCGGGCCAGGTCCATCAGCGATTGCCACAAGCGGTCGCGGTTGATCAGCGGGGCGTTGCTCTTGAGCGGTTGCGCGAAACTATTCATCTGCAATCTCCGGTCAGGCACTCAGGGCCAGATAGCGGTTTTTGATGGTTGGGTCGGCGCGGAAAGCTTCGGCGCTGCCTTCGTACACCACGCGGCCTTGTTCGAGCACGTAGTGGCGGTCGGCGAGCTTGTCGCAGACCATCAGGTTCTGTTCCACCAGCAGCACGGGCAGGCCGTCGTCCTTGACCTTGCGCAGGATCTTCACCAGTTCGTCGACGATCACCGGGGCCAAGCCTTCAGTGGGCTCATCGAGGATCAGCAGCTTGGGGTCGTTGAGCAGGGCGCGGGCGATGGCGAGCATCTGTTGCTCGCCGCCGGACAGCGCGTGGCCGGCATTTTTGCGCCGCTCCTTGAGGCGCGGGAACATCGTGTAGACGTCTTCAAGCTGCCAGCGGCTGGTTTTGCGCGCGGCGATGCGCAGGTTTTCCTCGACGGTGAGCAGGCGGAAAATTCCGCGATTCTCCGGCACCAATGCCAGGCCCTGGCGGGCGATTTCGAAGATCTTCTGGCCCACCAGCGCCTGGCCGTTGAAGTGGATCTGGCCCTGGCGCGGGCAGATGATGCCGAGGATGCTGCGCAGGGTGGTGGTCTTACCGGCGCCATTACGGCCGAGCAGCGTGACCAGTTCGCCGGGGTTGACGGTCAGCGACACGCCTTCCAGCACGTGGCTCTTGTCGTAGTAGGAGTGGATATTCTCGACGATCAGCATCAGGCAGCCTCCCCAAGGTATGCAGTGCGCACACGTTCATCGGCGCGCACGAATTCCGGCGTGCCTTCCACCAGGATCTGCCCGTGGCTCATCACCGTGATGCGTTGGCTGATGGACATGACAATGCTCATGTTGTGTTCGATCAGCAGCACCGTGTGGTCGCGGCCGAGGTCGCTGATCAGTTGGGTCATGATCGGGATGTCGTCGATGCCCATGCCCGAGGTGGGCTCGTCGAGCATCAACAGTTTCGGTTTGGAGCAGATCGACATGCCCACCTCCAGCACCCGTTGCTGGCCGTGGGACAACTCGCCGGCCAGGGTGTCGGCGCGGGCGCTGAGTTGCAGGCGCTCCAGCACTTGATCGGCCATCTCCAGGTGTTCGCGCTTGCTGTCCACGCGGCGCCAGAAATTCAGTGCGCGGGCACCGTCACGGCCTTGGGCAGCGAGGCGCAGGTTCTCGCGCACGCTGAGGTTCTGGAACAGGCTGGTGAGTTGGAACGAGCGCGCCATGCCCAGGCCGACACGGCCGTGGGCCGGCTTGCGCATCAGGTTCTTGCCGTCGAAATGAATCGCCCCGGCGGTGGCCTGGCGCTCGCCGGTGAGGCAGTGGAACAGGCTGGTCTTGCCGGCGCCGTTGGGGCCGATGATGGTGTGGATGGTGCCGGCCTCGACCTTGAGGTTCACGCCATTCACTGCGTGGAACGCGCCATAGGCCAGTTCCAGGTCTTTGGTTTCCAGCAGGATGCTCATAGCCCTTCCTCCTTGGCGACGACGGCGGGTTTGCGGCTGCCGCGCACCTTCTCGAACAGCGACGCCAGGCCGCCCCACAAACCACCGCGCATGAAGATCACCACCAGGATCAGGATCACTCCCAGCAGCATCAGCCAGCGTGGCCACAGGTCGGAGAGGAAATCGCCGAGCAACACGATGGAACCAGCGCCCAGCAGCGAGCCGAACAGCGAGCCGGTGCCGCCGACGATGGTCATGATCAGGATGTTCTCGGACATCGCCAGGTCGATATTCGACAGCGGCACAAAGTGCAGCAGCATCGCGTACAACGCCCCAGCGATGCCGGTGACGGCGCCGGACAATACAAACACCAGGATCTTGAAGTGGCGTGTGTCGTAGCCGATGGCCGAAGCGCGGGTTTCGTTTTCGCGGATCGCCATCAAGGTGCTGCCGAACGGCGAGGCGATGACTCGGCGGGCGCCGATGAAGATCAGCAGGAACAACACCGCGACAAAACCGTAGAAGGCGCGGGCGTCGGCCAGGGACAGCAGCACCGTGTCACCCAGGCGAATCTCCGGGCGCGGCACGCTGAGCAGGCCGTTGTCGCCGCCGGTCCAGTCGCTGAGGGTGTAGGCGACGAAGTAGGCCATCTGGCTGAACGCCAGGGTCAACATCACGAAGTAGATGCCGGTGCGCCGGATCGCCAGGGCGCCGACCAGCAAGGCCAGGAAACCACCCGCGATGGCGGCGCCGAGCAACGCGGTGAACAGGCCCAGTTGCAGGTGGATCATCAGCAACGCCGCGCAGTAAGCGCCGGCCCCGAAGAAGATACCTTGGCCGAACGACAGCAGCCCGGTGTAGCCCAGCAACAGGTTGCAGGCCAGGGCCGCCATGGCAAAGATCAGGATCTCGGTGGCCAGGGTCGCCGAGGGCAGTATCAACGGCAGGCCGATCAGCACCGCCAGCACCCACAGCAACATCGCGCGCGATTGCGTCTTGGCAAACGGCAGGGGATTTTTCTCGCTCATGTCAGGCTCTCCCAAACAGGCCGTAAGGACGTACCAGAATCACCACGGCCATGGCGCCGTAGATCATCAGGCTCGCACCCTGGGGCCAGAGTGTGGTCATCAGGCTTTGCACCACGCCCACCAGCAAACCGCCGACCAGCGCACCGCTGAACGAGCCCATGCCGCCGATTACCACCACCACGAAGGCCACGCCGAGAATCTCCGGGCCGACAAAAGGCTGGGCGCCGCGCAACGGTGCAAACAGCACGCCCGCGACGCCGGCCAGGGCCACGCCGAGGGCGAAGGTCATGGAGAACAGGCGGAAAATATTGGTGCCCAGCAGGGACACGGTCTCGGTGCTTTCACTGCCGGCCCGCACCAGGGCGCCGAAGCGCGTGCGTTCCAGCAGCAACCACAGGCCCAGGCCAACCAACCCGGAAAACACAATCAGGAACAGACGGTAGTAGGGGTAGACGAAATCACCCACCACCAACACGCCGCGCAGCAGTTCCGGCACGGCCACGCTCTTGCCCACCGGGCCCCAGATCATCACGCTGGCTTCCTGGATGATCAGCGCGATGCCGAGGGTCACCAGGATCTGGAACATGTGCGGCAAGTGATAGATCCGCTGGATCAATAATCGCTCGATGACCCAGGCCAACGCAGCCACCACCAGCGGCGCAATCAGCAGCGCCAGCCAGAAGTTGCCGGTGAGGCTCACGGCGGTGTAGCAGATGTAGGCGCCGAGCAAAAAGAACGCGCCGTGTGCGAAGTTGACGAAGTTGAGCAGGCCGAAAATGATCGTCAGCCCGACCGCGATCAGAAAGTAGATCATCCCCAGCCCAAGGCCGTTGAGGATCTGGAACAGGTAAAGATTAAGCATGCAGGAACCCTCTGCAGGACGCCGCTCGCGCGGCCCTGCGCTACCTATTTCAGGGGATCAGCCGAGTGTGCAGCCCGTGGCTTCCACTGGCGGGAACGACTGGCCGGCGCTGAGCACTTTGGCCAGGTCATCCTTGTCGGCCATCTCGCTGCTGGCTTTGCCGATCAGCAGGTAGTAATCCTTGATGACCTGGTGGTCGCCGGCGCGGATCGATTCCTTGCCGGTGGGGCCTTCGAAACTCAGGCCCTGCATGGCCTTGGCCACGGTCGGCCCGTCGAAGCTGCCGGTGGCAATGATGGTGTCTAGCATGACCTTGGTGCTGATGTAATCGGCGGCCAGCGGGTAGGTCGGGTTGATGCCGTATTTGGCCTGGGTGAGCTTGACCAGCTCACGGTTGAGCGGGGTGTCGACCTGGTGCCAGTACTGTGCGCCGAGGTACACGCCCGCGAGAATGTCGCTGCCCAGTTCCTGGAACTGGTCGAGTCCGGCGGACCACACCAGCAGCACCTTCATGCGCTCCTTGATGCCGAAGTTGACCGCCTGGCGCAGGGTGTTGGACGACTGGCTGCCGAAGTTGAGCAGCACCAGCACATCGGGCTTGGCGGCGATGGCGTTGGTCAGGTAGCCGGAGAATTCCTGTTCCTGCAACGAGTGGTAGCTGTTGCCGATGTGTTCCAGGCCGTTGTCCTTGAGCACGGTTTTCGCACCTTCCAACAGCGCTTCGCCGAACACGTATTGCGGGGTGATGGTGTACCAGCGCTTGGCGTCCGGCAGTAACTTGATCAGCGGCACCAGGGTTTCGCGGATCGCGCCGTAGGTGGGCACCGACCAGCGGAAGGTCGCGGGGTTGCAGTCCTTGCCGGTGACTTCGTCGGCGCCCACCGGGGTCATGAACACGCCACCGACCTTGTCCACTTCCTTGGCCACCGCCAATGCCGACGACGACAAGGTGCAGCCCTGGAAGAACCGCGCGCCGTCCTGCTGGATAGCCTCCTGCACCTTGCGCACGGCCTTGCCGGCGTTGCCTTCGGTGTCGATGACCTTGTAGTTCAGCGGGCGGCCGAGCAGTTCGGGGTGTTGCTCCACCGCCAGGCGCGAACCCATGTCGGCAAACTTGCCATAGCTGGCAAAGGCGCCGGACATGGACTTGAGGCCGTAAAAGGTAAAGGGCTCGGCGGCGAATGCCGACCGTATGCTCAGCGGTAGGCTGAGGGCGGCGGCTGCGGTGAGGCTGGCTTTCAACAACGTACGACGCTGCATGGGGGTGACTCCCTGGTTTAGTTATTGGCAGGAGTGGCAATGGCGATACGGTGGAGCAAGGGCCTGTGGGCAGGCCTGTTATTGGATGAAACGGTGTGGGGTTGAAATGCAGTCCAAATGTGGGAGGTGGCTTGCCTCCGATAGCGGTGTGTCAGTCGACATTAATGTTGAATATGCTGGCGTCATCGGGGGCAAGCCCCCTCCCACATGGGGTCTGTGGCGTTTTTTAAGAGTGATCGAACTCCAGTAGAAAATGTGGGCTGACCTGGCCTTCAAGGGCGGTCATGTGGTGCTCGGCGTCGCACATGTGTTCGTGCATCAGGCTGCGCACGGCGCTTTCATCCCCGGCCCGAAAGGCGATCAGCAACTGCTTGTGATAGTCCAGGTTGGCGGCATCGAACTGCTTGCGCTTGGGCTTGTAGGCTTTTTTCAGCACCACCAGGTCGCGCAACAGGTCGTTGAGGAACTGCGCCATGAAACTCAGCAGCGGGTTGGGGCAGGCCTTGGCCAGCAGGTTATGGAACTCCAGTTCCGCCAGGCGTTGCTCGCGTTGGCCGGCTTCGCTGTCTTCCGGCGCGCTGCAAAAATCCACGTTGTCTTGCAGGGCCTGGTAGTCGTCTTCGCTGAGGCGCCCGAGCACCGACACCGCCAGTTCCACTTCGATGACTTTGCGCAGTTGGTACACCTGCTCGCCGTCCAGATGCTGGAAGTGCAGGTAGTTGCGCAAGGCGCGGCTGGCCGGCTCGGTGCCGGCCTGGTTCAGGTAGGCACCGCCGCTGGGGCCCGTGCGCGTGCTCACAAGGCCTTCTACTTCCAGCGCCTTGAGCGCTTCGCGGGCCGAGCCCTTGGAGCACTGGAAGCTTTCCATCAGCTCGCGTTCGGTGGGCAAGCGGTCGCCGGGCTTCAAGGCGTCGGTGACGATGGAGCGCTTGACCGACTCGACAATCACGTCGGACAGCTTCTGGCGTTTGCGTCGTAGCGGGCGGCTTAGCATGGGTTCGATTTATCGTATTAATGCGGATAAATAGCACTTAATAACGATCGAGGAGCAGCGTCAACGCCGGGTGTCGTTTTCGAGGGCAACAGGTCGCAAACGGCTCGCTACTGCGCGTTGACGGAATCCAGGCAGCGAGTGGACTGCGGTGGTTGCTTGCCGTAGACCAGGAAGTCACCGACCCAGCGGTTGATACGCCCGCTGGCGTCCTGCTTGGCGGGGTCTTTAAGGCGCAGTTGTTCGACCTGGGGCGCGGCCGTCTCGGCCTGTTGCGCATTGACCAGCACCATGCGCGCCACCCGCTCGGGGAACAGCGCGGCGTAACGGTTGCCCAGGCGGGCTGCATCGGCGTTGCCCAGGTAGAGCAGTTGGGCATCGCCGAGTTGGGTGCGCACGTACTCCAGGTCTTGAGCGGCCTGTTCGACGCCGTTTTCATTGCTGAGGTCGCGGGGGCTGAGTTCGATGACGTCGTAACGGTTGATCAGCGTGCGATAGGCCGGGTTGGCGTAGGTCCCCCAGAGACTGGTGAGGTGAATGACGAAGGTGCCGCCCTGATTGCTGCGGGGCACATCGCCGGCCAGCGCAAACAGCACGCCTTCACGGTTCAGCGGATCGCGTGCGCCGACGCGGGTGAGGTAAAGGCGCAGGTTGCCTTGCCGGGGGGACGCGTAGTTGCGCGGTACGGTCACGATGCCGCATTGGGTGCGTTGCAACACCTCGGGGTCCAGGCGTTCAACGGTGGGGAGCGGGCAGTCCAACAGCCAGTCGATGGCGGTGGGAGGGATCAGCGGTTGAGCGTGGGCCAGGCCCGCTATCAGCCACAGGCAGGCGCACGTCAGGTGTTTTGCAGCAGTCATCGAGAGATCCCGGGCAACCGTGTGATAACGGCTTTTTTACCAAGGACCTTGGGTCGAGGAATGTAGGGTGAAAAGACGGCATGTGTACGAAATCGGAGTTTTGTTTATCGGATCTCCGTCTGCCAGCCGCCGCCCAGTGCTTTGTATAGCGCGATGCTGGCCTGCAGGCGCGCCAGCCGCAGTTGCACGTTCTGGTCCTGGGCCGCGTACAGGGTGCGCTGGGTTTCCAGGACCGTGAGCAAATCCTCGGCGCCTGCCTGGTAGCGGCTTTCAGCGATCTGGAACGCGCTCTGCGCCTGTTGCAGTTCTTCACGTTGCCATTGGCGCTGCTGGTCGAGGCGGGTGATGCTGCTGAGGGCTTTTTCCACGTCGGCAAAGCCGTTGATGATCGCGCCGCGATAGGTGTGCAGCAGTTCATCCTGGCGGGCGCGGGCCTTGTCGCGTTCAGCGCTTAAACGACCGTTGTTGAAGATCGGACCGACCAGGCCGGCGGTCAGCGTGTAGTAGGGGCTGCGCAGCATATCCATGGCCTTGTAGGCATCCGAGCCCAGAGTTGCGCCGAGGGTGACGGCGGGCAGCATGGCGGCGCGGGCCACGGTGACGTCGGCTTGCGCCGCGGCCAATTGCGCCTCGGCCTTGGCGATATCGGGCCGGCGGCTGAGCAATTGGCTGGGCATGCCGGCACCGATGGTTGGCCAGGTCAGCGCCTGGAAGGGCTCGGCCCGCAGATTCAGGGCCTGCACCGGCTGGCCGAGCAGGGCGGCCAGGGTGATGCGCGATTCTTCGGCCAGTTGCTGGATCAGGGGCAACTGGCGTTGCTGGCTGGCCACCAGGCTTTTTTGCTGGGCCAGTTCGAGGGCGGTGGCGGAGCCGGCATCGTAGCGGGTCTGCACCAGGTCGAGCACGTTGCGGGCGTTGGCCAGGTTAAGCGCGGCGATTTGCTCTCGCTGGTGGGCGGCGAGGGTCTGGGCGTAGCGGTCGGCCACGCTGCCGAGCAGGGTCAGTTCCACGGTAGCCTGGTCAAACTCGCTGGCGCGCAGGCTGTGCAGGGCGCTGTCACGGGCGGCGGCGCGGCCACCCCAGAAGTCCACTTCGTAACTGGCCGTGAGGTTGGCGCCGAAGTTGTCGACGGCGTCATCGCTTTGTGACACGTCCAGGTCCGGCCCGCCCTGGCCACGCAGCAACTTCTGATGGCTGGTGGCGAGGTTGAACTTCACCTCCGGCAACAACGGTGCCCCGGCGATCACCGCACTGGCCTGGGCCTGGCGCACGCGGGCCGTGGCGGCGGCCACGTCGAAACTGTCACGGCGGGCTTGCTCGACCAGACGGTTCAACTGCGCACTGCCGAACTGTGTCCACCAGTGCTGGTTGGTGGCCTGCGCCGCGTCACGCTCGGCATATTGCCAACTGGCGGGCGCAGCGATGCCGCTGTCGAGGGCGGGAGGGTGGCCGGCGCAGGCGCTGAGTAACACGCACAGGCCGGGCATGCACAGGGATCGTTTATTCACTGGTCAACGCCTTAACCGGATCGAGCCGGGCAGCTTTACGGGCCGGCATGAAGCCGAATACGACACCGGTGACCAGCGCGCAACCAAATGCGCCCATTACGGCCACCAGGGAAAACTGCACCGCCACCTTGGCCAGCACCAGCACGCCACCCACCAGCAACGCCAGGGCAATGCCGCACAGGCCGCCGACCACCGAGAGCATCACCGCTTCGGTGAGGAACTGGCGCAGGATGTCGCGCTGGCGTGCGCCGGTGGCCATGCGGATGCCGATTTCGCGGGTCCGCTCGCGCACGGTCATCAGCATGATATTCATCACCCCAATGCCGCCCACCAGCAGGGAAATCGCGGCAATCGAACCGAGCATCAGCGACAAGGTGTTCTGCGTGCGCGCCTCGGCCTGGATCATGGCGGCGTTGTTGGTCAGCTCGTAATCGCGCTTGCCGTTGTGCAGCGTTTGCATCAACTGGTCGATCGCCAACTCGGCCTCGCGCACCTTGCGCGCATCGGCCGCGGCGATCACTACGTACTCGGGGTTGTAGCTGCCGAACAGGCGCACGCTGGCAGCGGTATAAGGGATGGCGATACGGTCGTCACTGTCCTTGTTACCTGAGCTGGCGCCTTTTTCCGCGAGCACGCCGATGACCTGGAACGGCACGTTCTCAATCAGGATGTACTGGCCGATGGGGTCGACCTCGCCCTTGAACAGCTTTTCACGCACGCGATGACCGATCACCGCCACGGTGGCAGCGGCACGCTCGTCGGCGGCCGTGAAGTAATTGCCCTCGACCACCGGCCAATTGAAAATCGCCGGGAAGTTGGTGTCGTTGCCGCCCACATAGGCCATGTAGTCGACGTTGCCGAAACGCACCCCGGCTTCGCTGCCGTTGACCGGCATGATGCGTTGCACCTGAGGCAAGGCCGCCAGTGCGTGGACATCGTTGAGGGTCACGATCCCCAGCGGCGTACGCGGGTTGGGCGACGATCCGCTGAGGTAGATAATGTTGGAGCCGAACGCGCCCATCTGCGCCATGACCTGGCGCTTGCTGCCTTCACCCACCGCCAGCATCACCACCACCGACGCCACGCCGATGATGATGCCCAACAGGGTCAGCGCGGTGCGGAATCGGTTGATCCACATCACCCGCCAGGCGGCCTGCACCGCGTCCACCAGTTCGGCTTTCCACGCGCCATTGTGTTCGGCGCCGTCGGCCAGGCGTTGGCGCAGGTCCACGGCTTGCAGGGCGCCCGTTGAGGCGCCTGGGGCCGCGTCGCTGTCCTGGGCCGAGTCACTGATGATCAAGCCATCGCGAATCTCGATGATGCGGTTGGCCCGCGCCGCGACTTCGCGGTCATGGGTGATCAGGATCACCACGTGGCCCTGGCTGGCCAGTTCGTCGAGCAAGGTCATGACCTCGGCGCCGCTGTGGCTGTCGAGGGCGCCGGTAGGTTCGTCGGCGAGGATGATGTGCCCGCCGTTCATCAACGCACGGGCGATGGACACCCGTTGTTGCTGGCCACCGGAGAGCTGGTGCGGGCGGTTGCCGGTGCGGTCGGCCAGGCCCAGGCGGGTGAGCAGGGCGCTGGCGCGGGCATGGCGCTCGGCGGCGCTGATACCGGCGTAGATCGCCGGCATCTCGACGTTTTCCTGGGCCGAACCCGAGGGAATCAAGTGGTAGCCCTGGAACACAAAACCAAAGGCTTCGCGGCGCAGCCAGGCGAGTTCGTCGCTGTCCAGGTGCGCGACGTTCTCGCCGGCGAACAGGTAGTCGCCGACGCTGGGACGGTCGAGGCAGCCGAGGATATTCATCAACGTGGACTTGCCGGAGCCGGAGGCGCCGACGATGGCGACGAATTCCCCGGCATGGATCGACAGGTCGATGCCGCGCAACACGTCGACCTGCGGGCTGTCGCCGCCGCCGTAGGATTTGCGGATGTTCTTGAGTTCGATCAGGGGCGTGGTCACCTCAACCCCCGTTGCCGTCGGCCGGACCGATCAGCAGGCGGTCGCCTTCGTTCAGGCCGTCGAGCACCTGTACGCGCAGGCGGTCGCTGATGCCCAGCCGCACGTGGCGCTCCTCGATACGACCGTTGCCGGTCACGACCCGGGCGATCTGCCTGTCGGCACTGGACGTGCCTTGCAGCGCGGCGACCGGTGCGGTGAGGGCATCCTTGACTTGGCCGGCGACGAAAAACACCTGAGTGGTCATTTCGGCCATCAACGCGTTGTCGCTGTTGTCCACGTCCAGCAGCACGGTGTACAGCACCACGCGGCCGCTGCCGCTTTTACTCGAGCTGTTGGGGCTGCCGCTGCCTTGGGTTTCATTCAATGGCTTGGGCGGGATCGGCAGGATTTGCCGCACCGTGCTGCTCCAGCGCCGGTTGCCGCCGCTGAGGGTGGTGAAATACGCGGTCATGCCAGGTTTGACGTGGCCGATATCGGCTTCCGAGACTTCCGCCCACACGGTCATCGGCGACAATTTGGCGATGCGCAGGATCAGCGGCGTCTGCTGCTGGGCGTTGAGGGTCTGGCCGACCCGCGCGTCCACCGCCACCACCGTGCCGGTCATCGGCGCGTAGATGCGCGTGTAGCCCAACTCGGCCTCATCGCTGCGCAGGCTGGCCTGGGCTTGCAGGATCTGCGCCTGGAACATGTCGACCCGGGCCTGGGTGGCGCTCAATTCAGCCTTGGCGGTTTGCACATCTTCTTCACGGGTGGCGTTGCCGGCGGCCAGGCGTTGCTGGCGCTGGTACTTCTGGCGTGCCAGTTCATGTTGGGCCTTTTGCTCCTGCAACTGGGCCTTGAGGTTTTCGATGGCATAGCGGCTGGCGTCGAGCTTGGCTTTTTGCGTGGACGGGTCGATTTCCACCAGCAATTGGCCTTCCTGCACGTGGTCGCCGGCCTCGACGTGGATCTTGCGGATCTGCCCCGATGCCTGGGCGCCCACGTCCACGTAGCGGCGGGGTTGCAGGGTGCCCAGGGCGGTCACGCTGTTTTCGATATTGCCGCGGGTGACGGCGACGGTGGTGAGGGCGTCACGCCCGGGCGGCAGCACCTGCCAGGCCGCGACGGCGATGATGGGGATCAGGCACGCGAGAGCGAGCAAGGCGCGTCGGGCAGGTCGAGGGCGTTTCATGCTTGGGTTTCCAGCCAGGAAAGTTCGGACCGCAGTTGCGGGGAGCTGACAAGTAAACGAGAGAAAGGCGCGGGGATTTAGGCGGTTACACAAGCAGTTACATCAGCCCTCGAAGAAAAAAAACCTCCGTTGATGCAAGTCTGCTTTAAAAGTAGATGAGAATTACTATAAATTGCACACATCCAAACTGCCATTACGTAAACGCCGTCTTTTTTTGTACTCAGGGACCTAATGCCGCCACCCGGCGGTCGGGAGTCATGTTGGAAAACTACTATCGCGAGCTGGTGTGTTTCCTCAACGCCAAGCTGGGCAACCGTCAGGTGGCCGAGGATGTGGTGCATGACGCTTATGTCCGGGTGCTGGAACGTTCCAGCGACACGCCGATCGAACAACCCCGCGCCTTTTTGTACCGCACCGCGCTCAATCTGGTGATCGATGGCCACCGGCGCAACGCCTTGCGCCAGGTTGAGCCCTTGGATGTGCTGGACAGCGAAGAGCGTTTCGCCGCCTGTTCACCTCACACCACCCATGACCACAGCCAGCGCCTGGAACTGCTCGAGCGCGCCCTGGCCGAGCTGCCCCCTGCCTGTCGCGACAGCTTCCTGCTGCGCAAACTCGAGGGTTTGACCCATGTGCAAATTGCCGAACGCCTGTGCATTTCCCGCGCGCTGGTGGAAAAACACATCGTCAATGCCATGAAACATTGCCGGGTGCGGATGCGCGAGTGGGAAGCCCACTGATCAATGATCAGTTAAATTTTATTTCATTGTCCTCGTTTCCTATCAACACATGACCTGTTGTGCAGGTCTTGAAGGTATTCCCGCCCCACCGCCAAGGGGCTTATCCAGAGGACACTGGAATGACACAGGCAATTGCTTCGCCCGCGGTTCACGACCTGATCGGTATCGGATTCGGCCCTTCGAACCTGGCGCTGGCCATCGCCCTGCAGGAGCGCGAAAAGGCCCAGGGCAAACTGGACGTGCTGTTTCTCGACAAACAGGCCGACTACCGCTGGCACGGCAATACCCTGGTGACCCAGAGTGAACTGCAGATTTCGTTCCTCAAGGACCTGGTGACCCTGCGCAACCCCACCAGCCCGTATTCCTTCGTTAATTACCTGAAAGCCCACGACCGCTTGGTGGACTTTATCAACCTCGGCACCTTTTACCCCTGCCGCATGGAGTACAACGACTACCTGCGCTGGGTCGCCGGGCAGTTCCAGGCCCAGGCGCGCTATGGCGAGGAAGTGCTGGCCATCGAGCCGATCCTGCATCAGCAGCAGGTCGAAGCCCTGCGCGTGATCTCCCGCGATGCCCTCGGCGAGCAGCATGTGCGCACCACCCGTTCGGTGGTGGTCAGCGCCGGCGGCACGCCGCGGATTCCCGAAGCGTTCAAGGCGCTCAAGGGTGACAGCCGGGTGTTCCACCACTCCCAGTACCTGGAGCGCATGGCCTCGCAGCCGTGTGTCGAGGGCAAGGCCATGCGCATCGCCATTATCGGCGGTGGCCAGAGTGCGGCCGAAGCCTTTATCGACCTGAACGACAGCTTCCCGTCGGTGCAGGTCGACATGATCCTGCGCGGCTCGGCACTCAAGCCCGCCGATGACAGCCCGTTCGTCAATGAAGTGTTTTCGCCGGCCTTTACCGACCTGGTGTTCCAGCAGGAGGGCGCCGAACGTGAACGCCTGGTGGCTGAGTACCAGAACACCAACTATTCGGTGGTCGACCTGGACCTGATCGAGCGCATCTACGGCATCTTCTACCGCCAGAAAGTCTCCGGCATCGCCCGCCAGGCGTTCCGCACTATGACCGTGGTCGAGAAGGCCACGCCAGGCCCGCTGGGCATTGAACTGGTGCTGCGCAACAACGCCAACGGGGAAACCAGCGTCAACCATTACGACGCGGTGATCCTGGCCACCGGCTACGAGCGCCAGACACACCGCGCCTTGTTGGCGCCGTTGGAAGATTACCTGGGCGACTTTGACGTGGCGCGCGACTACCGCATCGTGACCGACGAGCGTTGCAACGCCGGCATCTACATCCAGGGTTTCAGCCAGGCCAGCCATGGGTTGAGCGACACCTTGCTGTCGGTGCTGCCGATTCGGGCGGATGAGATTGCGGCGTCGTTGTATGCGCTGGACCGTGGGCGCGGCAAGGGGCGGTCGGTGCAGGACTTGCTACTCGCTGCCGCCAGTTGATCGTTGTGGCGAGGGAGCGTGCTGTGGCGAGGGAGCTTGCTCCCGCTGGGCTGCGGAGCGGCCCCAAAAAGCCGGCTCCAGCTGCGCTGTCGAACGGGAGCAAGCTCCCTCGCCACAAACACGCGGTCCTACAGACGGCACTGGCGTGATGGTTGAGCTACTGGTACTGTACAAAAAACCAGTATCGGTAGCCCTCCATGCAGTTGATCGAAAAACTCAGCATCCTCGCCGACGCCGCCAAGTACGACGCGTCCTGCGCCAGCAGTGGCGCGCCCAAGCGCAGCTCCGAGGGCAAGGCGGGGCTGGGTTCCACCGATGGCATGGGCATCTGTCACAGCTACACCCCCGACGGGCGTTGTGTGTCGTTGCTCAAGGTGTTGCTCACCAATTTCTGTCTCTATGACTGCCAGTACTGCGTCAACCGCCGCTCCAGCGACGTGCCCCGCGCGCGTTTCAGCCCGGAGGAGGTGGTCACCCTGACCCTGGATTTCTACCGGCGCAATTGCGTCAGCGGGTTGTTTCTCAGCTCCGGTATCATCCGTTCGTCCGACTACACCATGGAGCAATTGGTGCGCGTGGCCAAACTGCTGCGCGAAGAACACGATTTTCGCGGCTATATCCACCTCAAGACCATTCCCGACGCAGATCCGGCGCTCATCGCCGAAGCGGGGCGGTATGCCGATCGGTTGAGCGTGAACATCGAACTGCCCACCGAGGCCAGCCTGCACACCCTGGCGCCGGAAAAACAGATCGTTTCGATCAAGCAGGCCATGCAGACCATCTACACCGGCGAGCAGACCGTGCTCAACGAACCGCGCGCCCCGCGCTTCGCCCCGGCCGGGCAGAGCACGCAGATGATCGTGGGTGCCGACGACACCGACGACAGCACCATTCTTCATGGGGCCGAGGCGTTGTACGGCAACTTCAAATTGCGCCGTGTGTATTACTCGGCCTTCAGTCCCATCCCCAACAGCCCGAAAAGCGTGCCGCTGGCCGCGCCGCCGCTGATGCGTGAACACCGTTTGTACCAGGCTGACTTCCTGCTGCGCAGCTACGGTTTCAGTGCGAACGAATTGTTCGAAGGCCCCGGCCACCTGGCCCTGGACATCGACCCCAAGCTGGCCTGGGCCCTGGATAACCGCGACGTGTTCCCCCTGGACCTGAACCGCGCCGAACCGACCTTGATTGCGCGCATTCCGGGCATTGGTTTGCGTACCACCCAGCGCCTGGTGGACCTGCGTCGTGAACGCAAGATCCGCTTCGAAGACCTGGCGCGCATGCGCTGCGTGCTGGCGAAAGCCAAGCCGTTTTTCATCACCAGTGACTACCACCCGCAACAGGCCGACAGCACCAGCGTGTTGCTGCGCGAGCAATTGCGCGACCGCCCGCAACCGCAGCAAATGGGGCTGTGGGGATGATCAGCCTGGAATGCAACAACCTGTTCAGCACCTGGCGCGAACAGGCGCGCTGGCTGCTCAGCCATCAGGTCGACCCCAGCCAGGTGAGCTGGGGGGAGGCGGAGGTGGCGGACCTGTTTGCCACTGACCAGTCGATTCCCGAGGCACTGGGGCCTTTCCAGACGCGGGTGCCCAAGGCCCTGCTGGAGTTGCTGGAGTCGGCCGCCTGTTACCACGGCGACCAGCGCTGGAGCTTGTTGTATGAAGTGTTGTGGCGAGTCAGCCACGGCGACCGCACCGCAATGCTGGCCGGGGACAAGCTGGGCAGCGAGTTGCAGCGGCGGATCAAGCAGGTCAGTCGCGAGGCGCACCACCTGCATGCATTTGTGCGGTTTATCGCGTTGCCGGCCGGGGCAGGGCCGGAATTGCCCGAGTACGTGGCCTGGCATGAGCCGGCCCATGACATCCTGAAATCAGCCAGCCAGCACTTTATCGGGCGCATGGGGCGTCATCGCTGGATGATCGCCACGCCGTTGGATGGGGTTTACTACGATGGCGAACAGTTGATCCATCAACGTGAGTGCCCCGAAGCCTGGCGGCAGCTGGCGCAGAATGTCGAGGATCCCCACAGTGCGATGTGGCTGACCTACTACAGCCATATCTTCAACCCGGCGCGGTTGAACCCCAAGGTCATGGAAGGGCATTTGCCGAGCCGGTTCTGGAAGAATCTGCCGGAGGGCAAGTTGATACCGGGGTTGATCAGTGAAGCGCGGACGGGGAAGCAGAAGGATGGGCAGGCCAGGCTGATCGGGGCCAGGCCCGGCAAGAAAATCTTAATCGGGCAAGGTTGAAAATGTAGGAGGGGCTTGTGTGGGAGGGGGCAAGCCCTCTCCCATATTAGATCTGTATCGTTTTTGGAGAGATCAGACCAGCTCGGTGGCGGTGTTCTTGACCACCGCCAACTCCGGATGCGCCACCAGCTTATCAATGTGTAACTCATCATTGTTCAACCAGGTCTCCGTCAGCACCCGGTAGTGCTCCATGTCCCGGCAACGCATGCGCAGGCTGTAGTCAAACGGCCCGCTGATCAGTTGGCATTCGAATACCTGGGGGCAGGCCTTCACGCAGGCTTCGAAGGCCTTTTGCGCCGAGCGCCCGCTCTGGTTGGACAAGGCCACCAACACCAGCAGCGACAGCCCTGGCGAGACCATCTGCACATCGATGATCGCCCCATAGCCACGGATCACCCCACGTCGCTCCAACTTGCGCACCCGCTCCAGGCAGGGCCTGGGGGTGAGGTGCACCAGCGACGAAAGCTTTTCGTAGGTGATACGGCCCTGGTGGCGCAGCACTTCGATGATGGCTTCATCAATGCGGTCCAGTACGGGGGCGGAATGGGGTCCGGAGGCCTTGGTATCCATGGGGTTCACTTCAAACGGTTGGAATAAATGGCGGCAAACCTTGCGTGTTTGCCTGACCCTTCACATGGTACGGCCTTCCTCCGTCAACGTCTGTATGCGCTCGGGGACGTGCCTGCACACCTCAGGCGCGCTTTTGCTGCTGCACGCGAGGCTGCTGGGCGAGTCGGGCAAACAAGTCTTTCGGGTCGGCGAGGTCCGGCACCAGCTCAAGTTCGCTGCCCACGTCCAGTGCCTTGGCCACATCCAGTACGTAACGCAGCGCCGAGTAGTCTTCGATGGCAAAGCCCACGGAGTCGAACAGGGTGATCTGGTGCGCGTTCTCACGGCCGGGCTGCTGGCCGTTGATCACTTGCCACAGTTCAGTCACCGGTGAGTCGTGCGGCATCTGCTGGATTTCACCTTCGATGCGGCTTTGTGGCTCGTACTCGACGATCACGCGGGCGCGCTCGACGATGCGTCGGTCCAGCTCGGTTTTGCCTGGACAATCGCCGCCCACCGCGTTGAGGTGCATGCCGGGTTCGATCATTTCGTCTGTGAGGATGGTGGCGTAGGCCTTGTCGGCCGTGACGGTGGTGACGATATCCGCGCCTTTGACCGCTTCGGCGACGCTACCGGCCAGGATCACCTTGATGGCCGGAAAGGCCTTGAGGTTGTCGGCCAGTTTGGCGGTGGCTTTGGCATCGATGTCGAACAGACGGATTTCCGTGATGCCGAGCATGGCGTGGAAGGCCAGGGCTTGGAATTCACTCTGCGAGCCATTACCGATCAACGCCATGCTGCGGCTGTTCTCGCGCGCCAGGTAGCGGGCGACCAGGGCTGAGGTGGCGGCTGTACGAATGGCGGTGGTCAGGGTCATTTCCGCCAGCAGCACCGGCTTGCCAGTGTCGACATCGCCCAGCGCGCCAAAGGCCATCACGGTGAGCATGCCGGCCAGGGTGTTTTTCGGGTGACCGTTGACGTACTTGAAGGCATACAGCGACGCGTCGGACACCGGCATCAGCTCGATCACGCCATCCGGGGAGTGGTTGGCCAGGCGTGCACATTTCTCGAAATCCTGCCAGCGCAGGTAGTCGGCGCGAATGTATTCGGCCATTTCGGTCATGCAGGTTTGCAGGCCTTTTTGCGCGACCAGATAGCTGAGGTCATTGACGTCGATATAGCGGGTCATGGAAATGCTCCTTGTTATTGGAAGGCGGCCAGCGGTTTCTGCTGCGCACAGAGCGCCGTCATGGAGTGGGCCAGTGCGGTTATTGTGGCGGTTGTTGCGCAAGGATCTCGGCTGAAACTGGCGGGTGGCTCAGCCGGTAAAGCTGAAAAGTGGGGTGTGGCAGCCGAATCGGCTGTCGAGCCTGAGAGGCGATCAAATAAGGGAGGGAGCGTGCTCCTTCCCACATTGCTACAGTGGCGACTCTGATAGCGCGGTCAGCCAGGAGGAGCCATGTCTACCGTTGTTCGTATTGCCCAGCCCGCCGATGCCGAGGGGATCAGCCAGGTGATTCTGGCGGCATTGCACAGCAGTAATGCACGGGATTATCCGGCGGATGTGATTGCCCGGGTCGCCAGTAACTTCACGCCGGATGCGGTACTGGCATTGCTTGAGCGCCGCGTGGTGCTGGTGGCGATTCAGGATCGGGTGATCGTGGCCACCGCCGCACTCGACGGCAGTGTGGTGCGCTCGGTGTTCGTCAATCCGGTGCTGCAAGGGCAGGGCATTGGGCGGTTGTTGTTGATTGAAATCGAGCTGCGCGCCCGCGAGGCCGGGGTCACGGTACTGAGCGTGCCGTCTTCGCTGACCGCCGAACCGTTCTATGCCAAGTTGGGGTTCCATACTGTGCGCGACGTCTACCACGGCAACGAGCGTACGTTGGTGATGGAAAAGGCGCTGCTGTCCAGGCATCCCATCGGGCCCTATCGCGACCGTCAGCATCGTGCGCAAGTGGTTGCGCTATGGCAGGAGGCTTTTGGCTATGAAACCGCCCATAACCTGCCGACCCTGGCGATTGATAAAAAGCTGGCCGTCAACGATGGGTTGTTTTTCGTGGCGACGGACAAAAAAACCGTGATCGGGACGATTCTGGCGGGCTACGACGGCCATCGTGGCTGGCTGTATTCGGTGGCGGTGCACGCTGACTATCGGCGTCATGGCCTGGGTTCGTCACTGGTGCGGCATGCGGAACAGGCATTGACGGCGCTGGGCTGCATGAAGATCAACCTGCAGATCACCAGTGGCAATGAGGCGGTGGCGGGGTTTTACGAGGCGTTGGGGTATGGGGTGGAGCCGAGGATCAGTATGGGGAAGAAGATTGTTGGGAATATTCCGACTCGATCCTGAGAACACCTGAGCTCAAATGTGGGAGCTGGCAAGCCAGCTCCCACATGGGGTTGGGGCGTAGCTTGGTGTGGCTTAGACCTTGACGATCCAGCCCGCTGGCGCTTCAACGTCGCCGGTCTGCACGCCGGTCAGCTCTTTGTAGAGCTTCTGGGTGATCGGGCCGACTTCGGTCTCGCTGTGGAACACGTGCAGCTTGCCGTTGTACTGGATGCCGCCGATCGGCGAGATCACCGCAGCGGTACCGCAGGCACCGGCTTCCTTGAATTGGTCCAGTTTGTCGATGAGCACTTCGCCCTCGACCACTTCCAGGCCCAGGCGGGTCTTGGCCAGTTCGATCAGCGACAGGCGGGTGATGCCTGGCAGCACCGAAGGCGACTTCGGTGTGATGAACTTATTGTCGTGGGTGATCCCGAAGAAGTTGGCCGAGCCGACTTCTTCGATTTTCGAGTGAGTCATCGGGTCCAGGTAGATCGCATCGGCGAAACCGGATTTCTTCGCTTCGGCGCCCGGCATCAGACTGGCGGCGTAGTTGCCACCGACCTTGGCGGCACCGGTGCCTTGGGGGGCGGCGCGGTCGAAGGTGGAGATCTGGAAGTTGTGTGGTACCAGGCCGCCTTTGAAGTAGGCGCCAACCGGGATGGCGAACACCGAGAAGATGAACTCCGGCGCGGTACGCACACCGATGTTGTCACCGGTGCCGATCACGAACGGGCGCAGGTACAGCGCGCCGCCACTGCCATACGGCGGGATGAAGCGCTCGTTGGCCTTGACCACTTGTTTGCAGGCGTCGATGAAGTCTTCGGTCGACACATGCGGCATCAGCAGGCGCGCGCAGCTGCGCTGCATGCGGGCGGCGTTCTGGTCCGGGCGGAACAGGTTGATCGAGCCGTCCTTGCAGCGGTAGGCCTTGAGGCCTTCAAAGCATTGCTGGCCATAGTGCAGGGCGGTGGAGCCCTCGCTGATGTGCAGCACGTTGTCGTCGGTCAGGGTGCCGGCTTGCCATTCGCCGTTTTTCCAGACCTGGAGAAACCGCTTGTCGGTCTTGATGTAGTCAAAACCCAGCTTGTCCCAATTGATGCTTTCGTTACCCATGACACCCTCTATCTTTGGTCAAGTCGGTTTTTTTTCTGAATGGGCGCAACAATACTGCATTCTTGGCTTGTGTGGGAGCCACTGGGTGGACGCCTTCAGCCTCTGTATTGACCGATCCACCGCTATCGGGGGCAAGCCCCCACCCCCATTTGGCATGCATTCCCCTGTGGGAGGGGGCTTGCCCCCGATGGCCTCACCGCGGTTTACAGGTGCAGCGCGTGGCCCAGCGCCCGCAGCGCAGCTTCCTGCACCGCCTCGCCGAGCGTCGGATGGGCGTGGATGGTGCCGGCCACGTCTTCCAGGCGCGCGCCCATTTCCAGGCTCAGGCCGAAGGCGGTGGACAGCTCCGAGACGCCGGCGCCAACTGCTTGCCAGCCGACGATCAGATGATTGTCGCGGCGTGCCACCACCCGTACGAAGCCGGTTTTCGACTCCAGGGTCATTGCGCGGCCGTTGGCGGCAAACGGGAAACTCGACACGATGCAGTCCAGGCCGGCGGCCTTGGCTTCATCGGGTGTCTTGCCGACCACCACCAGTTCCGGGTCGGTAAAGCACACGGCCGGGATTGCCGCCGGGTTGAATTCACGGGATTTACCGCTGATCAGTTCGGCAACCATTTCACCTTGGGCCATGGCCCGATGGGCCAGCATCGGCTCGCCGCTCAGGTCGCCGATGGCCCACACGTTGCGCATGCTGGTCTGGCAGCGGCTGTCGATTTTGACCGCCGCGCCGTTCATCTCCAGGTTCAGCGCCTCGAGGTTCCAGCCCTGGGTGTTGGGGGTGCGACCCACGGCGACCAGCACCTGGTCGGTTTCCAGCGACAGGGTGTCACCCTTCGGGTCACGTACTTGCAACCGGTTGTCGGCAAAACCGCTGACGCTGTGCTTGAGGAACAGCTTCACCCCCAAGTGCTTGAGGGACTCGTTCACCGGTTGGGTCAATTCGGCGTCGTAGGCCGGCAGGATGCGATCCTGCGCCTCGACCACGCTGACCTCGGCGCCAAGCTTACGGTAGGCAATCCCCAGTTCCAGGCCGATATAGCCGCCACCCACCACGATCAGGCGCTTGGGCACCCGCGTGGGCGCCAGCGCCTCGGTGGACGAGATGATCGGCCCGCCAATCGGCAGCATCGGCAGGTTGACGCTTTTCGAACCGGTGGCCAGCAACAGGTGTTCGCACTGGATGCGCTGGTCGCCGACGTCGACGGTCTTGCCGTCCACCACCTTGGCCCAGCCGTGGATCACTTGCACCTTGTGCTTCTTCAGCAGCGCGGCGACGCCGGTGGTCAGGCGGTCAACGATGCCGTCTTTCCATTCCACGCTCTTGCGGATGTCCAGGGTCGGCACATCCACTTCGATGCCCAGGTGTGAACCCTGGCTGTGCTGGACGGTTTGCTGGAATTGCTCGGCCACATGGATCAACGCCTTGGACGGGATGCAGCCGATATTCAGGCAGGTGCCGCCCAGCGCCCGGCCTTCCACCAGGAGGGTCGGGATGCCCAGTTGGCCGGCACGGATCGCCGCCACATAACCACCAGGGCCGCCGCCGATAATCAGCAGCGTGGTATTCAATGTCTGCGTCATGCCTTACTCCAGGAACAGGCTGGCGGGTTGTTCGAGCAGGCCGCGAATGGCCTGGATGAATTGCGCTGCATCCATGCCATCGACCACGCGGTGATCGAAGGAACTGGAGAGGTTCATCATCTTGCGCACCACGATCTGGCCCTTGATCACCATCGGCCGCTCGACGATGCGGTTGACGCCGACGATGGCCACTTCCGGTAGGTTAAGCACCGGCGTGCTGACGATGCCGCCCAAGGCGCCGAGGCTGGTCAGGGTGATGGTCGAACCGGACAGCTCGTCACGGCTGGCCTTGCCATTGCGTGCAGCAGTGGCCAAACGTGCGATTTCCTCGGCGTTGCCCCACAGGCTGCGGGCCTCGGCGTGACGCACCACCGGTACCATCAGGCCCACGTCGCTTTGGGTGGCGACACCTACGTGAACCGCGCCAAGGCGGGTGATGACCTGGGCTTCGTCGTCGTAACGCGCATTGATCTGTGGAAAGTCCCGCAGCGCCACGACCATGGCTCGCACGATGAACGGCAGCAGGGTCATCTTGCCACGCGTTGCGCCGTGCTTCTCATTGAGGTGCACGCGCAGTTCGTCGAGAGCGGTGACGTCGATTTCTTCCACGTAGCTGAAATGCGCGGCCCGCCGGGTGGCGTCCTGCATGCGCTGGGCGATCTTGCGGCGCATGCCGATCACCGGGATCTGTTCTTCGTCGTTGCGTTCGGCGTAGGGGTTGGCTGCGGTTTGGGTTTGCGTCGGACGCTGCTGCAAGTAAGCGTCCAGATCTTCGTGCAGAATCCGGCCCGCCGGGCCTGAGCCCTGGACCAGGCGCAGTTGAATCCCCGCATCCAGCGCATGTTTGCGCACGGCAGGGGAGGCCAGTGGGCGTTCGTCGGCGGTACGGGCCACCGGGGCCTGGGCTGCGACAACCGGAGCGGGTTGGCTTTCAACCACCACCGGTGCAGGCTTGGCTTGCACCACCGGGGCGGCATTCGGCGCCTCCTTCACGACCGGTGCCTCCTTGGCGTTGCCCGCACCCTCCACTTCAATGCTGATCAGAATACTGCCCACGGCCATGACTTCACCCGGCTCGCCGCCGAGGGAAATTACCTTGCCATGCACCGGCGAGGGAATGTCCACCATCGCCTTGTCGGTCATCACATCCGCCAGCACCTGGTCTTCGACCACCATGTCGCCGACCTTCACATGCCACACCGACAATTCAACTTCCGCGATGCCTTCGCCAATGTCCGGCATCTTGATAACGTGCGTGCCCATTCAGACCTCCATGACCCGTTTCAACGCCGCGCCCACTCGGGACGGGCCTGGGAAATACGCCCACTCTTGCGCGTGCGGGTAGGGGGTGTCCCAACCGGTGACGCGTTCGATCGGCGCTTCCAGGTGGTGGAAGCAATGCTCCTGCACCAGTGCGACCAGCTCGGCGCCAAAGCCGCAGGTGCGAGTGGCTTCGTGCACCACCACGCAGCGGCCGGTCTTCTTGACGGAGTTGACGATGGTTTCCAGGTCCAGCGGCCACAGGCTGCGCAGGTCGATGACTTCGGCGTCGATGCCGGTTTCTTCGGCGGCGACTTGCGACACATACACCGTGGTGCCGTAGGTCAGCACGGTCACGGCCGAGCCCGGACGCACGATGGCGGCCACGTCCAGCGGCACGGTGTAGTAACCGTCCGGCACTTGGGCTTGCGGGTGTTTCGACCATGGGGTGACGGGCCGGTCGTGATGGCCATCGAACGGGCCGTTGTACAGGCGTTTGGGCTCAAGGAAGATCACCGGGTCATCGTTTTCGATGGAGGCGATCAACAGGCCCTTGGCATCATAGGGGTTGGACGGCATCACCGTGCGCAGGCCGCACACCTGGGTGAACACCGCTTCGATACTCTGGCTGTGGGTCTGGCCGCCGTAGATGCCGCCGCCGCAAGGCATGCGCATGGTCAGCGGCGCGGTGAACTGGCCGGCCGAGCGATAACGCAGGCGTGCCGCTTCGGAGATGATCTGGTCGGTGGCAGGGTAGACGTAGTCGGCGAACTGGATTTCGGCGACCGGGCGCAGGCCGTAGGCGCCCATGCCCACGGCCACGCCGATAATGCCGCTTTCGGAGATCGGCGCGTCAAACACCCGCGAACTGCCGTACTTGGTCTGCAGGCCTTCGGTGCAACGGAACACGCCGCCGAAATAGCCGACGTCCTGGCCGAATACCACCACGTTATCGTCACGTTCGAGCATCACATCCATGGCCGAGCGCAGGGCCTGGATCATGGTCATGGTGGTGGTGGTCATGGCGGTTTCCACTTCAATGCTGTTGTTGTGATCGTTCATGTCAGATCCCCAACGCTTGACGCTGGCGCTTCAAGTGCTCCGGCATCTCTTTGTAGACGTCTTCGAACATGGTCGCGGCGCTTGGAATCTGGCCGCCGGCAAGGGTGCCGTACTGTTCGGCTTGTTTTTGCGCCGCAATCACTTCGGCTTCAAGTTCGGCACTGACCGCCGCGTGTTCCTCTTCGGACCACTGGCCAATCTTGATCAGGTGCTGCTTGAGGCGGGCAATCGGGTCGCCGAGGGGGAAGTGGCTCCAGTCATCGGCGGGGCGGTATTTGGATGGATCATCCGAGGTGGAGTGCGGGCCGGCACGGTAGGTGACCCATTCGATCAGCGTGGGCCCGAGGTTGCGGCGCGCACGCTCGGCAGCCCAGGCGGAAGCGGCGTATACCGCGATGAAGTCGTTGCCGTCCACGCGCAGGGAGGCGATACCACAACCTACGCCGCGTCCGGCAAAGGTGGTGGCTTCGCCGCCGGCGATGGCTTGGAAGGTGGAGATGGCCCACTGGTTGTTGACCACGTTGAGGATCACCGGCGCGCGGTACACGTGGGCAAAGGTGAGGGCAGTGTGGAAGTCGGATTCGGCGGTGGCGCCGTCGCCGATCCAGGCGGAGGCGATCTTGGTATCGCCCTTGATCGCCGAGGCCATGCCCCAGCCCACGCCTTGTACGAATTGGGTGGCGAGGTTGCCGGAGATCGTGAAGAAGCCAGCGTCTTTCACCGAATACATGATCGGCAACTGGCGGCCCTTGAGCGGATCACGCTCGTTGGACAGCAACTGGCAGATCAGGTCCACCAAGGGCACGTCGCGAGCCATCAGGATGCTTTGCTGGCGGTAGGTGGGGAAGCACATGTCGTCGATGTTCAAGGCCAGGGCCTGGGCGCTGCCGATGGCTTCTTCGCCAAGGCTTTGCATGTAGAACGACATTTTCTTCTGACGCTGGGCGACGACCATGCGGTTATCGAAAATCCGCGTCTTGAGCATCGCGCGCATGCCTTTGCGCAGGATTTCGACGGGAACACCCTCAGCCCAGGGACCGAGGGCCTGGCCCTGGTCGTCGAGCACGCGGATCAGGCCTTTGGCGAGGTCGGCGGTGTCGGCGGGTTCTACGTCGATGGCGGGTTTGCGCACCAGGCCGGCGTCGGTCAGGCGCAGGTAGGTGAAGTCGGTCTTGCAGCCTGGGCGTCCCGAGGGTTCAGGGACGTGCAGGCGCAGCGGTTCGTACGGCTGATTCATGGCTTCTACGCTCGATCTTGTGAATTTCTTGTAGTGGGCGCGCTAGCTGACAGTCAGTCTCCGGATAGGAGAAATCCTGTCCTACAACAATCATAGGCGGGGCGTAGAAGAATATTTATCTGTGTTTCATTGCGCTCACGATCATTTGCGGATAAAAAAACTGCATAAACATAATAAACAGGTGATTTTGTCTCATGCGCAAACTGGACCGTACCGATATCGGCATTCTCAACGCCCTGCAGGAGAACGCCCGCATCACCAATGCCGACCTGGCCCGCTCGGTCAACCTGTCGCCCACGCCGTGTTTTAACCGCGTGAAGGCAATGGAGGAATTGGGCCTGATTCGCGAGCAGGTCACGTTGCTGGACGCCGATCTGCTGGGGCTGCACGTCAATGTGTTCATCCACGTAAGCCTGGAAAAACAGAATGAGTTGGCGTTGCAGCAGTTCGAAGGCGCGATTTCCGACCGGCCTGAAGTGATGGAGTGCTACCTGATGGCCGGCGACCCGGACTACCTGATCCGGGTGCTGGTACCGACAATCCAGTCGCTTGAGCGCTTCATGATGGATTTTCTGACCAAGGTGCCGGGCGTGGCCAACATCCGCTCAAGCTTTGCCCTCAAGCAAGTGCGTTACAAAACCGCACTGCCACTGCCAAGGGACGGACTGATGGTTTGATAGCGGGGCGCTATAACCCTGGGTGCTTTAATCGTTAGCTGGGTAACTAACGGTGTCATATTTTATTTTTGCGGCTAATAAAAAAATGCGTAATCAGTCACGTATTTTTCACATGTGTTTCAACACATTACTACCCTATCAGGCCGTGAAGTTCGCGATCCAGGAAAGGGGTGAGCCGCGATGTCCATGAGAGCCTTGAAGTTAAACTTTCGTACCACACTTTGTTTCGGCGTGGTGTGCCTTCTGCTGTTAATACAAGGAGCAATGACGCTGATAAAAGTCGATAAAGTTTATTCGTCGACGGTTGAAATCGAAAACAACTGGCTCCCCAGTATCCGTACGGCCGGTGAGCTAGATTCTGCATTTTATAAACTTCGTCTTGACCTGCGTCGTTATGCCATGGAAACGACCCGCCAGGATCCGGCCTCCCTTGAAAAACTCAAGGCGACGCGCACGGAAGTGCTCGACGTTGCCGAGCGTTATGCGCTGTTAGTGTCGAGTCCCGAGGAGCAAGGCAAGTACAACGAAGCATTCACCAGCATCAAGAACTACGGCCAGAAGATGGATGAGTTTCTCGCGCAGGCCTCCAGCCTGTCCGTTGAACAGATGTCGACCTACTTGCGGGATGTCAACGGACCTATCGCCCTGGATGTGCAGCGTGCCATCCGTGAGCTGATCGCGTTGAATGAGAAGGGCTCCAAGGCGGCGGTACAAGTTGCCTCCAGCGAGTATGAAACAGCACGCTTGTTTACCTGGATACTCATGGTCGGCTCCTTGCTGATCACTGTCGTGGTCGCACGCTTGTTTACCCGCAGCATCATTGCTCCGGTACGTGAATTGCTGGTGTCGACCGGCAAAATTGCCGACGGTGATTTACGTGTAGCCATTGCGATCAATGGCAATGACGAGCTGACGGCGTTGCAACGGTCTACCGCGTCCATGCAAATGAATCTGAAAAGTACCCTGCAGCACATCTCGGAAGCGTCCGGGCAGTTGGCGTCGGCGGCGGAGGAGATGAGTGCCATTACCCGCGAATCCAGTGCGGGGATCGAGCGCCAGAGCCTGGAGACGGACCAGGCCGCCACAGCCGTAAACGAGATGACGGCGGCAGTGGAGGAGGTCGCCCGCAATGCGGTGTCGGCGTCCCAATCGACGCAAGATTCCCAGCGCTCGGCCAAAATGGGTCAGGAGCGTGTGACGCAAACCATCGCCTCAATCGAGAAACTCAGCGCCACGGTGCAACAGACCGGCGTGGAAGTTGAAGGCCTGGCCAAGCAGGCTCAGGATATTGCACGGGTGGTTGAAGTGATTCGCTCGATTGCCGAGCAAACCAACCTGCTGGCGTTGAACGCCGCCATTGAGGCGGCCAGGGCAGGAGAACAGGGCAGGGGGTTTGCGGTAGTGGCCGACGAAGTGAGGGCACTGGCGCATAGAACGCAGACATCGACGCAGGAAATCGAGCAGATGATTGCCAAAATCCAGAGCTGCTCCAGCGAAGCGGTGTCCTCCATGGCGCTTAACCGCAACGAGGCGGTGGATTCCTTGAAGATCGCCCATGAAGCGGGCCTGGCCATTACACAGATCACCGAAGCCATCACGGATATCAATGAACGCAACCTGTTGATTGCGACAGCGTCCGAGGAGCAGGCCCATGTAGCCCGCTCCGTGGATCAGAACCTGATCAGTATCCGTGACCTGTCTATCCAGAGTTCTTCGGCGGCCGGCCAGACTTCGATTGCCAGTCAAGAGCTGTCAAGGCTGGCGGTGGACCTCAAGCAGATCGTTTCAAAGTTCTCCGTCGCCTGATAAAACCTGCGCAACCCGCGCCCGTCCGCTTTCACAGTTGGTTCAAGGGGATCTTCAGGTAAGTCACCCCATTTTCCTCAGCAGGCGGCATATTCCCCGCGCGCACATTCACCTGGATCGCCGGCAGCAACAGCGTCGGCATCCCCAGCCCGGCATCACGCTGGGTGCGCATCGCGACAAACGCCGCTTCATCCACCCCGTCATGCACATGGATATTCCCCGCGCGCTGCTCGGCCACCGTGGTCAGGCACTTTGCTTCACGGCCTTCGGGCGGGTAGTCATGGCACACGTACAGCTCAGTCTCCAAAGGAAACGCCAGCAGCTTGCGCATCGATGCATACAACTGCCGCGCATCACCGCCGGGGAAGTCGCAGCGCGCCGTGCCGACGTCGGGCATGAACAGCGTATCGCCCACCAGGATCAGCCGATCGTCGATCAGGTAGGCCATGTCCGCCGGGGTATGCCCGGGCACATGCAGGGCCTGGGCCTTGATAGAGCCGATATGAAACACCTCATCCGGCGCAAACAAGTGATCGAACTGCGAGCCGTCCACGCGAAATTCCGGCTCCAGGTTGAACAGGTTCTTGAACACGTCCTGCACTTTGCTGATGGACTGGCCAATCGCGATCTTGCCGCCCAGCGTCCGGCGCAGGTAAGGCGCGGCGGAGAGGTGATCGGCATGGGCGTGGGTTTCGAGCAACCACTGCACCTGCAGGCGATGTTCGCGCACGTAGGCGATCACCTTGTCGGCCTGGCGGGTGTCGGTGCGCCCGGAGGCCGGGTCGTAGTTGAGCACCGAGTCGACGATGGCACATGGGCCATCATCTGCCTCGTGTAGGACGTAGGTGTAGGTCGACGACGCCTCGTCCAGAAAGGCTTGTATCAACGCGGGCATGGCGGCGGTCCTTGTAGTGGATTGCGGCTTACATTCGAGATGTTTTCCACATAGGCTTGCGAGCTTAAGGGAAAAAAACGGTCCGAGGCAAAGGATCGACCTGTAACGGGACGTGACGCCATACGGCAACGCTCCTTGTGTGCATCGAATTAAAAAGGCGATAGACCATGACCGAACAACACTGGGGCCCTACCATCAGTGGCGATATCGTAGTCATCGGCGGCGGCTCGGCGGGGATCGGCCTGCTGGCCAGCCTGCTCAAGCGCGACCCCCACCTGAATATCACCCTGATCGAGCCGAGCGACCACCACTGCTACCAGCCCGCCTGGACCCTGGTGGGCGGCGGCGCCTACGACCTGGAAAAGACCCGCCGCCGGCTGGCCGACGTACTGCCCAATGGCGTCACCTGGGTACAGGCCGCCGTCACCGAACTGCTGCCGGACGAGCAGACGCTGGTCCTCGACAGCGGCCAACGCGTCACCTGGAACAACCTCATCGTGTGCCCTGGCCTGCGCCTGGCCTGGGAGAAGATCGAAGGGCTGCAAGACACCCTTGGCCAGCATGGCGTCACCTCCAACTATAGTTACCAGCACGCGGCCTATACGTGGCAGTTGGTGCAGCAACTCAAGGGTGGCAAGGCGATCTTTACCCAGCCGGCCATGCCGATCAAATGCGCGGGGGCGCCGCAAAAAGCCCTGTACCTGTCCTGCGACCACTGGCTCAAGCAGGGCGCTCTGAAAAACATCGACGTCGAATTCAACCTGGCCGGCGCCGCGCTGTTCGGCGTGGCGACGTTTGTGCCGCCGCTGATGAAGTACATCGAAAAATACGCTGCCTGCCTGGCGTTCAATTCCAACTTGGTGAAGGTTGATGGCCCGGCACGCAAGGCCTGGTTCGAAGTGAAGGACGCCGCAGGCAATGCGACGGTTGAAGAGAAATCCTTCGATATGCTTCACGTGGTCCCACCCCAAGTCTCCCCGGAGTTTATCCGCCAGAGCCCCCTGGCTGACGCCGCCGGCTGGTGCGAAGTCAACCCCCACAGCCTGCAACACCTGCGTTACCCGCATATCTTCGGCCTCGGCGACGTGTGCGGCACCACCAATGCCAAGACCGCCGCCGCGGCGCGCAAGCAAATCGTGGTGGTCGCCGAAAACCTGCTGGCCCTGCGCAAACAGGCGCCGCTGCCGCTCAAGTATGACGGCTACGGTTCCTGCCCGCTGACGGTGGAGAAGGGCAAGGTGGTGCTGGCCGAGTTCGGCTATGGCGGCAAATTGCTGCCGACCTTTCCCCTGGAACCGACCCAGGCGCGCCGCTCAATGTGGTTCCTCAAGGCCACCTTGCTGCCGTGGTTCTACTGGAACGGCATGCTCAAGGGCCGCGAATGGCTGACCCGCCTGAGCAAGGTGGACTGAATGCTGCTGGCCAGTGTGTTGGGGTTATTGATGGGCCTGGTCATGGGCCTGACCGGCGCGGGCGGCGGCATCCTCGGGGTGCCGGCGTTGGTGCTGGGGTTGGGTTTGAGCATGACCCAGGCGGCGCCGGTGTCGCTGCTCGCCGTGGGCGCGGCGGCAGCGGTGGGGGCGATTGACGGTTTGCGCCATGGCCTGGTGCGTTACCGCGCCGCGTTGCTGATCGCGTTGCTCGGCGCGTTGTTTTCGCCGGTGGGGGTGTTTCTCGCCCATCAATTGCCGGAAGCCGCGCTGATGGGCCTGTTCAGTGCGCTGATGGTGCTGGTGGCCTGGCGCATGTTGCAGCGCGAAAAACGCGAAGCGGGGCCGAGTGACCATGGCGCCGCGTCCTGGGGCCAGAAGAACTGTATGCTCGACCAGCACACCGGACGGTTGGCCTGGACCGCCAAATGCAGCGCAACCCTGGCTGCCCTCGGTGCGGTGACGGGAGCGGTGTCCGGCCTGCTGGGCGTGGGCGGCGGGTTCCTGATCGTGCCGGCGTTCAAGCAGCTCACCGATGTGCAGATGCGCGGGATCGTCGCCACCTCCTTGATGGTGATCAGCCTGCTCTCGCTGATCGGTGTGGCCGGTGCGTTCCATGCCGGTGTCCGCATTGAACCGATAGGCTGGGTATTTATCGGCGCAAGCATCGTCGGCATGCTGGCCGGCCGACGCCTGTGTTCGGTGATTCCCGCGCGTACCTTGCAGGTGGGTTTTGCCAGTTTGTGTGTACTGGTTGCTATTGGCATGGTGGTTAAAGCGGCCATCTGATCGGCTCATCCCTTCGTGTCCGCCACCCAGTGCCCAGCACCGTTGTTGAACAATCCGGTCAAGCCCGGCGAGTGGCGGGCCGTATTGAGCCCGCTTTTGGCTTGAGGCGTTGATACCTGTCAACGCAGCCTGTGGCAATCCAGGGCATGCTTGCGGCCTGATTTGAAGGCTGATGGAGCCCGCCATGAACGCCCCCGCCACAACCGCCGCATCATTCAAGTTTCCCCTGGGCCTGGTAGTCGCCGTGCTGGTGATGGCCGGGGTGCTGCTGTTGCCCCTGCCCGCTGACTTACCGGTGGCTGGGCACCGCATGCTGGCGATCCTCGCGTTTGCCGTGGTGGTGTGGATCACCGAGGCGGTGTCCTATGAAGCCAGCGCGATCATGATCACCTCGCTGATGGCTTTTCTGCTCGGCACGGCGCCGTCGGTGCAAGACCCTGTCCATCTGATCGGCACCAGCCCGGCCATCAGCATGGCGCTGACCGGTTTTTCCAACCCGGCATTGGCGCTGGTGGCGGGCGCGTTGTTCATCGCCGCCGCGATGACGCATACCGGTCTGGACCGGCGCATCGCCCTGGTGACGCTGAGCCGGATCGGCACGAGTACCCGGCGCATCCTGCTCGGAGCGATTGCGGTGACCATTCTGCTCAGCCTCGTTGTACCCAGCGCCACGGCGCGCAGTGCCTGCGTGGTGCCGATCATGATGGGCGTGATCGCTGCGTTTGGCGTGGACAGACGCTCGAACATCGCGGCCGGCATCATGATCGTGGTGGCCCAGGGCACCAGCATCTGGAACGTCGGCATCCAGACCGCCGCCGCGCAGAACCTGCTGACCGTCGGCTTTATGGACAAGATGCTCGGCCAGCGCGTGTCATGGATCGACTGGCTGATTGCGGGGGCACCGTGGGCGCTGATCATGTCGGCGGTGTTGCTGTTCCTGGTGCTCAAATTGCTGCCGCCGGAGACCGACAGCATCCCGGGCGGTAAAGAGGCGGTGGCGCAATCGCTGGTGGACATCGGGCCGATGACGGGGCCGCAGAAGCGCCTGTTGACGGTGTCGGTGTTGTTGCTGCTGGCCTGGGCCACGGAAGGGCGGTTGCACAGTTTTGACACCACCTCGACCACGTATGCGGGGTTGGTGTTTCTGTTGCTGCCAGGCATCGGCGTGATGACCTGGAAGGATGTGCAGTCGCGGATTCCTTGGGGCACGGTGATTGTGTTTGGGGTGGGCATCAGCCTGGGGACGGCGCTGCTGACCACCCAGGCGGGGCAGTGGTTGGGGGCTGCCGTGGTGGCTCACACGGGGTTGGATCAGGTTGGGCCGCTGGGGGTGTTTGCGATTCTTGGGGCGTTTTTGATCGTGATTCATTTGGGGTTTGCCAGTGCCACGGCATTGACCTCGGCGTTGTTGCCGATCCTGATTGCGGTGTTGCAGACGTTGCCGGGGGAGTTCAGTCGGTTGGGGATGACGATGCTGCTGGGGTTTGTAATGAGTTATGGGTTTATTCTGCCGATCAATGCGCCGCAGAATATGGTGTGCCTGGGAACAGGGACGTTTACGGCGCGGCAGTTTGCCAAGGTGGGGGTTCTGGTGACGCTAATCGGCTATGCGCTGATGCTGGTGTTTGCCGCCACTTACTGGAGCTGGCTCGGCTGGGTCTGACAGTGTGAAGGTTGTCTCCAATACACTGCAGATGCCATGTGGGAGGGGGCTTGCCCTAATGCCAGTCAGTTAAAAATGAGCACCGTACCTGTGGCGAGGGAGCTTGCTCCCGCTGGGTCGCGAAGCGGCCCCAGCGCTTTGTTTCAAAAGACTGGGACTGCTGCGCAGTCCAGCGGGAGCAAGCTCCCTCGCCACGGGTTACTTTTCGCTCTTGCTGCTNCCCCGATGGCGGTGTGTCGCGAGCAAGCCCGCTCCCACCGGTTTTACCGTGCTCACTTCGATGACCCATTGTTCCTTCGAAATGACAAGATGAACTCCCCTCAGGTTTACTACTCCCTGAGTAATGGTTTTACCGACATCCTGCGTCGGGTCATCTAGGTCATCGAATGAACACATACACCCCCCACACCTGGGAGCCCCACGAGCGGCCCAGCCTGCCCGGTTCGCCGTCGACGCCGTTGCACCCCACCCATAAGCGTTGGTTGTTCGCGATGGTGGGGGTGCTGGTGGCAATTACCGGCGGGCTGGGTAATGCGCTGGTGATCGCCAACCTGCAATACCTGCAAGGTGCACTGGGCGCGACCACCGCTGAAATGGCCTGGCTCCCCGCCGCCTATGTGATGACCAACGTGTGCATGAACCTGCTGCTGGTGAAATTTCGCCAGCAGTTCGGCCTGCGCGCATTCACCGAAGTGTTCCTCGTGCTGTATGCGCTGGTGACCTTCGGCCACTTGTTCGTCAACGACCTCAACTCCGCCATTGCGGTACGGGCGGCCCACGGCATGGTGGGGGCGGCGCTGAGTTCATTGGGCTTGTACTACATGATCCAGGCTTTCCCGGCCAAGTGGCGCTTGAAGTCGCTGGTGCTGGGGTTGGGCACGGCGCAGTTGGCCTTGCCGCTGGCGCGGTTGTTCTCCGAAGATTTGCTGCAAATCGCCGAATGGCGCGGGCTGTACCTGTTCGAACTGGGCATGGCGCTGATCTGCCTGGGCTGTGTATTCCTGCTCAAGTTACCGCCCGGTGACCGCTTCAAGACCTTTGAAAAACTCGACTTCCTGACCTTCGCCATCCTGGCTACCGGTGTCGCGTTGCTCTGCGCCGTGCTGTCCCTGGGCCGCATCGACTGGTGGCTGGAGGCACCGTGGATCGGCGTGGCCTCGGCCTGCTCCCTGGTGCTGATCATGGCCGGCCTGGCCATCGAGCATAACCGCGCCAACCCGATGCTCATGACCCGCTGGCTGGGCAGCGGCGTGATGATTCGCCTGGCACTGGCGGTGATCCTGATTCGCATGGTGCTGTCCGAGCAGTCCACCGGCGCCGTGGGGTTCATGCAGATGTTGAACATGAGCTACCAGCAGATGCACACGCTCTATGTGGTGATGCTGGCCGGGGCGATTGCGGGGCTGGCGGTCAGCGCCCTGACCATCAACCCGGCGCATTTACTGATGCCGCTGGTGATTTCCCTGGCGCTGATGGCCACGGGGTCGGTGATGGACAGCTTTTCCAGCAACCTGACCCGGCCGCAGAACCTGTATATCAGCCAGTTCCTGCTAGGCTTCGGCGGGACGTTCTTCCTGGGGCCGACCATGGTGCTGGGCACCAAGAACGTGCTGGCCAACCCGCGCAACCTGGTGAGTTTTTCGGTGATGTTCGGCATTTGCCAGAACCTCGGCGGCCTGATCGGCGCAGCGTTGTTGGGGACGTTCCAGATCGTGCGCGAGAAATATCACTCGAGCATGATCGTCGAACACCTGACCCTGCTCGACCCGCGTGTGGCCGCGCGGGTGCAGAGCGGCGGCTCGGCCTACGGCGGCATTGTCGCCGACCCCGAGCTGCGCAACTTGATGGGCATTCGCAGCCTGGCCACGGCGGCAACCCGTGAAGCGAACGTGATGGCCTACAACGATGTCTTCATGCTGATCGCGATCATCGCGATACTGACCATGATCTGGATCTTTATTCGCAGTCTGTGGCTGATGAGCACCACCCAGGCAGCAGCCCCTTCCGTTCAACCCAGCGGCGCTTCTTCATGACCGAACCGACTTCCACCACCACGACCACCAACGCCATCGCTTCCACGCCGGAAGGCAGCACGCCTCCCGGGGCCACGGTGACCGAGCCGCGCTCCTTGCGGGTGCGCATCGTCTCGTCCCTGGGCTTTGCCGCGATTGCCATCGTTGGTGTGTTGATTGTGCTGTATGCCTGGCAATTGCCGCCGTTCAGCAGCGCGGTGGAAACCACCGAAAACGCGCTGGTGCGTGGGCAAGTCACGATTATCGGTCCGCAGCTCAGCGGCTATGTGTTCGACGTGCCGGTGCAGGATTTCCAGTACGTGAAGGCAGGCGATCTGCTGGTGCGCCTGGATGATCGCATCTACAAGCAGCGCCTCGACCAGGCGCTGGCGCAACTGGCGGTGCAGAAGGCGTCGTTGGCGAATGTGGTGCAGCAGCGCAACAGCGCCGAAGCCACGATCAAATTGCGCCAGGCGGCCTTGGTGGACAGCCAGGCGCAGGCGCGCAAAAGCACGGCCGACTTGCGCCGCAATGAAGCGTTGATCAGTTATGGTTCGGTGTCCAAGCGCGAGCTGGACGTAACCCGTGCCGCCAACGCGCAGACCGTCGCGGCGGTGGCCCAGGCCCAGGCCAGCCTGGAAATCGCACGTCAGGACCTGCAGACGGTGATCGTCAACCGCGGTTCCCTGGAAGCGGCCGTGGCGAGTGCCGAGGCGGCGGTGGAGCTGGCGCGTATAGACCTGTCCAACACCCGCATCACCGCACCGCGTGACGGTCAGTTGGGGCAGATTGGCGTGCGCCTGGGGGCCTACGTCAACTCCGGCGCGCAGTTGATGGCGCTGGTGCCCAAGCAGCTGTGGGTGATCGCCAATATGAAAGAGACCCAGATGGACAATGTGCAGGTCGGCCAGCCGGTGACCTTCACGGTCGACGCCCTGAACCACCGCAAATTCCACGGCACGGTGCAGCATATTTCCCCGGCCACCGGCTCGGAGTTCAGCCTGTTGCAGGCAGACAACGCTACTGGCAACTTCGTGAAGATCGCCCAGCGGGTGCCGGTGAGGATTACGGTGGATCCCGACCAGGCCGAGAGCGAGCGGTTGCGGCCGGGGTTGTCGGTCGTCGTCAGCATCGACACCGCTGGCCGCCTGAAAAACAGCCCACCCTGACATCACTGACACAACACAAATCAAAACTGTGGGAGGGGGCTTGCCCCCGATAGCGGTGTCTCAGCCACCCAATGTATTACTGATTCACCGCCATCGGGGGCAAGCCCCCTCCCACATTTTGAATGTATTTCAGGTTGAAGGTGAGGTGGGTTGACTGGCCCTGTTCCAGCAGTTTCAAACCGGGCCGCCCCGGCAGGTGATGGGCATTCACCGGATGGCTCACCGGTTCGATGCAAAAGAACCCCAACCCCGGCGGGCAATACAGCAGGAAGTAATCCGCGCCGCTCGCCTGGCATTCCAGTGCATACCCCAGCTCCGGTTGCTCGATCCGGCACTGCCCATCCCACTGGCAAAACCCATTGTCCACCAGGCCTTCGGGCAGGCTTTTCAATCCTTGGAAATCCCACTCGCCCGGCACCGGCGCCAACCCCGTCGGCAGCTTGGACACATCACTCATCCACACCTGTGCGGCCTTGGCCCGCAACCGGGTGCCCGGCCGACGCGGAAAGTACGGGTGCAAGCCCACGCCATGCCAGGCGGCTGTTTCGGCCAGATGAGTCACCCGCAGTTCGATACGCAAGGCCCCATCGCTCAAGCGAATACGCTGCTCGGCGCGATAGGCAAACGGCGTGTCACATTGCACTTCCAGCACGGCTTCATCCGCCGACTGGCTGACCACCTGCCACGCTTGCTGCCAGGCCGAACCGTGAATCGGCAGCGGATCGGTCAGGCTGTTGGGCGTGAGTGCCAGCCAACCCTCGGGGTTATCGAAACCCCCGTGGGCAATGCGGTTGGACCAAGGCACCAACGGATAGCACCCCAGCTTGCCCGGCAAACCGGTGAGGATCGCCTGCTCATCGTTATGGCGCAGCAACGGCTGCCCGGTGGCGCGCACCGTCCAATTGACGAGGCTGCCGCCCACGGCCGGATTCACCGTGAGGTGGGTCAGGTTGTCTTCAAGTTCAATCATCATCACAGCACCACGCTGGGCAGCCACAGCGACAGCGCCGGAATGTAGGTCACGGCCATCAGGATCAGGAACAGCACCCCATAGAACGGCAGCAGCGCCTTCACGGTTTTCTCGATACTGACCTTGCCCACTGCCGCCCCCACGAACAACACGGCACCCACCGGCGGCGTAATCAAGCCAATGCCGAGGTTGACCAGCATGATCATGCCGAAGTGCACCGGGTCGACGCCGAGGCCGAGCACCACCGGCAGCAGGATCGGCGTGAGGATCAAGATCAATGGCGCCATGTCCATCACCGTGCCGAGCAACAACAACATGACGTTGATGCACATCAGGATCACGTAGCGGTTGTCCGACAGGGTCAGGAACATCGTGGTGATCTTCGCCGGGATCTGCATCAGGGTCATGATGTAGCCGAAGCTGGCGGCAAAGGCGATCAGGATCATCACGATGGAAATGGTGCGCACCGTGCGGTGCATCAGCTTGGGCAGCTCGCGCCACTTATAGTCACGGTAGATGAACATGGTCACGAAAAACGCCCAGAGCACGGCAATCGCAGCGGACTCGGTGGCGGTGAAGATGCCTGAGAGGATGCCGCCGAGGATGATCACCATGGCCATCAAGCCCCAGAGTGCGTCGGCGGCGATCTTCAGCGCTTGCTTCAAGGGGATGACGTCGCCCTTGGGGTAATTGCGCTTTTTCGCGAAGATCAGGCACAGCACCATCAGGCAGGCGCTCATCAGCAGGCCCGGTACCACGCCGGCCATGAACAGTGAGGCGATCGACACCGTGCCGCCCGCCGCGAGGGAGTAAAGCACCGAGTTATGGCTGGGCGGGGTCAGCAGCGCCTGCACCGAACCGCTGACGGTCACGGCCGTGGCGAACTCACGGGGATACCCGCGGCGTTCCATTTCCGGAATCAGCACCGAACCGACCGAGGCGGTGTCCGCCACCGACGAACCGGAAATCGCGCCGAAAAACGTCGAGGCCATGATATTCACCAAGGACAGGCCGCCCCGCACAAAGCCCACCAGCACCCCGGCAAACGCCACCAGCCGCCGCGACATGCCACCTTCGGCCATGATCGCCCCGGCCAGCACAAAGAACGGAATCGCCATCAGCGAAAACTTGTTCACCCCGCCGGCCACCTGAATCATCAGGGCCTGGAACGGAATGTCGATCCACCACGCGCCGATCAGCGCCGACAGCCCGAGGGCATAGGCCACGGGCATGCCGATCAGGATCAAGGCGATAAAACTGCCCAACAGAATCAATGCGTCCATATCAGGCGGCCCCTTCGCTTTCTTCAACCAGATCGAAACGCACGACCCGACGATTGCTCTGGTCACCGAGCAGGAGTTTTTCCACGACAAAGATCAGCGTCAGCAGGCCGCCAATGGGAATCGGCATATAGGTGATGCCCACGCGCAGGGTGGGGATGGCGCTCATGAACTGGTTCCAGGTGGACAGGCACAGCTTGGTGCCCCAGATGGTCATGAACAGGCAGATGATGGCCATCAACAGTTGTGAGACGACGCCGACCACTTGGCGTTGGCGCGGTGCCAGGCGGTCGGTCACTACCGCCACCGACATGTGGGCCCCCGCGCGGTAACTGGCGGCCGCGCCGACAAACGTGAACACCAGCATCAGCAGGATGGCGGTGGGTTCCGGCCAACTCGAGCCGGTGCCGAGGATATAGCGGGCGAAGATGCCCCAGGGGATGATCAGTGCGACCCCGAGTACCGAGAGGCCGGCGACCCAGATGCAGGTCATGTAGATGCGGTCGTTGATGCGCAGCAGTAAATTCTTCATGGCGTTCACCGTAACCGGGCGCGTCCGCATGGGCCGCGCCGGGCCTTGCTAAGAGGAAGGAAAGTTACTGAACGGCGTCGATACGCTTGATGATGTCGGCGTAGGGTGCGCCGTACTTCGCTCGTACCGCTGCGGTGGCGTCATAGAAAGGTTTTTTGTCGACGGTGATGAACTCGACGCCAGCCTTTTTGAGTTTTTCCTCACTGCTGGCGGACTTGGCGTCCCACAGCACGCGCTCGTCAGCCTGGGCGGCCTTGGCGGCTTTTTTCACCATGTCCTGTTGCGCGGGGGTGAGTTTGTTCCAGGTGATTTTCGACATCACGATGGGTTCCGGCAGGATCAAGTGCTCGGTGAGGGTGTAGTACTTGGCATTCTGGAAGTGGTTGTGTTCCAGCATGGTGGGTGGGTTGTTTTCCGCACCGTCGATCACGCCGGTCTGCAGGGCGCTGAAGATCTCGCCGGTGTCCATGGCGATGCCGTTGGCACCCATGGCATTAAAGGCGTCGATGAACAACGGGTTGCCTTGCACGCGGATCTTCATGCCCTTCAGGTCTTCGATCTTGCGCACCGGCTTCTTGGTGTAGAGGTTGCGCGTGCCGCCGTCCATCCAGGCCAGGGCGACCAGGCCGAACTCGGAGTCGGTGATCTTGGCGAGGATCTCGTCGCCGATCTCGCCGTCGATGACCTTGCGCATATGGGCCTGGTCACGGAACACGAACGGCAAGTTGAAGACGTTCACGTCCGGGACCACCGGGCCGACGATACCGAGGCTGACGCGGGTCATCTGCACGGCGCCGACCTGGGCCTGCTCGACCACTTCTTTCTCGGAGCCCAGCACACCGCCAGGGAAGTATTTGAAGGTCAGTTCGCCGTTGCTTTCCTTGGTCAGGGCCTTGCCCATGTTTTCTTCGGCCACGACGGTGGGGTAGCCGGCGGGGTGGATGTCGGCGAATTTGATTTCCAGCGCGTGGGCGGCGCTGCTCAGGGCGAAGCATGCAGCGGCGAGCAAGGTGCGTTTGAAGTCCATGGGGTACGTCTCCAGTCTTGTTATTGTTGTATTCAAGGCACAGCGATGCAGCTAGAGGGTGAACGTGGGCTCGGGTAAACCGGTGATGCCAGGGTTGAGGGCGAATACGCCGCCGGCCAGCGACTGCTCACTCTGGTCGTCACGGATCGAGGTGACGTACAGGGTGTCCAGGCGACTGCCGCCAAAGGCGCACATGGTGGGTTTTTTCACCGGTACGGTGAGGGAGCGGTCGAGACGCCCCTCGGGGGTGAAGCGGTGGATGAGCCCGGCGTCGTTGGCGCAGATCCAGTAGCAGCCATCGGCATCCACGGCGGCGCCGTCGGGGCGGCCGAGGTGCTTGTGCATGTCCACGAACACGCGGCGATTGGACGGCGTGCCGGTGTCGATGTCGTAATCGAAGGCCCAGATCTGTTGCACCAGCGGGTGTGAATCCGAGGCGTACATCGTGCGGCCATCGGGGCTGAAGGCCAGGCCGTTGAGGGTGATGAAACCGTTCAACTGGGCATGGGGCAATGAACCCGATGCATAGCGATAGAGGATGCCTTCGGCTGCATTCGCGCCCATGTTCAGCACCATGCTACCGGCCCAGAAACGGCCCTGGCGATCACAGCGGCCGTCGTTGAGGCGCATGTCCGGGCGAGGGTGCGCGACGCTCGCCAGAGACGTGGTGTCGAGGCTGCCGTCGTTGTGCGGGGTGAGTTGGAAGAAGCCGGTTTCCATCCCCGCGACCCAGTTGCCCGCGTCGGTGCGGGCGATACAGGCGAGCATCTGCGGGGCAGTCCAGGCGGCAACGTGGCCGGTGTCGGCGCTCCAGCGTTGCAGGCCACCGTTGGGAATATCCACCCAGTACAGGGCGTTTTCCTCCGGCACCCACACCGGGCATTCGCCCACGGCATTGCGGGCGTCGACAATCAATTCAGCGTTCATGGCAACTCATTCCCTTGGGTTGTTGTGCGCTCAGTCACCGAACGGCCCAGCGGCGCAGAACGCACCGCCCTGATAAACCTTGGCCGGGTCGTCGGCGGCGACCGGTGGCTGGGTTTCGACCTGCGCGCGGAAGACTTCGGAGCTGTCTTTGGGGGCGTAGCCCAGGTGTGCGGCGTAGCGGTTGTCCCACCAAGTGTCGAGGTTATCCGACATGCCGTAGACCACGGTGTGGCCGACGTTCGGTGTGTACAGCGCGCGCTCAAGCAGTTGAGTGAGGTCGTCGAAGCTCAGCCAGGTGTGCATCATCCGACGGTTCTGCGGTTCCGGGAACGACGAGCCGATGCGGATACTGACGGTCTCGATGCCATAGCGGTCGAAGTAGAAGCTCGCCATGTCTTCGCCGTAGGACTTGGACAGGCCGTAGTAGCTGTCCGGCCGGCGAGGGGAGTGGGCGTCGATTTTCTCGCCTTGTTTATAGAAGCCGATGACATGGTTGGAGCTGGCGAAAATCACGCGCTTCACACCGTGGCGGCGGGCGGCCTCGTAGATATGGAAAATGCCGCTGATATTGGCGCCGAGGACTTCTTCGAACGAACGCTCAACCGAAACGCCGCCAAAGTGCAGGATCGCATCGACACCTTCCACCAACTGGTGCACGGCGTGCTTGTCGGCGAGGTCGCAGGTGTGCACTTCTTCGGACGCGTCGGCAGCCGGCGCCATGTTGGCGATGTCGGACAGGCGCAGCACGTGGGCGTAAGGACGCAGGCGTTCACGCAGGACTTTGCCCAGGCCGCCGGCGGCGCCGGTGAGCAGTAGGCGGTTGAAGGGAGCGGGGGTGGTCGTGGTCATGGGGATTCCAAATTTTTGTTGTAGGTTGTCGTATGACTATGCCGAAGTATTGTGAGTGATCCCCCAGGTTGTCAACGTTCTTCCAGACGAATGAGATTCAAAGGGGGCTTGCTCCCGATAGCGGTGTGTCAGCAGTGCATTCGGTGCCTGATACACCACCATCGGGAGCAAGCCCCCTCCCACAGGGGTTGTGCACGGGTTTTCAGGTCATCAACAACTTTTAAAGCAACGAGATCGGATAGCTGATAAAGATCCGGTTCTCATCAAACTCGTTGTTGCTGAAATCCCGACGCATGGTCGAGTTGCGCCACTTCACGTTGAGGTTCTTCAGTGCACCGCTCTGCACCGTGTAGGCCAGTTCCGATTCACGGCCCCATTCCTTGCCATCGGTGATCGCGCCGGTGTGCACATTGCTGCCGCTGATATAGCGGTTCATCAGGGTCAGCCCCGGCACGCCGAGCACCACGAAGTTGAAGTCGTGACGCAACTGCCAGGATTTTTCCTTGGCGTTGTCGTAGCTGGCGTTGTAGCTGTCGTTGGCCAGGGTGCCGCCGCTGGTGCCGTTGATGCGCATCCAGGCGCTGTCGCCGGTGAGTTTCTGCAAGCCCACGTAGAAGGTGTGACCGTTGTATTTGGCCGAAAGCAGGGCGAAGGCGGTCTTGTTATCGAGGTCGCCGGCCAGGGCGCTGCCGTCTTCCTTGCCGTTGAAGAAGCCGAGATTGGCGCCTAGGGTCCAGTCACCCACCGGCTGGCTGTGTGTGAGGTTGAAGTATTGCTGCTGGTAGATATCGGTCAATTCGGCGTACCACAGGCCGACCTGGGTGCGCTTGTCGTTGAAGGTGTATTCGCCGCCGCCGAAGTTGAAGCGGTCGGAGGTAAACGCGGCCCTGCCGTTCATGAACATGTCTTCCATGCTCGCGTCGTTGCGCGGGCTGTTGCCGCGAAACTGGCCGCCATAGAGCGTCAGGCCGGCGATCTCGTTGGAGGTGACCTGGCCGCCACGAAAGGTCTGGGGCAGTGAGCGGCCATCGTCGGAGCGCAGGATCGGCAGTACCGGCATCCATTCGCCGACCTTCAATTCGGTCTTCGACAGTTTTGTCTTCAGCGCCACGCCCAGGCGCCCGAAGTTATCGGCAGGGCGGCCGTCGTCGTGGATCGGCAGCAGTTGCGTACCGCCAGTGCCTTTGCCGCCATCCAGCTTTTGCGAATACAGGCCCAGCACATCAATTCCGAAACCCACGGTGCCCTGGGTGAAGCCGGACTTCGCATCGAGAATGAAGCTCTGCGTCCACTCTTCGGCCTTGCCCTGGGGGTTGGTCGGGTTGGTGAAGTTGCGGTTGAAGTAGGCGTTGCGCAGGTTGAGCGTGGCCTTGGCGTCGTCGATAAAACCTTCGGCGTGGACGCTGGGGGGGAGGGTGAACGCCAGGCTGCCGAGCGCGATGAGGCCGATACACGAGGACGAATTGCGGGCGAATTGACTCACGGTGGAGCTCCCTTTCGTTTGTTGTTTTTATTATTTGTTATACGTCGTCGTACAACATCGAGCGGGATATTTGCGGGGTTTTCAGGGCTTGTCAACTGGAAGTTATAGGATGACTGGCTCGGCATTGGTCAAAAGTGGGCAGGGTCAAGGTGGGCGGGGGGAATCAGCCTGCCAGAACCATGGGCGGCAACGTACCCAGCAGGGAAACGGCCGCCACCGCCGAAACACCTAGTAACCATTCCAGCATCACGCTGGACTTCAAACTGCCCAGTCGCTCGTCACAACGCTCCAGGCGCAAACGATTCAGCAACGCCAGCGCCAGCATGCCCAGCACCAACATCACCTTGATCAGCAAGATCAACGCAAACCCATCGAACAGCGGTGTGGGCCACAGCTGCCCGGTGAGCACGCGCACATTGATCAGCCCAGTCATCAGCAAGCCCGTCACCAGCCCATAACCCACACCGCTGAAGCGCCGCAGGATCGGTTCCAGCGCGAAGCGTTGCGGCTGCCTGAGGATCAGCACCAGCACCAACAACCCGCCGAGCCAGGCGCCGACGCATACTAAATGCACCACTTGGTTGAGGATCAGCAATTGCCCGCTCAGGCCATCGAGCATCGCGCCATGGCCGACGGGAGCGAGGGTTGCCAGCAGCAGCGCGATCAAGGGCAGGCGCAGCGCCGCCCAGGGCCTGATCAGCACCATCACCAGCAGCAGGTTGAGCAACAGATGCCAGGCCCAGACCTGGCCAAAAAACGTCTTGCCCAACACCAACTGCACGGTGGCCGGTTGCAGCGCCGCGTCCCAACTGCCGGCCATGCTGGCGGTGATCAGTATCAACCACGCCACGCCAGAGATCAGCCCGAGCCAGGCCAGGGCGCGCGTGATGCGCAGCAACTGCCGGTCCAGCGCCGGCTGCGGTTCAGCGCCCAGCAGCCAGGGCCTGAATACGCAGGCCCCGAACATCAGCAACACGACGATGAAATGCAGGAAACGGCACAGCACCAACAGCGTCGCCATGGGTTATTGGCCGACCTTGAAGCTGTATTCGCCGTTGCTCTTATGGGTGTCGACCGACACCGCGTTCCACACCACTTTGTAGTTCCCGGCGGCAAGAGGGGCGGCCGGCGTGACCACCAGGGTTTTCTTGTCGGCGTCCGGGGTTTCCAGGCCCTTGATGGCGACTTCGGTACCGTCCTTGCTCAGGGACACCTTGGTGAACGTGGCTTCGACGCCCTCGCTGAAGGTCAGGCGCAGGTCGGCAGGGGCGGCGACGGTGCTGTCGGCGGCAGGGGTAGCGCTTTTCAAGTGGGCATGGGCAAATGCGGCTGAGGCGCCCAGCAGGGAGGCGAGCAGGGCGACGGCAGTCAGGGCTTTCTTGATCAACATTGGGCAAGACCAATCAATGGATAGGAGCCGGGAGTGTACGAAGTTTCGACTTCGCTTGTCGCCCCGATCTAGAGCGGATGGTAGTCTTTGTGGCATGTCGTCGTCAGGGAGCCCTTATGGGCAATCACAAGATCGGAATTCGTCGGGTCAACGTCGAGAAAATCCTTTTGGCGGCGGAGAAAATCTTCGCCGAAAAGGGCTATGGCAGCACCGCCATGGCCGATATCGCGCAAGAAGTGCAACTGCCGCGCTCCAACCTGCATTACTACTTCACCACCAAGAGCGAGCTTTACAGCGCCGTGCTGTTCGACCTGCTGGAAGTGTGGAAACAGGACGCCCTGAGCTTCGAAACCTTCGATGACCCACGGGTGGTGCTCAGCAGTTATATCCGCGCCAAAATGCAGCGCTCGCGTACGCGGCCGTATGGCTCGAAAGTCTGGGCCAACGAAATCATCCATGGCGCGCCGACGCTCGGCGAGGCGCTGGATGAAAGCCTGTACGACTGGGCCAAGATGAAGGAAGCGAAAATTCGCCAGTGGGTGGAAGACAAACGCATCCTCCCGGTGGAGCCGTCGAGCCTGCTGTACATGATCTGGGCCTCGACGCAGCACTACGCCGACTTTGATCATCAGGTGAAGATCCTGAATGATCACCAGCCGTTGTCGGACATGCAGTTCGAGAGGGCAATACAGACGGTGACGGGTGTGATTTTGCGCGGGATTGGGTTGGAGCCTTGATCTTTGTTGGGGCTGAGGGCCTCATCGGGGGCAAGCCCCTCCCACACCTGAATGCATTTCACCTGAAAGAATGCGGTCGAATGTGGGAGGGGGCTTGCCCCCGATGGCGGTCTAAAGGCCTACACAGCCTCCCGGTAAGGATTCCGCGGATCCTGCGTCCAATTCAAAAACGGCTTGCCGGTGTCTATCGGTACCATCTCGATGCAATCGGCCACCGGGCACGTGATCTGACATAGGTTGCAGCCCACACACTCATCATCAATCACTTCGTATTGATGCGTGCCATCCGCCTGCTTCAAGCTCGCGATCGCCTGGTGCGACGTATCCTCGCAGGCGATATGGCAACGCCCACAACCAATGCAGGCTTCCTGATCAATCTTCGCAATCACCTGATAGTTGATATCCAGGTACTTCCAATCCGTCGTATTGCCCACCGCACGACCGGAAAATTCCTGCAGGCTGGTGTAACCCTGACTGTCCATCCACCGCGACAGCCCGTCCTTCATCTCGTCCACGATCCGAAACCCATGCAGCATCGCCGCCGTGCACACCTGCACCGCGCCGCAGCCCAGGGCGACGAATTCCGCCGCGTCGCGCCAGTTACCGATACCGCCGATGCCGCAGATCGGCAGGCCTTGTGTTTGCGGGTCACGGGCGATTTCGGCGACCATGTTCAGCGCAATCGGCTTCACCGCTGAACCGCAGTAGCCGCCGTGGGTGCTCTGAGTGCCGACCATCGGCAGGGCGACCATGCGTTCCAGGTCCACGCTGGTGATGGAGTTGATGGTGTTGATCAGCGACACCGCGTCGGCCCCCCCGCGATACGCCGCCCGCGCCGCGACGCGGATGTCGGTGATGTTCGGCGTGAGCTTGACGATCACCGGCAGCGAGCAATACGTCTTGCACCAGCGCGTCACCTGTTCCACATACTCCGGCACCTGGCCCACCGCCGCGCCCATGCCACGTTCGGGCATGCCGTGGGGGCAACCGAAGTTCAGTTCGATACCGTCGCAACCGGTGGCTTCCACCCGCGGCAGGATGTTTTTCCAGGACTCCTCAACGCACGGCACCATCAGCGACACGATCAGCGCTCGATCCGGCCAGTCCTTTTTTACCTGGGTGATTTCCCGCAGGTTGATCTCCAGCGAGCGGTCGGTGATCAACTCGATATTGTTGATGCCCAGCACTTCGCGGTTGGCACCGAAGTGCGCCGAGTAGCGCGACGACACGTTGACCGCCGCCGGGTCTTCACCCAGGGTTTTCCACACCACGCCGCCCCAGCCAGCTTCAAACGCGCGAACCACATTGTAGGCTTTGTCGGTGGGCGGCGCGGAGGCCAGCCAGAACGGGTTGGGGGCCTTGATACCGGCGAATACAATCGAGAGATCGGCCATTATGCAGCCTCCACATTCAGCATGAGTTGGGCGTGCATGGCTTCGGCGGCCAGCTTGCCATGTTGCACGGCCTGCACGGTGAGGTCCTGGCCGAGGCTGACGCAGTCGCCACCGGCGTAAACCCCGGGAATACTGGTGCGCAGCTGCTCGTCGACGAAGATGCGCTCGCCCACGCGGTGCAGCTGTTGTGCCAGTGGATCGTGCAGTGCCTCGCCGTCAAAACCCTGGCCGATGGCCTTGAAGATCGCATCGGCAGCCAGTTCGAAGGTTTCGCCGGTGGGTTGCAGGCGGCCGTTGTCCAGGCGCGTGCGGGCGAAACGCATGCCGCGCACATGGCCCTTGTCATCCAGCAGCACTTCTTCGGGTTGGGCCCAGGTCAGCAGGCGCACTTGGTTGGCCTTGGCGATGTCCTGTTCATGGTGGGTCGCGCCCATGTCGGCCAGGCCTCGACGGTAGACGAGGTTGACGTCGCGGGCGCCGAGGCGGGCCATTTGCACGGCCATGTCGATGGCGGTATTGCCGGCACCGAGCACGATGCAGCGGTCGGCCAGGGGCAGTTGTGTGAGGTCATCGGCCTGGCGCAGTTCGCGGATGTAGTCGGTGGCGGCGAGCAGGCCGGGTGCGTCCTCGTGGGGCAGGCCCAGCTGTTTGCTCGCGGCCAGGCCGAGCCCTAGGAATACCGAATCGAATTGCTGATGCAGTTCGCTGAGGGTGAGAGTGTCCCCCAGGCGCTGGCCGTGGCGGATCTCGATGCCGCCGATCTGCAGGAGGAAATCCAGCTCTTTCTGGGCGAAGTCGTCCACCAGTTTGTACTTGGCGATTCCGTATTCATTCAGGCCACCGGCTTTCTCGCGGGCTTCGAAGATCACCACGTCATGGCCGTGCAGGGCGGCGCGATGGGCGCAGGCCAAACCGGCAGGCCCGGCGCCGACCACGGCGATGCGCTTGCCGGTGGGGGCGGCGCGCTGGAAGGGGTGTTCGCTGAAGTGCGCGTTGTCGATGGCATAGCGTTGCAGCAGGCCGATCAGCACCGGGGCGCATTCTTCGGCGTTATTGCGCACGCAGGCCTGCTGGCACAGGATCTCGGTGGGGCACACCCGCGCGCAGCTGCCGCCGAGGATGTTGGCCGAGAGGATTTTCTGCGCGGCACCTTGCACGTTGTCGGTGTGGATGTTGCGGATGAACGAGGGGATGTCGATCTCGCTGGGGCACGCGTTCACGCACGGCGCGTCGTAGCAATACAGGCAGCGCGAGGCTTCCAATTGTGCCTGGCGTGCGTTGAGGGGCGGTGCCAGGTCGGTGAAATGGCTGGCGAGGGTGGCTCCATCCTCAACGGGATGGGGGAGGTGGGTCAGGGTCTGGATCACGGTGGTGGCCTCACGGTTATTGAGGTGCTGCCTCTGATGGGCAGTGGTTTTTGTGTTGCCTGTACTGGCCTCATCGGGAGCAAGCGCCCACCCACATTGGGTGGGAGGGCGCTTGCTCCCGATAGCGGTCTCAGCGGTTCACAGCAACCGGCTTGGAATGCGCTGCCCGCTTGCTCAACTGCTCAAACACCGCCGGGTACGCCGGCCGCTCCACATACCGCCCCGCACCGCGCTCGGCCCTCAGGTCGCCATCGGCCCAGACCAGCTTGCCCTGGCTGATGGTGTGGCTCGGCACACCGCGCACGGTCTTGCCTTCGAAGATATTGAAGTCGACCTGCTGGTGATGGGTCTTGGCGGAAATGGTCCGTGTACCCTCGGGGTCCCACAACACCAGGTCGGCATCCGCCCCCACGCGGATCGCGCCTTTGCGCGGGTAGAGGTTGAAGATCTTCGCGGTGTTGGTGGAGGTCAGCGCGACGAACTCCTGCATCGACAGGCGCCCGGTGTTGACGCCTTCGTCCCACAGCAGCGCCATGCGGTCTTCGATGCCGGCGGTACCGTTGGGGATCTTGCTGAAGTCGTCTCGACCGGCGGCTTTTTGCTCGGCGCAGAAGCAGCAATGGTCGGTGGCGGTGGTGTGCAGGTTGCCGGATTGCAGGCCATGCCACAGCGCCTCCTGATGCCCGCGCGGGCGGAACGGCGGGCTCATCACGTAGCCGGCGGCGGTTTGCCAGTCGGGGTGTTGGTAGACGCTGTCGTCCAGCAGCAGGTGGCCAGCGAGGACTTCGCCATACACCGGTTGGCCCTTGCTGCGCGCATAGGTGATCTCATCCAGCGCTTCTTTGGTCGACACGTGCACCAGGTACAGCGGCGTGCCGATAGTCTCGGCGATGCGGATCGCGCGGCTGGCCGCTTCACCTTCAACCTGGGATGGGCGCGACAGCGGGTGCGCTTCCGGCCCGGTGATGCCCTGGGCCATCAGTTTGCGTTGCAGGTGGTACACCAGCTCGCCGTTCTCGGCGTGCACGGTGGGCACCGCGCCCAATTCCAGGCAACGCTCGAAGCTGGCGACCAGGGTGTCGTCCGCCGCCATGATCGCGTTTTTGTAGGCCATGAAATGCTTGAAGCTGTTGATGCCATGGTGGCTGACCAGCTCGGCCATTTCCTCGCGCACCTGCTCGCTCCACCAGGTAATCGCCACATGGAAGCCATAGTCGGACGCGGATTTTTCCGCCCAGCCGCGCCACTGGTGAAAAGCGTCCATCAAGGATTGCTGCGGGTTGGGGATCACAAAGTCGATGATCGACGTAGTGCCCCCCGCCAGGCCTGCTGCCGTGCCACTGAAAAAGTCTTCACTGGCCACGGTGCCCATGAAGGGCAGTTGCATGTGGGTGTGGGGGTCGATGCCGCCGGGCATCAAATATTGACCGCTGCCATCGAGTATCTCAGTGCCGGCGGGAACGTCCAGGTTCGTGCCAATGGCGCGAATTAGACCGCCTGCGCATAACACATCGGCGCGGTAACTTTCATCATGGGTAATAACGGTGGCGCCACGGATCAACAGCGACATGTCGAGTTCCTCACAGGCTTGACCGGCTTGTGCCAGTTCTAAGTGTTGTAATGCTGCTTACCGATGGTCGATTAATTCCTGTCATCGGTGACAGGAATAGAAACTAGCCCGAGTTTTTCGATTGGGCAAGAAGATTTTTTATAAGCTTATACCGTGTTTAATTTGTTGATTTATAAGGTAGAAACTAATAAATCACCAAAATGTGGCGACCACTCACCATTTTGACGCACTTGACAGGTTCGCAAATTGAGCAACATTTCTTATTGCAAATCAGACGCTTGAGAGATGCCTCTTGACGAAGACAGTTAATAAAAATAATTGTGTTGCACCAGATTGAGTCCGGAGGGTTCGGGCAACTTACGCATTATTTAGCCTGAGTAACGTGGCAAGTACCGCGGGCTCAATCGGAAAGCTGATTAACATCAGCCAGTTATATAAGCGGTACGGGTTCGAGGGCCGTAGTCGGCACGGTTATTGAGTGCAGTGGCGGCTGGCCGGGTCCGTGATGTCATGTTGTTTATGAGGTACTCCGGCCATCCGGCGCAGCGCGTTGGATGAGCAACAATAATTCGAAAAAACCGTGGAGCGGCCATGCAACAGAACAGATCGCAAGTCATTGAACGCAACGGCCTGTATGAACTCGACGCCGGCCCCGACGTCCTCGACAGCCCGCGCTACAACCACGACATGGCACCGACCAAGGTGCATGAACGCACTTGGAACAAATGGCACATCACCGCACTGTGGGTCGGCATGTCGATCTGCGTGCCCACGTATACCTTGGGCGGGGTGCTCACCGCGTATTTCGGCTTGTCGGTGGGCGAGGCGCTGATGGCGATTTTGCTGGCCAACATCGTGGTGCTGATCCCGCTGACCCTCAACGCCTTCCCCGGCACCAAGTACGGTATACCGTTCCCGGTGTTGTTGCGCTCATCGTTCGGCATCCTCGGTTCCAACGTGCCGTGCCTGATCCGGGCGCTGGTGGCGTGCGGGTGGTTTGGTATCCAGACGATGTTTGGCGGGCTGGCGATTCATCTGTTCCTGGGCTCGATTTTCGACGGCTGGAAGGCCCTCGGCGGCACGGGTGAAGTGATTGGCTTCATGATTTTCTGGTGCCTGAATTTGTGGGTGGTGCTGCGCGGCGCCGAATCGATCAAGCGCCTTGAAACGTTGTCGGCGCCGTTGCTGGTGGCGGTGGGGATTGGCCTGTTGGTGTGGGCAATGCCTAACGTGTCGATCAGCGAATTGATGGCGATCCCGCCCAAGCGTCCCGAGGGCGCGAGCCTCACCGGTTATTTCATGGCCGGCCTCACCGCGATGGTGGGTTTCTGGGCCACCTTGTCGCTGAATATTCCCGACTTCAGCCGCTACGCAAAAAGCCAGAAGGACCAGATTCTCGGGCAGATTTTCGGCCTGCCGCTGACCATGTTCCTGTTCGCCGCCCTCGGCGTGATCATGACCGCCGCCTCGGTGAAATTGTTGGGCGTCAGCGTGTCCGATCCCGTCACCCTGATCGGGCATATCCAGAGCCCGGTGTGGGTGGCGGTGGCGATGGCGTTGATCATCGTCGCTACCCTGTCCACCAACACGGCGGCGAACATCGTTTCGCCGACCAACGACTTCCAGAACATCGCGCCCAAGCTGATCAACCGCACCACCGCCGTGATCCTGACCGGGTTGGTGGGGTTAGCGTTGATGGGCCATGAACTGCTGAAAAAGCTTGGCCTGATCGTTTCCGATGTGAGCCTGGAAACCGTGTATTCCAACTGGTTGCTCGGCTATTCAAGCCTGTTGGGGCCGATTGCCGGGATCATGGTGGTGGACTACTTCATCACCCGCAAACAACAACTGGACCTGGCCGGGCTGTACCGCGATGACGTGTACCCGGCGTGGAACTGGAGTGGCTTTATCGCGTTTGGCGTGCCGGTGGTGCTGACCTTGCTGTCGTTGGGCAGCGATGCGTTCAGCTGGTTCTACAGCTACGGCTGGTTTACCGGTTCGGCGCTGGGCGGCTTGCTGTATTACGGCTTGAATGCCAAGCGTGGTATCCGCCCGGTCACTGCTAAGTCACCGCTGTAACGGAAGTGGAATGCAATCCAAATGTGGGAGGGGGTTCCACCTGTTCCACTTATAAAAAACCAGCCTGAGGAGATCCCCATGAACGCTGCCCTCGACGTTCTGCAATCGACCCATCAGCACATCAACCGCGACCGTTTGTGGCAGTCGCTGATGGACCTGGCCAAGCTCGGCGCCACCCCCAAGGGCGGCGTGTGCCGCCTGGCCCTCACCGATCTGGACCGCAAGGCCCGTGACCTGTTTGTGCAGTGGTGCGAGGCGGCGGGTTGTACCGTGACGGTCGACGGCATCGGCAATATCTTCGCCCGTCGCCCTGGGCGCAATCCTGACCTGCCACCGGTGATGACCGGCAGCCATATCGACACCCAGCCCACCGGTGGCAAGTTCGACGGTTGCTTCGGTGTGCTGGCGGGCGTGGAAGTGCTGCGTACCCTCAACGACCTCAAGATCGAAACCGAGGCGCCGCTGGAAGTGGTGGTGTGGACCAACGAGGAAGGCTCGCGTTTCCCGCCGTGCATGATGGGCTCCGGTGTGTTCGCCGAGAAATTCACCCTGGCCGAGACCTTGGCTAAGACCGATGCCGATGGTGTGACGGTGGGTGACGCACTTGATGCGATTGGTTATGCCGGCTCGCGTGCTGTGAGTGGGCACAAGGTCGGCGCGTATTTCGAAGCGCATATCGAACAAGGGCCGATTCTGGAGGACGAGAAAAAAACCATCGGCGTGGTGCTCGGCGCGTTGGGGCAGAAGTGGTTCGACCTCAAGCTGCGCGGCGTCGAAGCGCATGCGGGGCCGACGCCGATGCATTTGCGCAAGGACGCCTTGGTCGGCGCGGCGGCAGTGGTGGCGGCGGTGAATGCCGCAGCGCTGGGTCATCAACCCCATGCGTGTGGGACGGTGGGTTGCCTGCAGGCCTATCCGGGATCGCGCAACGTTATTCCCGGTGAAGTGCGCATGACCTTGGACTTCCGCCACCTGGAACCGGCGCGCTTGGATGCGATGATTGCCCAGGTGCGCAAGGTGATCGATGAAACCTGTGCCAAGCATGGCTTGAGTTTTGAGATGGAGCCCACGGCGGATTTCCCACCGCTGTATTTCGACAAAGGCTGCGTCGACGCCGTGCGCGATGCGGCGAACGGCCTGGGCCTGTCGAACATGGACATCGTCAGCGGGGCAGGGCACGACGCGATCTTCGTCGCAGAGCTGGGCCCGGCGGGGATGATCTTCGTGCCATGTGAAGGCGGCATCAGCCATAACGAAATCGAGAATGCCGCACCGGATGACTTGGCGGCGGGGTGTGCGGTGTTGCTGAGGGCGATGGTTGCAGCATCGGCAGCGATTGCCAGCGGTAAACTTGCTGCCTGAAATGCGGTAAACAATGTGGGAGGGGGCTTGCTCCCGATGTGGGTGTATCAGCTACATATTAGCTGACTGATACACTGCCATCGGGAGCAAGCCCCCTCCCACATTTGAACTGTGCTTGGCGTTATATCCAGATGGCATCCCACAACGGATAGTCACCGATTCGCCCCACCAAACCTGCTCGCAATGGGTTGGCCACCACATACCTGGCCATTTTCACCAGATCATCCTCTTTGCGCAGTGCCCGGTCATGGAAACTTTCCTGCCAGAGCCGCCCTTTGCGGCCAGATGCACCGTTAACGCTCCGCGTGCTTTTGGACTTCACCTGGCACATCAGGTCCGCCAGCGAGCCTTTGCGTAGTTCGATAAGCCAATGAAAGTGGTCCGGCATGACGACCCAAGCAAGAGAGTTCGCAAGCCCCTGGTACTGAGCCAGCCGAAACTGCCAGACAACCAGGCGACCGAGGTGGAAGTCGCTGAATATCGGTAGGCGTTCGTGAGTGTTGGTGGTGATGAGGTAGATGCGGTTGGGTTCGCTGAAGCGTCCGATGCGCAGGCGGTGTGACGCGGGTAATTCTGCCATTCCCTGGCCCTCTCAAGATGCGTCTAGAGAGGCTAGATTGGAGGGCCGGAGGGTGAGGGGCGGACTTTTGGCAGGATGTGTCTGGAAGGGCGCCATCGGGAGCAAGCCCCCTCCCACATTGGTTCCGCGGTGTTCATACATTGTGTGTCTGGCACAGGAGCAGTGTGGGAGGGGGCTTGCCCCCGATAGCTGCCGTTCAGTTGACAGTTATGTGACTGACCCACCCTATCAAGCACCAGGCTGCCAGCCACCGCCGAGGGCGGTGACCAGCCCCACGCTCGCCTGCAACTGCCGTGTCTGCACCGCCTGCAGCGTCCTCTGCGCCTGCAACGCCGCCGTCTGCGCCGTCACCACGTCCAGGTAACTCACGGCCCCGGCCTGGTAGCTGTTCATCGCCAGCGATTGGGTGTGCTGCGCCGCATCCGCCGCCGCTTGCTCATCCTGCGCCTCCTGCTGCAAATCCCGCAGTTGCGCCAGGTTGTCTTCCACCTCGCGCACGGCCTTCAGTACCTGGCTGCGGTAGTGCGCCGAGGCTTCTTCAAACTCGGCCTTGGCCTGGCGCTCATTGGCGCTCAAGCGCCCGCCATCGAAGATCGGCAGGTTCACCAGCGGCCCCAACGCCCAGTAGCGATTACCGGCGGACAGCAAGTTGCCAACGCCCTGGGTTTGCCCGCCAATCAGCCCGGTCAGGCTGAAATCCGGGTACCACGCTGCCTTGGCCACGCCGATATTGGCGTTGGCGGCGAACACCCGGCGCTCTGCCGCCGCGATGTCGGGGCGGCGTTGCAGCAGGTGGCTCGGCAATTGTGAGGGAATGCCCGGCAGCGCGATCAGTTGCTGGCTCGGCGGCAGGGTGAAGTCACTGGCCGCCACACCCACCAACTCGCCTATCGCATGCTCGGTCAGGTTGCGTTGCCCGCGCACTTCATCCCGTTGCGCCTTGGCCTCGGCGAGCTGGTTTTGCGCACGGGTCAGGTCCAACTCCGAAGCAATCTGGCCCTCATACCGACTGCGGGTCAGTTGCAGTGCCTGGCTGAAATCATCCAGCGAGCGGTCGAGAATCCGCGCCTGCGCGTCCAGCCCATTGAGCTGCACATACAAGGTTGCCAACTGATGCTGCAAGCTCAGGCGCGCCACCGCCAAATCGTCACCCGAGGCTTGCGCCTGGGCATCGCCGGCCGCGACCTGGTTGCGGATTTTGCCCCACAGGTCCAGGTCATAACTCAGCGAGAAGCCTGCCGTATTGCTGTTGTACACCGACGGCTGCGTGGTTCCCCGCAACGGCCGCGAGTCCGATTGCCGTTGGCGTAACGGCTGCGCGCTGGCGGTGATCTGCGGGAACAGCCCGGCATGCAGTTGGCTGGCATACGCCTGGGACGCATCGAAGTGTGCCAGCGCCGCGGCCAGGTCCGGGTTGGCCTTGAGCAGTTGCTGTTGCAGGTCATTCAGGCGCGCGTCGTGGTAGAGCGTCCACCATTCCGGGGCCATTTGGTCGGACGGTTGCGCGCTGTGCCAAGGGCCGTCGCTGGTCTGTTCGCGGTAATGCGCGGGCAGGTCAAGCGACGGCACCTTGTAGGCGGGCGCCATCGAGCAGCCCTGCAACGCCAGCAGCATCAATGCTGCGAGAGGTTTAAGCCTTGGGCGCATGCGCACCTCCCGAGGCATCGGTCAACTGCACCGGGTCGCCTTCGCGCAGGGCATCGGGCGGGTTGTCGACGATACGGTCGGCGGGTTTCAAACCTTGGTCGATGACCAGGCGTTCGCCCAGGTCGAGGCCGATGTGGAGGTCTTGCAGGTGCACATGATTCTGCGCATCCAGCACCGCCACTTGGGTGCCTTGGGCACGGAAGATCAACGCGCTGGCCGGGATGCTCACGCCATGGGTGTCGGCTGGAATCGGCAAGGTGGCTTCGGCGTAATCGCCAGGCAGCAACTCGCCATTGGGGTTGTCGGCGACGAACTGCGCGAGCAACGTGCCGGAGCGGCGGTCGATGGCGGTGGAGTCGCCGATCAGGCGCGCCTTGAAATGCTTGCCGGGATGCTCGGGCACGGTCAGTTCGGCTTCAAGCCCTGGGTGGATGACGGCCGCGTAGTTCTGCGGCACCGGCACATACAGGCGCAATTGATGCGTGTCGGCGATGTTGAACAGTTCTGGGTCGCTGTCGGTATCGGCCTTGATCAGCTGGCCGATATCGGTGTTGCGCGCGGTGATGGTGCCGGCGAAGGGCGCACGGAGGGTCTTGTAGCTTTCCAGGGCCGACAAGCGCGCATAGTCGGCAGCGGCGGCTTCAGCATTGGCTTTGGCTGCCGCCGCGTTGGAGGTTTTTTCATCGGCTTCCTGGCGCGACACCGAATGACTGGCCAGCAGGTTTTGCCAGCGGGTCGCCGTGGTGGCGGCCAGGCGTGCATTCGCCTGCTCCTGGATCAAGCGCGCATGGGTCTGCGCCAACTGTTGGTCGAGGTCGGGGCTGTCGATTTCGGCAAGGATCTGCCCAGCCTTGACCTGGCTGCCGATATCCACTTTCCAGTCCTTCAAATAGCCACTGACCCGGGCATGAATCGGTGCCTTGCTCCAGGCTTCAAGGTGCGCAGGCAGGCGCAGGGTATCGCCGGCGACGTTCTGCTTGGGCTGGAACACCATCACCTGCGGGATGGCGGCGGTTTCGGTCCAGGCCGTGACCGATTGTTCGTGCAGCGTGCGGGCATGCAGGCCGTTGGCGACCAACAGGGCGGCCAGGGTCAGGCCGCCGACACCCATGAGCATCAGACGCTTGCGCGAGGGTTTGTGATCAGACGACATGTGGGGTTTCTCCTGCAACTGCGCGAGTAGGTTGACGACCGTGGACCAGGCTGAAGACCACGGGAACAAACAACAAAGTGGCGAGGGTGGCGAAGATCAAGCCGCCGATGACGGCGCGCCCGAGCGGGGCGTTCTGCTCCTCGGAAATCGCCAGCGGCAGCATGCCGATGATCATCGCCAGGGCGGTCATGCACACCGGACGGAAGCGTGTGTAACCGGCCTCCATGGCGGCTTTCAACGCATCGCCATGTTCGGCCAGGCGCTCACGGCAGAAGCTCACCACCAGGATCGAGTTGGCCGTGGCGACGCCCATGCACAAGATGGCGCCGGTGAGTGCCGGTACCGACAATGAGGTGCCGCTGAGGAACAGCATCCACACAATCCCGGCGAGCGCCGCCGGCAAGGCCGTGATGATCACAAACGGGTCGGACCACGACTGGAAATTGACCACGATCAGCAGGTAGATCAGCACCACGGCGCCGAGCAGGCCAAGGCTCAAGCCGCTGAAGGCTTCATGCAGTGCGTCGATCTGCCCATGCAGGCTGATTACCGCACCTTTGGGCCGCAGGGCGGCGGTGTCATCCAGCACTTTTTGCACATCACGGGCCACGCCGCCGAGGTCGCGGCCTTGCACGTTGGCGTACAGGTCCAGGGTCGGTTCGATGTTGTAGTGGGTCACCACCGCCGGGCTTTGCACGCGGGAGATGGTCGCCACGCCGCCGAGGATCTGCGATTGGCCGTCGGCGCCGGTCACCGGCAAGGCCTCCAGAGAGGGCAGGCTGTCGAGGCGGTATTGCGGGGTGGCGGCGACGATCGAATAGGACACGCCGTTGGCCGGGTTGAGCCAGAAGGTCGGCGCCACCTGGGAGCTGCCGGCGAGCGAGGCGACCATGCTGTTGGTCACGTCACGCTCGGTGATGCCCAGGCCATTGGCGCGCATACGGTCGACGTTCACCTGCAGCGACGGATAGCCGGTGGACTGCTGGATGCGCAGGTCGGCGATGCCCGGTACGTGCTGCAACCGGCGCTCAAGCTCCACGGCGTAGGCGCGGTTTTCTTCATCGCTGCGCCCGGAGATTTTCACGTCGAGCGGGGCCGGGGCGCCGAAGTTGAGGATCTGGCTGCTGATGTCCGCCGGCAGGAAGGCGAAGTGGCTGCCAGGGAAACTGTGCGGCAGCGCTTCACGCAGTTTTTTCACGTAGTCGGCGGTCGGTGCGTGGTCCTTTTTCAGGCTGACTTGGATGTCGCCATCCTGCGGGCCGATGGTGCCGCTGCTGCTGTAGGCCATGTCGATGCCGCTGAGCGGGATGCCGATGTTATCGACGATGGTGTCCAGCTCTTCGGCAGGGATGATTTCGCGGATCCGCGCTTCAATGCGGTCGAAGGCGGCGGCGCTTTCTTCTATGCGCGTGCCCAGCGGCAGGCGCACATGCAACGCCAGGGCGCCTGCGTCGGTGGCCGGGAAGAAGTCCTGGCCCAGGCTCGGAAGGAGCAGGAATGATGCCAGCACGCAGCCCAGGAAACCGACGATAAAGCGCTTGCGATTGCCCAGGGCCAAGGTCAGTAGGCCGTGATAGGTGTCGCGGATGTTCGAGAAGTGACGTTCGAAACCCTGCTGGAAATTCAGCACCGATTGCAGCACGGCATTGCGCTGCTGGGTGTGCTGCTCGCCCTCGTGGTGGTTGATGAATTCGTCTTCCGGGTGATGCCCCGCACCTGGCTCCGGCGTGTGCGGCTTGAGCAGGAACATCGCCAGGGTCGGCACCAACGTACGCGAGAGGATGAACGAACTGGCCATGGCAAAGATCACCGCCAGCGCCATCGGCCGGAACAGGTAACCGGCGATGCCTTGCAGCAAAAACATCGGCACGAACACGATGCAGATGCACAGCAGCGAGACGAACGCCGGGCCGACAATTTGCGCGGCACCGTCGAGGATTGCAGTCTTTACCGGCTTGCCTTGTTCCAGGTGCCAGTTGATGTTTTCGATGGTCACCGTGGCGTCGTCCACCAGGATCCCCACCGCCAACGCCAGCCCGCCGAGCGTCATCACGTTGAGGGTTTGCCCACTGACCGCCAGCAGTGCGATGGCCGATAGCACGGCCAGCGGAATCGAGGCGGCAATAATGATCGTGGAGCGCCAGCTGCCGAGGAACAGCAGGATCATCGCACTCGTCAGCAGTGCGGCGATGATGCCTTCCTGGGCCACGCTGCCGACCGATTGTTTGACGAACACCGAGGCGTCGCCCAGTAACGAGGTCTTCAGTGACGGTGGCAGGGTTTCGTTGATGCGCGGCAGCATCTGGCGGATGCCGTCGATGATCGACAGGGTCGAAATGCTGCCGTTTTTAAGCGCCGGCATCAGCACTGCACGGTGGCCGTCGACGCGCACGATGTTGGTCTGCGGCGGCGAGCCGTCACGCACGTGGGCGACCTGGCCGATGGTGATCAGCGCGCCGTCGACGGTCTTGATCGGCAGGTCGTTGAGTTCATCGATGGCCTTGGGGCTGTTATTCAGCAGGATCGTGTATTCGTTGGGGCCGAGCTTGGCGGTGCCCACCGGGATGATCTGGTTCTGCAGCGCCAGGGCGTTGCCTACGTCCTGGGCCGACAGGCCTTTGGCGGCGAGTGCCTGTGGGTCAAGGTCGAGGGTGATCTGGCGTTGCTTGCCGCCCATGGGCGTGGGCATGGCCAGGCCGGGCAGGGCGCTCAAGGGCAGGCGGATGTTGTTCTGCACCAGGTCGCGGATCTTGGCTTCCGACAGGCTGGGGCTGGAGAACGCCATCTGCAGGATCGGCACCGTGGAGGCGCTGTAGTTGAGGATCAGCGGCGGTGTGATACCCGGCGGCATCTGCTTGAGTACAGTTTGTGACACCGCCGTCACTTGGGCGTTGGCGGTGCGGATATCCACGCCGGGCTGGAAGAAGATCTTGACGATGCCCATGCCGGGCAGCGATTGCGATTCGATGTGTTCGATGTCGTTGACGGTGGTGCTCAGGGAGCGTTCGTAGGTGTAGATCACACGACCGGCCATGGCGTCCGGCGACAGGCCGTTGTACTGCCAGACCACGGCGACCACGGGGATGCCGATATCGGGGAAAACGTCAGTGGGCGTACGCAGGGCCGCCATCGGCCCGATGATGCAGATGAATATGGCCAACACGATAAACGTGTACGGCTTTTGCAGTGCGGTCTTTACCAGCCCGAGCATGCGTAAACCTCCGGAGGAGCAGGATTGCAAACCCCGGCAGTCTCACGCGACCCACCTAACACGCACCTTTCAGCCAGGTGAAGGAACATTTAGGTAAGGGCTGAAAATCGTTTCATAGGCATTCATTTGTTCTAGGCAGGTCAGCCGCCCAAGCTTGTAACCCATCGGACACATTGTCCTGCTTTGGAGCCCTGCCATGTCACTCAAACCCCTGTTATTGATTCCCGCCCTCGGTGCTGCGCTGTTGTTGTCGGCGTGCGCCGGGCCAATGCCCAAAGCTGACCCGAGTGAAGCCTGGATCGGCTTGAAGGAAGAAGCGCCGAACGACCTGATGGCTGAACGCGTGGACGGCAAGCGTGTGGATGACGGCCGCTTTTTTGAGGTCTCGCCGGGGGACCACCGCCTGGATGTGACGCTGTTCGAGGAGGAGGCGGGTGACGACAACCAGCAGGACTGCCAGGGACGCGTCGAATACAAGCATTTCAAGGCGGGTGAGCATTACACCCTGGTGGAGTCCAGCCTGGGTACCACCGTGCGCGCAGCCTTGATGGATGGTCACGGCAAGGAGGTCGCAGCGACTCAGGACTTCAATTGCATGCCTGGCTAGGCGTGGTGCACCGCCGCCTTATGAGGCTTGGCGGGCGCAGCGGGTTTTACGTGGGGGTGATGGTGCCGGCGGGTGATGCGCAACACCCCCCACAACATGGCGGCGGCTACCGACAGCCAACCGCAGATCAACAGGAAAATCGTCGTTGCAAGGCTCATTCGGGCCTCCTCTCACCCCGTACGGGGCACACACAGTCTTCTCAATGGACAGTCTAGCTACCCGGCGGTTGCCTGCTATTGACCAATGGTCGTGTCCGTCCAACGTGTTTGCTCTATCCGCTTCCTTTACTAAGCCTACGGGCTATACCCGCGTGGCCGGGCGTCCTATGATCAGGGCCCTCACCGGCAGTTGATCAAGAGAGTAGAAAATTGCGGTTACGGTCGAACCTTAAAACATCCTTTCTATTGGCCTGCGCCCTGGGGCTTGTGGCCTGTTCCGCAACCCCGTCGAAACTGGCGGGCCTGCCGGAGCGTGTCGAACTCAATGGCGTGCCGACGTTTCGCAGCGAGGCTTATCAGAGCGGTCCTACGGCGTTAGCCAGCATGCTGTCGCAACAAGGCATTGTCATGACACCGGGGTTGCTGGATAAGCCACTGCATCTACCGGGCGGCGAAGCGGACCTTGAGCGCAACATGCAGGTGTTGGCGCGCGAGTACGGGCTGATGGTGTACCCGCTGGATGCCAGGCTGACGGCGGTGCTGGCGCAAGTGGCGGCGGGGTATCCGGTGATGGCGCGGATCGGCGGCGGGCTGTGGTCCGACGCGCACTACGTGGTTGTGGTGGGGTTCAATCAACAGAAAAGCACGGTGTTGCTGCGTTCGGGCATGGACCGGCGGCTGTTGATGAGCTTCAGCGACTTTGAGTCGAAGTGGAAAAGCGCCGGGAGTTGGGCAATCCTCACCCAGCGTCCGAGCCAATTGCCGGCGAATGTGGACGCCCAGCGCTGGCGGGATGCGGCCAACGCCACGGCCCAGGCCGGGCAGGAGCGGGCGGCGGCGCAGGCGCTTAAAGTGCTGGCGGAGCACCGATAAAAAATGTGGGAGGGGGCAAGCCCTCTCCCACACGGGTATTGCACATTGGATCGGGCGTTGTTGCTTAGCGACGCACTTCTGCCGCGTTCGGACGGTTCTTCAGGTTCTTGTCGGCCTTGTAGCGCAACGCCACATCCGGCACCGAGCCGCTCTTGCCGGTCTCTACCCAATTACGAATGCGGCTGGCATCGGCAAAGTGGGTGAATTTGCCAAAGGCATCCAGGATTACCAGCGACACCGGGCGGTTGCCCATGCTCGTCACCAGCACCAGGCAATGACCGGCCTGGTTGGTGAAGCCGGTCTTGGTCAGCTTGATGTCCCAGTTGGCGCGGTTGATCAGGTGGTCGGTGTTGGAGAAGCCCAAGGTGTAGTTGGGCTTGCGGAACGACACGGTCTTTTCCTTGGTGGTGCTCAGTTGGCTGAGCAACGGATAGTGTCGCGCGGCGGCCAGCAGTTTGCTCAGGTCGCGGGCGGTGGAGACGTTGTGGATGGACAGACCGGTGGGTTCGACATAGTGCGTGCTGGTCATGCCCAAGGCCTTGGCCTTGGCGTTCATCGCGGCGATGAACGCGGCGTAACCGCCCGGATAGTGGTGGGCCAGGCTCGCGGCGGCGCGGTTTTCCGAAGACATCAGGGCGATCAGCAGCATTTCCTTACGGGGCATCTGGCTGCCGATCTTCACGCGGGAGAACACGCCTTTCATCTCCGGCGTGTCGGTAATGTTGATATCGATGTACTCGTCCATGTTCTGCTTGGCTTCCAGCACGATCAGGCCGGTCATCAATTTGCTCACCGAGGCGATGGGCACCACCACGTCAGGGTTGCTGGAATAGATCACCTTGTTGGTCTGCAGGTCGACCAGCATGGCGCTGCCGGATGCAATTTGCAGTTTGGAGGTGTCACGCGGCGCCTGGGTGGTTTCGGCGGCGTGCGCGAAGTTGCCTGTGAAAGCGAAAAACAGGCTGATGATAGAGAGACGAATTTTCACGCGGATGAACTCGCTAAAAAGTAAGGAAATACCGTTCAGGAACGGTTTTTTGATAAATGCCGTTACATTTTAGGAGTATGGACGAGAGACTGTCGAATGTTCTTCTAAAACCAGACGAAAGTACTTAAAAACTAAGAAAAAACAGGGTTTATCACGGGCAATAAAAAGCCCTGCGATAAGGCAGGGCTTTTTCAGTACGCCTGGTTATTAATCGTGCAGGGTTTCTGCGGCGTACAGGGTGTTTTCCAGCAGGCAGGCGCGGGTCATCGGGCCGACCCCGCCGGGTACTGGGGTAATCCAGCCGGCACGGGGCAGGGCGGTCTCGTACACCACGTCGCCGACGAGCTTGCCGTCTTCCTGGCGGTTGATGCCCACGTCGATGACGATGGCGCCTTCCTTGATCCACTCACCCTTGACCAGCCCCGGCTTGCCGGCCGCGACGACCACCAAGTCGGCGCGGCCGACGTGGCCGGCGAGGTCCTTGGTGAAGCGGTGGGTGACGGTCACGGTGCAGCCGGCCAGCAGTAACTCCATGGCCATCGGGCGACCCACGATGTTGGACGCGCCGACAACCACGGCGTCGAGGCCGTACAGGTCGACGCCGGTGCTTTCCAGCAGGGTCATGATGCCTTTCGGGGTGCACGGGCGCAGCAGCGGAATACGCTGGGCCAGGCGGCCGACATTATAAGGATGGAAACCGTCGACATCTTTGTCCGGGCGAATGCGCTCCAGCAATTTGGAGGCGTCCAGATGGTCGGGCAGCGGCAGCTGGAGCAGGATGCCATCCATCTTCGGGTCTTCGTTGAGGCCATCGATCAGGTCCGTAAGGGCCTGCTGGGTGGTCTCGGAAGGCAAGTCGTAGGCCTTGGAAATAAAGCCGACCTCTTCACAGTCTTTACGCTTGTGCGAGACATAAACCTGAGAGGCAGGATCGCTGCCGACCAGGATCACCGCGAGGCCGGGCGTGCGCAGGCCTTGCTGGCTACGCTCGGTGACGCGTTTGGCGATCTGCTGGCGCAGGCTGGCGGCGATTGATTTGCCGTCGATAAGTTGTGCAGTCATTACGCGTGATTAACCATCGAGAGGGGGAAGAAAAGTGCGCGCATTCTCGCATGCCAGGACGTGAGGGCAAAGGCGCTTGGTCTGCAAATTGCCCTAACTCCTTAAATAAAATCAGTTTTTTTCAAAAAAGATTTGACGGGTTTCGGGGGCATCTATACTATTCGTCGCACTTGTCGGGCACAGCCTAGCACTGGTTAAGAAGGTCGGGCGGAATAGATGATTGTTCTGCAAGGCTGGAAGCACTTAGTTTGTAATCCTCCAAGAGTACAGATTAATAAGGCGCCCGTAGCTCAGCTGGATAGAGCATCCGCCTTCTAAGCGGATGGTCGCAGGTTCGAGTCCTGCCGGGTGCGCCATTAGGCAGCTTTGGCACAAGTAGCGTTAGATGGTGGGCGTAGCTCAGTTGGTAGAGCACGGGATTGTGACTCCCGTTGTCGAGGGTTCGATCCCCTTCGTCCACCCCATATTNTTGAAAAGGCGCCAGATTAATCGTCTGGCGCCTTTGCTTTAAGAGCTTCAAGCGCGGATGTGGTGGAATTGGTAGACACACTGGATTTAGGTTCCAGCGCCGCGAGGCGTAAGAGTTCGAGTCTCTTCATCCGCACCAATTAAAGCTTGGCCCCGTTAAAAGACAGGGTAAAGCTCGACAAAGAAGTAGTTTGGTTTCTTTGTTAACGCAATATGGTGGGCGTAGCTCAGTTGGTAGAGCACGGGATTGTGACTCCCGTTGTCGAGGGTTCGATCCCCTTCGTCCACCCCATATTNCGAAAGGCGCCAGATTTAACAGTCTGGCGCCTTTTTTGGTTTTAGCGGTTCGAATATTCCGCGGCTGCAGGTACTGGGTCGCAATGGCAGGGCGTTTCGTCGTATTTATGTATCTCGATGATGCCGCACTGCCTGCCAGCCCTGTGTGAGGGTTGGTCGTCGGGGTGATGGATGACGACTTCTTCTATATATAGAAGGGGCGGCGCAGAGCCCTGGCGTGATGGGCTGTATTTGTCACCGGGGCGAGGTGCATCAGTGCCTTCGTACCGATAAATTGCCGGCTGTTTTCGGGCGTATTTCCAGTAGGGTGACTTCTTGAGTTTGACCCACTAGAATGCATGCCCTTGATTGGGGTCGGAAATGGCCGGCTAACGTCTGTGCAACGAGGAATATCCATGCAAGTTTCTGTTGAAAATACTACTGCTCTCGAGCGTCGCCTGAGCATCACCGTGCCGGCTGAGCGTATCGAGACTGCGGTCAACAAGCGTCTGCAGCAGACTGCCCAAAAGGCCAAGATCGCTGGTTTCCGTCCAGGCAAAGTGCCAATGAGCGAAATCAAACGCCGTTTTGGTGCCGATGCGCGCCAGGAAGCTGTCGGTGACGTGATCCAGGCTTCCTTCTACGAAGCGGTCGTTGAGCAAAAACTGAATCCGGCGGGTTCGCCGTCGATCGAGCCTAAGTCCCTGGAAGCGGGCAAGGACCTGGAATACGTTGCCGTATTCGAAGTGTTCCCTGAATTTGAAGTGGCCGGTTTCGACGGTATCGCCATCGAGCGCCTGAGCGCCGAAGTGGCTGATTCGGACCTGGACAACATGCTGGAAATCCTGCGCAAGCAGAACACTCGTTTCGAAGTGGCCGAGCGTGCTGCCCAGAACGAAGACCAGCTGAACATCGATTTCGTTGGCAAGGTTGACGGCGAAGCGTTCGCCGGCGGCTCCGCCAAGGGCACTCAGCTGGTGCTGGGTTCCAACCGCATGATCCCTGGTTTCGAAGACGGCCTGGTTGGCGCCAAAGCCGGCGAAGAGCGCGTACTGAACCTGGAATTCCCTGCTGACTACCAGAACCTGGACCTGGCTGGCAAAGCCGCCGAGTTCACTGTGACCGTCAACAGTGTTTCCGAGCCTAAGCTGCCAGAGCTGAACGAAGAGTTCTTCGCTCAATTCGGTATCAAGGAAACCGGTATCGAAGGCTTCCGCACCGAAGTTCGCAAGAACATGGAGCGCGAGCTGCGTCAGGCCATCAAGTCCAAGGTCAAGAACCAGGTCATGGACGGTCTGCTGGCCGCCAACCCGATCGAAGTGCCTAAGGCCCTGCTGTCCAACGAAGTGGATCGCCTGCGCGTACAAGCTGTTCAGCAGTTTGGTGGCAACATCAAGCCTGACCAGCTGCCTGCCGAGCTGTTCGAAGAGCAAGCCAAGCGCCGCGTTGTGCTGGGCCTGATCGTGGCTGAAGTGGTCAAGCAGTTCGACCTCAAGCCTGACGAAGACCGCGTTCGCGAAATGATCCAGGAAATGGCTTCGGCCTACCAGGAACCTGAGCAGGTCGTGGCTTGGTACTACAAGAACGATCAGCAGCTGAACGAAGTGCGTTCGGTTGTGCTGGAAGAACAAGTTGTGGATACTGTTCTGCAGAAGGCTAAGGTGACCGATAAAGCGGTCTCTTACGAAGAAGCAGTCAAGCCGGCGGAAGCAGCACAAGCCGACTGATTGTCCAACTCGTTGGAAATTCAACCATAAGCCAGCCTCGCGCTGGCTTATGCGTTTTCAAGACATGACTATTTGGGAGTAACTGCAGAGCATGTTCCGTAATTCCTATATTCAGCAGAACTCTGATATCCAGGCCGCTGGCGGCCTGGTCCCGATGGTTGTCGAGCAGTCCGCTCGTGGCGAACGCGCCTACGACATCTACTCGCGCCTGCTCAAGGAGCGAGTGATCTTTCTGGTGGGCCCGGTAGAGGACTACATGGCCAACCTGATCTGTGCGCAGCTGCTGTTCCTTGAAGCGGAAAACCCGGACAAGGACATCCATCTCTACATCAACTCCCCAGGCGGTTCGGTGACAGCAGGCATGTCGATCTACGACACCATGCAGTTCATCAAGCCAAATGTATCGACCACCTGTATCGGTCAGGCCTGCAGCATGGGCGCATTCCTGTTGACCGCAGGTGCTGAAGGCAAGCGTTTCTGCCTGCCTAACTCGCGCGTGATGATTCACCAGCCATTGGGCGGTTTCCAGGGCCAGGCGTCGGACATCGAAATCCACGCCAAGGAAATCCTGTTTATCCGTGAGCGTCTCAACACGCTGATGGCCAAGCACAGCGGGCACACCCTGGAAGAAATCGAGCGCGACACCAACCGCGACAACTTCATGAGTGCCGAGGCAGCGCGTGATTACGGGCTGATCGACGCAGTGATCGACAAGCGCCCCGCTTAATATAAGCCGCTCAAAATAGGGCTGGTCGGCATGTCCGACCACTGGCGGGCTTGAAAAAGCCCGCATAAGCCTTCATCTTGTGTTGCAAGCCTATCGGATTTGGATCGAACGAATGACTGACACCCGCAACGGCGAGGACAACGGCAAGCTGCTCTATTGCTCCTTCTGTGGCAAAAGCCAGCATGAAGTACGCAAATTGATTGCCGGCCCCTCGGTCTTTATCTGCGACGAGTGCGTCGACCTGTGCAATGACATCATCCGTGAGGAGGTGCAGGAAGCCCAGGCCGAAAGCAGCGCGCATAAATTGCCTTCGCCTAAAGAAATCAGCGGCATCCTTGATCAATACGTGATTGGTCAAGAGCGTGCAAAGAAGGTTTTGGCCGTAGCGGTGTACAACCACTACAAGCGCTTGAACCAGCGTGACAAGAAAGGCGACGAAGTTGAACTCGGCAAGAGCAACATCTTGCTGATCGGTCCTACAGGCTCGGGTAAAACCTTGCTTGCAGAAACCCTCGCTCGTCTCTTGAACGTTCCGTTCACAATCGCCGACGCCACCACCCTCACCGAGGCTGGCTACGTGGGTGAGGACGTCGAGAACATCATTCAGAAGCTGCTGCAGAAGTGCGACTACGACGTAGAGAAAGCCCAGATGGGTATTGTCTACATCGACGAAATCGACAAGATCTCGCGCAAGTCGGACAACCCGTCGATCACCCGGGACGTTTCCGGTGAAGGCGTGCAGCAAGCCCTGTTGAAACTGATCGAAGGCACGGTTGCTTCCGTACCGCCACAAGGCGGCCGCAAGCACCCGCAGCAGGAATTCCTTCAGGTTGATACGCGCAACATCCTGTTCATCTGTGGCGGTGCGTTCTCCGGTCTGGAAAAAGTTATCCAGCAACGCTCCACCCGTGGTGGCATTGGTTTCAGTGCGGAAGTGCGCAGCAAGGAAGAAGGCAAGAAGGTGGGCGAGTCCCTGCGTGAAGTCGAGCCTGACGATCTGGTCAAGTTCGGTCTGATCCCGGAATTCGTTGGCCGTCTGCCGGTCCTGGCCACGTTGGACGAATTGGATGAGGCTGCTCTGATTCAGATCCTCACCGAACCGAAAAACGCCCTGACCAAGCAATACGCCAAGTTGTTCGAGATGGAAGGTGTAGACCTCGAGTTCCGTACCGACGCGCTCAAATCGGTGGCCAAGCGGGCACTGGAACGCAAGACCGGTGCACGTGGTCTGCGTTCGATTCTTGAAGGCGTACTGCTCGACACCATGTACGAAATCCCCTCGCAGTCCGAGGTGAGTAAAGTGGTGATCGACGAAAGCGTTATAGAAGGTAAGTCCAAGCCACTGTATATCTACGAAAACAGTGAGCCGACTGCCAAGGCTGCGCCAGACGCGTAAGCGTTTCGCAGTGTCGGTATAAACAAGGGGCCTCCAGGGGCCCCTTTGTTTTTACGAGGTTTTTTACGCCAGAGCGTTTACTGCGTTTAACTGCTGGCAATAAGCTTGTTTTTTTTGCATGCAGCCCCCATCTTGGTTTCAAGCTTACTTTTCAACTGTCATAGAGGCGAAATCATGAAGACAACCATCGAATTGCCTCTCCTGCCGTTGCGTGATGTCGTCGTCTATCCGCACATGGTTATCCCGCTGTTCGTGGGGCGCGAGAAGTCTATCGAAGCCCTTGAGGCAGCGATGACGGGCGACAAGCAGATCCTGCTGTTGGCCCAAAGAAATCCTGCTGATGATGATCCGGGCGAAGAGGCCCTGTATCGCGTTGGCACCATTGCTACTGTCCTGCAATTGCTCAAGCTGCCGGATGGCACCGTCAAGGTGTTGGTGGAAGGCGAGCAGCGCGGTGCGGTCGAGCGCTTCATGGAGGTGGATGGTCACCTGCGCGCCGAAGTAGCACTGATCGACGAAGTCGAGGCCCCGGAGCGCGAGTCCGAAGTTTTTGTACGCAGCCTGCTCTCGCAATTCGAGCAATATGTGCAGTTGGGCAAGAAAGTCCCGGCTGAAGTTCTGTCGTCCCTTAACAGCATCGATGAGCCAAGCCGCCTGGTCGACACCATGGCCGCGCACATGGCGCTGAAAATCGAGCAGAAGCAAGACATCCTCGAAATCATCGACCTGCCGGCCCGTGTTGAGCATGTGCTGGCACTGCTGGATGCCGAAATCGACCTGCTGCAGGTTGAGAAACGCATTCGTGGTCGCGTGAAGAAACAAATGGAGCGCAGCCAGCGCGAGTACTACCTGAATGAGCAGATGAAGGCCATTCAGAAGGAACTCGGCGACAGCGAGGAAGGCCACAACGAAATCGAAGAGCTGAAAAAGCGTATCGATGCCGCCGGCCTGCCGAAAGACGCCCTGACCAAGGCCAACGCCGAGCTGAACAAACTCAAGCAAATGTCGCCGATGTCGGCCGAAGCCACCGTGGTGCGCTCCTACATCGACTGGCTGGTGCAGGTGCCGTGGAAGGCCCAGACCAAGGTGCGCCTGGACCTGGCCCGTGCTGAAGACATCCTCGATGCCGACCACTATGGCCTTGAAGAAGTCAAAGAACGCATCCTCGAATACCTCGCCGTGCAAAAGCGCGTGAAAAAGATTCGCGGTCCGGTGTTGTGCCTGGTGGGCCCGCCGGGTGTGGGTAAAACCTCGCTGGCCGAGTCGATTGCCAATGCCACCAACCGTAAATTCGTGCGCATGGCCCTCGGTGGTGTACGCGATGAAGCGGAAATTCGTGGTCATCGCCGGACGTACATCGGTTCGATGCCAGGAAGATTGATTCAAAAGATGACGAAGGTGGGGGTGCGCAACCCGCTGTTCCTGCTCGATGAAATCGACAAAATGGGCAGCGACATGCGTGGCGATCCGGCCTCGGCGTTGCTCGAAGTGCTCGATCCCGAGCAGAACCACAATTTCAACGACCATTACCTGGAAGTCGACTACGACCTGTCCGACGTGATGTTTCTGTGCACCTCCAACTCCATGAACATTCCGCCGGCATTGCTGGACCGGATGGAGGTGATTCGTCTGCCGGGCTACACCGAAGACGAGAAGATCAACATCGCGGTCAAATACCTCGCGCCCAAGCAGATTTCGGCCAACGGCCTGAAGAAGGGCGAGATCGAATTCGAGGTCGAGGCGATCCGCGATATCGTGCGTTATTACACCCGCGAGGCCGGTGTACGGGGCCTGGAGCGCCAGATCGCGAAGATCTGCCGCAAGGCGGTCAAGGAACATGCGCTGGAAAAACGCTTCTCGGTGAAGGTCACGGCCGACTCCCTGGAACACTTCCTGGGCGTGCGTAAATTCCGCTATGGCCTGGCCGAGCAACAGGATCAGGTAGGGCAGGTGACGGGCCTGGCGTGGACCCAAGTGGGCGGCGAATTGCTGACCATCGAAGCCGCGGTGATCCCGGGTAAAGGCCAACTGATCAAGACCGGTTCCCTGGGTGACGTGATGGTCGAATCCATCACCGCCGCGCAGACCGTAGTGCGCAGCCGCGCCAGGAGCCTGGGGATCCCCCTGGACTTCCACGAGAAGCACGACACCCACATCCATATGCCGGAAGGGGCGACGCCTAAAGACGGCCCTAGCGCCGGCGTAGGCATGTGCACGGCCCTGGTGTCGGCATTGACCGGCATTCCGGTGCGAGCCGATGTCGCAATGACTGGGGAAATCACCCTGCGTGGCCAGGTATTGGCCATCGGTGGCCTGAAAGAGAAATTGCTTGCGGCACACCGGGGCGGTATCAAGACCGTGATCATTCCTGAAGAGAATGTTCGCGACTTGAAGGAGATTCCTGACAATATCAAGCAGGATCTTCAGATTAAACCGGTTAAATGGATTGACGAGGTCCTGCAAATTGCGCTGCAATACGCGCCGGAGCCCTTGCCGGATGTGGCTCCGGAGATAGTCGCGAAGGACGAAAAACGCGAGTCTGATTCCAAGGAAAGAATTAGCACGCATTAATGTGCTGGAGCCTGGGGGCTTCCTTGACAGCTTTTTAGAGCCCTTGTTATAAAGCGGCTCTTAAGTGTCTGTAGGCCATTCAGCACTGGTTTTTGCTTTTACCAAAAAAACTTAGAATCATACTCAATAGATATATAAGGGGACTTAGAGTGAACAAGTCGGAACTGATTGATGCTATCGCTGCATCCGCTGATATCCCGAAAGCTGCTGCTGGCCGTGCGCTGGATGCAGTAATCGAATCCGTCACTGGCGCTCTGAAGGCCGGCGACTCCGTGGTACTGGTAGGCTTCGGTACTTTCTCTGTGACTGACCGCCCAGCTCGCACTGGCCGTAACCCACAGACTGGCAAAGCACTGCAAATCGCTGCTGCCAAAAAACCAGGTTTCAAAGCCGGTAAAGCCCTGAAAGAAGCCGTCAACTAAGTTTCGATCAAGCCTTTACCTACCCGGGTCGAACGCAGGTTCGACCTGGCAGCGGAGCGGCAGCTGACCCACGTATCCATCGGGTCGCCACGCCGGGGGTGTGGGTTCAAACCCCCGTCCGCTCCGCCAGTTACGAGAAGGCGCATCCTCGGATGCGCCTTTCTTCTATCCGGACTCTACCCACGCTCCACGGTTGCCTATTTTTGAAGTTCAACCGTTTCTGGGGGACGCATGCTGCAAAATATCAGGGACAATTCACAAGGCTGGATTGCCAAGACCATCATCGGGATCATCGTCGCATTGATGGCGTTCACCGGTATCGAGGCCATTTTCCAGGCTTCGGGTAATAGTAAGCAGGACGTGGCCAAGGTCAACGGTGAAGAAATCACCCAGACCGAACTGAGCCAGGCCGTCGACATGCAACGTCGCCAGCTGATGCAACAGCTGGGCAAGGATTTCGATGCTTCTCTGCTGGACGAAAAACTGCTGCGCGAAGCCGCCCTCAAAAGCCTGATCGATCGCAAGCTGTTGCTGCAAGGCGCCGCCGATTCCAAGTTTGGCTTCTCTGAAGCTGCCTTGGACCAAGTGATCCTGCAGACGCCGGAATTCCAGGTGGACGGCAAGTTCAACGCTGAACGCTTTGACCAGGTGATCCGTCAGCTGGGCTACAGCCGTCTGCAATTCCGTCAGATGCTGACCCAGGAAATGCTGATCGGCCAGGTGCGTGCAGGTATCGCCGGCAGCGGTTTCGTCACCGATTCCGAAGTGCTGGCATTCGCCCGTCTGGAAAAACAGACCCGCGACTTCGCCACCGTCAACATCAAGGCTAACCCTGCGGCGGTGAAACTCACCGATGACGAGGTCAAGGCTTACTACGACCAGCACGCCAAAGAGTTCATGACCCCTGATCAAGTGGTCATCGACTATCTGGAACTGAAGAAGTCATCCTTCTTCGACCAGGTTGCCGTGAAGGACGATGAGTTGCAGGCTGCCTATCAGAAAGAAACCGCGAACCTCGCTGAACAGCGTCGTGCCGCGCACATCCTGATTGAAGTCAACGACAAGGTCACCGACGCGCAAGCCAAGGCCAAGATCGAGGAAATCCAGGCACGCCTGGCCAAGGGTGAGAAGTTCGAAGCCCTGGCCAAGGAGTTCTCCCAGGATCCAGGTTCGGCCAGCAATGGCGGCGACCTGGGCTTTGCCGGCCCTGGCGTCTACGACCCGGACTTCGAAACGGCCTTGTACGCGTTGAACAAGGACCAGGTTTCGGCGCCGGTGCGCAGCACCTTCGGTTGGCACCTGATCAAGTTGTTGGGCGTTGAAGCACCGCAAGTGCCGACGTTTGCCAGCCTGAAAGACAAGCTGACCAAAGAGCTCAAGACCCAGCAAGTCGAGCAGCGTTTTGTCGAAGCGACCAAGCAATTGGAAGATGCGGCATTCGAAGCCTCCGACCTGGCCCAGCCGGCGTCCGACCTGAAGCTGACCGTCCACACCTCTGTGCCATTTGGCCGCGAAGGTGGTGAAGGTGTTGCGGCCAACCGTGCCGTGGTCACCGCCGCGTTCAGCCCGGAAGTGTTGGATGAGGGTGCCAACAGCACCGCCATCGAACTGGACCCGGAGACCATCATCGTGCTGCGTGCCAAAGAGCACCTGAAGCCTGCGCAACTGCCGCTGGAAAGTGTTGCAGCGGCGATTCGCACCCAGATGGCCAAAGAGCGCGCCAGCGCGGCTGCCAAGACCCACGCTGATGAGTTGATCGCCAGCCTGCGTGATGGCAAGACCCCGCTGAACCAGCCGGTCGACGGCCAGGCATGGAAGGTCACTGAAGCGGCTACCCGTAGCCAGGAAACCATTGACCCGGCCGTGCTGCAAGCCCTGTTCCGCATGCCCAAGCCTGCGGCCAAGGATAAGCCGACGTTTACCACGGTGACCCTGGCCGACGGTAGCCTGGTGATCGTGCGCTTGAATGGCGTCAACGAAGCCGCTGCCCCGACGGACGAAGAAAAGGCGCAATACCGCCGCTTCCTCGCTTCCCGTGTCGGTCAGCAAGACTTCGCGGCTTACCGCAAGCAGTTGGAGACCAAGGCTGATATCAAGAAGTACTGATGTCGGTTTGAATAAAAAGCCCTCGGCCTGAAAAGTCCGGGGGTTTTTTATGTGCGCTAGACTGGGCCTTCACTGTGCGGACCAGGGAGTTTGTAGCATGTTCGATCAAGGAAGTGAGGGGGTGATGATCCGCCGCGCCAGTGTGGCGGATGCCCCAGCGGTTTTGCAGGTGTTCGACGAGGTGATTGCCTGGTTCGTGTCCATGGGCAATCACGGTCAATGGGGGGCTGAGCCTTGGTCGGCTTCGCCGCGACGGGTTGCGCAAGTCACCGATGCCTGCGCGATGCCGGGTGCGTGGGTGGTTGAGGCGCGCGGCGGCCAGATCCTGGCGGCACTCGTGTTGGGCGAGCCCATGGCTTATGTGCCCGCGGCGACAGAGCCGGAGGTGTATGTGCGGCTGCTGATCGCCTCGCGGGATCAGCGTGTACGGGGTATCGGGCGGCGCCTTATGGCTTTCGCCGACGACCGTGCCCGTGCTGCGGGAGTAAGGCGTTTGCGGGTGGACTGCTATGGCGGTGGGACCGGCGACCTGGTGCGGTTTTATGAGTCCTGTGGCTATGAGCGCATTTCAACGTTCGACCTGGAGGGATGGCCGGGCCAGTTGTTGGGGCGCAGCCTGTAGCGCGCCGGTTATTGCCAAAAGCATCAGCAGCACAACCACCCATGGAAATGCGCCGACGCCCCAGCCTTGTAGTAACGCGCCGCCCGCCAAACCGCCGCCCGCTATGCCCAGGTTCCATACGGTCACCAGCATCGATTGCGCGGCATCTGCTGACTCGCCCGCCGACTTGGCCAGTGCCGTTTGCAGCAGCGCGGGCAGCCCGCCGAAGGCCAAGCCCCAGAGTGCCACGGTGACGTAGATGACGGCTGGCAGGTCGATCCAAAACGCCAGCGCTAAGGCGATCAGGCCAAATAGGGCGCAACTGATCAGCAGCAGTGCGCTCAACCACCGATCAATCAATACGCCGGCCAGCCAGATGCTCAACAATGCAGCGAGGCCGAACACCAGCAGCACCCGATCGATATCGGTGACAATTCCAGCCGGTACCAGCAGCGGGGCGATATAGGTATAGAGAATGTTGTGGGCCGGCACGTAGGTGAAGGTCACCCACAGCACCGGACGAATGCCTGGCAATGTCAGCACTTGATGCAGCCCCAAGCGTTTTTCGGCGCGTTCGCCGGCAAAATCCGGAAGTTGCCAGCGCGCCCAGATCAGTAGCACCAGCGTCAGCCCGGTCATGATCGCAAAACTCAGGCGCCATCCAACCGCGGCGCCCAGAAAGGTGCCGGCGGGCACACCCAATGACAGCGCCAGCGGTGCACCCAGCATGGCTACCGCGATTGCCCGGCCTTGCAGGTGTGGCGCAACCATCCGGCTGGCATAACCCGCCAGCAGCGCCCAAAGTAGCCCGGCGAATACGCCGGCAAAGAAGCGCGCAACCAGGGTCAGCCCGTAGTGGCTGGACAGTGCGGTCACGCTGTTGACCAGCGCAAAGCCGCCAATGGCCACCAGCAACAAGGGGCGGCGCCGCCAGCCTCGGGTCAACAGCGTCAGCGGGATGGCGGCGAGGAGCGATCCAAGTGCATACAGCGTGACCAATTGGCCGACCAGCGCGGGCGACACGCCCAGGCCTTCGCCCATCTGCGGCAGCAGCCCGGCGGGCATGGCTTCAGTGAGAATGGTGATAAAGCCGGCGCTGGCCAAGGCCAGCAAGCCAGCCATCGGCAGTGTTTCAGGCCGGGTTGTGACTGGGGAATCGGTGAGGGAGGTCATCGTGTTCTGTCCATGCAAAAGGTCAAGCAGGCAGAGTAGGGGGCTGTGGTCGGCGGAAAAACAGGCTAAGGTTCCGAACTTATCGGACTTCGGTGTCCGCAATCTCAAAGGGCACATCATGGACAGTCTGGGCAGCCTTTCGGTATTCGTGCAGGTGGCAGAGACGCGCAGTTTCACCACCGCTGGCCGTCTGCTCGGCGTGTCGTCTTCGGCCATCGGCAAAAGCATCGCGCGGATGGAACAGCGCCTGGGGGTTCGGCTGTTTCACCGCAGTACCCGTAGCATCACCTTGACCAGCGAAGGCGCGCTGTTCCTCGAGCGTTCGCGGCGTATCCTGGCTGAGGTCGAGGCTGCCGAACGGGAACTGACGGAGGCCAGCGCCACACCCCGTGGCAAGTTACGCATCAGCGTGCCGCAAGTGCGCGGTTTGCTGATGCCGGTGCTCAGTGACTTTATGCGCGCCTACCCGGAGATCGAGCTGGATGTGGATTTCTCCGACCGTATGGTGGACGTGATCGAAGAAGGTTTCGACGCGGTGATTCGTACAGGCAAGCCGGAAGATTCACGCTTGATGGCCCGTCACCTGGGGCACTATCAACTGGTGTTGGTGGGCACCCCGGCCTATTTCCGTGAGCATGGCACGCCCCAGCACCCGCAGCAGTTGAGCGAACATGCCTGCCTTCGCCACAAATTCTGCGCCACGGGCAAGCTGGAGCCTTGGCCTTTGCGCCTGGCTCCCGGTGCGTCGGAGCCCACTTTGCGCACCCCACTGGTCAGCACGACCATCGAGTCCCTCAACCATGTGGTGCTAGAAGGATTGGGAATCGCTTGCCTGCCGGATTACATGGTCAACCACGCGGTGCGTGAGGGGCGCCTGCAAAGGGTGCTGGACGACTGTATCGAGCACCGTGGCAGTTTCTGGATGTTGTGGCCATCAAGTCGCCATGCCTCGGCCAAAGTGCGCGTGTTTATCGATCATATGTGCGCTGGGCTTTTTCCTACGAGCGGCGTCGTGTGAGGCTGTGACGTTTTACCGACAGGAATGCGCGCGCCAAGGCCTCGTTCTGTTGCACAATACCGCCCTGACTGTTTTCCTCGGGATTTTCAATGTCGACATCATTTTACTTGCGTAGCCTTGGGGTGGCGCTGGTGTTGGCGGGCGCTGCGGGCTGCTCGTCACCCAAGACCGCTATCTATGAACATGAGAGTTTCGACGACTCCGGCACGTTTTCGCGGGATTACCCGGTCAGTGATGTCGCGGCGTGCGAGGCCGCGCGGCGTGCCCTGCTGAGCCAGGGCTACATCATCACCAGTAACGATGCGAAAGTGGTCGTGGGTAACAAGAGCTTTCAGCAGACCGGCGAGACCCATCTGCAAATCAGCTTCAACGTGGTGTGTGCCGATGATGGCAAAGGCGCCAACCATTCGACGATGTTCGCCAATGCCTTGCAGGATCGCTACGCGCTGAAGAAGGTCAACAATTCCGCGAGTGTGGGGGTGGGTGTGCTGGGGTCGGTGTCGATGCCGATCGGCTCCACCGATGATTCGATGGTGAAGGTGGCAAGCGAAACCGTCTCGGCGCCGAAATTCTACGAGCGCTACTTTGCGCTGGTGGACGTGTTCCTGCCTCAGGAAGTGAAGAAGGCTGCGCATATTCCCGAGCAGCCGAAAGCTGAACTGGGTGTGCCGGAACCTAAAGTGGCACCGGCTGCCGAGAAGGTCGAGCCGGCGAAGGAGGCGAAGGAAGAGCCTGCCGTTTCGCAACCCGTCACGCCGCCTGCCGAGGCCGCGCCGATTGCACCGCAAGCAGAGCCCGCACCCGCAGCCACCAACCCGGACCTGCCACCGCCGACAGAAGCGATCCCGCCGCTGCCGACGCCTGCGCAGTAACTCAGACCGCTACGGGGTTCGCCTTGTCGACGTTGATCCCGTAGCGACTGATGGCCTCACTGACTTTTTCACGGCCGATCACGCCGTCATCCGCGAGTGCCTTCAAGGCCGCCAGCGCGATGAAATGCCGGTCCACTTCGAAGAACGCCCGCAAGCTTTCACGGGTATCCGATTGCCCGAAGCCGTCTGTGCCCAGCGCCACAAAGCGCCGGTTGGGGACAAAGGGGCGAATCTGATCGGCGAAGAGTTTCATGTAGTCCGTCGCCACCACCACCGGCCCCGTTTGCCCGGCCAGGCATTGCTCCACGTAGCTCACCCGTGGCTCGCTCTGCGGGTGCAGCAGGTTCCAGCGTTCCACCTCATGCCCGTCACGGCGCAATTCGGTGAGGCTGGTCGTGCTCCACACGGCGCTTTGCACGCCGAAGTCCTTCTCCAGCAGCTCCGCCGCGGCGATCACTTCGCGCAGGATTGAGCCACTGCCCATCAGTTGCACCTGGGCCTGTTGGCTGGCCTTGAGCCGGTACATGCCCTTGAGAATGCCGTCTTCCACACCTTCGGGCATTGCCGGGTGCGGGTAGTTTTCGTTGAGCAGGGTGATGTAGTAATAAATGTCCTCCTGTTGCACATACATCCGCCGCATACCTTCGCGAATAATGACCGCCAGCTCGTAGGCAAACGTCGGGTCGTAAGACACGCAGCACGGAATCACCGACGACAGGATATGGCTGTGCCCATCGTCATGCTGCAAGCCTTCACCCATCAGCGTGGTGCGCCCGGCCGTGGCCCCCAGCAGGAAGCCGCGCGCCCGCGCGTCACCGGCCGCCCAGGCGAGGTCGCCGACCCGCTGGAAGCCGAACATCGAATAGAAGATATAGAACGGCACCGTCATCAGGCCGTGATTGCTGTAGGACGTACTCGCCGCAATCCACGAGGAAATGGCGCCGGATTCATTCAGGCCTTCCTGCATGATCTGTCCGTCCTTGCTTTCCTTGTAGTAGCTCAATTGCCCTGCGTCCTGTGGGGTGTAGAGCTGGCCTACGGCGGAGTGGATGCCGATCTGTCGGAACAGGCTCTCCATGCCGAAGGTGCGCGACTCATCCGGCACAATCGGTACGATCAGTTTGCCCAGGTGCGGGTCCTTGAGCAGGGTGCCGAGGATGCGCACAAACGCCATGGTGGTGGAGATCGCGCGCTCGCCGGTGTCCTTGAGTTGGGTGGCGAAGGCGGACAGTTCGGGAACCTGCAGGGGCTCGACCGCACTGTGGCGCGCCGGTACGTAGCCGCCCAGGGCCTGGCGGCGTGCGGCGAAGTAGCGGGCTTCTTCGCTGTCGGCTGCGGGCTTGAGGTAGGGAATGTCGGCGAGCTGCTCGTCAGCGACTTCCAGGCCAAAGCGATCGCGGAAAGCCCTTACTGCATCAGCGCCCATTTTCTTCAATTGATGGTTGATGTTCTGGCCTTCGCCGGCCTCACCCATACCAAAGCCCTTGACGGTTTTCGCCAGGATCACCGTAGGCTGTCCACTGTGACGCACGGCAGCGGCGTAGGCGTTGTAGACCTTGTCCGGGTCATGCCCGCCCCGTGAGAGTTTCCAGATGTCGTCGTCGGACATGTCCGCAACCAGCGCCAGCAATTCTGGGTATTTGCCAAAGAAATGTTCGCGCACGTAAGCGCCGTTCTGTGATTTGTAATTCTGATAGTCGCCGTCCACGCACTCCATCATGCGTTGGCGCAGCAGGCCGCTTTGGTCTTTCTCCAGCAGCGCGTCCCAGCCACCGCCCCAGATCACTTTGATCACGTTCCAGCCGGCGGCGCGGTACAGGCTTTCGAACTCCTGGATCACCTTGGCATTGCCGCGCACCGGGCCGTCCAGGCGTTGCAGGTTGCAGTTGACCACGAAGATCAGGTTGTCGAGTTTCTCGCGCCCGGCCAGGGAGATGGACGCCAGGGATTCCGGCTGGTCCATTTCGCCATCACCGAGAAATGCCCAAACCTTGCGGCCCTGGTGTTGCTTGAGGCCGCGCAGTTCCAGGTAACGCATAAAGCGCGCCTGGTAGGCGGCGGTGATCGGGCCAAGGCCCATGGACACCGTGGGAAATTGCCAGAAGTCCGGCATCAATCGTGGGTGCGGGTAGGACGAGATACCGTCGCCACCGGCCTCGCGGCGGAAGTTGTCGAGCTGCGCTTCGCTGATGCGGCCCTCGAGGTAGGCGCGACCATAGATGCCGGGAGAGGAGTGGCCCTGGATGTAGACCAGGTCGCCGTCAAAGCTGTCGGTACGGCCACGGAAGAAGTGGTCGAAGCCTACGTCGTACAACACGGCGGCTGACGCATAGGTCGCAATATGCCCACCGACACCTGAATGTTTGCCTGCACGTAACACCATCGCCATGGCATTCCAGCGGATAAACGCATTGGTACGGCGTTCGATGGCCAGGTTGCCGGGGTAGGGCAGTTGGCGGTCCACCGGGATGGTGTTGACGTAGGGCGTGGTCACCCGCCCGTAGAAGTCGCCATGCCGCGCCACGTCGAAATCCAGCAACTGATCGATCAGGTAGTGCGCGCGCGGGCGACCTTCGGTGGACAGCACCGATTCGATGGACTCCAGCCACTCGCGGGTTTCCTGCGGATCGTCGTCGCGTCTGACTGCGTTGTTCGGGGTCATGTGAGGCTCCAGGGTAGGCGGATTTCAAGTGGCGGGCTCCTTGTGGGAGTGCCGACAAAGTAATTGCAATTGCAACTACATGATCGAATCTAGCGCGGGATGAGCTACTATTGCAACCTTCTTGAAATTCCCCGGATGGTGTTGCATGTCGTCGAAAGAGCCGGATGTATGGTTCCGTTTTGTCAGGGCTCACAGGACGGTGATCCGTGAAATCGAGCGGCGCCTGGCAGCGGCGGACCTGCCGCCGTATGCCTGGTACGACGCGTTGTGGGGCCTGGAAAGCGGCCCCGACGGCACCCGCCGCATGCACGAATTGGCCGATGTGCTGGCCATCGAGCGCTACAACCTCACGCGCTTGGTCGACCGTCTGGAAAAGGACGGCCTGGTGGTGCGTTCCCGCTCCGACGGCGATGGCCGCGCGGCGTTTGCCTCGATCACCGATGCCGGCCGGGTGCTGCGTAAAAAGATGTGGAAAATCTACGAAAGCACGGTGGATGAGTTGTTTCTGTCTCAGCTCGAGCCGGAGCAGCGCCAGGGGTTTGCGGATGCGCTGGAACGCACCGCTGGGCTGGCGATGGACGCAGGCGTGCAGACCCGCAGCCGCCGCAAAGTCTGAGAAACATGGAGATCAAATAGGGGCGCGGGCTGGTTGTGGTGAGCAGGCCTGTTGTGGTGAACAGGCTTGTTGTGGTGAGCAGGCTTGCCCTGCGCGGGGCTGCGAAGCAGCCCCTTGGGTCGACGGTGAACCCGTCGGGGGACAAGCCCCACTCATCACAACAAACCCGCTCAACATTTTTTGATCGCATTTCCAGCTCATCTCAGGACGTACCGCTTGATGCCTTTTTCCACTAGCAGGGCATCGATCCGCCCCTCATCCGCCAACGCCGTGAGCGCCGACACCACAATCCAATACCGACTGGGCGCCGCCGTCTGCACCGAGCCCGCCCCCAACGCCACGAACCGCGCCTCCACGTGCCCCGCCAACTGATCGACAATCGCCTGCGGATAGCCGGTCACCGCAATCACCGGCGCTGCATTCCCCGCCAGGCAATCACGCAAATGGCAACTGCGCCTGGGCGCCTCGGGATGCAGGCGATTCCAGCGTTCAGCGGCCGCTGCTTCGCGGGCCAGCCGTGTGTAGCTGGGGCAACTCCAGAGTTGCGCGGTGATATTCCAGTCCTGTTCCAACAAGCGCTTGGCCTGCACGACCTCTTCCAGCGCGCGGCCTGCGCCGAGCAGTCGCACATCCCCTGGCGTGTCCCGCTGGAGCGGGTACATACCCTTGAGCGCAGCTTCACGGTCCTGCTCATTCAGGGCCGCTGTATTGTCATGATCATGCAGGGCCAGGTAGTAAAAACCAGGCTTGCCGTCGACATACAGCGTACGCAGCGCCGCCAGCACAATCGCTTGGGCTTCGTCCCCCGAGGCCGGGTCATACGGTGTGCAGCGCGGATGAGTGGCCAGCCACAACGGCAAGGACGGCTGCGCACCTTTGGGCCAACGGGAGGGCTGGTTTTCAATGTCGTTGCACAGGATGCCGCGCTGTTGGGTGACGTCCGACAGCGCGCTCAGCTGTGCGGAGGATTGCGCACTGTGCAGGTACAACAAAGGTTTTTCCGCCGTATTACGGGCGAACCAGCCGGGCCAGTGACCCGCGCGGCGTGAGCGTGACTGGCCGCGGATCACCCAGGCGTGTCGGCTGAATTCGAGGGTGTCGGCCATGCGTGTCACGGTGTACAGCGGTGAACGGCTGGCGGCGGCAGCAGTGCTCAAGGCGTCGATACAGAGCTGCGCGGCGTGTGCGGTAGCGGCGGTCATGGAGAGGGTCACCTGGCGACGAATGCCATTACCCTAATGGAAATTCGCATGTGATTGCAATTGCAATGATTGCAATTGTTCTTCAAAGCCCAGGTGCTAAATCCCTGTAACGCTGCTACGTTTAATCCTTGAGTGCAGGAACGTCATGGTGCAGACATTTTTTCGTCATGACGGCACTTTAGGCTGGCTGTGCAGGTCATTAATCAGCAGCCGCTTTTAATTCAACAAGGAGTCCAGCATGGACGATTACCAGGAAGAACTGCTCGAGTACCACGCGATTGAGTTGGACCCGCTGGAACCCGCAGACGATGCGACAGAGCTGTAAGACCGGCTTCAGGCGGAATGCCGCTGACTGCGGCGAAATTCCCCTGGGGTCTGGTTGTTCCACCGCCTGAAGGCCCGTTGAAACGCCTGGGCCGAGGCAAAACCGAGCAAGTAGGCGATCTCGCCGAACGCCAGTTCCGTATCGCGAATGTAGGTCATGGCCAGGTCGCGGCGGGTATCGTTGAGAATCGCGCGGAACTGAGTGCCTTCTTCGGCCAGTTTGCGGCGCAACGTCCAGGTCGGCAGCTTCAGGCGTGCCGCCACTTCTTCCAGGTCGGGTTCCCGGCCGCCATTGAGCATCGGCCCGAGCAACCGGGTAATGCGCTCGCGCAGGCTGCGGGTGCGGGTCAACTGTTCCAATTCCCTTTCACACAGCTGTAACAGCAATTGCCAGGTGCTCGGGCAGTGTTGCGGGTTGCGCAGCGCCAGGGTGTGCTGGTTGAGGCGCAGTTGATTGGCGTCGGCTCCGAAGTGAACGTCGCCAAGCGCGTTGTAGTGTTCGCTGTACTCCGGCGCTTCGAACTCGATATCGATGCGCTGCGCCTGCACCGGTTGCTTGGCCAGGCTGGACAATTGATGCAGCCAGCCGGCGATGATCGAGTCCACCACAAAGCGGTTGTAGGCGTTGTAGGGGCTGATGGAATAGAAGCGCAGCCAGGCGCCTTCGGCATCTTCGACAAAGCTCGACTGCCCACGATAGTTGGAGCCGTACAGTGCTTCGAAGCGCGTCAGCGCACGCGCCGCCTCGCGCACGTTGGGCGCCTGGGCGGCGGTGACGCCCGCCAGCCCGGCCTGGCTCAAGCGACTGAGCTGGCCCATGCGCAGGCCCAGGCCTGGGTCGCCGGTCAGTTGAATGGCCGCATGGCCCAGGCGCATGTAGCGCGGGATCGACAAGCGGGCACCGGCTTCGGCGAGGCGCGCCGGGTCGAGTCCGTATTGCAGCAGCAGCGGCTGCGGGTCCAGGCCATGGCTGTGGATGGCATCGGCCAAGGTGTGCACGAGGCCCACCGACAGATCCCCCAGCCGTACCGGTTTCACAACCAGATATTCAACAAGCGCGCGCCACGGGCTTCGCCATCGGCGCTGATCTGTCCATTGCTGCTGAGAAAGCTGTGCCCGGCGGTGCCCAAGTCCCAGAACTGCCCACGCAGGAACACGCTCATGCCGGCGCTGGCCTGGCTGACCGGTTGTTGGCTGATCAGCGTAAGGCGGTGCCAGGCTTGGCCCTCACTGAGTTCTTCGGGCTTGAGGCTGATTTCGGTCGGGGTGGACACGCTTTTGAAGCCGCGCCAAGGGCGGTCCCAGGTATCGCGGCCGAGCACAAAGGCCGGCACCGCGATCAGCTGCGCGCCTTGTTCGTTGAGTTTGCGGTAGTTGTCCGGGTACCAACTGTCGCTGCCCACCAGCACCCCCAGGCGCCCGGCTGGGGTGTCGACCACGCTGACGATGTTTTCGTCACCGGGCTCGATAAAGCCACGCTCATCGTAGATCGGGTAGAGCTGGCGCTGCGGCTGGCCCACCGGCAAGCCGTCTGCGTTGAAGACCAGGCTGGCGTTGTATAGGGCGCCATGGCCGACCTGCAGCTGCCCCTGGTTGACACTCGGGTTGGGCAGGGTGATGGAACCGGCCACCAGCGTGACGCCGAATTCCTTGGCCAGGCCGCCGAACACCAACTGATAGTCCCGTGCCATGCCGGAGGCTTTCATGCGCAGGTAGGCGTCGTCGGTGCGGTTGTCGCCCGTCGCGCTGATCCAGGCGCGCGCGAACAGCAGCGGGTTGCTGACCGACAGCCAATTCATCGCATCCTTCACGTGGAGGGCCTGGTACACCTCGTTCTTTTCGCCGGTGAGCATCAGCCAGGTGCCGATATGTTCAGGCAGCACCACGATGGTCTTGTCGTTGATCAGCCCCTGGTCGCGGGCTTTTTGCAGGTAGGCCGCGAGCTTCAGGTGCAGGCGTTCCAGGCTCTGGTAGTCGGCGGGAAACAGCTCCGGCTGGATGCCCAGCAAGTTGCCCCGGTCGGCGGGCAGGCCTTCGTTGACGGCGAGGGTGATACGCAGGTCCGACAGGTAATGCGCCACGGGGCGCTCCTGGGTCCAGACCAGATACGCGGCGACGGCGGCAACCAGGGCCATGGTGACGGTAAAAGCTAGAAGTTTACGCATGGGGGAACAGACAACAGACCGTGTGCAGGGTTCGCCGACTAGGGTAGGGCCCATGGGCGGGCTTGCCAAGGGGCACTGTGCATTTGGATCAATAACTTGTCAGTTTCGGTCATTGAGCCGTCGTCCACGGCCTCTTAGTCTGTGGGACATAAACCGATGGCGCGCCGTTCGAGCGTGTCACGTCCCGTGATGATCCGTTGTGGAGCTTGACCATGACCGCTGTTGCCTACCCGCACCTGCTGGCCCCGTTGGACCTGGGTTTTACCACCTTGCGCAACCGTACCCTGATGGGCTCGATGCACACCGGCCTGGAAGAAAAACCCGGCGGTTTCGAACGCATGGCGGCCTATTTCGCCGAGCGCGCCCGAGGGGGCGTGGGCCTGATGGTCACGGGCGGCATTGGCCCGAATGACGAGGGCGGCGTGTATTCAGGCGCAGCCAAACTGACCACCGACGAAGAAGCGCAGAAGCACAAGATCGTCACCCAGGCCGTGCACGAGGCGGGCGGCAAAATCTGCATGCAGATCCTGCACGCCGGCCGTTATGCCTACAGCCCCAAGCAGGTGGCACCCAGCGCGATCCAGGCGCCGATCAACCCGTTCAAACCCAAGGAGCTGGACGAAGAGGGCATCGAAAAGCAGATCCAGGATTTCGTCACGTGCTCGTTGCTGGCCCAGGTCGCCGAGTACGACGGCGTGGAAATCATGGGGTCTGAAGGCTACTTCATTAACCAGTTCCTCGCGGCCCACACCAACCATCGCACCGACCGCTGGGGGGGCAGCTACGAAAACCGCATGCGCCTGGCGGTAGAAATCGTGCGCCGTGTGCGTGAAGCCGTGGGCCCGAACTTCATCATTATCTTCCGCCTGTCGATGCTCGACCTGGTGGAAGGCGGCAGCACTTGGGAAGAAATCGTGCAGTTGGCCAAGGCCATCGAAGGCGCCGGGGCGACCCTTATCAACACCGGGATCGGCTGGCACGAAGCGCGGATCCCGACCATCGCCACCAAAGTACCGCGTGGCGCGTTCAGCAAAGTCACCGCCAAGCTGCGCGGTGCGGTGCAGATCCCGTTGATTACCACCAACCGCATCAACACCCCGGAAATCGCCGAGCAGATCCTCGCCGAAGGCGATGCCGACATGGTCTCGATGGCACGCCCCTTCCTGGCCGACCCAGAGTTCGTCAACAAGGCCGCCGCCGGCCGCGCCGATGAAATCAACACCTGCATCGGCTGCAACCAGGCGTGCCTGGACCACACCTTTGGCGGCAAGCTGACCACCTGCCTGGTCAACCCTCGTGCATGCTACGAGACCGAGCTCAACTACCTGCCGGTCAAGCAGATCAAGAAGATCGCCGTGGTCGGTGCCGGCCCTGCCGGTTTGGCCGCCGCAACGGTCGCCGCCGAGCGTGGCCATCAAGTCACCCTGTTCGACTCCGCCAGCGAGATCGGCGGCCAGTTCAACATCGCCAAACGTGTGCCGGGCAAAGAGGAGTTCTTCGAAACCCTGCGCTACTTCAAACGCAAGTTGCAGACCACCCACGTCGAGCTGTGCCTCAATACCCGCGTGGACGTGGCACAACTGGCGGCGGGCGGTTACGACGAGATCATCCTGGCGACCGGCATCGCACCACGCACTCCGGCGATCCCAGGGATCGATAACGCCAAGGTGCTGAGCTATCTGGACGTGATCCTGGAACGTAAACCGGTCGGCAAGCGCGTCGCCGTGATCGGCGCGGGCGGTATCGGTTTCGACGTGTCGGAATTCCTCGTGCACCAAGGCGTGTCCACCAGCCTGGACCGCGAAGCCTTCTGGAAAGAGTGGGGCATCGACACCCAGCTGCAAGCCCGTGGCGGCGTCGCGGGCATCAAGCCGCAACCGCATGCGCCGGCGCGAGAAGTGTTCCTGCTGCAACGCAAGGCCTCCAAGGTCGGCGATGGCCTGGGCAAGACCACCGGGTGGATCCACCGTACTGGCTTGAAGAACAAGCGCGTGCAGATGCTCAACAGCATCGAATACCTGAAGATCGACGATGACGGCCTGCATATCCGCATCGGTGCCGAGGGCGAACCGCAGGTGCTGGCAGTGGACAACATCGTCATCTGCGCCGGCCAGGACCCGCTGCGCGAATTGCAGGACGGCCTGGTCGCTGCCGGCCAGAACGTGCACCTGATCGGCGGCGCCGACGTGGCGGCCGAGTTGGATGCCAAGCGCGCCATCAACCAGGGCTCGCGTCTCGCGGCGGAGCTGTAAGACCCCGAGCGGGGCGGTGTTAGACTACCGCCCCGTTTTTCATGCAGATCCCTCCCGATGGGTCCCTTCGATTGGCTTCCCCACGCCCCCCTTGAACGCTTGCAGCTCGATTGGCTGAACGGCGTCGAGTTGGCCGTGCTGCGCCTGGACCGTATCGACCCACTGATCAGCGGCAACAAGTGGTTCAAGCTCACCGGGCACTTGGCCCAGGCGCACAGCGCGCGCGGTCTCATCAGCCTGGGCGGCGCTTACTCCAACCATCTGCACGCGTTGGCGGCCGCCGGCAAGCGTTTCGGTTTTCCCACCGTCGGCCTGTTACGCGGGCATGCGCAAGACACCCCGACCGTCGTCGACCTGAAAGCCTTTGGCATGCAACTGCATTGGCTGGGTTATGGCGGCTATCGCGCTCGGCATGAACCGGGTTTCTGGCTGCCGTGGCGTGAACAGTATCCCGACCTGCATCCCGTGCCCGAAGGCGGCGGTGGCATCACGGGCGCCATGGGCTGCGCGGTGCTGGTCGAGCAGGTGCGTGCGCAGTTACACCGCGTGGGCTGGGCGGATTACGACACCTGGTGGCTGGCGGCAGGCACCGGCACCACGCTGGCCGGCCTGGCACTCGCGGAAAGGGGCGCACACCCGGTGTATGGCGCCATGGCGGTGCCGGATGGCCACGGTGTGGCGCAGAACGTCGAGGCTATCGTGCAGGGCGGATATGAGCTGGTGGACGCCAGCCGCGGTGGCTTTGCCAACGTCGACCCCTTGCTGCTCGAGTTTATCGACGCAACAGAGCAGGCCTGTGGCGTGCCCTTGGAGCCGCTCTACACCGGCAAGGCCTTACTGGCTTTAAAGACCCACATCGAAGCCGGGGGCTTAGCCCCCGGCACTCGCCTGGTCTTCGTCCACACCGGCGGCCTGCAAGGTCGCCGAGGTTTCAAGGGTTAGCGCGTTTGCCCGGCATCATGCGCAACGCGGTGTTGTCGCGCAGGATGTAATGGTGGGCAATCCCGGCCAGCGCATGCAGCCCGATCAGCCAATAACCGACCTTGCCGAACCACACGTGCCAGCCCTCGATCTGCTTGGCCAGGTCCTTGTTCTCAGCGATCAGCGGCGGCAATTCCATGCCATAGAACATCACCGAATGCCCCTCGGCACTGACGATCAGCCAACCGGCAATCGGCATGCCGATCATCAACGCGTATAACGCGACGTGCATCAGGGTGGCCAACAGGCTCTGCCATTGCGGCGGCGCCGGGACGATCTTCGGTGCCACCCCCAGGCTGCGTGCAAACAGGCGCAGCCACACCAGTACAAACACGGTGAGGCCAAACATAAAGTGCATCTCGACGATCAACGTTCGCGCACCGCTGCCTTTGGGGAACTGGCCGCGTAACTCAATGCAGGCGTAGACCACCGCCAGCAGCACCACCATCAACCAGTGCAACGCAATCGACATGGTGCTGTAGCGCGTATCGGAATTTTTCCACGGCATCGCTGGGTTCCTCACTCATCAGGGCAAACCTCCATTCTTTGGCGACGGAGTCCTTTTACTGTAAGCCGGTTTCTAATGAACTGCTTGCGGTAAATCAATTTTTTCATTTGGGCTGATAGGGCTGGCAGAGTTATTACGCGGCTTTTTCCGAGTTTTCCTATGGATTTGCAGCGTCTAGTTACAGTGCGACCGAATCTCGGCAGGAACTCGATACCTTGTGATGATCACAGACTAAAAGCGAGCCGATGTACGTTGATTATATGTTCGCGATCTTATCGTGATTTCTCAACTGTCGAGTTGATGCGCATTCAGGCGTTCTTATTATTATGGAGCAGTGCAAATGATCAATGGGTACTTGAGCGATTTTTATATGAGGCCGAAAGGGGGTTCGAGTGTGCATGATGGGCGCGGGGCGAAAAGTTGTGAGCCGTCAGCGGAAGTGCAAAAAAAGCAAGTATTCAATGAGGGGCCTGTTGCTTTAAAGCGTCCTGATACGCGGACGATTGTTCAGGAGTCAGATGCTCCGATATCCCTTGAGTCACTGTATTCATCCTTGTATGCACTCATGCCATCGCTGAAACGATTACTTCAAAAAGAAGAGCAGAACTCGGAACAAACATCTGCAAAAAAAATGCCTGATAACAAGGTTGCAGTCAGTGATGGCAAACAGTCAGTGCCGCAGGAGGTGGATAGTCGTCAGTCCCCAGGCCTCTCAAAAAAGAAACAGGGTGAGCGACCAACAAATGTATGGACGGGTGTCATGTTTTCGGGCAAGAAAAACGAACCTGCTCTGTCCGCAATTAAGGCGGCGATGATGAGATTTGGGCAAAGTCCTCTCAGTGTGTATTCAAGTGTGGTGCGAACAGAGAGTGGTTACAACGTTGTCATGAAAGATGGATTTGAACTAAGTCTTACCTTGAAGGAAATCGCACGAGCGAAAGTGTACGCGGGTTTTCAGCACGGCCGCACAGCCGAGGACGGGGGCATGTTTAAAGACGTTATCTTTATGTACGCAGCTAGCGCCAAGCGCGTGCAATTGGAAAGTGCTGGGGGTGCACCGAAAAGCTTTATTGATGGCTTGAACATGTTGTGCTCTTACCAAGATCCCGCCACCAGTCTCAAGCAACTTGGTCTTGAGGGGGTGATGCGTCGTACCACATGGTCGGCGCTTCATCACAGTGGTGGCATAGGAATTATAAATACAGGCGGCAACACAAACTTTGCATTTGAGGGAGTGTTGGATGGGTGCGTTATGAAAAAAACCTTACCCGTTGGACACCCTGGTGTCACGTACGAATTAATCTAACGTTGAATTGAGTGAGGGACGTAACATGATGGGTAATAGTGTTTTGGGGCGTAAAGCTGTTGAGTGTAACGCACTGGCAGTCGACGGAGCTTTTGGGGCTAGATCTGATTGGCCCGTGTCGCGTCAAGAGGTGATGCAACCCGTGCTGAAATCTAACAATGTTCGGGTAAATAACCCAATACCTGATGATATCGATCCTGGTAGGCTGATTTCTCAGCTGGCCCTGTTGATGAACTCGTTGCTCAGTCTGCTTGCACAGGCAAAGGTACAAAAAGATACAGACTTAAGCGGCGATAAGACTAAGCATGGTACAAGCGTTGTTCCTGATAAACAGGCAGTAGTCGTTCCCAAAAATGAAACAATCTCGTCTATATCCAATACCTCGGCGGGCAAATTGCCTGATGATGTTTGGTTGGGGCTCAGCGAGGGGCAGGGTAATAACGCTGGCATGATCGCGGGGATCAAGGCCGCAATGATGAAGTTTGGCCAAAATCCCAAAGGTGTATTCACTCGCATCACCGAAAACGATGGGTTGTATAAAGTTGTCATGAGGGATGGCTTCACGGTTTCCCTTACCCGAGCAGAAATTGACAAAGCTCGACGGTGGGCAGGTTTCAGTGGGGAAGATATGGGGATGATCAAAGACGCTACCTTCATGTATGCCGTGGCCGCCAAACGCGAAGAGCATGACAGAGCGGCTCACATGAAGGCGGGCGGCGGCGGCATTATTCAGTTTTCTGATGATCCTTTTGAGGCCGCAATGGATTCGCTAAACCACTATTTTTGGGCTAATAAAGCCCTGAATCATTTGGGGCTCTCCCAGTATGTAAGCAAGATGCCGTACGCGGAGGCGGAGGCAAAAGGACTTTGTGGCGTATTGACGGTTGGTTATGAAGGCATGTTGATGGCAAAGGGTTATGTCGATATGTATGGACCCGACAAGTTATCCTTTGAGGCCCGTAAAAGTGAGTTTGGTGAGGGTGTTTCGGTATATGCGCTGATTTAGCCATTGCCCTCTACATGCAGAATGGCGGATGCAGTGGTTCATCCCTATGGCCTAAACCATTTGGTGTAGCGCTCAGTAATGAATGGCTCACCTTCCCGAAGGTGAGCACGCTCTGTCTCAAAGGCTTTGAGGCATCTCACCTTTCGCCATACGACGGTTGATGGCAGTAATGACCGCCGGCAGGTCGGTGATGGTGTCAATCAGGTAGTGCGGGCGCGAGCCTTCGAACATCGCCTCGATGCGTTTGCGCTCGCTGGCCAGTGTGGCCGCGTCCAGGCCGCGAAATTGTTCATAGGTCAGGCCCAAGGCATTGCCGGAGCAGGTCAGGGCCACCGTCCACATCCCGGCGCGGCGACCTTCGAGGATGCCCGGCACGGTGTCGTCGACCTTCACACACGCGGCGACATCATCGATCCCCAGCGCGATCACGTTAGCCAGGGCCTGGGCCGGCCATGGGCGACCATTGGGCACTTCGTCGGTGGCGACCACATGGTCGGCGATGTAGCCGTTGGTGGCGGCCAGGGCAACCACCTTGTCCATCACTTGCTTGGGGTAGCCGGAGCAGGAGCCGATCTTGATGCCTTGCACGCGCAGCCGGGCGATGGTGTCGAGGGCGCCGGGAATCAGCGCCGAGTGTTCGGCGATCTTCTCGATCTGTAACGGCATGAAGCGCTGGTAGATGGCGGTCACGTCGTCATCGGTGGGCGTACGGCCGAAGGCCTTGCGGTAGCGTTCGGCAACCTGTGGTTGATCGCAGAGGGTGCGGATGTGGTCCCACTTGCCCATGCCCATCGGGCCACGGGCTTCTTCGATGGAGACTTGCACGTCGAACTCGGCGAAGGCCTCGACGAAGATCTGCGTGGGGGCAAACGAGCCGAAGTCGACCACGGTGCCGGCCCAATCAAGGATCACGGCCTGGAGGGTGTTGGGGTTTTGATACTGCATGGTTCAGATCCTATCGGTAAAAGGGGGAATCAAATGTCCAACACTTCCATGGCGTGCAGCACCTCGGCGATCGCCTTGACCGCTGCCCGCATGCCTGCCGCGTCGACATGCCCGATGCAGCCCACGCGGAAGGTCTCCACCTGGGTCAGCTTGCCTGGATACAGAATGAAACCCTTGGCCTTGACCCGTTCGTAGAAGTCCTTGAACTGGTAGCGCGGGTCTTGCGGCGCATGGAAGGTGACGATGATCGGCGCCTGGATGGCGGCCGGCAGGAAGCTGCGCACGCCCAGTTCGGCCATGCCGTCGAGCAGCGCCTGACAGTTGCTGGCGTAGCGTTTATGCCGCGCGGGCAGGCCGCCTTCTTCCTGGTATTGCAGCAGCGCTTCGTGCAGGGCGGCGACCACATGGGTCGGCGGCGTGAAGCGCCATTGGCCGGTCTTGGCCATGTAGCTGTGCTGGTCGAACAGGTCCATTGCCAGGGAGTGGCAGTTGCCTTGGGCGGCGGCCAGCGCTTGTTTGTCGGCGAAGACGAACCCCATGCCCGGCACGCCCTCCAGGCACTTGCCGGAGGCGGCGACCAGCGCGTCGAACGGGACTTCGCGGGCATCGATCGGCAGTGCGCCGAAGGAACTCATGGCGTCGATGATCAGGCGTTTGCCGTGGGTTTTAACGACCTGGGCGATCTCCGGCAGCGGGTTGAGAATGCCGGTGCTGGTTTCGCAGTGGATCAGGGCGACGTGGGTGATGGCCGGGTCGGCCTGTAGCAGGCGGTCCACATCGGCAGCGGTGGTCGGTTCGTCCTCGGCGGTTTCAAAGGTGCTGAAGGCGCGGCCCAGTACTTCGCAGATTTTCGCCAGGCGCTTGCCGTAGGCGCCGTTGATCAGCACCAGCACCTTGCCGTCACGCGGGACCAGCGTGCCGATGGCCGCTTCGACGGCGAAGGTGCCGCTGCCTTGCAATGGCACGCAGTGGTGGCTGTCGACGCCATCGATGATCGCCAGCAATTGTTCGCAGACGCTGGCGGTGAGTTGGTTGAAGCGGTCGTCCCATGAACCCCAGTCCACCATCATGGCCTGGCGGGTGCGGGCGGAGGTGGTCAGCGGGCCGGGCGTGAGCAGGAGGGGCGCGGTCATTGCAAATCCTCGTAAAGCCGTTGAGTCAAGCTACGGCGCCTAAATTGCAGTTTGGCTTGTCATCAATCAAATTGTTTGTTGTTATGCGAGCTATCAGTGAGGCCGATAGCCATGAACCTGTTCCAACTGCGTGCATTCGATGCCGTGGCCCGTGAGGGCAGCTTTACCCGCGCGGCGGCGCGGCTGTTTATCAGCCAGCCGGCAGTGACCGGACACATCAAGGCCCTTGAAGAGCATTACCAGATCCCGTTGCTGCGCCGCACCGCGCGACGTGTCGAGTTGACGGAAGAGGGCGCACGCCTCGCGGCGATCACCCGGGCGATCTTTGGCCTGGTGGATGAAGCTCAGACCCTGCTGGAGGCCAACCGCCAATTGCTCACCGGGCGCCTGGAAGTGGCGGCTGACGGACCGCACCTGGTGATGCCGATGATCGCCAGCCTGCGTGCGCGTTACCCTGGGATCACCGTGAACCTGCGCCTGGGCAATGCCCAGGAAACCCTGGCCGCACTGTTGTCCGAACATGCGGATGTGGCGGTGCTGACCGAGGTGGAACCGCGCAATGGTTTGCACCTGCAACCCTTGAGCGAGTCGCGTATCTGCGCATTGGTGCCGGCGGGCCATGCGTGGGCCACGTCGGCGGCAGGTATCCGCCTGGAGCAGTTGCATGAGGTGATCATGGTGCTGCGCGAGCCCAGTTCCATCACTCGTCGCACCTTTGACGACGCCTGCGTGGTGGCGGGTGTGCAGCCCAAGGTGCTGCTGGAATTGGACAGTCGCGAGGCGGTCAGCGAGGCCGTCGCCGCCGCGTTGGGGGTTGGGGTGGTGTCGTCGATGGAGGTCAGCCCGGACCCACGGGTGCAAGCGATTCCCCTGCACGCTGATGGGCTGGTCAATCGGCACATGCTCGGTTGCCTGGAGCGGCGCCGCTCGTTGCGCCTGATCCAGGCCTTTTTCGCGTTGACGCCCTGATCGGTTTTTGGTGGAACGATGTGTTCTTGCGCTATAAACTCTGCCCCCAAAGCGCCGGCCAGTAGACGTTTCGGCGCGATGGACGAATAGAGAGTGAGTCATGGGCGCACAGTGGAAAGTCAAACATAAAGAAGCGGCATCCAATGCCAAGGGCAAGATCTTCGGCAAGCTGGTGAAAGAAATCACCATCGCCGCCCGCAACGGTGCCGACACCGCGACCAACGCCCACTTGCGTCTGGTGGTGGAACAGGCCAAAAAGGCCTCGATGCCCAAGGAAACCCTGGAACGCGCCATCAAGAAAGGCGCCGGTCTGCTCGGCGAAACCGTGCAGTACCACCGCGTGACCTATGAAGGGTTCGCCCCGCATCAGGTGCCGCTGATCGTTGAGTGCGTGACCGACAACATCAACCGCACCGTGGCGGAAATCCGCGTAGCGTTCCGCAAGGGCCAACTCGGTGCCTCCGGTTCCGTGGCCTGGGATTTCAACCACGTCGGCCTGATCGAAGCCTCGCCGGACAGCCCGGACGCCGACCCGGAAATGGCCGCTATCGAAGCCGGCGCACAGGATTTTGAAGACGGCGAAGAAGAGGGCACCACCCTGTTCATCACTGAGACCACCGACCTCGACGCCGTACAGAAAGCCTTGCCTGAGCAGGGTTTCACGGTGCTGTCGGCCAAGCTGGGTTATATCTCGAAGAACCCGGTGAGCGGTTTGAGTGATGAGCAGATGGCGGAAGTCGAAGCCTTCCTGGAAGGCTTGGACAACCACGATGACGTGCAGGATATGTTCGTCGGCCTGGCTGGCTGAAACACGGTAAAAAATGTGGGAGGGGGCTTGCTCCCGCTGGCGGCCTGACAGCCGACCACAATCTAACTGTTACCCCGCGATCCAAATGTGGGAGGGGGCTTGCCCCCGATAGCGGTGTGTCAGTCGATTCCTCAGGTGACTGATTCAACACCATCGGGCCCTCGGTATCTGCACAATTCTGGGTATGGCGTCGGACCTGTGGCCAGGGAGCTTGCTCCCGCTGGCGGCCTGACAGCCGAGTGCCATCTAACGGTTAGGTCGCGATCCAAATGTGGGAGGGGGCTTGCCCCCGATAGCGGTGTGTCAGTCGATTCCTCAGGTGACTGATTCAGCGCCATCGGGGCCTCGGTATCTACACAATTCTGGGTATGGCGCTGGACCTGTGGCGAGGGAGCTTGCTCCCGCTGGCGACCTGGCAGACGACCAGGATGTTGGATCAGACCGGGTACATATCCGTTATTTAGGTAACGGCTGCTATGGGTTCCGCTTTTACAGCGGGTCACTTTTGGAAGAGCGCCAAAAGTAACCAAAAACGCTCTTGCCCCAACACTCGGCACCTCGCTCACGCTCGGTGTGCCCGTAATCCGACAGGTATTTGGGGGGCCGCCGCCA
>NZ_LKEG01000060.1:140382-302602 GCF_001645105.1 Pseudomonas marginalis
GCTCTATGTGACGACAGCGGTCTGTCAGTCAGCTTGGTTGTAGCTGACCCGCCGACATCGCAGGCAAGCCAGCTCCCCCATTTGGATTGGGTTTCAGCCCCGGTTCAGCAGTGATTCGATTTCATCGAACCCCGGCCGCGCCAATACATCGGGCTGACAGCAGCTTATTTGCAGCGCGACCAGTCCATCACTCACCTGATCCTCCACCCGCTCCAACAACTCCCCCAGCAACACGCCGAACGCCCGCACTTCAATACGCTGCAACGCTTTGGTCTCCAGGGTTTCCGCCGTGGCATGGAACGACGCCGCGCCAAAATCCCCCAGCAGGCAGTCCCCCGCTTCATTCCAGAGGATATTGTGGCCATACAGGTCGCCATGGGTGATGCCATGCCGATGCAGATGCGCGCCTACCGACGCGACCCCGCGTGCCATGCGCAACGCCACTTCAAGGCTGAAGCAAGCGCCCGCTTCGTAGATGTCGCGTGTGCACGAGGCCAGGCTCGGCAAGGCCGCGAGGTTGCGGTAGCTCGGGTCGATCAGCTCCATCACCAGTGCGGCCTGGTCGTCAGGGTGGCCGACAACGCGGCCCTCGACCTTGATCAGGTTGGGGTGCAAGCCGGCGGCAATGCAGGCCTGCATTTCGTGCAGTGGCGAGCCGTCGCTGGTGATGCTGCCTTTATACAGTTTGACGGCAACGGCTTTGCCCGACGGTTTCCACAGCGCTTTACGGATGACGCCGGAAGCGCCTTCGCCGAGGACTTCGGCCAGTGCCAGGTCGGACCAGGGAATATTCGCGGTAGTCTCATCGCCCGCCACCTCGACGGCCATTTCCACCGGGTTACCGGCATAGGCCAGCCAGGTCAGGCTGGGCAGCGTCAGCAGCCACTGCGGTAGCCGGGTGAAGCGGTTGGAGGCAATGCGGAGCAATTCGAGGTTGTGGCAGTTGGCCAAGCTTTCCGGCAGGTGCGTCAGCTCGTTGCCGGCCAGCATCAGCTTTTGCAGGAGTGGCCGTTCGCCCAATTCACTCGGCAACTGGCTGATGCGGTTATCGGTCAGGATCAGCCAGCGCAGCAGGGGCGGCAATGCGGCGGCGGGCACGTGGCTGATCCGGTTGGCCTTGAAGCCGATCATGCTCAGCTTGGCGCACTGGCCCAGGCTGGCCGGCAGCTCGGTGAACAGGTTGTCCGAGCAGAACAGCACGCGCAGGTGCGGCAGGCGGTGCAGGTCGTCGGGCAGGCGGCTCAGGGCGTTACCGCTGAGGTTGAGGATTTCCAGGGAGTCGGCCAGTTCGAAGATTTCCCGGGGGAATTCGGTCAGCCCGCAGGACAGGTCCAGGCGCGTGATGCCGGCCAATTGGCCGGCCTTGAGTTGGGCGAGGGTATTCATGAACGGCGCGGTCACTCGGCAAGAAGGCGTAAATGGCGCTCATGATACCGGGTCGGGCACCGGTTGCGGGCAGGTCTGTTGCAACTGCCCGAGACGGCTGGCAGAACGGGCGAGGTCGATGGCGTGGCCGCCCAAGGCGATGTCGAGGGGCTGCTCACCGATAAGCACCAGGTGCTTGTCCCGGTCGTAGAGCACGTCCACCAAGTTGATAAAACGCTGTTGCACGGCAATCGGACACTCCGCCAGTTGAGGCAGGCCGTCGATGACCCAGTGATCGTAGTCCTGGCACAGCAGCAGGTAGTCCATGACCGCCGTGAGTTGTTCGCACAGGTCGTTGAACGTGAAGGCAACGCTGCGTCCCGCGTGGCGCCGGCACATCAGGGTCCGGTGGCCGACGGCCAAGGGCTGGGGCGGGCAGTCCGCAGCGGGCAGATCGAGTGCTGCACGCTGGCTTACGGTTCCCGGCCATACGTACTGACCGCTGGTAAAACGTTGTGCGCTCTGCGCCTGGGGCAGGCTGCGAAAGTCCTGCGGCGAGCTGACCTCCAGCACCTCCATGCGCGCGTCGATCAGGTCGATCACCGGCTTGAATCGCTCGTGGTACAGGGGGTTGGGCAGCAAGCCTCGCGGCGCATAGTTGGACGTCACCAGCACCAGCACACCGCGCTCGAACAAGGCCTTGAACAGCCGCGTGATCAGCATGGCATCGCCGATATCGTGGACGTGGAATTCGTCGAAACACAGCACCTGGCAATCTGCCAGCCGTTCATCGAGGGCCACGGCCAGGGCATCGTCCTGTTCACGGTGGGTGAACATGTCGCGATGCAGTTGGGCGAAAAAGTCATGGAAGTGCACGCGCTGCTTCTGCGCAATCGGCAACGCCTGGAAAAACCCGTCCAGCAGCCAGCTTTTGCCGCGCCCCACTGGTCCATGCAGGTACAGGCTGCGGGCGGGTTGGCCGGCGAGCAAGTGCTGGGTTTCCCGGGCCAATGCTGCAATGGCTCGGGTTTGACCAGTGCTGAGGGTGTAACCCTGTTGCTCGGCCTTTTGCTGAAAGAACGCGGGGAGGGGCGAGGCGTCGAGGGGGGCGGTGTGTTTACCGAGCAGGCGACGGATCAGGGAAAGCGCGGCCAATGCAAGTCACTCTATAGTTCAGTGGTTGCTCACTTTAGGGCGCTCGCCGCGTTTTGACCAATAGAGAAGGGCGTTGCCCGCTATCTCGAAAAAGCCTGTCACGAAGGTAATCCTGTCCAGACTGGCAGTTTCTCGCTGAGTGTCTAACCTCCTACAAAGGAGTAATCCCTGTACAAGGATTTGGGGCAGTGAAGGGACGAGCAGTATTGGCAGTCATGGGCGCGACGCTCTGCAGCACGGCTTACGGCGCACAACTCCAGGTGGAGGTGCGTATCGACGTGCAGCGGGGCTGTCAGTTGGTGGGTACCACCCGCGAGGCTGGCATCGAGCAACTGGGTATCTTGGATTTCGGCAGCGGCGCGCGTCTCAACGACCCGGCCGGGCCCTTGAGTGCGGCGTTGATCAGCCAGCGCCAGCCGCGCCTGGAGTGCAACCCCGACACGCCGTATCAAGTGCGCGTGGACGGTGGCCTGCATGGCGGCACCGGTGAGGTGCGCTACCTGAGCGCCACCCCTTCGACCCAACCCATTCCCTATCGCCTATATGCCGACGCCGCGCGGCGCGTGCCGTTGCCGGTGGACGTGCCGCTGAGCGGCCGGGTGCCGGACGCAGGCTTTGTTGACCTGCCGCTTTACGGCCGCATTGAGCCGCTCAAAGACATCCCCGCCGTCGGCCGCTACACCGACCTGCTCAAGGTGACGGTGACATGGTAAGCCGCTGCATGGCCCTGGTGGTCATGGGCGGCCTGCTGGTGCTGGCGGATGACGCGCAGGCGGCTGCCGCCACCGGGCTGATCCAGGCGCGGCTGGTGATCACCGCCAGTTGCGAAGTGAGCAAAGGGGTTGAAAGCGCGCCGGTCAACCCCACCGGCGGCACGGCGATGCTCGACTTCGGCAGCCAAGGACCGACCTGGAGCAACCCGCTGGGCGCTGGCGTCACCGCGGGCGACAAGGCGCCATTGGCGGTGTCGTGCAACCCCTCGGTCTCGAGCTTCACCGTGACCATCGACGGCGGTACCAACGGCGATGGCACCACCCGGCGCCTGAGCAATGGGCGCCAGATGATTCCTTATCGCCTGTCCGCCGACCCGCAGGGTCACAGCACCTACAGCATCGGGCAGCAACACAATTTTGTCGTGGCCAAGGGCACCCAGATACCGATCCCGGTGTTTGGCTCCGTGGTCGCAAATACCAGTGCCTTACCGGCAGGGATCTACACCGACACGTTGACGGTGACACTGGACTGGTAACTCAAGAGGATGGAAACCATGCATGTACTTGTTTCTCGATTAGGCGTTTGCGCGCTGGGCCTGGCGATGGCCTCCAGCCTCAACGCGGCAACCACGGTGACCGGGCAGATCACGTCCAGCCTGATATTGATCTCCAGCTGCCAGGTCAACGGCTCTGGAGCGGCCACCGGCCTGAACTTCGGTAGCTTGAACTTCGGCACCACCAACAGCCTGTTCACCAACGCCGATGCGCAGTTGCTCGGCGGTACCGGCACGGGTGGCGGATTGTCGATCCTGTGTTCCAGTGGCACCACGCCAGCCGTCAAGGTGCGCGCCGGTGCGCATGACGGCGCTTCCCCAGGCGGCAGCCGTGCGCTGGCCGACGGTGCGGGCAACTTCGTGCCCTACGACTTCTACACCGACAGCGGCCACTCCGCGTTGTTGGCGATCGACGGCGTGATCACCCTCGCCGCCAGTACCGGCGTGGCGCAGACCGTCAGCCTCTACGGTCGGGCGGTGGGCAAGGCGGGGCTGCCGGCAGGCACCTACACCGACACCGTGGCCGTGGAACTGACGTTCTAGCGATGTGGTTCAGAGCGTTGCTGGCCTGTGCGCTGGCGGTGCCGCTGCCGTTATCGGCGGTGACCAGCCAGAGCTTCCAGGTGAGCGCAACCATCACCCCTGGCTGCCTGATTGTGGGCGGGAGCTCCAATTACGGCGCGCTGACCTACGGCAGTCATTCGGCCCTGGCGACCAGCACCGTCACGGCGGCGCTGGCAGCGGGCGTCACGTTGCAATGCACGCCGGGGGTGGCCCTGAGCATGAGCGTCGACGGTGGGTTGCACGGCAGCACCGGGCGTAATTTGCAGCACAGCAGCGGCAGTGCGCGGGTGGCGTATCAGTTATTTCGGGATGCGGCGTTCAGCCAGAGCCTGGGGATCGGCCAGAGCGTCAACGTGGCTTACAGCGATGCGAACACCATCAGCCTGCCGATCTACGGGCGGGTGCAGTTGCCGGGCAATCAGCCTGGGGGGACGTACAGCGACACGCTGCAAGTGCAGCTGACGTGGTAAGGCTATTGGTATAAGGAGTGGGGTTATGCGTTCACCTTCCCGGCGGCTGTGGGCCGCGGGTCTTGCCTTGAGTGCCGCGTGCACGGCAGGGCTAGTGCAAGCGGCCAGCTCGGTGCTGATCTGGCCCATCGATCCGGTGCTGGAGGCCGATCAACAGGCCAGCGCACTGTGGCTGGAAAACCGTGGGACCGAAACCGCGAGCTTGCAGATTCGCGTCTTTGCCTGGAGCCAGAGCGGCTTCGACGAGCAATACCAAAACCAGCGCGAGGTGATTGGCAGCCCGCCCGTGGCGCGGATCGAGCCGGGGCAGAAACAACTGGTACGCCTGACCCGCACCCGTGAAGTGCCGCCGGGGCAAGAGTTGGCCTACCGCATCATCATCGATGAAATCCCTTCACCCTTGCAGGTGCCCACGCCGCCGGAAGGCAAGAACACGGCGGCGGCGATCCGCTTTCAGATGCGTTATTCAGTGCCGCTGTTTGCCTACGGCGCGGGCCTGTGGAGCAAGGAAGACAGCACGCGCCAGCGCGACCCCAAGGGCGCCGGCAAACCGGAGCTGAGCTGGCACAAGGTCACGGTGGCAGGGCGCAACTACATCGAAGTGCGCAACCAGGGCGCCGTGCATGCGCGCCTCACCGATGCGTCATTCAAGCAGGGTGGGCAGACGCGGCCGTTGGTGGACGGCCTGTTGGGCTACGTACTGCCGGGCGCAACCATGCGCTGGCCGGTGCCGGATACGTTGTCGGCCGACCAGCCGCTGCAGGTCAGGATCAACGGTGCGCCGCAGTTGGAGAACCTGGCGCCGAAGCGGTAACCGCAGGGTAGCGGGGCTGGGAAGCCCCGGGTTTTAAACGGATGGAGATGTCCATTGAAGGACACAACGCCATGATGAGTCGTGGTCTGGCTCGTGGTATATGGCTGTCGGTGGTAAGCGGGCTGGGCGGCGCAATGATTGCGCTTCCAGGCGTGGCTGGCGACCTGCCACCGCCCCCTAGCAGTATGGAGGCTGTCGCCGATGCACAGTTGTTTCTGGAGTTGGTGGTCAACCAGATGGACACCGGCCTTGTTATTGCGGTCGATCAACGGGCCGGGCAACTCTACGTGCCGGCCAGTGCGCTGCAGGATGTGGGCATGAAGCTGCCCGGTGAACCGAGTGGGAGTGTGGCGCTGGACCAGATCCCCGGCCTGCACAGCGAGTACGACAGCCATGGCCAGCGCCTGTTGCTGGATGTGCCACCGTCGTGGCTGCAGGCGCAATTCATCGGCAACCGCAACACCTATCCGCGTACCCAGGCGATGAGCAGCTTCGGCGCCTTGCTCAACTATGACCTGTATTTCAACGACACCGACGAAGGCGGCAGCTACCTCGCCGCCTGGAACGAAGTGCGCCTGTTCGACAACTGGGGCACCTTGTCCAATACCGGTCAGTACCGCCAGACCCTGGCCGATGGGGTCGGCAGCAGTACGCTGAACAACGGCTACCGGCGCTACGACACCACCTGGCGTTTCTCCGATGATGAGCAGCTGCTGACCTACGAGGCCGGTGACGTGATCAGCGGCGCCTTGCCCTGGAGCAGTTCGGTGCGCCTGGGCGGCGTGCAACTGTCGCGGGACTTTGCGGTGCGCCCGGACCTGGTGACCTATCCTTTGCCGCAATTTGCCGGTGAGGCTGCGGTGCCATCGTCGGTGGACCTGTTTATCAACGGCTACAAGTCCGACAGCGCACTGTTGCAACCAGGGCCTTACACGCTGACCAATGTGCCGTTTATCAACGGAGCGGGCGAAGCCGTGGTGGTGACCACCGACGCCCTGGGTCGCCAGGTCTCGACCACCGTGCCGTTCTATGTGACCAGCACGTTGCTGCAACAGGGCCTGACGGATTTCTCGGTGGCCGCCGGTACCTTGCGCCGGGAGTACGCCCTGAAGGATTTTGCCTATGGGTCGGGTGTGGCCAGCGGCACCTTTCGTTATGGGTATTCCGACAACCTGACCTTGGAAACCCATGCCGAAGCGTCCAGCGACCTGACCCTGGGCGGCCTGGGCGGCAACCTGCGGCTGGGCAACTTCGGCGTGCTCAACACGGCCGTCAGTCAAAGCCAGTTCGAAGGCCACACCGGCCAGCAACTGAGCCTGGGTTATCAGTACAACAGCACGCGCTACAGCCTGTCCTATCAGCGGGTGGAGCGACACGAAGCGTACGCCGACCTGACCCTGGTCGACACGCCTTACGCCAGCCTCAGCAAGCGCAGCGAGCAGGTAACCCTGAGCCTCAACCTTGAGCGTTTCGGCAGCCTGGGTGTGGGGTATTTCGACGTGCAGGCGGCGGACGATTCGCGCACGCGCCTGCTCAACCTGAGCTGGAGTAAACCGCTGTGGCGCAACACCAGTTTCTACCTGTCGGCCAACCGTGAGATCGGCGACAGCAACTGGGCGATGCAGGCGCAACTGGTGATTCCGTTTGATCTCAACGGCAGCCTGGCCCTGAGCACCGAGCGCAGCAAGGAGGGCGCCAGCCGCCAGCGCCTCAACTACAGCCACGCGGTGCCCAGCGAAGGCGGGGTAGGCTACAACCTCGGTTATGCCCAGGGCGCTGGCCCGGCGTACCGGCAGGCCGACCTGACGTGGCGCTTGCAATCGGTGCAGTTGCGGGCTGGCGTATACGGCAGCAGCGATGCCGAGACGCGTTGGGCGGATGCCAGCGGCTCGCTGGTGTGGATGGGCGGCGACGCCTTTGCCGCCAACCGCATCAACGATGCCTTTGTGGTGGTGAGTACCCAGGGATTCGCCGGGATTCCGGTGCGCTACGAGAACCAGTTGGTGGGTGAAACCGACCGCAACGGCCATCTTCTGGTGCCGTGGAGCAGCGCGTATTACCGCGCCAAGTATGAAATCGATCCGCTGAACCTGCCGCTCAACGTGCAGAGCCCGAATGTGGAACAGCGTGTGTCGGTGCGGCGTGGCAGCGGCTACCTGCTGGAGTTTCCATTGCGCCGGGTACTCGCGGCCAGCGTCACCCTGGTGGACACCCAGCATCAGGAGTTGCCCCTGGGCAGCCTGGTGGTGCACGAGCAAAGCAACCAGCAGGCGGTGGTTGGCTGGGATGGCCTGGTGTACCTGGAAAATCTCTCGGGGCATAACACCCTGCACGTCACGCTGGGCGAAGGGCGTACCTGCCAGGCGCGGTTTGATATCGATGAGCAACAACAGGATGTGCCGCTGATCGGGCCGTTGGTGTGCCAATGAGAGGAATGGGGTGGCTGTGTGTCGTGGGCGTAGTGTTTTCGGGCCAGGCCATGGCGCTGTGTTCGGTGGTGACCACGACGCCGGCGAGTTTCGGTTCGATCAGCTCGATGACGGTGCGCACGGCGGCGCAGGCCAGTTCGACGGCCAACGCAGGGTTGAGCTGCACCTCGGCGTTGATTTCGCTGCTGGTGTCCACCGACCACTTCTACGCGACGATCACCTCATCCAAGACCGGGATGGTCGGGCCAACCGGCGATGTCATCGGCTATACGATTTACGGCAGCAACAGCACCAGTTTCCCGATAACCAGAGGCACCCAATTTGAATTCGGTGGTGCCGGGGGGATTGCCCAAGGCATCGGTTTGATCGCGGGGCCTGGGACAAAAACCGTCCCGCTGTACGTGAGCAGCATCACCGGCAGCAACGTTGCTGCGGGGTTGTACACCGAGACCTTGAACATTGCCTGGAACTGGAACTACTGCTCGGGGATCGGCATTGGAGGTATCTGCCTGGGCCGCGACATCGGCAGCGGCACGGCAGCGTTGACCGTGAGCATGACCGTCACCAATGACTGCCAGATCACCGCGCCCAATATCAGCTTTGGCAGCGCGCCGGTTGTCAGTGGGTTCTCCACCGTGACCGGGCAGACCAGCATTTCCTGCACCAAAGGCAGCGCCTACAGCGTCGGCCTGAGTGACGGCCAGAACCCGCTCAGCGTGGGCGGGCGACGGCGCATGGTGTCCGGCGGCAACTACCTGGCCTACGATATATTCAAAAGCGCCGGGACCACCCGCTGGGGCAGCGTGGGCGCAGCGCGTCGCGACAGCTCCACCGCCGAAATCAACCCCGGCAACGGCCTGGGCACCGGTAGCCAGGTGTTCAACTACAACGCCAGGGTCTACACCGACCAGAACACCCCACCCGCCGGTACCTATCTCGACAACGTGGTACTCGACGTGGGCTTTTAGAACGTCTGCATCGGTGGTGTGGGCTGACCCACCGGGCTGACCACCGCATAGTTGTAGCCGGCGCCGGACCAGTATTGGGTCTGCAAGCCATCGGCACTGCGGCTGCCACGGGGCAGGAAGCCGTTTTCGGGACCGGGTGGACGGATGTAGAAACTGATGCGCCGCCCTTGCCGGTCTTCGTACAGCACCATGGCCGCCGCGCCTTGCTCGGTGGTGAGCAAGCGCCCGCTGACCGGCGTGAAGCCCGATGCGCTCAAGTCAGGCAGGCGGTGCGCCTGGTTGAAGTAGCGGTCGAGCCAGGCCTGCATCGTGCCGTCGCCCTGGACCTTGTAGTCGGCGGGCATGATGCCGTCCTGGGCAAACAAGCGGAACGCCTGCATCGCGTCGGCCATTGGCAGCAGGGGCGGTTGGGTGGCTTCACGGGCTTGCCAGCCGCCGAGGCCGCCGAGGCCGACGGCGATCAGCAGCACGGCTGCGGTGGCGACGTGGCGACGCGATTGGCGCTTGATGCGTTGGCGGATGAGCGCCGGGTCCAAGTCCGGGTTGGCCGGCTGTTGCAGCGCACCGCCCAATGCCGCGCGCAGCAACTGTGCATCGTGCTGCCAGGCGTGGACCTGGGCCGCAACGTCCGGGTGGGCGGCCAAATAGGTTTCCAGCACACGGCGATCACTCTCCAGCAGTTGATGATCGACGTAGGCATGCAAATCGCGTTCGCTGGGGGGCAGGCTGATCATTTGAGTCTCCGCAGGGAAGGGCTGGCAATTTCGCCATCACTGAGTTGACGCAGGGCTTGGCGTGCCCGCGACAGGCGCGACATCACGGTACCGATGGGCACCTCGAGGATCTCGGCGACCTCCTTGTAGCTCAAGCCTTCGACGGAGACCCACAGCAGCAGCGCGCGCTGCTCGGTGCTGAGTTGATCGAAGGCTTGCAGGGTCGACTGGGCGATCACCGTGCGTTCCACCGACGGTTGCACATCGTCGCGTCCGGTGAAGAACTCCAGCATGCGTGCGTAGCGCCGGGTGCGGCGGTGGGCATCGAGGAATTGTCGGTAGAGGATCGAGAACAGCCAGGCGCGCAAGTCGCCTTCGATGCGTTTATCGGCCCAACTGATGATCCCCCGCTCCAGGGTCGACTGCACCAGGTCGTCGGCGCTGCTGGCGTTACGGGTCAGGGACACGGCAAAGCGCCGTAGCCTGGGGATGAGTTCACGTAACTGTTCGTCGAGTTCATGCATGGGCGTCTGGCAGGTCACTACGCTGGGATTAGAGAGACGTGCGGCGTTGAAGGTTATTCCCTGTGTTGGGAAATAAATCCACGGCCCGGGAATAGAGCGGATCGGCGTTCGTCTTAATGCTCCGACCTTATGTTCACCCCTAAGGCCTTTGGCCCTGGAGTTTCTTCATGGTAGATCACTCATCACCGCCCCGTCCCCCGTTGAGCACTGCGAGCCTGATCGCGCGCCTGGCGGGTATCGGTGCCGTGGTTGCGGTTGTGGCGGGGGCATTTGCCTACGTCAATGGCACCCTCGACCCACAGCGCCTGCGCCCGAAAACCTTGGTCAACGCCCTGGAAACCAACAATGGCGTGCACCCCGGCTTCCGACGTAACCATGCCAAGGGCGTGTGCGTGGCGGGGTATTTCGAGAGCAGTGCCGAAGCCCGGGCCTACTCCAGCGCCGAGGTGTTCAGCGCGGCCAAGACCCCGCTGATCGGTCGGTTTGCGTTGCCCAGCGGCAACCCCTATGCGCCGGACAGCAGTGTACCGATCCGCAGTTTTGCCGTGCAATTCAGCCAGGCCAACGGCCAGCAGTGGCGCACCGGCATGAACAGCATGCCGGTGTTCCCGGTGGGCACGCCCGAGGCGTTCTACCAAATGCTCAAGGCCGGCGCACCGGAGCCCGCCACCGGCAAACCGAACCCGGCGAGTATGCCAGCGTTCTTTGCCGCCCATCCCGAGACCGCGTCGTTTCTGGCATGGGTCAAGACCGCCAAGCCTTCGGCCAGTTATGCGACCGAAACCTACAACGGTATCAACGCGTTTTACCTGGTGGGTGCCGATGGCAAGCGCCAGGCCGTGCGTTGGGGCGTCGTACCCCTGAGTCAAGACGCACCGGGCGATACCGCGCCAGCGGGGAGTGATTTCCTCGAGAAAGACTTGGTGCAACGCCTGTCTACCGGGCCGCTGCGTTGGCAGTTAAACATGACCCTGGCCAACCCCGGCGACCCGTTGGACGATGCGAGCAAGGCCTGGACCGGCGAGCATAAGGTCATCAACGCCGGCACCCTGGTGTTGCAAAGCAGCCAGCCGCAAGCGGACGGTGCTTGCCGTGATATCAACTTTGATCCGCTGATTTTGCCCAGTGGCATTGAAGCCTCCAATGACCCCCTGCTGGCGGCACGTTCAGCAGCGTACGCGAGCTCGTACCTGCGCCGTGCCGGTGAAGTCAGCCCGTTGCATAGCGCCCCTCAGGAGTCGAAGCCATGAATGCCCAACCCCGGTTTTTCGCCCCCTTGGCGCGTCTGTTGCACTGGCTGATGGCGCTGATGGTCATCGCCATGCTGTTTATCGGCGCGGGCCTGGCGGCTTCGGTGTCGGAGCGGCATGAGTGGTTGATCCACCTGCACAAGCCGCTGGGTATTGCGATTCTGGCGTTGGTGATCGTGCGGTTGGTGGTGCGTTTTTCCACCCGCCAACCGCCGTTGCCAGCCGACTTGCCGTTGTGGCAAATGCTGGCGGCCAAGGCGTCCCATCTGGTGCTGTATGCCTTGATGCTGGTGCTGCCGCTGCTGGGCTGGGCAATGATTTCGGCGGCCGGCGACCCGGTGATGCTCAGCAGTTCGGTGCAGTTGCCGGCGCTGGTGGGGGCGAATGCGCCGCTGTTCGCGGTGCTGCGCAAGGCCCACGGGTTTCTCGCCTACCTGTTGTTCCTGACGGTGCTCTTGCACCTGGCGGCGGCGCTGTTCCATGGGCTGGTCCGACGCGATGGCGTGCTGCAAAGCATGACCGGCTCCAAACACTCCCTGTAGTGAGCGAGCTTGCTCGCGCTGGGCTGCGAAGCAGCCCCAAAATAGGCCCAGCCGATGCCTCTGAAGCATCGCCGTGCCAGGATTGGGGCCGCTAAGCAGCCCCACGCAAGCAATCCACAACCTCAGCGCAGGACGTCGACGATATCAGCAACCGTACTCAACACGTCCTTGCCCAACTGCATCGAGCGTTTGCCTGACCAGCCGGTGTGCAGGTCGGGCGCGTCGTCGTTATCCTTGAATGGCATTTCCAGGGTCAGCGACAGGCAGTCGTATTGTTGGCCTACCGCATTGCACGCCAGGGTCATGTTGGCTTCGCCCGGCAGGTCGCGGGTGTAGCCGTAGGTGGTCTGGAAGTCGCGGGTCAGCGCGCTCAGGTGGCCACGGAAGTGTTTTTCCAACGCCTCGATGCGCGGGGTATAACCGGGGTTACCCTCGCAGCCCGCGGTGAACACGTAGGGAATTTCCTCGTCACCGTGGATATCGAGGAACAGGTCGACGCCGTACGTTTCCATTTGCTGCTGTACGAACAGCACTTCCGGGCTGATCTCCTGGCTGGCGCTCTGCCAGGCACGGTTAAGGTCCTGGCCCATGGCGTTGGTGCGCAGGTGACCGTGGAAGGCGCCGTCTGGGTTCATGTTGGGCACCAGGTACAGGTCGGCGACTTTCAGCAGTTTTTTCAGCTCGGCGTCACCGTCCTGCTGCAGGCGTTCGATGATGCCCTCCATAAACCATTCGGCCATGTGCTCGCCAGGATGCTGTTGGGCGATGATCCAGATCTTGCGGCGGCCTTCGCCGCCTTTGCCGCGACGTAACAGTTGGATATCACGGCCTTCGACACTTTTACCGGTGGCCAGCAGCTTCGTGCCGGCACGGCTCAGGGCCTTGTCGATCAATGCGTCGTGGCGCTCGCGGCTGTAGGGCTCGAAGTAGGCAAACCACGCGTGTTTCTCGCGGGTTTCGAGGCTGATGTGCAGGATTTCCCCATCAAAGCGCGAAGGCACCCGGAACCAGTTGATATGGTCATAAGAGGCCACGGCGTTGTAGCCGCTCCACGCGTGCGGGTAGGAAGACTTGCTCGCGTTGCTCAGGCGGAACGTGTGGGTGTGGCCCACGTGCATGCCTTCGGCCTTGAAGTGGAACCACTGGAAGTGTGGGCTGCGCGTGTCGGGTTTGATTGCCAGCAACAACTGATAGGCATCGTGGGCATCCAGTACCTGGATATTGCCACTGTCGAAGTCGGTGCTGATTTTGATGGAGGTCAAGGCCACGGTCATAGTCTGGGTGCCTGAATATGAGTGTTGTGGCGCCATATTACACAGGAGTCTGGTAAAGGCTGGACGCAAAATTGTTGCTGGGGGAGGGGGGGCGTCATCCGTGACGCCGCCGCAGCTTAGAATCTATGAGATTGATTCTCAAGCGCTATTTCGCAAAGATGTGAGCCAGAGCGCTCGACCGACTTTCTTTCGGCGATGGTCTTTTGCTACCATGCGCGCCATCGAGCAACACACAGTCTTCATTAGCCTGAAGCCATGCCGGGGAAACCGGCAAAAAAAAGACCCGGCCAAAGAGCCGGGTCAAAAACCGTGATTAGCCTGATGAGGAGATATTCCAAGAGTCCGACCTAAGGTCCCTTGGTCTATCGACTGATCTCGCGATCAGCTGAGCCCAATAATAATCATTATCATTTGCAAGTCAAATGTTTTTATCCGTGAGATAGAAATATTTTTCTTCCGCGCCGGTTACCCGTTTGCCTGAGCCACTGGCACCTGCAACGACCGCTCCACCATCGCCTTCGCCATATCAATCAAATACACCACTGAAAACGCCAGGTCACGATGATTGCCCTGATGGCTGCTTGCTGATTCATAGGCGGTGGCCGCGGCGCTGCGCAGCAGGTCTGAAGCGTGTATCAGGGCTTCCTCCTGGCTGATGCCTGGCTTGAGGGTGAATAGGGCTCCATCCGGAAATGATTCCGAACTATCTTCTTTCAAGTAAAAGTCCAGCGCGCGCTTGGCGGCACCGCTATGGCGCAGGTCGTGCAGTTCAGTGTCTTCAGCGGTTTCAGGCAGGAAGTTGGGGCTGGTCGTCATGGGGGGCGGTACTCCGGATGGGTGTCGAAAACCTTATGTCCGATGATAGTACGTATCGTATTTATGTCGTTTTATGGATTACTACAAACTGTTTATTGCCCTGAAAACTCCATGACGTATTGTCAGCCCCATGGATAACTGGATTGCGTTGGTCAGGACCAACATGGAAGACCGCAAGGTCACACAAGGGGAGTTGGCCGAGCGCTTGGGCATGTCCCAGGGCGGCGTTGGCCATTGGCTCAACAAACGGCGGGCGCCAAGCCTGGTGGACATGAACCGGGTCCTGGCGGCGCTGGGGCTGGGGTACCTTGAAGTCGCACTGGATATCCGCGAGCGGGCCGAGAAAGCCCCACCGGAGAAAAACTACAACCCGTATTACCGCTACCCGGTCAGCGATTGGAGAGGGGTGTGCGAGGTGCGCGAAGAACGGGCGCCTTATGGCGTGTCCCGCTTTGAACTGACGGATTATCACGCCCAGGGCGACGCCTTTTGGCTGCCGGTCACAGGCGATGCCATGACCGCCCCCAGCGGTCTGAGTGTCAGTGCGGGCATGATGATCCTGGTAGACCCGGCCATCGCGGCCGAGCCCGGCAAGCTGGTGGTCGCCCAATGGGCCGAGAGCCCACACGCGACCTTCCGCCAGTTGCTGGAAGAGAGCGGCCAGCTTTACCTGGTGCCGCTCAATCCCACCTACCCGAAACGGCTGTTCACTGACGAATGCCGCATCCTCGGCGTGGTGGTTCAAGCCACGGCGAAGTTCTAGCCAGCCGTTTCGAGCTCCACCAGCGCGCAACCTTCTGCAACCATTTCACCTTCCTGGCAGAACAGCGCCTTGACCACTCCAGCCTGGGGCGCGCGGATACTGTGTTCCATCTTCATGGCCTCCAGGACCACCAGTGGCGTGCCGGCCTCCACGTTTTGTCCCACCTCCACCAGCACCCGCACGATGCTGCCGTTCATCGGCGCGGTAAGACCGCCTTGTTGGGACTGGTTGGCCTCGACCGCTGCAATCGGGTCGAACAGCGTTACCGCCTGCATCTCGCCGTCCCAGCGCAGATACACCGTGTGGCCATGGCGCACCGCCAAATGGCTGCGACGCACGCCCTGTTGCTCGATCAGCAGCTGTTCGCCGCGTAACTGGGCGCCGTCCGCGGCCAGAGTAACCAGTCGATCCTGGCCGTTACAGCTCAAATGCAGTGAAACCTCGGCCGGCAACCCAGCACGAAACCCACGCTTATCCGCCCAAGGCCCTTCACCCGGCGGCAAACTCTGGATGTAGGCCGCGCCTGCGGCTTGCCAGAATTCATCGCCCAGTTCCCCGGGCGCCGGCAGCAACTCGTCCTGATAACGCGGAATAAACCCGGTATCCAACTCGGCCGCCGCGAACGCCGGATGCCCGATAATGCGCCGCAAAAAGCCCAGGTTGGTCTTCAGTCCGCCCACGGCAAACTCATCCAGCATGCCCAGCAACCGCAGCCGCGCCTGTTCACGGTCCTCGCCCCAGGCAATCAGCTTGCCGAGCATGGGGTCGTAGAAGGGCGACACGCTGTCGCCTTGCTCGACGCCACTGTCCACCCGGCAGCCCGGCCTCGGCGTGGATTCGCGGTACAGCGCGAGATGCCCGGTGGCCGGCAGGAAATCATTCGCGGGGTCCTCGGCATACAGTCGCACTTCGATTGCATGGCCGATCAGCGGCACCTGCTCCTGGGTGATCGGCAAGGCCTCGCCCTGGGCGACACGAATCTGCCAGGCCACCAAATCCAGTCCGGTGATCGCCTCGGTCACGGGATGCTCCACCTGCAGCCGCGTGTTCATCTCCATGAAGAAGAACTCGCCGCGCGCGTCCAGCAAAAACTCCACCGTACCGGCGCCGACATACCCAATGGCCTGTGCTGCACGCACGGCAGCGTCGCCCATGGCCTTGCGTTGTTCAACGCTCAACCCCGGCGCGGGTGCTTCCTCGACCACCTTCTGGTGGCGACGCTGGATCGAGCAGTCGCGTTCATTGAGGTACAGGCAATGCCCATGCTGGTCGGCAAACACCTGGATCTCCACATGACGCGGCTTGAGCAGGTATTTTTCCACCAGCATCTGCCCATTGCCGAAGGACGACAGCGCCTCACGCTGGGCCGACGCGAGCGCCTCGGCCAATTGGCTGACGTCCTCGACCACCTTCATGCCTTTGCCGCCGCCACCGGCTGTAGCCTTGAGCAGCACGGGGTAGCCGATGCGTTCGCAGGCGGCGCGGAAGGTGTCCAGGTCCTGGGCTTCGCCGTGGTAACCCGGCACCAGCGGCACACCGGCGGTTTCCATCATGGCCTTGGCCGCCGACTTGCTGCCCATGGCATCGATCGCCGAGGCGGGGGGGCCGAGGAAGATCAAGCCAGCGGCTTCAATGGCGCGGGCAAACCCGGCGTTCTCCGACAAAAAACCGTAACCCGGATGAATCGCCTGGGCGCCGCTGGCCTGGGCGGCGGCGATCAGTTTGTCGATTTGCAGGTAACTGTCAGTGGCCTTGCTGCCCCCCAGATCGACACGAATATCCGCCTCGCGACTGTGACGCGCGTCGCGGTCGATGGCGCTGTGCACCGCCACGGTGGTCAGGCCCATCGCCTTGGCGGTGCGCATCACCCGGCAGGCAATCTCGCCTCGGTTGGCCACCAGCACGGTCGTCAATGTTGTCATGACCGCGGCTCCTGAGGCTGCCAGCTCGGTGGACGTTTTTGCAGGAAGGCGCGCAAGCCTTCCTGGCCCTCGGCGCTCACGCGAATGCGCGCAATGGCGTTTTCGCAGTAGCGGCGCAAGGCCGGGGTGAGGGCGCCGTTGCCCACTTCGCGCAGCAAGTCCTTGCTGGCGCGCATCGCCGCCGGGCTGTTGTGCAGCAGGTTGGCGATCCACTGTTCGACCTGACGGTCCAGCTCGCCAATCGGGTAACTCTCTGCCAGCAAACCGATGTCCCGCGCGCGTTGGCCGCCAAAGCGCTCGGCGGTCAGGGCATAGCGCCGCGCCGCGCGTTCGCCGATGGCTTGCACCACGAACGGGCTGATCACGGCCGGCGCCAGGCCGATGCGTACTTCCGACAGGCAGAACTGCGCGTCATCCGCGCCAATTGCCATGTCACAGCAACTGATCAAGCCCAGCGCGCCACCGTAGGCTGCGCCTTGCACTACTGCGAGGGTCGGGATTTTCAGCTTGGCCAGGTTGTACATCAGCTCCGCCAGTTCGCGGGCATCGTCCAGGTTGGTGTGGTAGTCCAACTCGGCCGATTGCTGCATCCAGGCCAGGTCGGCACCGGCGCTGAAGTGTTTGCCGCGCCCGCGCAGCACCAGAAAACGCAGGGACGGATCGCCTTGCACCTGGTCGAGGGCGATGATCAGTTCGCGGATCATCTCGGCATTGAACGCGTTGTTCTTGGCTTCACGACTAAGCCACAGCGTGGCAAAACCACGGCTGTCGGTGATCAGTTCGAGGGTATTGAAATCGCTCATGGGGTACGGCTCCATTTACATGCGGAACACGCCGAAGCGGCTCGGCTCGATGGGGGCATTCAGCGAGGCGGACAAGGCCAGTGCCAGCACGTCACGGGTCTGCAACGGGTCAATTACGCCGTCGTCCCACAGGCGCGCGCTGGAATAGTAGGGGTGGCCCTGGGTGTCGTACTGGTCGAGGATCGGCTGCTTGATTGCCGCCTCTTCTTCGGCGCTGAATTCCACGCCCGCGCGTTCGGCTTGCTCGCGCTTGACCTGCACCAGCACACCGGCCGCCTGCTCGGCGCCCATCACGCCAATGCGTGCATTCGGCCACATCCACAGGAAACGTGGGTCGTAGGCGCGGCCACACATGCCGTAGTTACCCGCGCCAAAGCTGCCGCCGATGATCACCGTAAACTTCGGCACCTTGGCGCAGGCCACTGCGGTGACCAGCTTGGCGCCGTGCTTGGCGATGCCACCGGCTTCGTACTTCTGGCCGACCATGAAGCCGGTGATGTTCTGCAGGAACAACAGGGGAATGCCGCGCTGGCAGGCCAGCTCGATAAAGTGCGCGCCTTTTTGCGCGGCTTCGGCGAACAGAATCCCGTTGTTGGCCAGGACCGCAATCGGGTAGCCGTTCAAGTGCGCAAAACCGCACACCAGGGTGGTCCCAAACAGCGCCTTGAACTCATCGAACACTGAACCGTCGACCAGGCGTGCGATCACTTCGCGCACATCAAAGGGCTGCTTGGCGTCGGCCGGGATAACCCCGTAGAGCTCTTCGCTGCTGTACAACGGCGCCACGGGCGGGCGTTGCAGCAACTCGCCCTGTTTGCGCCAATTGAGGTTGGCCACGCTGCGGCGGGCCAGCGCCAATGCGTGTTCATCGCTGTCGGCATAGTGGTCGGCCACGCCGGAGACCTTGCAGTGCACATCGGCACCGCCGAGGTCTTCGGCGCTGACCACTTCACCGGTCGCGGCTTTCACCAGCGGCGGGCCCGCGAGGAAGATGGTGGCCTGGTTGCGCACCATGATCGCTTCGTCGGCCATCGCCGGCACATACGCGCCACCGGCAGTGCACGAGCCCATCACCACGGCGATCTGCGGAATGCCTTGGGCGCTCATGTTGGCTTGGTTGAAGAAGATCCGGCCGAAATGCTCGCGATCGGGAAACACTTCGTCCTGGCGCGGCAGATTGGCGCCGCCGGAGTCCACCAGGTAGATGCACGGCAGGCGGTTCTGCTCGGCAATGGTCTGCGCGCGCAGGTGTTTTTTGACCGTGAGCGGGTAGTAGGAACCGCCTTTCACCGTGGCGTCGTTGGCGACGATCATGCATTCGACGCCTTCCACGCAGCCGATCCCGGCGATCACCCCCGCCGCCGGTACGTCTTCGCCGTACACCTGATGGGCGGCCAGTTGGCTGAGTTCAAGAAACGGCGAGCCGGGGTCGAGCAAACGATTGATGCGCTCGCGAGGCAGCAGTTTGCCGCGCGAGGTGTGCCGCTCCTGGGCCTTGGCGCCGCCGCCTTGTTGCACGTGGGCGAGCAGGGTGTGCAGGGCGTCGACCTGTTGGCGCATCGCCGCGCTGTTGGCGGCAAACTCCGCCGAGCGTGGGTTGAGCTGGCTGTGCAAGGTGGCCATGGTGCGCTCCTTCAGCGGGTTTCGTTGAAGAGTTCGCGACCGATCAGCATCCGGCGGATCTCACTGGTGCCGGCGCCGATCTCATACAATTTGGCGTCACGCAGCAGGCGCCCGGCCGGGAATTCATTGATATAGCCATTGCCGCCCAGGATCTGGATGGCATCAAGGGCCATTTGCGTGGCGCGTTCGGCGCTGTAGAGGATCACCCCGGCCGCGTCCTTGCGCGTGGTCTCGCCACGCTCGCACGCCTGGGCCACCGCGTAGAGGTAGGCGCGGCTGGCGTTGAGTTGGGTGTACATGTCGGCGACCTTGCCCTGGATCAGCTGGAATTCGCCGATGCTCTGGCCGAACTGCTTGCGGTCGTGGATGTAGGGCACGATCAGGTCCATGCACGCCTGCATGATCCCGGTGGGGCCGCCGGACAGCACCACGCGCTCGTAGTCGAGGCCGCTCATCAGCACTTTGACGCCGCCATTGAGCACGCCGAGGATGTTTTCCTGCGGCACTTGCACGTCATCGAAAAACAGCTCGCAGGTGTTGGAGCCGCGCATGCCCAGTTTGTCGAACTTGTTGCTGCGGCTGAAGCCTTTCCAGTCGCGCTCGACAATGAACGCGGTGATGCCGTGAGGGCCCTTTTCCAGGTCGGTCTTGGCGTAGATCACATAGGTGCTGGCGTCGGGGCCGTTGGTGATCCAGGTTTTGCTGCCGTTGAGCACGTAATGATCGCCGCGTTTATCGGCGCGCAGTTTCATCGAAACCACATCGGAGCCGGCATTCGGCTCACTCATGGCCAGGGCGCCGACGTGTTCGCCGCTGATGAGTTTGGGCAGGTAGTTGAGTTTTTGTTCGTGGTTGCCGTTGCGGTTGATCTGGTTCACGCATAGGTTGGAATGCGCGCCGTAGGACAGCGCCACTGACGCCGAGCCCCGGCTGATCTCCTCCATCGCCACCACGTGGGCCAGGTAACCCAGGCCGGCGCCGCCGTACTCTTCCGGCACGGTGATGCCCAGCAGGCCCATGTCGCCGAACTTACGCCACAGGTCGGCGGGGAACAGGTTGTCGATGTCGATCTGGGCCGCGCGGGGCGCGATTTCCTTGCCCACGAAGGACTGCACCTGGTCGCGCAGCATGTCGATGGTTTCACCGAGGGCGAAGTTCAGGGACGGGTAACTCATGACAGGCACCTTAATGTGAGCATTGTTTTTGTGTGGAGGGCGCGCCAGGGGAGGGCGCTCACCTTTACGTTAACGTAAGCTTGCGTTGCGGCGCTGTCAATCGTAGTTTACGTTTACGTCAACCTACAAAAAAGACAACAGGGGTCGTTATGGATCAATCGAATCAGAGCTACAGTCGTGGCCCTCAGGACAAAGCCTTGCTGGCCATGACCATCGGCCAGGCCTTTGATAGCACGGTTGCGCAGCATCCTGACGGCGAGGCCCTGGTGGTGCGCCACCAGCAGCTTCGCTACACCTGGCGGCAGTTGGCCGAGGCGGTGGATGTACACGCCCGCGCTTTTCTTGCCTTGGGCATGCAGGCCGGCGATCGCCTGGGTATCTGGGCGCCCAATTGCGCCGAGTGGTGCATCAGCCAGATCGCCAGCGCCAAGCTCGGGGTCATCCTGGTCAATATCAACCCGGCCTACCGCAGCAGTGAACTGGACTACGTGCTCAAGCAGTCCGGCTGCCAGTGGCTGGTGTGTGCCGGGTCGTTCAAGACTTCCGATTACCACGCGATGCTGCAGGCGCTGAAGCCGGACCTGCGCGGCATGATCAGCCTCGACCCTAACCCGCCACCGGGATTCCTGCCCTGGTCGCAGCTGGCAGCGCGCGGTGCAGGCATCCCGTTCGAGCAACTGCATGCCCGCCAGGCCGCTCTGCATTTCGATCAACCGGTGAATATCCAGTACACCTCCGGCACCACTGGCTTTCCCAAAGGTGCCACCCTCAGCCACCACAACATCCTCAATAACGGCTACATGGTCGGCGAAAGCCTGGGCCTCACCGCGCAGGACCGCCTGGTGATCCCGGTGCCGTTGTATCACTGCTTCGGCATGGTCATGGGCAACCTCGGTTGCATCACCCACGGCACCACCATGATCTACCCGAATGACGGCTTCGACCCGCTGCTGACCCTCACCGCCGTCGCCGAGGAGCGCGCCACTGGCCTGTACGGCGTGCCCACCATGTTTATCGCCATGCTCGATCACCCACGCCTGCGCGACTTTGACCTGTCCACCCTGCGCACCGGCATCATGGCCGGCGCCACGTGCCCCATCGAAGTGATGCGCCGGGTCATCAGCGAGATGCACATGAGCGAGGTGCAGATTGCCTACGGCATGACTGAGACCAGCCCGGTGTCCTTGCAAACCGGAGCGGATGACGACCTGGAACGCCGCGTGACCACCGTCGGGCGCACCCAGCCGCAGTTGGAAAACAAGATCATCGACGCCGATGGCAATACGATTGCGCGTGGCGAGATCGGCGAGTTGTGCACCCGTGGTTACAGCGTGATGCTCGGCTACTGGACCAACCCCGACGCCACCCGCGAGGCCATCGACGACGCCGGCTGGATGCACACCGGTGACCTGGCGAGCATGGACGCCCACGGCTACGTGTGCATCGCCGGGCGCAACAAAGACATGATCATTCGCGGCGGCGAGAACGTGTACCCGCGTGAGCTGGAGGAGTTTTTCTTCACCCACCCGGCGGTGGCGGATGTGCAGGTCATCGGCATTCCGGATGAGCGCTACGGTGAAGCCATCGTCGCCTGGATCAAGTTCCATCCCGGCCATGTGGCCAATGAGCTTGAGCTGCAAACCTGGTGCAAGGGCCGCATTGCGCACTTCAAGACGCCCAAGCACTTCAAGTTCGTGGAGGCATTCCCCATGACGGTCACGGGCAAGATCCAGAAATTCCGCATGCGCGAAATCTCCATCGAAGAGCTGCGCACGCAGTCTCAGTAACACCACAGAACCCATGTGGGAGGGGGCTTGCTCCCTCACATGTTGGCTGCAGTGAATCAACACATGAACGAAACGCAGAAAGCACAAAGGGGACCCGAGGGTCCCCTTTAATTTGTCGTTGCGTGCTCTTTTTTTATTATTGAGGGGCGGTCTATTGTTGTTTTTGGCAACCGTTACCCTTTACCGCTGTTTTTGGCGACCCCCATTCGGGGTCAAGAGCAAACGTATTTTTTTGAGCGCTGATCTGCTTCTTCGTTATCGATCCAACCAGTGGGTAGCTACCTGAGGTAGTTTTATTTTTCTCTAACCGGTTGCGGGTTTCGGCACGCCGTACCCTGCGAAGCACATCTTCTCCAAAAAAATCTGTTAGCTGCGTCTCTGCCGTGTTGTTTTTGTTATGTCAGAGTCGTTTCGTCTTATTTTTATTAGGCTTGGTGCTTTTTATTCTTGTTATGCCATAGAGATAGCAGAAGCCGTGCCAACTTTTAAAAAGTCTTTAAAATCAAGGGTTTGATTTTTTGGTGGGAAATGTCCTGCGGCAAATACGACAAAATATGTTCCCGTGTTACTCGATGTGTAGGCGTGCGGTAACACATTGTCACGGCTACGCTACTCAACCGGTGTTACGCGCCTTGGCCACGCGCGACCCGGTGGGTCGGCCCAACACGTTGCTGATTTGCTGGCCCGCGCCAATCAATGCCTGCAGGTCGATACCGGTCTCGATGCCCAGGCCGTTGAGCAGGTACAGCACATCTTCGGTGGCGACGTTACCGCTGGCGCCCTTGGCGTAGGGGCAGCCGCCGAGGCCCGCGATAGAGCTGTCGAACACCGCGATGCCCTCCAGCAGGCTGGCGTAGATATTCGCGATAGCCTGGCCATACGTATCGTGGAAGTGCCCCGCCAGCTTGTCTCGTGGCACCTGCGCGCCGACCACCTCGAACAGCCGCCGCGTGGCGCCCGCCGTGCCGGTGCCGATGGTGTCGCCCAGGGACACCTCATAGCAGCCCATGGAATACAACTCCCGCGCGACCGCCGCCACTTGCGCCGGCGCAATCTCGCCTTCATACGGGCAGCCCAGCACGCACGACACATAACCACGCACGCTGATTCCGTGCTGCCTGGCCGCCGCCATGATCGGCGCAAAGCGTTCCAGGCTTTCGCTGATGGAACAATTGATATTGCGCTGGGAAAACGCCTCGGACGCAGCCGCAAACACCGCCACTTCCTTCACGCCGGCTGCCAATGCGTCCTCGAAACCGCGCAGGTTCGGCGCCAGGGCACCGTAGGTCACGCCGGGCCTGCGCTGGATCTGCGCGAATACCTCGGCCGAGCCGGCCATCTGCGGCACCCACTTGGGCGACACGAAACTGCCGACTTCGATATAGCTCAAGCCGGCAGCGCTGAGTGCGTCCACCAACCGGACTTTGTCCGCCACGCTGATAGGTTGGGCTTCGTTCTGCAGGCCGTCGCGCGGGCCGACTTCCACCAGGCGTACGTGTGAGGGGAGGGACATGGCAGTTACCTTCTGATCAATGGCCGGCCTGGCGCAGGGTGGTGGCCAGGGCTTGGGTGCAGCGCTCTTCGGCGGTGTCCAGTTCCAGCTTCATCTGTTCGATATCCAGCAGTTGCTGTTCCAACTGCTCACGGCGCTCGGCGATTTTTGCCAGCATGCTGTTGAGTTGCACGTGGTTGCCACTGGTGGGGTCGTAGAGTTCGATCAGCTCGCGGCATTCCGCCAGGGAAAAGCCGATGCGTTTGCCGCGCAGGATCAGCTTGAGGCTGACCTTGTCGCGGGCCGAGTAGATACGCTCCTGGCCCCGGCGTTCCGGGGCCAGCAGCCCTTGTTCCTCATAGAAGCGAATGGCGCGCGTGGTGATGTCGAGCTCGCGGGCGAGGTCGGAGATGCTGTAGGTCGTGCTCATGGTAGTGCCCGAGAAGATGTCTTGGGCGCTAAGCTAATGGCTGCTTGACGTTAACGTCAAGGGTCGCGCTCTTGTAGTGAGTGGGCTTGCCCCGCGCTGGGCGGCGAAGCCGCCCCAAACCAGGCGACCTGGGTTTATCTGGGACTCGGTGGTGTCTTTTCTAGGGCGGCTTCGCCACCCAGCGCGGGGCAAGCCCGCTCACTACAAGTTAGGGTTGTTTGCCATCCAGTTTCTTTTCGTGGGCCGTGACCTGCTGGCACAACTCGATCATCTGCTCGCGCATCCAGCGGTTGGCCGGGTCCTGGTCAGTGCTTTCGTGCCAGTACAGGTGGGTTTCCACCGGTGGCACATCGTTGACCGGCAGGTTGAACCAGTGCAGTTCGTGGCGGCGGGCGAAGCGTTCGGGCACGGTCATGACCATGTCGGTCTGCTGCAACACTTGTGAAGCCATCAGGTAATGCTGGGAGCGCAGGGCGATCTTGCGCTGGATGCCCATCTTGCCCAAGGCCAGGTCGACGTGGCCCAAGCCGTTGCGGCGGCTGGAAATATGGATATGGGTCAGCGACAGGTAGTCATCCAGGGTCAGTTTGTCCTTGCCGGCCATGGGATGGCCCTTGCGCATGGCGCACACGTAGCGGTCTTCCATCAGCTTGACGTGACGTACCTGCGGATCGGTGTTCAACGGCGCATCCACGGCGAAGTCCAGGCGCCCGGCGGCGAGCTCCTTGGTGGTCTCGCGGCGTTTGGACAGGAAACTCTCGATCACCACGGTGGGCGCCAGGCGGCGCAGGCGCTGGAACAGCAGCGGCAGGATCACCGCCTCGGTGAGGTCGGTCATGCTGATGCGGTAGGTCTTGGCCGCCTGCTGTGGGTTGAAAATGCGGCTTTCCTGCACCGACACCCGCAGCAACGACAACGCATTGCGCACCGGGCCGATGATGTTCTGCGCCATCGGCGTGGGCACCATGCCTTGGGCGGTACGCACGAACAGCGGATCGTTGAAGGTCTCACGCAGACGGGCTAGCGCGTTGGACACCGCCGGCTGGGTGATGCCGACAATCTGCCCGGCGCGGGTCAGGTTGGCTTCGGTGTAGATCGCGTCAAAGACGATAAACAGGTTGAGGTCGACCTTGCTCAGATTCATTGCGTAGCGCTCTTATTGTTAGGTGGCCATACGTCGATCATATATCGGTGATGAATGTTAATACACGCCGAGAATAGGCTAGGTAAATTATCAACGCTGTTCTAGCATCGATTGCATGACCTAAACAACCTCTCAGAGAAGGGAGCTGCTCATGGATTTCGCCTATTCGCCCAAGGTTCAGGAACTGCGTGAACGCGTCACTGCGTTCATGGATGCTTACGTTTACCCGGCCGAGCCGGTGTTCGAGCGCCAAGTCAGCGAAGGCGATCGCTGGCAGCCCACCGCAATCATGGAAGAGCTGAAAGCCAAGGCCAAAGCCGAAGGCCTGTGGAACCTGTTCCTGCCGGAATCCGAATTGGGCGCCGGGCTGACCAACCTTGAATATGCGCCACTCGCCGAAATCATGGGCCGCTCCCTGCTGGGCCCGGAGCCGTTCAACTGCTCCGCCCCCGACACCGGCAACATGGAAGTGCTGGTGCGCTACGCCAACGAAGAGCAGAAACAACGCTGGCTGGAACCGCTGCTGCGCGGCGAGATCCGCTCGGCGTTCGCCATGACCGAGCCGGACGTGGCGTCCTCGGACGCAACCAACATGGCCGCCCGCGCCGAACGCCAGGGCGACGAGTGGGTGATCAACGGCAAAAAATGGTGGACCTCCGGCGCCTGCGACCCGCGCTGCAAGATCCTGATCTTCATGGGCCTGAGCAACCCCGATGCACCGCGCCACCAGCAGCATTCGATGATCCTGGTGCCAGTGGACACTCCTGGCGTGAAAATCGTGCGCCCCCTGCCGGTGTTCGGTTACGACGATGCCCCCCACGGCCACGCCGAAGTGCTGTTCTACAACGTACGCGTACCTTATGAGAACGTTCTGCTCGGCGAAGGCCGCGGCTTTGAAATCGCCCAAGGCCGCCTGGGCCCTGGCCGTATCCACCACTGCATGCGCTCCATCGGCATGGCCGAGCGCGCACTGGAATTGATGTGCAAGCGTTCTGTCAGCCGTACCGCGTTTGGCAAACCGCTGGCCCGCCTGGGCGGCAATATCGACAAGATCGCCGACTCACGGATGGAGATCGACATGGCGCGCCTGCTGACTCTGAAGGCGGCGTACATGATGGACACCGTGGGTAACAAAGTGGCGAAAAGTGAAATCGCTCAGATCAAGGTGGTGGCGCCGAACGTAGCGTTGAAGGTGATCGACCGCGCGATCCAGATCCATGGCGGTGCCGGGGTTTCCAACGACTTCCCGCTGGCCTACATGTATGCCATGCAACGCACCCTGCGCCTGGCCGATGGTCCGGACGAAGTGCATCGGGCGGCGATCGGCAAGTTCGAAATTGGCAAGTACGTGCCTAAAGAGCTGATGCGCGGCGGGCAGTAACAGCGCGTCGCCTGCATCGGGGGCAAGTCCCCTCCCACACTTGGATGTGTTCACAGATCAAAATGTGGGAGGGGGCTTGCCCCCGATGAGGCCGGATCAGGCAATGAAGATCCATCAGTCCTCAGTAAACCCACACCTCCACCCGCCGGTTCTTGATCCGGCCCTCATCCGCCGTATTCGCCGCCACTGGCATCTGCGCGCCAAACCCGCGAATCTCCCTCAGTACCACACCGCTCTTGACCAGCTCTCGGCGCACCGCCATCGCCCTGAGCTTGGACAGCAACGCGGCGCGCTGCGGGTCATTCTTCGCGTCACCAAACCCCACCAGCGTCACCTGCTTATCCAGCTTGTCGTGGCTTTTTATATAAGCCACCACCCGCTGCAGATCCTGGCGTGCTTTGTTGTCGAGGCTGGCGCTGCCTTCTTCGAAACGAAAATTCACCGTCAGGCGCTGTGCCTCGCGGGCGATGGTTTGATAGTCCTCGGGCATCGAGGCGCGCGGTTCGACGTCCATCGCCTGCACCTGTTGGGCGATAAACCCGCTCGCCGCGACAATCGCCTGGCCCTTGCTGCTCTGGGTAAAGTCCACCAGCGCCTTGGCCCACGGGTTGTGCCCCGACGGCGGCAGGTAAAAGAACAGCCGACGGGACAACGGGTAATCCTCGGTGGCGATCAGGCTATTGAGCGGCAACATCGGTTGTGAGTCGCCGTCCACAATTGCCACTGCCTTGGCCTGGCGCACGTAGGGCAAGCCGATAAAGCCGATGCCCTGCGGATCCTGACTGACCGCATCGGACAACTGCTCACTGGACTCGAAACGCTTGGCGGAGGGCACGAGCGGTTTGCCGCGCAGGCGCAGTACCAGGTCTTTGAACGTGTCGTAGGTGCCGGACTGATCATCGCGCGCGTACACATGAATCGGCCCGCCGACGCCGCCCACGGCCTCCCAGGTGCTGATCTCACCATTGAAGAGCTGCGCCAGTTGCTCGGTATTCAGGGTGTTCAACGGGTTTTGCGGGTTGAGGATGATGGCCAAGCCGTCGATGGCGATCACCTGTTCGGCTTCAGGGCTTTTCAGGTCGCCGAGGGGTTCCAGATCGACCAGTTCACTGTCCTTGATCGGACGGGAGGAGGCCGCCAGGTCGGCAGTGGACTTTTTAAGCGCAGTGAAACCGGTGCTGGAACCGTGTGCGGCGACCTCAATGGTCACGGTCTTGCCCTGACGCGTCTTGCCGATCACGCGCTGTTCATTGGCACCTTCGGCCGGTTCAGTGTGCACTGCCTGCAGGCCCTGATGCTCCATCAAGCCCTTGACCAGCGCCGGGCCCAACGCAGCGCCAATGGTATTGGAACCCTGGATGCGCAGTGCAGGGCCTTGGTCGGGGACGGGAAGGGGAGCGCAAACAGCGAAGACGGGAAACAGGGTCAGCAGGAACAGAACGCGCAGCCTCATGCCGGCACCTTCTCAAGCCAAAGGGAGTGCCGCGAGAATAAGTCAGGTAGGTTGCATAAATATGACTGGCGCGCTGCAAGGCTAAACGTGGGAAGGGGCAATCCCCTCCCACATTTTGACCGGGTACGGTCCTGAAATCAGCTCAGTTCCAGCCAGATCGGCGCATGGTCCGACGGCTTTTCCAGCCCGCGCAGGTCGTAGTCCACCCCGGCGTCCTTGACCCGCGGCAGCAGGCCATTGGACGCCATGATCACGTCAATCCGCAGGCCGCGCTTGGGCTCATCTTCGAACCCACGGCTACGGTAGTCGAACCAGCTGAAGCGGTCCGCCACGTCCGGATTCAAGTGGCGGAAGCTGTCCACCAGGCCCCAGTTTTTCAGGCGCGCGATCCATTCGCGTTCTTCCGGCAGGAAGCTGCACTTGCCGGTTTTCAGCCAACGCTTGGCGTTGTCGGCGCCGATGCCGATGTCGCAGTCTTCCGGGGAAATGTTCACGTCGCCCATCACCACCAGCGCCTGGTCATTGCTGAACTGGCTTTCCAGCAACTGTTGCAGGTCTTCGTAAAAGCGCTGCTTAGCCGGGAATTTGGTGGGGTGGTCGCGGCTTTCGCCTTGTGGGAAATAGCCGTTCATGATGGTCACTGGCTGGCCATGTTCGTCGGCGAAAGTGCCCCAGATAAACCGGCGCTGGGCGTCTTCTTCGTCACTGGCAAAGCCTTTGTGCAGGCTTAGCGCCGGCTGGCGCGAGAGCAGGGCCACACCGTAGTGGCCTTTCTGCCCGTGGTAGTACACGTGATAGCCCAGGGCTTGTACTTCGGCGAGGGGGAATTGGTCATCGTGGACCTTGGTTTCCTGCAGGCCGATCACGTCGGGCTGGTGCTTTTCAATCAGCGCCGCCAGCTGATGAGGGCGGGCGCGCAGCCCGTTGATATTGAAGGAGACGATTTTCATGGTCGGCAGTCCAGTCTGGCAAAAGGGCGATGCTAGCGGACAAGTCGGACGGGGGCCAGCGTGGCGGTAGGGCAGATGCGCTGCTAATGTCTGGGAACGACTCGTGCTGCGTGGGTTCGTACCCATAAGAACGCCGCCTCCTGAGCGGCGCCCAGGGAGATTGATTGTATGCCGGACACTTCGACTGCCATTGCTGAAATTCGCCTGCTCAACAGCGGCTATTCCCGCGAGGCCCGTTCCCTGCTGTATCAGGCCTATCGTCATGAGCCGACCTTTGCCTATATCTTCGAAGCCGAGCGTCCGGGCTACGAGCAGCGCGTACGGGCCACCGTGCGCGAGTTGGTCAAACAGCATTTCTTTCAGAAACTGCCGGCGATTGGCCTGTTCGTCAACGACCGGCTGATCGGCATCGCCCTGATCGCGCCACCGCAACGGCGCCTGGGCATCACCGAGAGCTGGGCCTGGCAATTGCGCATGTGGTTGAGCACGGGTGTGCGCGGTACCCGGCGTTATCTCGACTACCACCACGCCGTGCTGGCGTGCCTGCCCAATGAGTCGGTGCACGTGTTGCCGCTGCTGGGGATCCACCCGCAATTCCAGGGCAAACATTATGGCGAGCAGTTGCTGGAGGCCGTGCACAACTGGTGCGCCGAAGACCCGCATTCGTCCGGTGTGGTGCTCGACACGGGCAATTCACGCTACCTGGATTTCTATAAGCGTCAGGGCTATGAGGAAATTGGTGAGGTCGCTGTAGGACCGATCCTGGAGCACGTTTTTTTCCATCCCAACCCCCAGGCCTTACAGGCCGTAACGGTTTAGCACAGAATTTTTCAGAATTGTCTGAGTTCTAAGTTTCTCCCCAGCTCGTGTAGCATCCGCGCCTATGAAGTTTCCAGGAAGATTTACCAGCGGCTTGGTTCTGCTGTTCACAAGCTGCGGCGCCTTGGCGCAGAGCGAATTGGACGTGCGGATCAAGCCCTCAAACGACGCGTTGAAAGCCAACATCGAAGGCTATATCGGCGGGGTGGGCGATCGTGATGAAGAGGCCTTGCTGCGGTTCAGCCGCGGCGCCGAGGAGCAGGCGCGCAAGGCCGCCCAGGCGCTGGGTTTCTATCAGCCACAGATCGAAAGCGATGTGAAGGGCGGCAAGAATCCGCGCCTGATCCTCACCATCGACCCCGGCGAGCCGGTGCATCTGCGTAACGTGACCATTCGGGTCGACGGTCCTGCCGCCGACCTCAAGGCCTTTCGCGTGCCCGTCAGCGACGACCTCACCTCCGGCGCCGTGCTCAACCACGGCCATTACGAAGACGCCAAGCGTCTGATCCAGAACCAGGCGTCGCGCTACGGCTTTTTCAGCGGGCGCTTCACCCAACAGCAACTGGCGGTGGACCCGAAGGCGGGTGTCGCCGATATCGAACTCGTTTACGACAGCGGCCCGCGCTACACCCTGGGCAAGGTCAGCTTCGCCGGCGATACGCCGTTTGACGAAGAGCTGCTGCAACGCATGGTGCCGTTCAAAAGTGGCACGCCCTACGATTCCGAACTGATCGCCGAACTCAACCAGAACCTGCAAGCCAGCGGTTTTTTCGAAGGCGTGCGCGTGGACGCCGCCCCGGCCGCCTCGGCCAACGACATCATCCCGGTCGCCGTGCGCCTGGAGACCCGCAAGCCGCGCACCATGGGCTTGGGCCTGGGGTTCTCCACCGACGTCGGTCCACGCGGCAAAGCCAACTGGACCCGGCACTGGGTCAACCCCCAGGGCCATAGCTATGGCTGGGAAGCCGAGCTGTCGGCGCCACGCCAGAACGTCGGCCTGTGGTATGACATCCCGCTCGACCCACCGCTCACCGACAAGCTGCGTTTCGCCGGTGGCTATCAGAATGAAGAAATCGCCAACACCGACACCCTGAGTAAATTGCTCACCCTCGGCCCCGAGTGGCACAGCAAATTGCCCAGCGGTTGGACCCGAGTGATCTCGCTCAAGTACCAGCGCGAAGAATATCGCCTGGGTAATGACTCCGGCCTGAGCAACCTGGTGATGCCGGGGATCAGCTATTCCTACCTGCGCAGTGACAACCGCATCGACCCGCACCACGGCTATCGCCTGCAATTCGATACCAAGGTGGCGAAAGAGGGCTTGGGCTCCGACACCAACCTGCTCTACGGCACGGCCATGGTCAAAGGCCTGACCACCTTGTGGGACAACCATCGCTTCCTGGCGCGTGCCCAGGTAGGCGGCAGTGCCACCAATGGCTACCAGTCGGTGCCGCCGTCGCTGCGCTTCTTTGCCGGTGGCGACCAGAGCGTGCGCGGCTACGAGTACCAGACGCTGTCACCGGAGAACGACCGTGGCGACCGCATCGGTGGCCGCTACATGGTGGCCCTGAGCGCCGAGTACCAGTATTCCATCGCCGAGAAATGGCGGATCGCGACCTTTATCGACCAGGGCAATTCCTTCAATTCCCTGGAAATGCCCAGCCTCAAGACCGGCGTGGGCGTGGGTATCCGCTGGGTTTCGCCGGTCGGCCCGATCCGCCTAGACCTGGCCCATGCCCTCGAAGATCCGGGCGGCGTTCGATTGCACTTTTCCATGGGGCCTGAGCTGTGATGCGTGGTGTGAAAATAGCAGGGTTGGCCGTGGTGGCCCTCCTTGGGGTGCTGTTGCTGGCACTGTGGGCGGTACTGGGCACTCAGGCGGGCAGCCGCTGGGCGTTGGGGCGTGTACCGGGGTTGAGCGTAGAGCATTTCCAGGGGCATCTGGGCGGCCAATGGAGCGCCGACCATGTGTTGTGGCAGCAGGGCAGCAGTCGCGTCGAACTCCAGGCCCCCCAATGGGATTGGTCGCCGGCGTGCCTGTTGCGCATGACCTTGTGTATCGACCGCTTGGACGTGGAACAGGTCAGCCTGCAATTCCCGCCAAGCACCGAGGAAAGCAGCGGGCCGATCGCACTGCCTGACTTGAAACTGCCGCTGGCCATCCAGCTGGGCGACGTTCGCGTCGGTAGCCTGTTGTTCAACGGCAGCGAAGAATTCAAAGGCTTGCAACTGGCGGCGCATTGGACCGCCGCCGGCCTGCAGATCGACTCGGTGCATGTGCAGCGCGATGGCCTGGTGCTGGACCTCGCCGGCCTGCTGCAACCCATTGGCGACTGGCCGTTGAGCGCCAGCGGTAACCTGAGCCTGCCCTACGCGCCGGGCGGCGCACCGTGGCAGGTCGCCCTCAACGTCGACGGCGATTTGCTCAAGACCCTCAAGCTCAATGCGGACAGCAGTGGCTACCTGCCGGCCAAGCTCACCGGCGAGCTGCAACCGCTGGTGGAAAACCTCCCGGCCCAATTGCACATCACTGCCGACGGCTTCAAGCCCAGCGCCGATCTGCCCGACACCTTGCAACTCAATCAACTCGACCTCACCGCCAAAGGCGACTTGAACAGCGGCTACCAATTACTGGGCAAGGCCGTGCTGCCGGCGGAAAAGGGCCCGGTGGACTTGCTGCTGCAAGGCAAGGTCGACGCCAAGGGCGCGCAGATTGCCGGCCTGGACCTGAATGCCGGTGACAAGCAAAGCCTCAAGCTGACCGCCCAACTCGATTGGCAGCAAGGCTTCAGCGCCGAGGCCAAGATCGATTGGCTGGATTTCCCCTGGCATCGCCTCTATCCGGTGATCGACGAGCCGCAAGTCGCGCTGCGTACGTTCAATGGTGAGATCTCCTACAAGGACGGCAACTACCTGGGCAACCTCAAGGCGGACCTCGATGGCCCGGCGGGCAAGTTCAATGTGGTCACGCCGTTCAGTGGCGACCTTAAACAAATCTTCCTGCCTGAACTGAAACTCACCGCTGGCCAAGGCAAGGCTGAAGGCCACCTGAACCTGCAATTCGCCGACGGCATTGTCTGGGACACGGCCCTCGACCTGTCGGCGCTGAACCCGGCTTACTGGGTGGCTGAATTGCCCGGCACCCTGGCCGGGCCGTTGCGCAGTAAAGGCGAGTTCAAGAACGAGCAACTCAAGCTGAATGCCGACCTCGACCTCAAGGGCCGCCTGCGCGGTCAAACCGCGGTGCTGGCGGCCAAGGCCGACGGGGCGGGCGAGCAATGGACGTTGGCTAACCTGGATATCCGCCTCGGCGACAACCGCATCAACGGCAGTGGCAGCCTGCAACAACGCCTGGCCGGGCAGATTGATATCAAGCTGGCGCGCCTGGCCCAGTTGTGGCCGCAACTGCGCGGGCAGGTCAACGGCCGGCTCGACGTGGCCGGCAGTCTCAAGGCGCCCCAAGGCAAACTGGGCCTCAAGGGCCAGCAACTGGCGTTTGCCGACAATCGCCTGCAAAGCCTCACCCTCGATGCCAGCCTGGACAATGCCCAGCGCGCCAAGATCGATCTCAAGGGCAGTGGCATCCAGTCCGGCGACACCCAGGTCGGTACCCTGACCGCCAGCGCCCAAGGCGATATCCAGCATCAGAAGGTCCAGCTGGATTTGGTCGGCCCGCTGGTCAAGCTGGCCCTGGCCTTGGATGGCACTCTCGATAAAGGCAACTGGCGCGGGCGCTTGGCCAGCGGTGATGTACAAGCCGGCGGGCAGGACTGGAAGCTGCAGGCGCCGGCGAAGATCGAGCGCCTGGCCGATGGCAAGCTCACTTTTGCCGCGCACTGCTGGGTGTCCGGGCCCGCCAGCCTGTGCGGCGAAGACCAGCGCCTGATGCCGGAACCGAAGCTGCGCTACCACCTCAAGCAATTCCCCATCGACAGCCTGGCGGCGTTCTTGCCCAAGGATTTTGCCTGGCAGGGCAAGCTCAACGCCGACCTGCAACTGGACCTGCCGGACAGCGGCCCTAAAGGCCTGGTCTCGGTGGACGCCAGTGGTGGCATCCTGCGCGTCAAGGACAAGGACCAGTGGCTGGATTTCCCTTACGACACCCTGAAGCTGGAAACCACCCTCAACCCTAAACGCATCGACACGCAGCTGAACTTCCGTGGCGGCAAGCTCGGTGAGTTGATGCTGCAGGCGCAGATCAACCCGTTGCCGAAAAACAAACCGATCACCGGCAACTTCAGCCTCGTCGGGCTGGACTTGGCGGTGGCGCGGCCGTTTGTACCGATGGTGGAAACCCTCAGCGGCAAGCTCAATGGCAATGGTCGTATTTCCGGTGGCTTGCTGGCACCGCAGGTCAACGGCAACGTGAACCTGGTGGGTGGCGAGATTGCCGGGCCGGAACTGCCCATCAGCCTCGAAGGCTTGAATGTGCAAGCGCTGATCGCAGGCGAAAGCGTGCAGCTCAACGGTGGCTGGCGCAGCGGCAAGGCGGGGCAGGGCAGCCTCAAGGGCCAGATCGACTGGGGCCAGGCGCTGGTGGTGGACCTCAGCCTGCAAGGCTCGCAACTGCCGGTCACGGTTGAACCGTACGCCGTGCTGGAGGTGGCCCCCGACCTGAAAATCAGCCTGAAGAACGACAAGCTGGCGGTGGCCGGTAAAGTGCACATCCCGCGTGGCGATATCACCGTGCGTGAGCTGCCGCCGTCCACCGTCAAAGTCTCGGATGACACGGTGATCATCGGCAGCCAGACCGAGGAGGGCAAGCCGCCGATGGCGATGGCCATGGATATCGACGTGGTGGTGGGTGAAGACACGCTCAACTTCTCGGGCTTCGGCCTCACTGCCAAGGTGCAGGGCCAGGTGCATATCGGCGACAACCTCGACACCCGTGGCGAGCTGTGGCTCAACGATGGCCGCTACCGTGCCTACGGGCAGCGGCTGGATGTGCGACGAGCGCGCTTGCTGTTCGCCGGGCCCCTGGACCAGCCGTACCTGGACATCGAAGCGATCCGCAAGACCGATGATGTGGTCGCCGGTATCCGCCTGAGCGGCAGTGCCGAGCAGCCCACCACGCAAATCTTCTCGGAACCGGCCATGAGCCAGGAACAGGCGCTGTCGTATCTGGTGCTGGGGCGTCCGTTGAGCAGCACCGGCGAAGATAACAATATGCTCGCGCAAGCCGCATTGGGCCTGGGGTTGATGGGCAGCGCCGGGGTCACCTCGGACCTTGCCAACAAGTTGGGTATCCAGGACTTCGACCTCGACACCCAGGGCAGTGGCAACAACACCGCCGTGGTGGCCAGCGGCAAGATCACCGAGAAACTCAGCCTGCGTTACGGCGTGGGCGTGTTCGAGCCCGCCAGCACGATTGCCTTGCGCTATCTGTTGAGCAAGAAGGTGTATCTGGAAGTGGCAAGCGGCGTGGCAAGCTCCCTGGATATCTTCTACAAGCGCGATTTCTAACGTTTACGCGATTAAAGATGTGGGAGGGGCTTGCTCCCGATGGCGGTGGGTCAGTCATGTTGCAGTCGACTTAAACACCGCCATCGGGGGCAAGCCCCCTCCCACATTAGCAAGCAAGCTAATTATTCCATTTGACATTCGCTGCCTAAGCAGTAACATCTCGTCACACATTCACTGCCTAGGCAGTAATAAGGTGACTTCCGATGCCCCACTTCACCCCTGACAGCTTTCGCAACTGCCACCTCGGCCTGCTCCTGGGCCGGGCGGCGCTGCTCAAGGACCGCATCATCGACACCCATATGGAGCCGCACGGCGTGACCGCTGCGCAGTTCAAGGTGTTGATCATCATTGCCCAATTCGACGTCGATACCCCGGCGGAACTGTGCCGCAACCTGTCCCTGGACAGCGGCTCCATGACCCGCATGCTCGACCGCCTGGAGCAAAAAGGCCTGCTGGCGCGTCAGCGTTCCGACCAGGACCGGCGCCAGGTGCGGCTGGTGCTCACGGCAGACGGCCAGCGCCTGGCCGACATGCTGCCGCACATCGGCGCCCAGTCGATGAACGAATTGGCCGGCGCCCTGGAGCCCGGCGAGTTGGAAACCCTGGAACGAATCCTCAAGAAAATCCTGGTAGCTGCGGGTGACGCCATTGTCATCCAGCGGGTAGGTGACCAATGAACACACGCGTACTCAGCCTGGTGCTGGTGGCCATGAGCATGGCCGGTTGCGCCAACTACAGCGGTCTCGACACCCAAGGCAAACGCCTCGACGCGAGCACCCTGCAAAGCGGAAAAACCCTGAGCGGTGCGACCTTGTCGAGCGCCGCCTGGCCCAGCGCCGACTGGTGGAAAAGCCTCGGCGACCCACAACTCGACGGCCTGATCCAGGAAGCCCTGCAAAACAGCCCCGACATGCAAGTCGCCAGCGCTCGTGCCCACCAGGCCGAAGCCGCCGCCTACGCCGCCAACGCCGAGCGCATGCCGACCCTGGATGCCAGCGCCGGCGTGAGCCGTTCGCGCCTGGCCAAAGACCAGGACCCACGCGGCGAGGGTGATGCCTATTCGACCGTGCGCAACATCGGCGCCAGCTTCAATTACAACTTCGACCTCTGGGGCGGCCAGCGCGCTGCCTGGGAAGCCGCGTTGGGCGAGGCGCGTGCCGCCCAAGTCGACCAGCAGGCGGCGCGCCTGACGCTGGCCGCCAATGTGGCCAAGTCTTACAGCGACTTGGGGCAAGCCCATATCGTGCGGGACCTGGCCAATGACGACCTCAAGCGCACCCGGCAGATGCTCGACCTGGGCAAGCGCCGCCTGAACTCGGGCATCGACAGCCAGTACCAGTACCAGCAGACCGAAAGCCTCGAAGCCAGCGCCCAGTCGCAGCTGATCGACGCGGAAAAACAACTGCAGAGCGCCAAGATTGCGTTGGCGGTGTTGCTCGGCAAAGGCCCTGACCGTGGCAGTGAACTGGCCCGGCCCGCCGTGCTGAAACCCAGCGCCGTTGCCGTGCCATCGGTGCTGCCGGCCGAGCTGTTGGGCCGTCGCCCGGACCTGATCGCCGCGCGCTGGCGCGTCGAGGCGGCGGGCAAGAACATCGATGCGAGCAAGACCCGCTTCTACCCCAACCTCAACCTGAGCGCGAGCGCCGGGGCCGAGTCGTTGCTGGGCGATGCGATGTTCGGTTCGGCCAGCCGCTTCTTCAATATTGCACCGACGGTCTCGCTGCCGATCTTCGACGGCGGCCGCCTGCGCGCCGACCTCGATGCCCGCGACGCCGACTACGACCTGGCGGTGGCGCAGTACAACAAGACCCTGGTGCAAGCCCTGGGTGATATCGGTAACACCCTTTCGCAACTGCGCGACACCGGCCGGCAGATCCAGGCCCAGCGACACGCTGCGGACATTGCCCAGCAGTCCTACGACACCGGCGTGCAGCGCTATAGCTCCGGGATCGGTAACTACCTGGATGTACTCAGCATCGAACAGCAATTGCTGCAGGCCCAGCGCCAGTTGGCAACGCTGAATGCCGCGCAGATCGATCTGTCGATTCAATTGATGCAGGCCCTGGGCGGCGGCTACAGCGCCGACAACGTGGCTGCGACCACCCCAGCCACCCGCACGGAATAATTTGAGGTATTTGTTATGGCCACTGCCGAAAACACCCCTGCAAGCGAACAACCCAAGCAAGACAACAACCCCCGCAAACGCAAAGTGATGCTGATCGGCCTGACGCTGATCGTCATCCTCGCCGTGGTCGGCGTGTGGGGCTGGTATGAGCTTTACGGCCGCTTCAGCGAAAGCACCGACGACGCCTACGTGAACGGCAACGTGGTGGAAATCACCCCGCTGGTCACCGGCACCGTGGTCAGCATCGGCGCCGACGACGGTGACCTGGTCCACGAAGGCCAGGTGCTGATCAACTTCGACCCGAACGACGCCGCCGTCGGCCTGCAAAGTGCCCAGGCCAACCTGGCCCGTACCGTGCGCCAGGTGCGCGGCTTGTACAGCAACGTCGACGGCATGAAGGCCCAGGTCAATGCGCAGAAAGCCGATGTGCAAACGGCCCAGGACAACTTCAACCGCCGTAAAACCCTGGCCCAGGGCGGGGCGATTTCCCAGGAAGAGCTGTCCCACGCCCGTGACAGCCTGACCGCCGCCAAGAACGCGTTGACCAACCTTGAACAGCAACTGAAAACCAGCAACGCGTTGGTGGACGACACGGTGATCAGCTCCCATCCGGATGTGCAGGCCGCCGCCGCGCAATTGCGCCAGGCCTACCTGGCCAATGCGCGCAGCACCCTGATCGCACCGGTCACCGGCTACGTCGCCAAGCGCACCGTGCAACTGGGCCAGCGCGTCCAGCCCGGCACAGCGTTGATGGCGGTGATCCCGCTGAACCAGCTGTGGATCGACGCCAACTTCAAGGAAACCCAATTGCGCGATATGCGCATTGGCCAACCGGTGGACATTGAGTCGGACATCTACGGCAGCGACGTGAAGTACAGCGGCACTGTGGACAGCTTGGGCGCCGGTACCGGCAGCGCATTTGCCCTGTTGCCGGCGCAGAACGCCACCGGCAACTGGATCAAGATCGTGCAACGGGTGCCGGTGCGCATCCATATCAACGCCGAGGAGCTGGCCAAGCACCCACTGCGCGTGGGCTTGAGCACCGTGGTCAATGTGGACCTGCACGACCAAAGCGGCCCGGTGCTGGCGCAACAGGCGCCGCAAAAGGCCTCGTTCACCACCAACGTGTATGACCGCCAATTGGCCGAAGCTGACGCCATGATCACCCAGTTGATCCATGACAACAGCCTCGCCGCTCCCAAGGCTGCGCAACGCTGATGAGCAATAACGCCTCCTTCACGCCACCCAGCCTGTTGATGGCCACTATTGGCCTGTCGCTGGCGACCTTTATGCAGGTGCTCGACACCACCATCGCCAACGTGGCGTTGCCGACCATTTCCGGCAACCTCGGCGTGAGTTCGGAGCAGGGCACCTGGGTGATCACCTCGTTTGCGGTGAGCAACGCCATCGCGTTGCCACTCACCGGTTGGCTGAGCCGCCGGTTTGGCGAGGTGAAGCTGTTTTTGTGGGCGACGATGCTGTTTGTGCTGGCGTCGTTCCTCTGTGGTATTTCCACGTCGATGCCTGAACTGATCGCCTTTCGGGTCGTGCAAGGCCTGGTGGCCGGGCCGCTGTACCCGATGACGCAGACGCTGCTGATTGCGGTCTACCCGCCGGCGAAGCGGGGCATGGCCCTGGCGCTGCTGGCGATGGTCACGGTGGTGGCGCCGATTGCGGGGCCGATCCTCGGCGGTTGGATCACCGACAGCTACAGCTGGCCGTGGATCTTCTTCATCAACGTGCCCATCGGCATCTTTGCGGTGATGGTGGTGCGTTCGCAACTGAAGAAACGCCCGGTGGAGACCAGCTACCAACCTATGGACTACGTGGGGCTGCTGAGCTTGATCGTGGGGGTTGGCGCCTTGCAGATCATCCTCGACAAGGGCAATGACCTGGATTGGTTTGAGTCCAACTTCATCATCATCGGCGCCGCGATTTCGGTGATTGCCCTGGCGGTGTTCATCATCTGGGAGATGACCGACAAGCACCCGGTGGTGAATCTGCGGCTGTTCGCCTACCGCAACTTCCGCATCGGCACCATCGTGTTGATCCTGGGTTACGCAGGCTTCTTCGGCATCAACCTGATCCTGCCGCAATGGTTGCAGACCCAGATGGGCTACACGGCCACGTGGGCGGGCCTGGCGGTGGCGCCGATCGGCATCCTGCCGGTGCTGATGTCGCCGTTCGTGGGCAAATACGCGCACAAGTTCGACCTGCGCCTGTTGGCAGGCCTGGCGTTCCTGGCGATTGGCTTGAGCTGCTTTATGCGTGCGGGCTTCACCAATGAGGTGGACTTCACGCACATCGCGATGGTGCAGCTGTTCATGGGGATCGGCGTGGCACTGTTCTTTATGCCGACCTTGAGCATCTTGATGTCCGACCTGCCGCCGCACCAGATTGCCGACGGCGCAGGTCTGGCGACGTTCCTGCGGACCTTGGGCGGTAGCTTTGCCGCTTCGCTGACCACCTGGATCTGGATCCGCCGCGCGGACCAGCACCATGCGTACATGAGCGAGAACATGACCACCTACGACTCCGCGACCCGCGATGCCTTGCAGGCGCTCGGCGGGGCAGGGCAGAAGGCCTACACGCAGTTGGACCAGATCCTCACCAGCCAGGCGTACATGATGTCCACCGTGGATTACTTCACGTTGCTGGGGTGGATGTTCATGGCGTTGATGTTGCTGGTGTGGTTGGCCAAGCCGCCGTTTGGCGCCAAGGCCGGGCCGGAAGCCTCAGGCCACTGATTCCGAAAACGTACAACATCCAAATGTGGGAGGGGGTTTGCCCCCTCCCACATTTGGATCTTTGTTCATATTGGATTTGTGGTGTCTGAGGTTCAGGCGCCGGGCAACGCCAATTGCGGGTTCACAAAATCAAACGCCGTCAATTGGAACCCTTGCTCATCCACCTGCAATGCCCAGCCTTGCTTATCCCAATCCCCCAGCACAATGCGCTTGGCCGCCTGGTCGCCAATCTGCAGCTTATGGATGGCAGGCCGGTGCGTGTGGCCGTGGACCAGGGTGCGCACGCCAAATTGCTGCATCACCCGTGGGACTTCCTCGGGTGTCACATCGACAATGTCGTTGGCCTTCATGCGCGTCTGCGCACGGCTTTCGCTGCGCAGCTTGCGCGCCAGCGTGTGCCGCGTGGGCAGCGGCAGATGCCGCAGGATAAACAACACAATCGGGTTGCGCAGGATGCGCCGCAGCTTCATATAGCCGACGTCGCGGGTGCAGAGGCTATCGCCGTGCATCAACAGCACGGGCTCGCCATGGAGCTGCACGACACTCGGGTCCTTGAGCAAGGTGGCACCTGCGGCTTTGCAGAACGCCTTGCCGATGAGGAAATCGCGGTTGCCGTGCATGATGAAAATCGGGGTGCCGCTGTCGCTCAGCTCGCGCAGGGCTGCGCAAATCGAATGCTGGAAGGGGGTCATCCCATCGTCGCCAATCCAGGCTTCAAAGAAGTCCCCCAGAATGTACAACGCCTGGGCGCCACGGGCGCGGTGGTGGAGCAGATCCAGAAACGCCCGGGTGATGTCCGGGCGCTCCTCTTCCAGATGCAAATCTGAAATCAGCAATATCACCCAACGATCTCGGCTTTCTCGACGATAACGTCTTCTACCGGAACGTCCTGGTGGCCGGCTTTACCGGTGGTTTGCACGCCTTTGATCTTGTCGACGACGTCCTGGCCTTCGGTCACTTTACCGAATACCGCGTAGCCCCAGCCCTGCACGTTCTTGCCGCTGTGGTTGAGGAAGGCGTTGTCGGCGACGTTGATGAAGAACTGCGCGGAGGCTGAATGCGGCTCCATGGTACGGGCCATCGCAACGGTGTACTTGTCGTTGGAAAGACCATTGTCCGCTTCGTTCTGGATGCTTGGACGCTTGTCTTTCTTTTCTTTCATGCCAGGCTCGAAACCGCCGCCCTGGACCATGAAGTTGCCGATGACACGGTGGAAAACGGTGTTTTCGTAGTGGCCGGCTTTAACGTACTCGATGAAGTTGGCGACGGTGATCGGCGCTTTCTCGGCGTTCAGCTCGATGACGATGTCACCGTGGTTGGTGGTCAGTTTGACTTGAGTCATGTTCACTACTCTTTTCAGGGAATTCGTGGGTTTGGACGCCTGGGCGCCTCGACCGGTCTGGCTAAACAGAGGCCAAGGGGCGCAGTTTAGCGTGACCTGCAGGAATTTCGAGGTGGTTTTTTACCGCCTATGCAATAAATGCTGCAGTTTTCGGTGCTGGCCTGTCAGGTGCTTGACAGCATCGGCTATGATATCGCCTTTGTTTTATCTGGCCTCACCCGGCCACGAACCTGTCTGTTCAAGGATCCTATGAGCAAGCCCACTGTCGACCCTACCTCGAATGCCAAGGCCGGACCTGCCGTCCCGGTCAATTTCCTGCGCCCGATCATCCAGGCGGACCTGGATTCGGGCAAGCACACGCAGATCGTCACCCGCTTCCCGCCAGAGCCCAACGGCTACCTGCACATCGGTCACGCCAAGTCGATCTGTGTGAACTTCGGCCTGGCCCAGGAGTTCGGTGGCGTCACGCACCTGCGTTTCGACGACACCAACCCGGCCAAGGAAGACCAGGAATACATCGACGCCATCGAAAGCGACATCAAGTGGCTGGGCTTCGAATGGTCCGGTGAAGTGCGCTATGCCTCGAAGTATTTCGACCAATTGTTCGACTGGGCCGTCGAGCTGATCAAGGCCGGCAAGGCCTACGTCGACGACCTGACGCCTGAGCAAGCCAAGGAATACCGTGGCACCCTGACCGAGCCGGGTAAGAACAGCCCCTTCCGCGACCGTTCGGTGGAAGAGAACCTGGACCTGTTCAACCGCATGCGCGACGGTGAGTTCCCGGACGGCGCCCGCGTGCTGCGCGCCAAGATCGACATGGCCTCGCCGAACATGAACCTGCGCGACCCGATCATGTACCGCATCCGTCATGCCCATCACCACCAGACCGGTGACAAGTGGTGCATCTACCCCAACTACGACTTCACCCACGGTCAGTCGGACGCCATCGAAGGCATCACCCACTCCATCTGCACCCTGGAGTTCGAAAGCCATCGCCCGCTGTACGAATGGTTCCTCGACAGCCTGCCGGTACCGGCGCACCCGCGTCAGTACGAATTCAGCCGCCTGAACCTGAACTACACCATCACCAGCAAGCGCAAGCTCAAGCAACTGGTGGATGAAAAGCACGTGCACGGCTGGGACGACCCACGCATGTCGACGCTGTCGGGCTTCCGCCGTCGCGGCTACACCCCGGCATCGATCCGCAACTTCTGCGACATGGTCGGCACCAACCGTTCCGACGGCGTGGTCGACTTCGGCATGCTCGAATTCAGCATCCGCCAGGACCTCGACGCCAACGCGCCGCGTGCCATGTGCGTGCTGCGTCCGTTGAAAGTCGTGATCACCAACTACCCGGAAGACAAGGTCGACCACCTCGAGCTGCCGCGTCACCCGCAGAACGAAGCGCTCGGCGTGCGCAAGCTGCCGTTCGCGCGTGAAATCTACATCGACCGTGATGACTACATGGAAGAACCGCCGAAGGGCTACAAGCGCCTGGAGCCGAACGGCGAAGTGCGCCTGCGTGGCAGCTACGTGATCCGTGCCGACGAAGCGATCAAGGACGCCGATGGCAACATCGTCGAACTGCGTTGCTCCTACGACCCGGAAACCCTGGGCAAGAACCCTGAAGGCCGCAAGGTCAAAGGCGTGATCCACTGGGTGCCGGCCGCTGCCAGCGTCGAGTGCGAAGTGCGCCTGTACGATCGCCTGTTCCGCTCGCCGAACCCTGAAAAGGCTGAAGACAGCGCCAGTTTCCTCGACAACATCAACCCTGACTCCCTGCAAGTGCTCACCGGTTGTCGTGCCGAGCCATCGCTTGGCGACGCACAGCCGGAAGACCGTTTCCAGTTCGAGCGCGAAGGTTACTTCTGCGCGGATATCAAGGACTCGAAACCCGGTCATCCGGTATTCAACCGTACCGTGACCTTGCGTGATTCGTGGGGCCAGTGATTTAAGGGAAATGTCGTGTTAACGATCTACAACACACTCAGCAAGACCAAAGAAGTCTTCAAGCCGCTGGATGGCAACAAGGTGCGCATGTACGTGTGCGGCATGACCGTGTACGACTACTGCCACATCGGCCACGGCCGCAGCATGGTTGCCTTCGACCTGGTGACCCGCTGGTTGCGTTTCAGCGGCTATGACTTGACCTATGTGCGCAACATCACCGACATCGACGACAAGATCATCAACCGCGCCAATGAAAACGGCGAGTCGTTCGACGCGCTGACCGAACGCATGATTGCCGCGATGCACGAGGACGAGGCGCGCCTCAACATCCTCAAACCGGACATGGAGCCACGTGCCACGGACCACATCCCTGGCATGCACGCGATGATCCAGACCCTGATCGACAAGGGTTACGCCTACGCCCCAGGCAATGGCGACGTGTACTACCGCGTCGCCAAGTTCATGGGCTACGGCAAGCTGTCGCGCAAGAAAATCGAAGACCTGCGCATCGGCGCACGGATCGAAGTCGACGAAGCCAAGCAAGACCCGCTCGACTTCGTGCTGTGGAAAGGCACCAAGCCTGGCGAGCCGAGCTGGGAGTCGCCGTGGGGCGCCGGGCGTCCGGGCTGGCACATCGAATGCTCGGTGATGTCCACCTGCTGCCTGGGCGACACCTTCGACATTCATGGCGGCGGCAGCGACCTTGAGTTCCCGCACCACGAAAACGAAATCGCCCAGAGCGAAGCCGCCACGGGCAAGACCTACGCCAACGCCTGGATGCACTGCGGCATGATCCGCATCAATGGCGAGAAGATGTCCAAGTCCTTGAACAACTTCTTCACCATTCGCGACGTGCTGGAAAAGTACCACCCGGAGGTCGTGCGTTACTTGCTGGTGTCGAGCCACTACCGCAGCGCCATCAACTACTCGGAAGACAACCTCAAGGACGCCAAGGGCGCCCTGGAACGTTTCTACCACGCGTTGAAAGGCCTGCCATCCGTGGCGCCTGCCGGCGGCGAAGCGTTCGTGGCACGCTTCACCGAAGTCATGAACGACGACTTCGGCACCCCGGAAGCCTGTGCCGTACTGTTCGAGATGGTGCGTGAGATCAACCGCTTGCGCGAGAGCGATCTCGACGCGGCGGCCGGCCTGGCGGCACGCTTGAAAGAGCTGGCCAGCGTGCTGGGGGTTCTGCAAATGAAGCCTGAGGATTTCCTGCAAGCCGGCGCGGAAGGGCGTGTGGATGCGGCTGAAGTGGATGCGCTGATCCAGGCGCGTTTGGCTGCGCGGGCCAATAAGGACTGGGCGGAATCCGACCGTATCCGTGACCAACTGACCGCGATGGGTGTGGTGTTGGAAGACGGGAAGGGTGGGACGACGTGGCGGTTGGCTGATCAGGCTTGATCGGTAAACGCTGAATGAAAAACGCCCCGACTGGTTCGGGGCGTTTTTTTGCACACCGTTTTAGTGAGCGGCTCACCTGATCCAGTGTGGGAGGGGGCTTGCCCCCGATGACGGTGGTTCAGTCAACATATCTGCCAACAATGCCGCCGCCTTCGAAGCCTCGCTGAAGCTCGACATCTCCCACAGGGGATTAGCGATATCCATGAGATTTACAGCCGGGCTGTTTTCTCCGTGCCAACAGCGATCCAGTGTGGGAGGGGGCTTGCCCCCGATGACGGTGGTTCAGTCAACATATCTGCCAACAGTGCCGCCGCCTTCGAAGCCTCGCTAAAGCTCGACATCTCCCACATTTGGATCGTGCCTGCTTCATTCCCTCACTGCGCCGCGCCGAACGTAATCGACCCATTCATACGCTAGGCCCTCATGCTCCCTGACACCATGATGGCAGACCTCGATGAATTCATCCTCGAAGCTGGGAAACCGGGCTTCCCCTTCGTGATCGTCGTTGAACAGGGTAAGGTAAAGCCTGTCCACCCGATCTATCACCTGGTCATATAGCTCCGGGCCGCCACCGATATGAATTTCCTCGGGATGGTAGGAAGCCGCGCATTCCAGCGCTGATGCCAGCGAGCGGCAGACCACAGCCTGCTCGTGTTCAAAGGCCGGGTTGCGCGACAGCACGATATTGGGACGATCCGCCAGTGGTCGTCCACTGAGTGCGATCACCGATTCAAAGGTCTTGCGGCCCATGATCACGGGCTTTCCGATGGTTTTGGCGGCGAAGCGGCGCATGTCGTCCGGGACCATCCGTAAGAGCCCGCCCGCTTTGCCGATAGAGCGGTTACGGCGGCCCATTCCTGCCACGACTGCGATGGGTATAGCCATGATCGGTTCCTTCAGCGAAATGGCGGTGGCGTAGATGCCCTTCCACATTTTTGACCGTGCTCATTCAAGTAATCAGCGTCTGCTGCTGACCTCGGCGGGGACGTCATCACCGGCCATGCGCTTGCGGAACAGCGCAGTGCGAGCCAACAGCAATGTGGTCACCGGCACCGTGATCGACAATAAAATCGGAATCAGCCACCCGTGCAACACCGGCCCGGATTTGAGCACCGAAAAGTAGATAATCGACGCCAACGCGACACACCAGGCCCCTAACGTTGAAGCCAGTGCCGGTGGGTGCATGCGTTGAAAAAAGTCCTTCATCCGCAGTAATCCGATCGCGCCAATCAGCGCAAACACACTGCTCAACACCAGCAGCACCGCCACGACGATTTCCATCCATAACGGCATCATTCAATCACCTCCCCACGCAGCAGGAATTTCGCCAGGGCAAACGAGCCGACGAAGCCAAACAGCGCAATCAGCAGCGCCGCTTCAAAGTAGGTGTCACTGGCATACCGAATGCCCAGCACCAGCATCATCAGCATCGCCAGGATGTACAGGTAGTCCAGCGCCAGTACGCGGTCTTGTGCCGACGGGCCTTTGAACAGGCGGATCAGGGTCAGCACCATGGCCAGCGAGAACAGGAACAGGCTGAACAGGATCGCATTGGAGAGCAGTGTGCTCATTCGAAGATCTCCATCAGGGGCCGCTCGTAGGTGGTCTTGAAGTGCTCGATAAACGGCGCTTCATCCTCCAGGTCGAACACGTGCAAGAGCAGGATGCTGCGGTCCAGTGCCAGTTCCGACCAGATGGTGCCGGGCACCACGGTGGTGATCATCGACAGCGCGGCCAGGCCGTTGGCGTCGCGCAGGTCCAGGGGGATCTTGACGAAGCGCGAGCGCGGCGGGCGCGAGCCGCACGTCAGCACACCCCAGGCCACTTGCAGGTTGGAGACGATTACATCGCGTCCCACCAGGAAAAACAGGCGGATGATCACGCCTGGGCGGCGGATGCGGATCGGCAATGGGCGCAGCGGTGCCATCAGCAGCGGCGCAAGAAAGCCCAGCAGGGCGCCCAGCAGCAGGTTGCCGGGGCTGACCGACAGGTTCAGCACCAGCCACAGCACCCACAACGCCAGCGACAGCCACGGGGCAGGGAACAGGCGCTTCATGGTTGCACCTCCAGCGCGGCGGTCTTGGCTTCAGGGCTGGGTACGGGACGCGTTGCCATCACCGCCATCACGTAGTTTTCCGGGTTGTTCAGGCTCTGGGCGGTGCCCAGGGTGTAGCGCATCAGCGGCTCTGCCTTGAAGGTCAGCAGAATGCTCAGGCCCAGCAGGAAGAAGATCGGCACACACTCATAGCGGCGCAGCAACGGCGACGGGCGCTCTTCCGGGGTCCAGAAGCGCTGGATGCCCAAGCGCGCAAAGGCGATCAGCGAGGCCAGGCCGGAGAGGATCAGCAGTGCGACCAGGCCCCAGGCAGCCGGACGGATCGGCTCCTCGACACTGACCCCCAGGCCCAGCGGGTTGACCAGCGCGCTCAACAGGCTGAGCTTGCCGATAAAACCGGACAACGGCGGCATGCCGATAATCAGCAGGGCGCAGGCGACAAAACTCAAGCCCAGGAAGGCCATGGTCCAGGGAATCACCTGGCCGACCACGGCTTTCTGTTCGTCATCGAGGTTGACGCCAGGGCGCGGATGCAGGGACTCCATGGCCTTGGGCAGTGCATCGATCTCTTCATCCAGCGGCAGGTCGTTGGCCGAGCGCGAACGCTCGATCAATTCGGCCAGCAGGAACAGCGCGCTCAAGGCCAAGGTGGAACTGACCAGATAGAACAGCGCGCCAGCGGTGAGACTCGGCTGGGCGAAGCCCACCGACGACAGCAGGATCCCGGCCGAGACCAGGATGCTCAAGCTGGCCATGCGCTCCAGGCGCTGCGCCGCCACCATCGCCAGACCGGCGCAGACAATGGTGGCCATGCCGCCATACACCAGCCAATCGCCGCCAAACAGTGCCGACGCACCGGCCTGGCCGGAGAACAACAGGGTCCACAGGCGCAGCACGGTGTACACGCCGACCTTGGTCATGATCGCAAACATCGCCGCCACCGGCGCGCTGGCCGATGAGTAGGCGGGGGCCAGCCAGAAGTTCAGCGGCCACATGCCGGCTTTCGCCAGGAACGCCGTCGCAAGGATCGCCGCACCCGCGTGCAGCAGGCCGCGATCGGCTTCCGGCACCAGCGGGATCTTCAGCGCCAGGTCGGCAAAGTTCAGCGTGCCGGTGACGCCATAGATCATCGCCGCACCAATCAGGAACAGTGACGAGGCCAGCAGGTTGATCGCGATGTAATGCAGCCCCGACGACACCCGCGCACGGCCGGAACCGTGCAGCATCAAGCCATAGGACGCCGCCAGCAGCACCTCGAAGAACACAAACAGGTTAAACAGGTCGGCCGTGAGGAAGGCGCCGTAGAGGCCCATCATCTGGATCTGGAACAGCGCATGGAAGCTGGTGCCGGCACGGTCCCAGCGGGCCATGGCGAACAGCAGCGCGCTCACGCCGATGATCCCGGTGAGCACCAGCATCAAGGCCGACAATTGGTCCACCACCAGCACAATGCCGAACGGCACCTGCCAGTTGCCCGGCAGGTACACGCCGATCGAGCCGGGGCCGCCTTTTTGCGTCCAGTACAGCAGCAGAATGGCGATGCCCAGGCCGATCATGCTCGAGAACAGGTTGATACGCGCTTTCAGGGGACGATGCTTCTCGCCGAGCATCAGCATCAAGGCGGCGGTGAGCAACGGCAGCAGGATCGGCGCGACGATCAGTTGATTCATCCACGTCATTCCTTGGGCTCCCGGCCGTCCACATGGTCAGTGCCGGTCAGGCCCCGTGAGGCCAGCAACACCACCAGGAACAAGGCGGTCATGGCGAAGCTGATCACGATGGCCGTGAGCACCAGCGCCTGGGGCAGCGGGTCGGTGTAGTGGAGCAGGTCTTGCGGCACACCGTCCTTGATGATCGGCTCCTTGCCGATAAACAGGCTGCCCATGCTGAAAATGAACAGGTTGACCCCGTACGACAGCAGGCACAGGCCCATCACCACCTGGAACGTCCGTGGCCGCAGGATCAGCCAGACCCCGGAGGCGGCCAGGACGCCAATGGCAATTGCAATGACTTCTTCCATCAGGCGGCTCCTTCCGTAGCGGCAACCACTTTGGCCTGGTTGCTCGGTTTATGGGCCCGCACGGACTGGTGACCGAGGGCGGTGAGCATCAGCAGCGTCGAGCCGACGACCATGGCGTACACGCCGACGTCGAAGAACAGCGCGCTGGCGACATGAATGTCGCCGAGCACCGGCAGGCTGACATGCCAGGTGTGGGTGGTGAGGAACGGGTAGCCGGCAAACAAGGCGCCAAGCCCGGTCAGGGTCGCGGAGAACAGCCCGAAGCCCATCCAGCGCATCGGCCGCAGGCTCATCTGTGCCTCGACCCATTGGGTGCCGGCGACCATGTATTGCAGGATAAACGCGACCGACATCACCAGCCCGGCGACAAACCCGCCGCCCGGTTGGTTGTGGCCGCGCATGAACAGGTAGAACGACACCACCAGCGCAATCGGCAGCAGCAGGCGCACCAGCACCGCCGGCACCATCATGAAGCCCAGCGCGGTGTCGCTGGCCTGGCGTGGGTTGACCAGGTCGGTGGCCACGTCCGGCGCCAACTGGCGCTGTTGCGCGGGCAGTTGCATGCTTTCCTTGGAAGGGCGGAAGCGGCGCAGCAGGGCGTACACCGTCAGCGCCACGGCGCCGAGCACGGTGATTTCGCCGAGGGTATCAAAGCCCCGGAAGTCGACGAGCATCACGTTCACCACATTGCTGCCGCCGCCTTCGGGCAGGGCACGGCTGAGGTAGAACGAAGAGATATCGTTGGGGGTCTGGCGCGTCAACATCGCGTAGGACAACAGCGCCATGCCGCCGCCGACCACGGTGGACAGCAGGAAGTCGCGCACCCGGCGAATCCGCGCCTTGCGCAAGGTGTTCGGCAGCGGCGAGACCTCTTCGATCCGTCGCGGCAGCCAGCGCAGGCCCAGCAGGATCAGCACGGTGGTCACCACTTCGACCACCAACTGCGTCAACGCCAGGTCCGGCGCCGAGAACCACACAAAGGTGATGCAGGTCATCAGGCCGCACACGCTGACCATGGTCAGGGCCGCCAGCCGGTGGTACTTGGCTTGCCAGGCGGCGCCAAGGGCGCAGGCGATCGCCAGCACCCACAGGGTGACGAACACGATGGACCCCGGGATTTTCGGGCGGTCGCCCCAGCTCAAGCCACTGTTGAGCATCGGGATCATGCCGCCGATCACCGCCACCAGCACCAGCAGGAATAACTGAGTCTGCAGGCGCTTGGTACTGATGCGTTTCTCGATCCTGCGCACGCCGCGCATCATCACCACCAGGCTGCGCTCGAAACCACGCTTGCCGTTGAAATAGCTGATGATCGGCGGGTACTTGAAGCGCCCCAGCTTGAGTTGCTTGCGCAGCAGCAGGTACAGCACCACGCCGCCGGACATGGCCACCAGGCTCATGATCATCGGCGCGTTCCAGCCGTGCCAGATCGCCAGGCTGTACTCCGGCAGTACGCCGCCCACCACCGGCAGCGCAGCGGCGGCAAGGATCGAGCCGACCACCTGGGCCGGGAAAATCCCTACCAGCAGGCACGTGAACACCAGCAACTCAACCGGTGCGCGCATCCAGCGCGGTGGTTCGTGGGGCGTGTGCGGCAGGTTGGTCGCCGGCGGGCCGAAGAACACGTCCACGGTGAAACGTAGCGCATAGGCCACGCTGAATGTCCCGGCAATGGTCGCGATCAACGGCAGGGCGAACTCCACCCAGGCCGTCGAGGTGATGAACACGGTCTCGGCAAAGAACATCTCTTTGGACAGGAAGCCGTTGAGCAACGGCACGCCCGCCATGGACGCACTGGCCACCATCGCCAGGGTCGCGGTAAACGGGATCAGCTTGACCAGCCCGCTGAGCTTGCGGATGTCCCGCGTGCCGCTTTCGTGGTCGATGATGCCCGCGGCCATGAACAGCGAGGCTTTGAAGGTGGCGTGGTTGAGGATATGGAACACCGCCGCGACGGCGGCCAGCGGGCTGTTGAGGCCCAGCAGCAAGGTGATCAGCCCGAGGTGGCTGATGGTGGAATAGGCCAGCAGGCCCTTCAGATCATTTTGGAACATGGCGCAGTACGCGCCGAGGAGTAGGGTGAGGGCGCCGGCGCCGCCGACGATCCAGAACCATTCTTCGCTGCCCGACAGCGACGGCCACAGGCGGGCCAGCAGGAACACGCCGGCTTTCACCATCGTTGCCGAATGCAGGTACGCCGACACCGGCGTGGGGGCCGCCATCGCATGGGGTAGCCAGAAGTGGAAGGGGAATTGCGCGCTTTTGCTCAAGGCGCCTATCAGCACCAGGGCCAGCATGACCGGGTACAGCGAGTGCGCGCGAATCTGATCGCCCGCCGCCAGCACCTGGTCGAGGTCATAGCTGCCGACGATGTGCCCCAGCAGCATCACGCCCGCCAGCAGGCACAAGCCGCCGGCGCCGGTGACCATCAACGCCATGTACGCACCGCGGCGCGCGTCGGCGCGGTGGTGCCAATAGCCGATCAGCAGGAACGAGAACAGGCTGGTCAGTTCCCAGAAGAACACGATCTGGATGAGGTTGCCGGAGATCACCAGGCCGAGCATGGCGCCCATAAAGGCCAGGAAAAACGCGAAGAATCGCGGCACCGGATCATCCGGAGACATGTAGTAACGCGCATACAACGCCACCAGTGAACCGATGCCGAGCACCAGCATCGAGAACAGCCAGGCAAACCCGTCCATGCGCAACACGAAGTTCAGCCCGAGGCTGGGCAACCACATGAATTCTTCGCGGATCACGCCACCGTGGGCGATCTGGGGGTAGAGCAGGGCGACTTGAATAGTGCCGACCAGGGCCACAAGGCCGGCCAGCAGGGATTCGGTGTTACGTGCATTGTGCGGCAGCAAGGCCGCCAGACAGCTGCCAATGAAAGGCAGAAGCAGTAGAACTATCAGGGACATAGGCTTCTAATCTGCGGGAGTTTGGGATGCATCATACGTGCCGCTTTCACGATCACCAAACGGCAAGATGTGGCAGGATCCTACAAGATAGGTCGAATAATCCCATTTGGCAGTGTTTAGGACCCTGTGGCGAGGGAGCTTGCTCCCGCTGGGCTGCGCAGCCGCCCCACAACAGGCACCTCAGTTCTGACGCTCTTGCTCCAGCTCTTCTTCCAACGCCAGCGCTTTCTGCCCCTTAGTCTTCATTTCACTGACAATCACCGCCACCACAATCAACGCCGCCCCCACCATCGCAATCGGCGGGAAGCGCTCCCCGGCGATCCGCCCCACCACGCCTGCCCATACCGGCTCACCGGCATAGATCAACGTGGCCCGGGTCGGCGAAACACTTTGCTGCGCCCAGTTCATCGCCACCTGGATCACCGCACTGGTCAAGCCCAGGCCCACCGCACTGAACAGCAGCAGCCACGAAAACCCCGGCAACGCCTCGCCCATCGGCACCACCATCAGGAACGACAACAGCGACGCCGTGGCCAGTTGCACCACGGTCACCCGGCGCACATCCACCTGCCCGGCAAACGCGCTGATCAGGATGATCTCCGCCGCAATCGCCACCGCGCCAATCAACGTGGCGATTTCGCCGGCGCTGAAGTTCAGCGAAGCGCCCGCCGGCCCGGTCAGCAGCATCAACCCGGCAAACGCCAGCATGATGCCAATGCTCGGCATCAAGCCCGGACGACGCCCAAGCACCAGCCATTGCAGTAGCGGCACGAACGGCACATATAAAGCCGTGATAAACGCCGACTGGCTGCTCAAGATCGTCTGCAAGCCAATGGTCTGCAAACCGTAGCCAAACATGATTGCCACACCGATAAACACCCCGGCCTTCAACTCGAACAGGGTCAGGTCGCGCAGGGTGCGCAGGGAAAAGAACCCCACCACGATCGCCGCCGCCGCAAAGCGCAGGCCGACGAAAAACATCGGCCCACTGACGGTCATCGCGTGCTGCACCAGCAAAAACGTGCCGCCCCAGATCATGGTAATCACCACCAGGATGCATTCGGCTTTGCTGAAACGGTTGAAACGAGGGGAGGCGTTTGGGGTGGTCATGGCGGCTCGGTCTTGCAAGGGAAAGGCACGGACCGCACAATGCGCCGCACGCTGGGCAGTATACTGCGCACACCCACCCATTGAGCAATATAGTGCACAAAGAAAATCCACATCGGGCTTCGGTCCTGCAGCACGTCAGCCAGAACGTCCGTCGCCTGCGCCACGCCGCCGACCTGAGCCAGACCGCGCTCTCGGAAAAGTCCGGGGTCAGCCGGCGCATGCTGGTGGCCATCGAAGCGGGCGAAAAGAACGTCAGCCTGTCCACCCTCGACCGGGTGGCCGAAGCGTTAAACGTGGCCTTCAGCGACCTCATCCAGGCGCCGGACGCCCCCGACCACAGCCGCATCAATGAGCTGGCGTGGGCCGGTGAGATTCCGGGCAGCAAGGCGGTGCTACTGGCCAAAGCCAATGCCCGGCAAGAAGTGGAATTGTGGGAGATGCGCCTGGAACCCGGTGATCGCTACAGCCCCGAGCCCGATCCGGATGGCTGGAGCGTGCAGCTGTTCGTGTATGAGGGCGCACTGACCCTGATCCTCGATGACGAAGAAAAACACGTCGTGGCGGGTGAGTTCTATATGTTCGCCAGCCGCCAATCCCACGGCTATCGCAATGAGGGTGACGTGGCGGTGTGCTTCGTACGGACCGTGGTGATCTAACTGTTCGCCCGGCAACAGTGGATGGACACTTTGCTGGTTTGAAACGCGCTCTATTGCGCTGAATTGACAGCAACCCGCTGATTTTATTGGCGATTACTTTCAGGCACGACTCCTGCAATCACTCCAGCATCCCCTCGGAGCCTGGAGTCGGCCCATGTCAGCCCACCCTCAACACCCTGCCCATATCATCCGCTCGGACGCGGAAGCCATCGAGGTCGCCACGCGCCTGGCCGCACGTTTTGCCGTCGACGCCAGCGCGCGCGATCGTGATCGGATCCTGCCTTTCGCCGAACTCGAAGCGTTCTCTGCCAGCGGCCTGTGGGGCATCACCATTCCCAAAGAGTACGGCGGCGCTGGAGTGTCCTATGTGACGGTCGCTGAGGTGATCAAGCTGATCTCCGCCGCCGACCCGTCCCTGGGGCAGATCCCGCAGAACCACCTGGGCGTGGTGGACATTCTGCTGCAAACCGCGACCGAGGAACAAAAACGTCATTACTTCGGCAAGGTGCTGGCCGGTTACCGTTTCGGCAATGCCTTCTCCGAAGCCAAGAGCAAGAATGCCGGCACCTTCGATACCCAGATTCGCGTCCACGGCGACACCGCGCACATCAACGGCGAGAAGTTCTACTGCACCGGCGCGCTGTTCGCCCACATCGTGCCTACGGTCGGCAACAACGAACACGGCCAGGCGTTTATCGCCTTTGTCGAACGCGATGCGCCGGGCCTTAGCGTGATCGACAGTTGGGACGGCTTCGGCCAGCGCACCACCGCCAGCGGCGGCGTGACCCTCGACGGGGTAACGGTGCCCCTGACAGCGGTGATCCCCGCCCATCAAGCCTTCGACCAACCCACCGCCAACGGCCCGATCTCGCAGATCATCCAGGCCGCCGTCGACACTGGTATCGCCCTCGGTGCCCTCGAACAGGCGAAGATCTACGCCCGCCAGGCGCGACCATGGATCGACAGCCAGCAGGAGCACGGCTGGCAAGACCCCTTCACCATCGCCGCCATCGGCGACCTGGAATGGCGCGTCCACGGCACCGAAGCCATCCTCGCCAAAGCAGGTTTGGCGGTTGATCGCGCCCTCGCCGAGCCCAGCGAAGACACCGTCGCCCACGCCTCGCTGGTGGTTGCCCAAGCCAAAGTCCTCTCGGCTGAAACCGCCTTGCTCGCCAGCAGCAAACTCTTCGAACTGGCCGGCACGCGCTCGGTCACCGGCAAACATAACCTTGATCGCTTCTGGCGCAACGCGCGCACCCACACCCTGCACGACCCGGCCCGCTGGAAATACCACCTGATCGGCAACTTCGTGCTTAACGGCGTGAAGCCCGCGCGCCACGCCTGGAACTGAGGAGCCTGATTCCATGACCACACTGAAGCTTGCGCGCCAACTGTTGGACAGCACCCGCCGCCATGTCGAGAAAAGCGATGACCCCTATGTGATCAGCCGCTTCGGCGATCTGCAGATCCGCGTCGACGTGGCCGCCGCCTTGCTTGAGCGCGCCGAAACCCATCCCAGCCCGGTCGCTGCGACCGAAGCGCAGATCGCGGCCGCCGAAGCCTTGATCGCTGCCAGCAACGCCGAATTCGAACTCACCGGCCAACGCACCGCACTGCCGCCGACCCTCGATGACCCCCTGCGCTGGAAATACCAGGTTGTCGGTAACTACCACCTCAACGGAGTGCTTTGATGTCCCGTGAAATCCGCTTGAACGCCTTCGACATGAACTGTGTCGGCCACCAATCCCCGGGCCTGTGGGCGCATCCGCGTGACCGTTCGTGGCAGTACAAGGACCTGGAATACTGGACCGACCTCGCCAGGATACTTGAGCGCGGCAAGTTCGATGGCCTGTTTATCGCCGATGTGCTGGGCATCTATGACGTCTACAACGGCAATGGCGAGGCGGCAATTCGCCAGGCGACCCAAGTGCCGGTCAATGACCCGCTTTCGTTGATCGCGCCGATGGCCTTGGTCACCGAGCACCTGGGTTTTGGCCTGACGGCGTCGTTGTCCTTCGAACATCCGTACCCGTTCGCCCGCCGACTCTCCACCCTCGACCACCTGACCAAGGGCCGCATCGGCTGGAACATCGTCACCTCCTACCTGGAAAGCGGCGCCAAGAACCTTGGCCAGAAAGCCCAGACCGAACACGACGCGCGCTACGACTACGCCGAGGAATACCTGGAGGTCTGCTACAAACTCTGGGAGGGCAGTTGGGAGGAGGGTGCGGTGTTGCGCGACCGCGAGCGCCGGATTTTCAGCGACCCGAGCAAGATCCACGAGATCCGCCATGTCGGCAAACACTTCCAGGTGCCTGGCATTCATCTGTGCGAGCCGTCGCCGCAGCGCACGCCGGTGCTCTACCAGGCCGGTGCGTCCAGCCGTGGCAAGCAGTTTGCGGCTGAACAGGCCGAGTGCGTATTCGTTGCCGCGCCGTCCAAGGTGCTGCTGAAAAAGACCGTCGCCGACATCCGCCGCCGTGCCGCCGAAGCCGGGCGCGATCCGAAGAAGATCCTGATCTTCAACTTGCAGACGGTGATCGTCGGCGAGACCGATGCCAAGGCCAAAGCCAAGTTTGACGAATACAAATCCTACGTCAGCTACGAAGGCGCAATGGCGCTGATCTCCGGCTGGACCGGCATCGATTTCAGCCAGTTCAAACCGGATGAACCGCTCAAGCACGTGCACACCAACGCCATCCAGTCGGCGGTGGAAGCCTTCTCCACGGCGGACCCGAACAAGGTCTGGACCCCAAACGAACTGGCCGATTGGGTCGGCATCGGCGGCTTTGGCCCCTTGTTTGTCGGCGGCCCGGAAACCGTGGCGGACCTGTTGCAGGAGTGGGTTGAAGAGACCGATGTCGACGGCTTCAACCTGGCCTACGCGCTGACCCATGAAACCTTCATCGACGCCGTGGACCTGTTGGTGCCGGAGTTGCGGAAGCGCGGCGTGTACAAGACTGAGTACGCCCAGGGTACGTTGCGCGAGAAGTTGTTTGGCGACGGCGCAAGGTTGGCCTCCAACCACCCTGGTGCCGGTTACCGCAATTTATCCGACGCGCACATAACCAATGTGGGAGGGGGCTTGCCCCCGATAGCGGCAGTCCAGTCAAGGCACTTGTGACTGACACACCGCCATCGGGGGCAAGCCCCCTCCCACAGTAGATCGGTGTTGATCCAAATAATCCAGCCAGCGGACCACCGCACGCACACACCCCAATAGGAGCACTACCCCTATGAGCGTGCACGAACTCAAACGCCCACTGACCGCGGAGTGGCCTGCCGAACTGCTCGGCAACCTGCCCAAGGCCCTGGAACAACTGCACCACTGGGCGCAGATCACGCCGCTGCACACCGCCCTGCGCCACAAGCGCCAGGGCCAGTGGTACGCGTGGCGCTGGATCGACGCCTTGCGTGACGTGGAACGCCTGGCCGACGGGTTGCGCCATCAGGGTTTCAGCGAGCAGTCGCGGCTGGCCCTCAGCGGTGCGTTCGAACCGAACCTGTTGCTGCTGGCGCTTGCGGCGCATGCCATCGGTGGACAGGTCTTGACCCTGGCCGATGACCTGGATCCTGAGGCGCTCCAGCACCACCTGTGGCGCATTCGCCCCACTCACTCTTACGTGCAAGGCCGCCAGCACGTACGGGATTGGCAGTCGGCGAATCTACTGGATTTCGCCCAATTACTCGGCCCGCTGGACCCCGCGCAACACCTCGCACGCTGGTGGCAGCCCACGGGCGAAACCGCGTTGTGGAGCGAAGAGGGCACCCACTGGCAAGGCGGTCTCGCGGTGGTGCTGGAGCAATGGCTGAACAGCGGTCACGGCCTGGCCTTCCCGGAAAGCCTGGCCTCGGCGCGGCGCGATCGCAGCGAAGTCGCCCCCACCGGCCTGCTGTTGTCACCCGTGCGTTTGCAGCATCTGGCCGATGAGATCGAAAGCCGCCTGGCGCCTCACGGCACCTGGCGCCGACGTTTGTGCGACTGGGCCATCGCCCACCCGCAGAGCGGCGTGCGTCGCCTGCTGAAAAACCGCGTGCGCAAGCTGCTGGGTTTCCAACGCCTGGCCTACATCTGGCAACCGCTTAAACCGACGGCCGAACCGACCTGGCTGGCTGAGTTCACACGGGACATCGCATGAGCCAGGCCATTTTGCAGGTGCGGGATATCTCGCTGTCGTTCAAGGGCGTCAAGGCGATCAATGCCTTGTCCTTCGAGGTGGCGCGCGGCGAAATCTGCGCGCTGATCGGGCCGAATGGCGCAGGTAAAAGTTCGCTGCTCAATGTGCTCAATGGTGTGTATCGCTTCGATGCCGGCGAGATTGTCTTCGAAGACCAACACTTCCACCGCATCGACCCCTTGGGGGCTGCGCGTCGCGGCATTGGTCGCACCTTCCAGAACAACGCGCTGTTCAAAAAGATGAGCGTGCTCGACAACATTCTCACCGGCCTGTCACGGCACATGCGCAGCAATTTTATCGAACAGGCCCTCGGCTTACCCCGCGCACGCCGCGAAGCCGAAGCGTTCCGGCTGCGGGCCCAGGGCATTCTCGAATTCCTTGAACTGCAAGCTCACCGGGAGGTGTTGGTGGGCAACCTTTCCTACGGCCTGCAAAAACGCGTGGAACTCGGCCGGGCGTTGATCGCAGGGCCGAGCTTGTTGTTGCTGGATGAGCCCATGGCCGGCATGAACGCCGAAGAAAAGCAGGAAATGGCGCGCTTCGTCGCCGACGTAAACCGCGACCTCGGCACCACCGTGGTGTTGATCGAACACGACATGGGCGTGGTGATGGGCCTGTCCGACCATGTGGTGGTGCTTGATTACGGGCGCAAGGTCGGTGACGGCACGCCTGCCGACGTGCAGGCCAATCCCGAGGTGATCGCGGCCTACCTGGGAGTGGTAAACGAATGACGTTCTTCTTTGAAACCCTGCTCGGCGGCCTGCTCGCCGGCACCATGTACTCGCTGGTCGCCATCGGCTTCGTGCTGATCTACAAGGCCAGTGGCGTGTTCAATTTCGCCCAGGGCTCGATGCTGCTGTTCGCCGCGCTGACCTTTGTCAGCCTGCATGACCAAGGCGTGCCGTTTGCCCTGGCACTGCTGCTGACGGTGATCGTAATGATCGTCGGCGCCTTGTTCATCGAGCGCCTGGTCTTGAGGCCGTTGGTGAACCGTTCGCAGATCACCTTGTTCATGGCGACGCTGGGCCTGTCGTTCATTATCGAGGGCCTGGCCCAGGGGCTGATGGGCGCTCAAGTGCGCGCCCTCGACCTGGGTATCGACGACGTGCCGCTGTTCGTCGGCCCGCTGATGCTCAGCCAGTTCGACCTGATCGCTGCCGCCGCCGCTGTGGTGCTGGTGACGGTGCTGGCGTTGCTGTTCAACAAGACCCGCATCGGCGTGTCGCTGCGCGCGGTAGCGGATGACACCACGGCGGCGCTGTCCATCGGCATCAACCTCAACCGCATCTGGCAGATTGTCTGGGCGGTGGCCGGGATCGTCGGGCTGGTGGCCGGGCTGCTGTGGGGCGCGCGTCAAGGCGTGCAATTCTCGTTGTCGCTGGTGGTGCTCAAGGCTTTGCCGGTGTTGATTATCGGCGGCTTCACCTCGATTGGCGGGGCGATTGTCGGCGGGCTGATTGTCGGCGCGGCGGAGAACCTCGCCGAGGTGTACATCGGCCCGTTGATCGGCGGCGGTATCACGCCGTGGTTCGCCTACGTATTGGCCCTGGCCTTCCTGTATATCCGTCCCGCCGGCCTGTTCGGCGAGCGCGCCATCGAGCGAGTCTGAAACCATGTCGATCCCCCTTGCGCAAGAAACCGCGCCGTTGCTGCTGATTCAGCGGCGCATCCCCTGGGCCCTGATCGGCTTGTTGGCGCTGGCCTTTATCGCGGTGCCGCTGTGGGGCAATGATTATTGGCTGAATGCGATCCTGATCCCGTTCCTGGTGCTGTCGCTGGCCGGGCTGGGCCTTAACCTGCTCACCGGCTACACCGGACAGACATCGGTGGGGGCGGCCGGCTTCATGGCCGTCGGCGCGTTTGCCACCTATGGATTTCTGTTACGCCTGCCTGAATTGGGTTTGCCGGTGGCGCTGCTCGGCGGTGGGGTCATCAGCGCCTTGGTCGGCCTGTTGTTCGGCCTGCCCAGTTCGCGGATCAAGGGCTTCTACCTGATGGTCACCACCCTGGCCGCACAGTTTTTCCTGGAGTGGCTGTTCGTCAAATTTCCGTGGTTCTACAACTACGGTTCGTCCGGGACTATCTCCGCGCCGAAGCTGGCGCTGTTCGGTCACGACCTCAACACGCCGTTGGGCCGCTACCTGCTGACCCTGGTCACCGTGCTGCTGCTGACCTGGACCGCGATCAACCTGGTGCGCAGCCAGGTCGGGCGCAACTGGATGGCGATCCGCGACATGGACACCGCCGCCGCCGTGGTCGGCATTCCGGTGGTGCGCTACAAACGCCTGGCGTTCGCGGTCAGCTCGTTCTACCTGGGCATCGCCGGCGCGCTGTGGGCCTTTGCCTACCTGGGAACGGCCAGCGCCAGCAGCTTCGATATCAATCGTTCGTTCCAGATCCTGTTCATCATCATTATCGGCGGCATGGGCAGCATCGCCGGCAACTTTGTCGGCGCGGCCTTTATCAGCCTGCTGCCGATCTTTCTCAGCCACGCCGGGCAGGCGCTGTTTGGTGGCGCGGTGGATGCGGGGCAGTTGCAGAACCTGCAGAAAATCATCTTTGGCGTGTTGATCATCGTGTTCCTGATCAAGGAACCCGAGGGCTTGATTCGCCTGTTGCACAACCTTCGCGATCGGCTGCGTCAATGGCCCCTACGTTTCTGACTGACTAAGAGAATCCAAATGCGTGCATCCTTGAAACGTTCCCTGGCCGGCGCCGCCTTCGCGCTGGCTGCCCTGGCCGGTGCTGTGCCTCAGGCGGTGGCCTCGCCCGACCAGCAATTCTTTCCCCTCGCGACTTACCGTGTCGGTGCCTATGCGTCGAGTGGCGTGCAGGTGTGGGCGGGGATGATCGATTACCTGCGTTACATCAACGAGGTCGAAGGCGGCATCAACGGCGTCAAACTGGTGTGGCAGGAATGCGAGACCGAATGGACGGCGGAGAAGGGCATCGAGTGCTACGAGCGCTTCAAGAATGGCCTGGATGGCGCGCCGGTCGCGGTGTACCAGCCCAACGGCGCCCCGGCGGCGTACGCGCTGAGCGAGCGGGCGGAAGTCGACAAGATCCCGCTGATCACCCTCGGCTACGGCCGTACCGAAGCCACAGACGGCACGGTGTTCCCCTACAATTTCCCGGTGATGCTGACCTTCTACAGCGAGGCGTCGACGCTGGTGAACTACATTGCGCAGCGCGAAGGCGGTTTCGACAAACTCAAGGGCAAGAAGATCGCCACGGTCTACCACGACTCGGCCTACGGTCGTGAAACCCTCGGCCCGCTGAAACTGCTCGCCGAAAAATATGGCTTCGAAAACATCCAGATTCCGGTCGCCGACCCTGGCAACGAACAATCTGCGCAATGGCGCCAGGTGCGCCAGGCCAACCCGGACTGGGTGTTCCTGCGCACCTGGGGCGTGTCCACGCCGGTCGCGGTGAAGACCGCCGCGCGCTTCGGCTTCCCGGTGGACCACATCATCGGCGATATCTGGGCCAGCTCCAGCGAAGACGTATTGCCCGCCGGTGCCGCCGCCAAAGGCTACCTGGCGCTCACGCCGTACCCAGCCGGTGCCGACTTTGAGATCCACAAGCGCCTCAAGCGCTACATCCTCGACAAAGGCCACAGTGACCTGAAGGACCTGAAGAACTTCGGCAGCGTCTACTACAACTCCGGCCTGGTGAACGCCGCCGTGGCGGTGGAAGCGATCCGCACCGGCCAGGCCAAGTTCGGCAAGCGCCCGCTCAATGGCGAAGAAGGCCGCTGGGGCCTGGAGCACTTGAACATCGACGATGCGCGCTTGAAGGACATGGGTTACCTGGGCCTGATGCAGAACCTCAAACTGTCGTGCCGCGACCACGAAGGCGGCGGCTCGGCGCGCGTGCAGCAGTGGGACGGCGCTCACTGGACGCTGATCAGCGACTGGATCGCCGCCGACCGCGCCCTGTTGCGCCCGCTGATCGATGAAAAGTCGGCAGCGTTCGCCAAGGAAAAAGGCCTGACGCCACGTACCTGCACCGGGGATGAATAAACCATGAGCCAGCCCGCCACCGACACCACACGCCCGTCGCTGCTGACGGTCAACGATATTGAAGTGATCTACGACGGCGCCATCCTCGCGGTCGCCGGGGTGTCGCTGAGCGTGCCCAAGGGCGCCATCGTCGCCTTGCTCGGTGCCAATGGCGCCGGCAAGAGCACCACGCTCAAGGCCATCTCCGGGTTGGTGCGTGCCGAGCGGGCCGAGGTCAGCCGGGGCACGATCGAATACGCCGGCGCCGACCTGGCCGGCATCGACCCCAGCCAGCGCGTGCGCCAGGGCATGGTCCACGTGCTGGAAGGCCGCCATGTGTTCGGCCAGTTGAGCGTGGAAGACAACCTGCGCAGCGGCGGCTTCGTGCGGCGCCTGAGCCGCAAAGACATGGCGCACGACCTGGAGCGCATCTACGCCTGGTTCCCACGGCTCAAGACCAAGCGCCACACCCGCGCCGGCCTCACCTCCGGCGGCGAGCAGCAGATGGTCGCCATCGGCCGGGCGTTGATGACCCGCCCTACGTTGGTACTGCTCGACGAGCCGTCCATGGGGTTGGCGCCTATGATCGTGCAGGAGATCTTCGCGATCATCGCGCAGCTCAACCGTGAGCAGCAGGTAAGCTTCCTGATCGCCGAGCAGAACATCAACGTCGCGCTGAACTATGCGTCCCACGGCTACGTATTGGATACTGGCCGCGTGGCCTTGAGTGGCAGCGCCGCTGAACTGCTGGCGCGGGGCGACTTGCATGACATTTATCTGGGCAAACAGTAAGGGCGACTCCGCATGACTGAATCCATCTGCAACGCCGATGTACTGATCATCGGCGGCGGCCTGAGCGGCACGATGCTGGCCGTGCAACTGTTGCGCCTGCCTGGCCAGCGCCAGATCCTGGTGATCGAGCCGCGCGCGGAACTCGGCCGGGGCGAGGCCTACAGCGCCGTCGAGCTGGGCCACACCCTGAACGGCAATGCGGCGCGCATGAGTGTCGACCCGGACAATGCCGACGACCTCACCGAATGGCTGACCGACTTTATCGGCGCTGACGGCTGGCCTGAGTCGGATCAGCAGCACGTACCGATCAGCGAACTGTTCCCGCCACGCGGGATTTTCGGCTTGTACGCCCAGCAACGCTTGGCCGAGGCGAAGGCGCAGTCAGCGTCCAGCGTCGAGCATGTGCGCGGTGAAGTGGTCGACCTGCGCGTGGAGGAAGCCTCAACGCTGCTGACCCTCGACAACGGCCAGCAACTGCGCGGCGCGTTCGCGGTACTGGCCACCGGCATGTTCCCGGCGGCGCGTACGCCACAGACCGAGTCCAGCGGGTTGAACGCGGCGGCGGTGGACCCCTGGGATGTGAGCGCGATGACCGAGATTGACCCGCAAGCGACGGTGCTGATCATCGGTTCCGGGCTGACCATGGTCGACGCCGTGGTTTCCCTCGAGCAGGCCGGGCATCGCGGGCCAATCGAAATTTTCTCGCGCCACGGCCTGCTGCCCCATGTGCGCCGGCAACCGCCGAGTTGGGTGGATTTTCTCGGCGAGGATCACCGCCTGCGCAGCCCCCGGCAATTGCTGCGTGAGGTGCGTCGGCAATGCGCTATTGCGCACGCGCAGGGCATCGATTGGCAGGCACCGCTGGACACCGTGCGTGCGCACATCGGCCGTCTTTGGAGCCAGGCCAGCGCGGGCGAGAAACGCCAGTTCGTGAGGCATGTGCGGCCGTGGTGGGAGAGCCATCACCACCGCTCGCCGCCGTTGAGCGCGCAGTTGGTGGCGCGCTTGCAAGAGGAAGGGCGGTTGCGGATCCGGGCGGCGTCGTTCAAAGGCCTGGAACCTGCGACGCAAGGGGTGACCATTCGCTTGCGTTATCGCGGCGAGCACGCGGTGACCCAGGTGTCGGGCGCAGCGCTGATCAACTCCAGCGGCATCGAATACGATTGGCGCCGCGTGGCCCGGCCGCTCCCGCAGCAGTTGCTCAAGCGTGGGCTGATTCAGCCAGGGCCGCTGGCGTTGGGGATTGCGGCGGATGCATCGGGGGCGGTGGTGGATGCGCAGGGGCAGGTCAGCCAGCGGTTGTTCGCCATGGGGCCGCCTTTGCGGGGGATGTGGTGGGAGAGTACGGCGGTAACGGATGTAGCGCTGCAAGCCAAGGCGCTGGCCTCAACGCTCACACAAATCTGAAGGTGGGAGCTGGCTTGCCAGCTCCCAGAGTTTGAACCGTGTTCAGCTTCCGACTTTTACGAAACCCGGCCTAAGCCCAAACACCTCAACCCCCTGCGCCGTCGACTGCCCGGTCGTCACCTTCACCCGCTCCACCGGCTTATCCATCGCCTCGCGGTACTCAACGGTCTTGTCCGCCTGGATCGCCTGGCTCGGAACCACAATCGCCTGCGCATTGTTGTAGGTCACGATGGTCAACCGCGCACTCATCCCCAGCCGCACCCGCTGCAACTGCTGCGGCGTGAGCTTGGGAATCGATAACGTCACCGGAAACTGCGCGCTGCCCTGGCTGTCACTGGCAATCGCCAAGCCACTGACCACGCTCACCGAACCGGTCAGCCGCTCGCCATCAAACCCATCCCCCAGTACTTCAACCGCCTGGCCCTGGTGCAGTTGGTTGATATCCAGCTCCGACACCTTGGCGACGATTTTCAGCCGTTCGATATTCGCCAGTCCAAACAGCACCTGGCCTTGGCTGACCTTGCTGCCGGCCTGCACCGGGGCCGTGTTGTTGCCGCCGCCTTGGGGTGAAGGATTGCCGGGCGGCGGCACCACGATGCCGGCGAACGGCGCCTTGACGTCCTTGCCTTCGAGCAACGTGTGCAGGGCCTCGTATTTCACCGTGGCATTGGTCAGTTCCATATCGGCGATCTGGCGGTATTCGCCTTTGCCCTGGTCGATGGCCTGTTGCAGTTCGCTGCGCGCGGAAGCGAGGTCCAGTTGTTGCTGCTGGGTTTGTTGCTTGAGGTCGTCCAGCTCATTGCGCGGGATGATGCCGCGCTTGAACAGGTTTTCGCTTTCAGTGAGTTTGCGCTGGGTGTTGCCGGCGGTCATTTCGGCGGTGCGCAGGCTGCGGCGCGCGCGGCTGACGGTAGGGCCGTTGTTCCAGTCCTGCATCTCTTGCACGGTGCGCCGGGCCTTGAGCTGCGTGGAGAGGGCTTCACGCAGCTGCACTTCCAGGGTCGCCGGGTCCATGCGCAACAGCACTTGGCCGGCCTCGACCCGCTGGCCTTGTTCCACCAGGTTGGCCTGTACGTTGCCGTCGAAGGGCGCGGTGAGGGTGATGGTGGTGTCGGGTTCGATCCTGCCCACCAGGCCGATCTGGTGCACCAGCGCGTCGGCTTTAACCTCCTGCCAGTGCTCGGCGGTGGTCGCCGGATCGGACGCAGGGCTGTGCAGGGCCAGGCCTGCGCCCGCCAGCAGCACGATCAATACAGCGCCCAGCAGGCGTTTCTGATTAGTAGTCATTGAGGGCGATTTCCCAACTTTCCAGCGTCATGCCCAGGGTCAAGTCGAGCTGGGTCTGGGCGTTCAAATAAGCGATCAGCGCATTGAGGCGCGCATTTTCGGCGTTGCGCAGGTCGGTCTCGAAACTCAGCACCTGGAAGTTGGTGGAGCGCCCGGCGCTGAGTTTCTCCCGCTCGATCTCGATCTTGCGCCGCGACAACTCCACCGCGCGCTGGGAAATTTCATACTGGCGCCAGCGCGTGCCGAGGTCGCGCACTACATCGTTGACGCTGCGTTCCAGCTCCTGGCGTGCATCGGTGATGCGGATCTCCTGGTCCTCCACATTCACCCGCGCGCGCACTTCGGCCTGGCGCGTGCTGATATCGCCGATGGGGATTTGCACCTGCACCCCAGCGTAGCTGTCCCAGGTGCGGTTGTTGGAGCGGCCTGTGTCGTTGTCGTAGGCGTCGCGTACCTGATTGGCGCCGGCCACCAGGTCCACCTGCCAACGCCCGGAGTCCTTGGCGATCACCAGGTTGAGGTCAGCCTGTTGGCTGCCGAGCAGGGCGGCGAGGTATTCCGGCTGCTGGGTCTGCGCCAGGTTGAACGCCTGGCGCTTGTCGATCTGCATGGGCCTGGCCTCCAGGGCTTCGGTGGCGCGAATCGGCGTGGACAGGTCGAGGGCCAGCAGGCGCAGCAGCGACAGGCGGTTGGTGTCCAGTTGGTTTTGCGCCTCTTCCACCCCCAGTTGCTGGGTGGCGATATCGGCTTCGGTCTGTACGATTTCGAACTCGGCCATGCGCCCGGCACTGATCAACGCCTTGTTCACTTCCAGCAAGGTACCGGACCGCTTGAGGGCGTCCTGGACGATACTCAGTTGTTCCTGGGCGCGCAGCAGTTCGCGGTAGGTGGCGATGATCTGGCTGATGGTCTGCGCCACCGTGGCCTTGAGGTTCAGGCGGTTGGCCTGCTCCGACAGGCGCGACAGGCGCAGCGGCGCGGTGGTGGCGTCCCAGCCGGCGCCACGCAGCAGCGGTTGGATGATCGCCAGGTCCAGGCCGTCGCTGCGGTAGCGGCCGGCGCGGTCGGCGGTGTTCAGCTGCTGGGTCCAGGCCATGCTCAAGCGCGTACCGTACTCGCCGAGCAGGCTGGTGGCCGGCGCCACGTTGGCATTGCGCGCATTGTCGGCGGAGCCGCGGGTGCTGCGGTACGCGCTGTTGAGCGTGAGTTTGGGGTTGAACACGTCTTCGGCCACGCGCAGGTCGAATTTCTGGGCCACCCGTTGCAGGTACGCGCTGCGGATCGCCGGGTTGTTGCGCAGGCCCAGGTACACCGCATCGCCCAGGGTCAGGGTGGTGAGCTGGGCATTCAGCGAGACGCTGCGCTCATAGCCGCTGCGCGTCGTGCTCGGTGCCGACGGCTTGATCACCACGTCGGCCGCCACGCCCTGCAGGCTGAACAGGGCAAGCCACAGCAGCCACTTATTCATCGCGCAGGGCCTCCACCGGCTGCAGCCGTGAGGCCGAGATCGCCGGGTAGAGGCCGAAGAACAACCCCACCAGCAGTGTACTGCCCACGCCCAGCGGGAGGGCGGCGACGGCCAGGGCAAACGCCCAGCCTGACAGCCAGGCATACAGCCAGGCAGCGGTCATGCCCAGCACCGCACCACACAGGGCGCCGACGGCGGTGAGGGTTACGGCTTCAAGCAGGAACAGGTTACGGATATCCCGCTGGCGCGCGCCGAGGGCCATGCGAATGCCGATCTCACGACGGCGCTCCGAGACGTTCATCAACATCACGTTCATCACCCCCACGCCGCCGCCGACCAGGGAGATCGCGCCGAGGGCCAGCAGCAGGTAGGCGAAGGTGCGGCTTTGCCGGGTCATGCCGTCGATCATTTGCTGGGGCACCTGGATGTCCACATCGTGGTCGGGCAGTTGTGGTTTCAAGGCTGCGGCGGCCTCTTGGGCAAGGCGTTCCATGTCTTGGCCGGGCGCGGCGCGGATGATCACGTTGCCGATCTGCGGCATGGCGTAGATACGGCGCATGCCTTCGGCAGGAATGAACAGCGACTCATTGGCCTGCACCGGCATCAGCATCGCGCGTGGCTGGCTGCGCAGGATGCCCACGATCAGGAACAGGTAGTCGTTGATGCGCACGCGGTCGCCCAGCTGCAGTGGGTCGCCCGGCGAACCCAGGGCCTCGGCCAACGGGTCACCGATCACGGCGTAGGTTTCGTTGGCATCGAAGCTCGACAGAAAACGTCCCTGTTGCACCACCAGGCGCATCGCGTCCTTGATGTCCGGCGTGCTGCCGACGAAGTTGGCGTTGACGGTCCGGCCGTGGAACACGATGGGCCCGCTGAACAAGGTGAGGGCGCCGATGTGGGTAATGCCCGGTACCGCTTGGCGCACGGCGTCCAGGTCGAGGCGAGCGGGCGTGGTGATAGTGCCGCCGTTCTTGGCCGGGAACTGGGCGACCAGGGTGTCGGTGCCCATGTCCTTGAAAATCATCGCGGCGTCCACCGCCGCGTTGTGCCCGATATTGATCAACGCCACCACCGATGAACTGCCGATGACGATACCCAGCAGCGCCAGGATCGAGCGCTTGCCCAGGGTGCGCAGGCTGACGAACGCTTCATGCAGCAGTTGGCTGAGGCTCTGTTCGACCCGCAGGCTGCTCTCTACCTGCGGGGTCATAGGCGCCCAACCTCTTGTACCACGCCATTGCGTACCAGGATCTTACGTTCCAGGCGCTCGGCAATATGCGGGTCGTGGGTGACGATGATCAGGGTGACCTGTTGCTCGCGGTTCAGAGCCAGCAGCAGGTCCATGATGTCCTGGGCCGTGGTGCTGTCGAGGTTGCCGGTGGGTTCATCGGCCAATATGACCGAGGGCTTGCCCACCAGTGCGCGCGCAATGGCGACACGTTGGCGTTGGCCGCCGGAGAGGTCGGCGGGGCGATGGTGGGCGCGGTCGGCCAGGCCGACCTGTTCGAGCATGCGCAGGGCCTGCTCCACCGATTCCTGGCGCGACACGCCGCGATAGCTCAAGGGCAGGGCGACGTTATCCAGGGCACTGAGGCGTGGCAGCAGGTTGAAGCTCTGGAACACGAAGCCGATCTGCTGGTTGCGGATGGCCGCCAACTGATCAGGGGTGGCGTTGAAAATGTCATGGCCGGCAAAGTGGTACTGGCCGCCGTTGGGCAGGTCCAGCAGGCCCAGGATATTGAGCAGGGTACTTTTGCCGGAACCCGAGGCGCCGAGGATGCCGCAGCTGTCGCCACGGGCGATGCAAAGGCATACATCATTGAGAATGGACAGGTGTTGCCCGGCCAGCTGATAGTGCTTGCCGATGCCTTGCAGGGAGATCAAGCCTGGGTGCGCGGGGGTATCTATCATGAATACGCCTTCAGTCTCGACGCTGCCGTCCTCTTCCCCTGGTAAAGCCTTGTAACAAGTTAGGGGGTCGCCTCGGCGCGCGCCATGGACCTTTTTTGCTTCTTGTTTTTAAAATATTGTTTGAATACTAACCGCGTTCCAGCTGCTTCGCCAGCCATCGATGTAGAGCCGTTTCAGCTTGGGAAAAGGCTTACTTCAGGGGGCCGGAAGGCGAATCAAAACACGCTTGCCTCGCTCCGGGGAACCCGTCGGCCAAGGCTTTCGATCATATGGCGCAGTGTCACTACTTGCTTTCGAGCGACGGCACCGGTATAAAAAATCAAATTATTTTTTAAAACAATATTTCCCACGTGGAACTTCTATGGTCGCGAAGAAAGTCAGCGCTCCAAACATCACCAAGACTCGACTGCTGGATGCGACAGAGGCTCTCTTCATCAAATACGGCTATGACGCGGTTTTGTTGCGGCAGATTACCGAGCGTGCCCAGGTCAACCTGGCGGCGGTGAACTACCACTTCGGGGACAAGGATTCCCTGATGCAAACCCTGCTGAAGCAGCGTCTGGAGCCGCTCAACGAGCAGCGCCTGGAACTGTTGGCCCGCTGTGAAGCCGAATCCGACGGGCCGCTGGATTGCGACACGTTGCTCGGCGTACTGTTCGCCCCGGCCATGGGCCTGGAGCGCAGCGACCCGGCCAGCGCCAGTGGGGAAGGGCGTTCGTTCATCCGTTTCCTGGGGCGGGTGTACAGCGATACGTCGCCGTTTATCCAGGAATACCTCAAGGTGCATTACCAGCCGGTGTTCCAGCGTTTCTTCGAAGCCTTCGCCCTGGCGTTGCCGGACCTGCCGCGTAATGAATTGGGGGTGCGTTTGCAGTTTGCCCTGAAGGCCATTTCTGGCGTGATGGCTGGCACCGAGCTGCGCTTGTTGATGAACTCCATGAGCCTGGGCCGTCCGGCGACGGATGCCGAGGTGATGGCCAAGTTGATCACCCTGGTGTCGGCGGCGATTCGCGTCCCGCAGCAGAGCCCGGAAGCGGAACATGCGTTGGCCAAGGTGCTGGACACTCAGCGCGCCATCCGTGAACACGCCGCAGCGCCTGTCGCCAAGGCTTCTCGCTGAGCGGTTTTTCAGGCAAAAAAAAGCCCGCTGGGGCGGCGGGCTTGATGTACAACGTTTGTAACGGATGAGGCTTCACCCTACGTTCCGCGATGTGAATAAAACGTGAAAACTTTGTAAGGCAAAGTGTGAAAACCTTGAAATCCGTAAATCTTTGGGAATTTTCCTATTTCGGCGAGCGGATTCAGATTTTCCAGCGACCCGCACTCTTGGCCAGCCGCTGGCGCATCGCATCCACATTCTGCGCCAGCTGCAACGTCAGCAGCCGATAGCCATCCAACGCGCTATACACCGGCACGTCCAGCGCAGGCTCAGCACCGCTGGCGTGACTCGGCCGCTCCAATCGCTCCGTTACCCCCGACTTCAAGGCGCGCGCCATCCCCACCAATTGCACTCGAATCTGCCGGTGCTCGGCCTTCAACATCACCTGCATCCGTGCCATCGCCTGTTCATCCCGCGGATCCGGGCGCGTATTGCCGAGAATCTCCAGGGTGCTGATGCACATGCGCAGATGACGTTGGATCGTGTCCAGTTCGGTCATCGATATCCGCACTTCCTTGGACACCGACGGCATCAACGAACGCAACTGCAACATCGCCGCATTCAGCCGGTTAAGCAGCTTCAGGTGTTGATCGTCGGTGACTGACTCGCCATTAATGATCCGGCTGTAAATCTCGGCGCAATCGCGCAGCGCGCTGGCCAGGTTGTAGCGCCAGGAATACACGGCGTACAGCGGCAGGGCGAAGGAGAACGCCAGGGCCAGGACGATGCCGATCAGGATATCGACCGTGCGCCACAGGCCGTCCGAGATCGGGTTGTCTCCATGGCCCGCGACGATAAACACGGTGATTGCCGACAGCAGCGCTATATAGCCGCCCTTGCCGATGGCGTGATACGAAAAGAACCCGCACACCGCCGACATCAACAGGTAGGTCAAAAACGGCTGGCCGAAATAAGCCTGTTGCACCACCAGCACCAAACCGACGCTGGCGCCGATCAAGGTGCCGTAGGCGCGCTCCACGGCTTTCTTGCCGATATTGCCGTGGTGCTGCAAGCCGCCGATCACGATCAGCATGGTCACCGAGGCCCACTCACCGTGGGGCAGGTTGATGCCGGTGGTCAGCAGGATGGTGGCCAGCAAGCCGATGGACACGCGCACGGCGTGGATCAGCTTGGCATGGCGATAACGGCGGTACGGGTCGAGCAAGGGGCGCAGCAGGCGCCGGGCGAAGAAGGGCAGGTTCATCGGTCTTAAAGTGGCCTCAAAATTCAGGGTGTGTGTTGTTTTCAGAAGATGTAGTCGGTGGTCAGGAAGCTTGAGTCACGGTTGCGCAGGATGTCGCTGACCAGCGCCTTGTTGCTCTCCTGGAACTTGGTCGCCACCAGCGTGCGGATGGAGAACACGCGCAAGGCGTCATGCACTGACAACGTGCCTTCGGCCGAGTTCTTGCGCCCATTGAACGGGAAGGTGTCCGGGCCGCGCTGGCACTGGGCGTTGATGTTGATACGGCCGACCTGGTTCGCGAAAGCGTCCACCAGGCGCCCGACCTCCACGGCATTGGTGCCGAAGAGGCTCAGTTGCTGACCGAAATCCGAGTCCAGCACGTACTCGATCACGGTCTCCAGGTCACGGTAAGGCACGATCGGCACCACTGGGCCGAACTGTTCCTCATGGTAAACGCGCATGTGCGGGTTCACCGGGTACAGCACCGCCGGGTAGAAGAACGTGCCGCGACTTTCACCGCCGTGTTCATTCACCACCTTAGCGCCGTGTTGCGCGGCATCGGCTACCAGGCTGTTGAGATAATCTACCTTGCCTGCTTCGGGCAATGGCGTCAGCGCCACACCGTCTTCCCACGGCATGCCGGGCTTGAGCGTGGCGACTTTTTTATTGAATTTGTCGATAAAACTGTCGACGACATCTTCATGCACGAACAGGATTTTCAACGCGGTGCAGCGCTGGCCATTGAACGACAACGAACCGGTGACGGCTTCACTGACGGCATTGTCCAGGTCCACCTCAGGCAGCACGATGCCGGGGTTTTTCGCATCCAGGCCCAGCGCCGCACGTAGGCGGTGCGGCTTGGGGTGCAGCTTTTTCAAATCGCTGGCGGCCTTGTTGGTGCCGATAAACGCAAAGATATCGATCTTGCCGCTGGCCATCAGCGCGCTGACCGTTTCGCGGCCGCTGCCGTAGATCACGTTGATCACCCCGGCCGGGAAGCTGTCGCGGAACGCCTCCAGCAACGGGCGGATCAGCAGCACACCGAGCTTGGCCGGCTTGAACACCACGGTATTGCCCATGATCAGCGCCGGGATCAGCGTGGTGAAGGTTTCATTCAGCGGGTAATTGTAGGGGCCCATGCACAGCGCCACGCCCAGTGGTACGCGGCGGATCTGGCCGAGGGTGTCCTGTTCCAGCTCGAAGCGGCTGGAGCGACGGTCGAGTTCCTTGAGGGCATTGATGGTGTCGGTGATGTAGTCGCAGGTGCGGTCGAATTCTTTCTGCGAATCCTTGAGGTTCTTGCCGATTTCCCACATCAGCAGCTTGACCACCGCATCACGCTGTTCACGCATGCGCCGCAAGAACGCTTCGACATGCTGGATGCGGTCTGCCACGCGCATCGTCGGCCATTCGCCCTGGCCACGGTCATAAGCGCGCACGGCGGCGTCGAGGGCGGTGAGGGCGGTGTCGGCATCCAGCAATGGCGTGCTGCCGATGTGCACGCGTGCATCGCCCAGTTGCACCGGGCTGAGGACTTGGGCCAAGGGGCCGCTCCATACCTGCAACTGGCCGTCGACCAGGTAATCACGCTGTTCGATAGGCGCCGCCAGGCGGAACTGTTCGGGAATATCGGCGGTGGAGGTGGGAAACAGCTGGGTGAGCAGGTTGCTGGTGGTCATGTCGCTACCCCTGGAATACTTGCAAAACATGACTAGAGAGTCACCCAACACGGGGCTCTATGGCAAGGCTTGTGCGCTTTGCAGTACGCACAGGGGCGCTCGCCGGGTAAACTGCGCGGCTTTCTTGAAGGAGTTCACATGAGTCAGTACCAGCCGGGCATTCTTGCCGCACCGGTGCCGTTGCAGGCACGTCATCTGTTTTTTGCCGTGGACTCCCTGGCCGCCGTGCCTGCTGCGCTGGACGCACTGGTGCAGTGGGCCGATTCGGCGGCAGTGATCGGGGTGGGTGAGCCGCTGGTCACCGCACTCGGCGCCCGGATTGAAGGCCTGCGCGCCTTCCCGATGGTCAGCGGGCCGGGCGCGCATAACCCGTCCACCCAACAGGCGTTGTGGGTGTGGTTGCATGGCGTGGATCGCGGTGAGCTGCTGTTGCGCAGCCGCGCCGTTGAAAAGGCCCTGGCCTCGGCGTTTCGGCTGGTGCAGATGATCGAAGGCTTCCGCTACAAGACGGGCTTCGACCTCACCGACTACGAAGACGGCACCGAAAACCCCCACGACGACGCGGCGGTTGAAGCCGCCCTGACCGACAGCGGCGCCAGCTTCGCCGCCCTCCAGCAATGGCAGCACGACCTCGACGGCTTCGCCGCCTTGCCTGCACAAGAGCGCGATCACATCATCGGCCGACGCCATGGTGACAACGAAGAACTCGAAGACGCCCCCGAATCCGCCCACACCAAGCGCACCGCGCAGGAAAGCTTCACCCCGGAAGCCTTCGTGGTGCGCCGCTCGATGCCATGGGCCGAGAACGGCCAGGCCGGGTTGATGTTCCTCGCGTTCGGCCACTCCTTCGATGCGTTCGAGGCGCAACTGCGCCGCATGAGCGGCCTGGAAGACGGGATTGTCGATGGCCTGTACCGCATCAGCACGCCCTTGACCGGCGGTTACTACTGGTGCCCGCCGTTGAAGGATGGCCATTTGGACCTGAGTGCGATCCTCCCGGCAGCAAACCTCTAGACGGTGAGCGCTGGCTTGCGTGGGATAGTTTCAGCACGATCCGCCTGATTCGCGCAGGTGCCTGCCTCGCAGGCACGCTGGAACCGTCTCACCACACGCAGCCACACACTCGCTACCTGCCGGGTGTCTGTCATACAGGATGCAAGGCGCAATCGTCGAACCGTCCAGGAGCGCTCACACATGCTGATTTCACGTATTTCCATATCGCACGCCTCACCGCCGCCAAGTCCGGCCTCCACGCCCTTTTCGAAGATGTCGGATTCGGACCTGGCCAAAGCCTTTGGTGACAATTTCCAAGCGTTCAAACACCCCACGACGCCGAATGCAACGACGGATAAAATCCGCGAAGTGGCCGGTCGTTCGCTGACGGGCGACGCGCAAAAAGATAAAGAAACGCAACTGGCCCGGGAACTGCTCAAGCCCAATCGCGACAATGTGATGGCCGCACTGGACTCGGTGGATGACAAGGGCAAGCGCGACGGTGTCATCGGGCCGTGGAACCCCCAGATGGCGGCTGACCAGTTGGCCTGTAATCGCTGCATGACGGTGCAAGGGCCCACCCTGCAGATTACCTATTGATCGTGACCTGTTTTCCACCTCCTGGGGCGAGGGTCGCTTTTCAGCACTGTGTCAGTGACTGTGTATCGAACTGTATCCCCGCCCCCTCCTGATACACCCGCATGACGTTCTATCGCGTTCGCGACACAGACCGGATACACGCCTGGCGTTAACTCTGTTCACCAGTTGGCGCAGGCGGTCATCGACCCCCAAGGCGCCCTGGCCACACTCAGTCAAGCCAGGAGACTCACCCCATGAAGCGTCCTTACGCAGCCCTCGCGGCAACCCTCGCCCTGTCCCTCAGCGCTTTCGCCACCGTGGCCCATGCCGATGAGCCCAAGCCCCAGGAAAAATGCTTCGGCGTGTCCCTCGCCGGTGCCAACGATTGCGCCGCAGGCAAAGGCACCTCATGCGCCGGAACCGCCACCACCGACTACCAGGGCAACGCCTGGGTATTGGTCGACCAAGGCACCTGCACCCAGATCAAGACGCCTAAAGGCTACGGCAGCCTGACGGAACAGCCATGAACCGAGCGGCCCAGGTGGTCGTGATCCAGCGCCTGCTCCCCGAGGCCCTGCTGTTGCTGGTGGCTCGGGTGGCGATCGCGGCGGTGTTCTTCCTGTCGGGGCGCACCAAGGTCAGCGGGTTCCTTGAACTCAAGCCGTCGACCTACACCCTGTTCCGTTCGGAATACGCCTTGCCGCTGATCCCGCCGGACTGGGCGGCGCACCTGGCGACCTACGCCGAACACCTGTTCCCTCTGTTGCTGGTGCTGGGCCTGCTGACCCGTGCGTCTGCCGTCGCGCTGCTGGGCATGACCCTGGTGATCGAGGTGTTCGTGTACCCCGACGCCTGGCCGGTGCACCTGACCTGGGCGGGCCTGCTGTTGCCGCTGCTGGCGTACGGCGGTGGGGCCTGGTCGCTGGATCGCCTGATCTCGGGCAAACGTTGATAACTGTGATGGAGATTTGCAATGCGTATGCTTTCTTCCCTGGCCATGGCCCTGACTGTTCCACTGCTGGCCCAGGCGGCGGATGCCCCGCAGCCCGGCACCGGTAAAAGCGTGGTGATCGTGCCCGGTGCGTTTGTCGACGGTTCCGGCTGGCGCGTGGTACACGACATCCTGATTCACAAGGGCTACAAGGTCACCGTGGTGCACCAGGGCCACGAGAACCTGGCCGCCGATGTGGCCGAGGCGCGTGAAGTGCTGGAGCAACAAGTCGGCCCGGTGGTGCTGGTGGGCCACAGCTCCGGTGGCGCGGTGATCTCGATTGCCGGCGACCGCGACAAGGTCAAGTCGCTGGTCTACGTCTCGGCGCTGCAGCCGGAAGTGGGCGAGAACATGGCCCAACTGATCGGCTCGATGCCGGCGCCCAGCGATGGCATCAAGCAGAGCCGCGACGGTCACCTGTTTTTCGACCGCGCCAAGTTCAACGCCGACGTTGCCGCCGACCTGACCCCCAACCGCACCGACTTCATGGCCGCCTCCCAAGTGCCCGCCACCACCGCCTTGTTCGGCGGCACCGTGTGGGCCGCCGCCTGGCACAAAAAACCGACCTACGCGGTGGTCTCCACCGAAGACCGTGCGCTGAGCCCGGACCTGCAGCGCTGGATGTACCAGCGCGCCGGTTCCAAGGTCACCGACATCAAGGCCAGCCACTCGGTGTACATCTCCCAGCCCGAGGCTGTGGCGAAGGTCATCGAAGACGCTGCTTCGGTCATCCAGTAATCCATCCCAACCCCGGAGAAACACCCATGAACACTGCACTCAAGTCCCGCCTGAACCTCGCCGCCGCCGCTGCCCTGATCGCCATGGCGTCCGCTTCATTTGCCACGGCTGCCAGCGCCGCCGACCAGCCGGAAAAAACCGGCCGTTGCTACGGCGTCAACACCTGCAAAGGCACCAGCCTGTGCGCCACCGCCAAGAACGACTGCAAGGGCCTCAACAGCTGTAAGGGCGAAGGCGTGATCGTCAAGACCCCGTCCGAATGCCTCAAGGCGGGCGGCACGCTGACCGAACCGAAGTAATACCCTGACCCCCTGTGGGAGCAAGCTTTCTGTGACAAGGAAGCTTGCTGTGGCGAGGGCGCTTGCTCCCGCTCGACAGCGAAGCTGGAGCCCGCTTTTTTGGCGCGCGCGCTTGCACCCCCAGCACAAACAAACGCCCCCGCCCCAGTCTTGAAGGAGAACACAATGCCCACCCCCAACCCTCACTTCTCCGGCTACGGCCTGGGACTGCGCAAGGAGCACTACGGCGACTTCCTGGAAACCTCGGTGCCCGTGGATTTCGTCGAAGTGATCTCCGAAAACTTCATGGTCGCGGGCGGCCAGCCCCGGCATATCCTGCGCCGGGTGCGAGAGCGCTACCCGGTGGCACTGCACGGCGTGTCCCTGTCCATCGGCACGGCCGAAGGGCTGGACACCGATTACTTGCAGCGCCTCAAGTCGCTGGTGGACGAGGTCCAGCCACTGTTCGTTTCCGACCACCTGAGCTGGTCGCGCAGTGGCGGCTTCAACGCCCATGATTTGTTACCCGTGCCCTACACCGACGAAGCACTCGACCGCGTGTGCGCCAATATCCATCAGGCCCAAGACGTGCTCGGCCGCACGCTGCTGTTTGAAAACCCCTCCAGCTACCTGGCGTTTGAAGGCGCCTGCATGACCGAATGGGAATTTATTGCGGCCATGGCCAAGCGCACCGGCTGTGAACTGCTGCTGGACGTCAACAATGTATTCGTCAGTGCCAGCAACCACGGTTTCGACGCCCTGGCGTTTCTGGATGGCATCCCCGCCGAGCGCGTGCGCCAGGTGCACCTGGCCGGGCATAGCCAGGGCCGTGACATCTTGATCGACAGCCATGACAGCCCGGTCTGCAGCGGCGTCTGGCAACTGTACGCGCAGGCCATCGCCAGGCTGGGCCCCGTAGCGACCATGATCGAGCGCGATGATGAAATCCCACCGCTCGCCGAACTGCTCCAGGAGTTGTCGATGGCCCGCACCTTGGGCGCGCAACGATGAATCTGGCGCAGCTACAGCAGACCTTTCGCAGCTGGTTGGTGAGCGCGACGGACGAGTCCGCACACCGGCTGGGCAATCACCCTGCAGGCTTGGCGGTGTACCAGAACAACTACCGCGCGCAGTTGGTGGGCTGCCTGGAACAGGCGTTTCCCAACCTGCGCCGTTGGCTCGGGGAAGAGGCGTTCCTGGCCGCGAGCATCCGCCATATCGACAACCATCCACCCCACGCCTGGACCTTGGATGTGTACCCCGAGGGTTTCTACGCAACATTGAAAGCCGTGTTCCCGCGCAATCCGGATGTGCATGAATTGGCCTGGATCGAGTCGGCCCTGAATGAAGCTTTTGTCGCCGCCGATGCGCAGCCTTTGAGGTTGGAGGCGTTGGCCGAGTTGGACTGGGACACGGCGGTGCTGCAACTGACACCGTCGTTGCGCTGCCACGGCCTGACCACCAATGCCGAGGCCATCTGGTCGGCGTTGTGGCAGGAAGCGCCCCCGCCCGAGGCCGTCATGCTGGCGCAAGCGGGCGGTGTGTTGGTGTGGCGGCGCCAATTCACCTCGCGCTTGCGCCAGGTGGAGGCGTTGGAGCTTCAGGCGTTGCAGCAGGTGCAGGCCGACGGCAGTTTCGCCGGGCTGTGCAAGTGGTTGGTGCAGCGCCTGGGCGAAGAGGCTGGCGTGATGCAGGCAGGTGAGTACCTGGCCGGTTGGCTGGGCAGTGAATTGATTGTGGGGGTGAGTCATGTGTGAACGTCGTCGGCGCCCCAAGCCGGTTTTGCCGAAGCCGTGGGCGTGATGGCGAGGACCGGGCCCTGGCGAACATGAAAATACTGACAGCCACCCAATCCAGCACTGAAAAAAATCGCCGCAGCCCTTAATCTAAAGGCCTTTGTCACCTGCGCGGATTGTTCATGTCTTCTGTTGCCGATGGGTTGCCCCTCAATAAACGCCTGCCTGCCGTGATCGCGATCTCCCTGGGGATCGGCATGGCGACCCTGGACACGGCCATCGTCAACACGGCGTTGCCGACCCTGGCTGAGGGCATTGGCACTGATTCCGCGTCGGTGATCTGGGTGGTCAACGCCTACCAGTTGGCGATCATTGCCACGGTGCTGCCGTTTGCGTCGCTCAGTGATGTGCTGGGGCACCGCCGGGTGTATCTCGGCGGGCTGCTGCTGTTTATCGTGTCGTCGTTGTTTTGCGGCCTGGCCGGGTCGCTGCTGACGTTGACCGCCGCGCGGGTGGCGCAAGGTCTGGGAGCGGCGGCGATCATGAGCGTCAACACGGCGCTGCTGCGGCATATCTACCCGTCAAAAATGCTCGGGCGCGGCCTGGGCTATAACTCGTTGGTGGTGGGGCTGGCATTTACGTTGGGGCCGACTGCTGCGTCGGCGATCCTGTCGGTGGCGACCTGGCACTGGCTGTACCTGATCAACGTGCCGTTGGGCTTGCTTGCCTTGGCACTGGGCCTGCGTTCATTACCCACGTTGCCGATGACCGGGCATGCCTTTGACCGACTCGCGGCGTTGTTGTGCGCCGGGCTGTTTGCCCTGCTGGTGCTGGGGCTCGGTACGGCCGTGCACGGCGCCCAGGGCGCGCTGACGTTGGGCCTGATCGCCGTGGCGCTGGTGTGCGGCGTATTGCTGCTGCGGCGCCAGGCCGGGCACCCGGCGCCGATGCTGGCACTGGACCTGTTCAAGCGCCCGGTGTTTGCCTTGTCTTCCCTGACTGCTATTTGTGCCTTCAGCGCCCAGGGCCTGGCCTTTGTGTCGCTGCCCTTCTTGTTGCAGGCGGTGCTGGGCCATAGCCAGGTGGAAACCGGTTTCCTGATGACGCCCTGGCCGGCGGTGGTCGCGGTGATGGCGCTGGTGGCGGGGCGCCTCGCCGACCGGGTGTCCCTGGGTTTGCTGTGCGGCATCGGCCTGTTGATGCTCAGCGTGGGGATGGCCGCATTGGCCAGCCTGGACAGCGGCGCCTCGGCGTTTGATATCGGCTGGCGCATGGCACTGTGCGGCGCCGGGTTTGGATTCTTCCAGTCACCCAACCTCAAGGCGTTGATGACCAGTGCGCCGTTGGCCCGCAGCGGTGGGGCCAGCGGCATTGTGGCGATTTCGCGCTTACTGGGGCAAACGCTGGGGGCGTCGCTGGTGGCCCTGTGTTTCCACCTGTCCCTCGCCAGCGGCCCGCATTATGCGCTGTGGCTGGGCTGCGGGTTTGCAGGGGTGGGGGCCGTGGCCAGCGGCTTGCGTCTGTTGCCCTATGGGAAAAAGCCATGATTGGGCGTTGTAAAACACCGGTGTGGAAGGCTACCGTGGCGACCTGAGTATTTCGGGATGTTTCAGATTTATGTCCAGCCTGGCCCTCCGTACCGCTGATACGAACTCCCGCCGCGCCGCGCTGACCCTGGCTTTATGCTTGCCCAGTGATGTGCTGCTGTACCTACTACTGCCGATGGAATCCCAGGCGTTCGGCATCACCCTGGCCCAGGCCGGGGTGCTGCTGGCGGCTAACCGCCTGGTGCGGATTTTCGGCTACCGGCATGTGCTCAATTTCTACGCGCGCAACGGCGACCGCCTGACCTGCATGATTGCCGCCGGTGCGGCGACCCTGTGCGCCGTTGGCAACTCGCTGTTGTCGGGTTTCGCTGCGTTGTTGGGGCTGCGGCTGGTGTGGGGCCTGTGTTTTGCCGCGTTGAACCTGTCCACCCAAGTGTTGGCCACCTCGGAACCGGCCGGCGCCGCACGCCGGGCCGGGCGTTCCCGTGCGCTGATCGCCCTCGGGCCGATGCTGGCGCTGCCGTTGGGCGGCTGGTTGACGCTGTGGGCCGGGCCGCGTCCGATCTTTCTGATTCTGGCCGGGTGCTGCCTGGTGGGCGTGTGGATGGCGCGCGGCTTGCCGACGGTGGGGCATGATTTGCACAGCACGCCGGGGCGGCGCTTCAAGTGGCCGGACAGCGTGGCGGTGTGGTCGTTTATCGAAGGGGTGGCGTTGGATGGCCTGTTTATCTTCGGCCTGTCGATCCAGGCACAGAAGCTGCTGGGCGGTGATGCGGTATTGATCGCCGGTGGCCTGATGGCGCTGCGCTATGTCTCGGAAATGCTCCTGAGCCCCCTGGGCGGCCGCGCGGCCCAGCGGTTTGGCGCCACCTCGATGCTGCTGCTGTTTTCGTTCCTGAGTGCCCTGGCCCTGACCGCATTCGGCAGTTACTGGGTGATCGTCGGCGCGGCGGCGGTGCTGGTGCTGCGCGCGCTGCAACTGCCGCTGGTGACCACCTTGGTGGCCGAGCGCAACCCCGGTTCGATGCGCGTGTCGGCCCTGGCCTCGAATGCCGTGTGGCGGGATATCGGCGCCGGCCTCGGGCCCTTGCTCGCCGGCCTGCTGCTGCCGATTGCCTCGGCGCCGTGGGTGTTCGGCCTGGCGGGCTTGGCGATTGCGGTGAGCGCGGTGTTCTGCTGGCGGGCAAAGCTTTCCAACTGACGCCGTGAGGTGGTGTGTGTCCGTTCAAGAGCACTTCGTAAGCGTGCGAGTCCTTCAGGTTTAAGCGCTTTTTAGCGCTTGCAGCCAGGCGGGGTCGAAACGGGTTTGCTCGGTATCGATCCCCAGCGCCTGCATCTTGGCTTTATGTGCCTCGACCTCGGCGACCAACTGCACCTGGGCGCTGGAGTTGGCATCCAGTTCATGCATCTGCGTGAGGCCCAGGTGATAGAAACGCAGCACTTTGATTGCCGTCGGGTCATTGGCCTGGACCTGCTCGGTGACCTTGTGCATCACATTGGTCACGCTCATCAGGCAGCGCTTTAGTTGCCAGCCATACACCGCCGGCGCCAGCCACGGCTGAGTCCAGAAGGGGCCACGCACCAGCGCCACGGTGATCAGCACCCCGGCGAAAACGCCGCCGACATTGAAACGTAAATTGTCACCGCCGGGCTCGCCGAACAGCATCACCGCCAGGCTCGACAGCAACATGGCCAGGGCCAGGAACAGCACCGCGACAATCAGCGTGCTGCGTCGGGTCTGCTGGCGGAAGGTGACAGGGTCGCAGGGTTTGAGCTCGAACATCCGGGTCGTATCTCCAGAAGGGGCCAGCATCATCTCACGCTTGGGCAAACAAGTTGAACGATGACGCAGGGCGGTTTCTCTAAACCTGTGTAGACCCTTTGAGGTGAACCATCATGTCTGAATACAACCAGCCACCGCCCGGTACCCCGAACCCTGACCGCACACCCGGTGAGGAGGAGCGCGACAACGATGCGTTGCGTCCCAACGACCCGGCGGAGCGTCAGGACGACGACGTAGAACGCGTAGAGGAAGACCTGGAAAACCTCCACGACAAAGCCCGCCCGCTTTAAACAAGGCCCGTCCGTTTCTTATAAGGAGAGCACCGTGATTGATACTCCGAAAGGCCCGTCTTCAGACGAGCATTCCAGCGGTAAGGATGAGTTGGGTTTTGACCCGGATTCGCCGGACGTGGCGGACCCGCAGGTTGATCCTATCGGCCCGGCTATTGCGCCGTTGGATAAGGACAAGAAAGACAAGGATGAAAAGAAGCCGGCCTATGATCCGTTGGGCGACTTGAAGCCATAGCGAGGTGTAAGACAAGGCGCCCTGTTGGCGCCTTGGCGAGATCAAGCGATCTTGATGACAACCTTGCCAAATGCGCCCCGCGCAAGATGCTCGTAAGCCTCTCGCGCTTTTTCAAACGGATACACCTGATCGATCACCGGACGTATGTTGTGTTCGTTGAGGAATGCGTTCATTCGGTCGAACGATGTGCGTGGCGCCACGGCAATACCACGAAGGGTTGTCTGGCGAAAAATCAGCGGCATCAAGTTGAGTTCAACGGTCTGTCCTGTCAGGAAACCGATCTGCGCAATACGCCCGGACGCCTTGGTCGCGGCCACTGATTGGTTGATGCCGCTGCCACCGGCTACATCGAGCAGCACATCCACACCTTTGCCATCGGTCAGCTTCAGCACGTCGTCTGCCCAGTTGGGGGACGTTCTATAGTTGATTCCCGCTACGGCTCCCAGCCTCTTTACAGCGTGCAGATTCTCACCGCTACTTGACGTTGCGATCACCTTCGCGCCAAGCGCAGTGGCGATCTGCACGGCAAATATGGACACACCGCCAGTGCCTTGGACCAATACGGTTTGCCCAGGCTGAATCTGTCCAAAGTCCACCAGCGAGTACCACGCGGTGAGCGCGGCAATCGGCAGCGTTGCCGCCTCTTCATCGCTCATGTTATCTGGCGCACTCACGGCACTGTTTTCGTGGATGATCATGTACTCGGCCAAACCTCCCGGTAAGGGCGAGCCGAAGCAGTAATCCGGCTCATTGGGCCCAGGTTCGCCATCCAGCCAACGGGAATATAGGTGCGAGTTGACCCGGTCACCGATTTTGAAGCGTGTGACGCCGGCACCCACCGCAACCACTGTGCCGGCTGCATCACTCACCGGGATCAGAGGTTTGGGCACCGTATGCGGTTCATAGATGCCGTCGACGATTGCCTTGTCGCGAAAATTGAGCGAGACCGCGCCGACTTTCACCAGCAATTCACCGACCTTGGGTTGTGGGGTTGGTACCTCTCCCACCTGAAGGTTGGCGAGTCCGAAATCTTTCAATAACCAGGCTTTCATTGCGAATCTCCAAAACGAATCAAACGCTGCAAACCGCTGTGGTTTGCCATGAGCGCATTGTTCGCCGTTGGAGCCGTGCAATAAATGCAAACAAAATGACATGATTGTTCTATTCTCAGGCAACAATTGCATCTGACCGGGTAATGCATCATGGAATTGCTGCAATCAATGCGACTGTTTGCCAGGCTTGCTGAGCTGGGCAGCTTCACGAAGGCCGCCGAGTCGCTGGACATCGGGCGGCCTCAGGTCACCCGGTATATCCAGGAGCTGGAAACGTCTTTGGGCGTGCGCTTGTTCCAACGCACCACAAGAAAGGTGGCGCTGACCGCCGAGGGCGAGCGGTTCTATGCGCGGGTGCAGGAAATTCTTGCGGATATTTCTGCCGCGACCTCGATGTTTGATCGCACAGGCGCGACGCTCGCGGGCCGACTTCGCGTCGATATCCCGAGCGCTTTTGCGCAAATGGAATTCATCCAGAGCCTGAAAGCGTTCACGACCACCTTCCCCGGCATCGACATGGTGCTGGGCGTGACCGATCGAGCCGTTGACCTGATCGGTGAAGGCATTGACTGCGCACTACGAATTGGCAATTTGCCGGACTCGACATTGATCGCTCGTCCCATCGCAATGGCAACCATGGTGACATGTGCCGCCCCTGCGTATCTGGAAGAGCATGGCGAACCCCAGACACTCGACGACTTGGTTTCCCATCGAGGCGTCAACTTCTTGTCCGGGCAGAACAATAGAACGTTACCTTGGCATTTCACGGTAAAAGCTCAGCCTCGGACGTTCGTGAGTAGCGCCGGTATCACGGTTACCGAGTCGAACGCTTACGTCCAATGCGCCGTGTCAGGCTGCGGCATCATCCAAGCGCCAGGTATCACCGTAGCTGAGTATCTGGACCGCGGCGTTTTGGTAGAGGTTCTGAGGCCCTATCGGCCAGCACCTCGGCCTGTCTCGGTGCTGTACCCAAGCCGGACGCATCTGGCCCCGCAGGTCCAGGTTTTTGTGGAATGGCTGCAAGAGGGCTTTGCGCAGCTATATCCTGGGTGGGTCGAATAATAGCGATCATTGAGGCGGTGGCGTGGCACTGCGTTGAGGGCAAAAAGTCGCTTCGAAAACAGCTCGGCAATACGCAAAAGCCCCGCCTCACACGGCGGGGCTTTTCCCGTTACTTCGGCGCAACCCACGTCACTTCAGTAATCCCAAACTTCTCAGCCCACGGCCGAGTCGTTTTCTTCACCTGCTCGTGCCCCACGCGGCCCACGCGACTCACGTGCGCAATATCGGCATCGACCGCCGCCCAGTGCCAGGCCTCGGCGTTGTTCATCACTTCGGCACGCACCACAAAGGACTTCGGTTTGCCATGCAGTTGGTAGTGGATGGTGTAGATTTTTGCGGTACTCATGTTGCCTCCCTGTGTTGTTATAGATGGATACGGGAGCGTTCAAAAAGGTTCATTCAAAATGACAATCTGCATGCTGGCGCGGCATAGTGACGTCTTCATCTCGCGCCCAAGGATTGCGCCATGCCTCTGCTGACCCATAGCCGCCTCTATCTGCAACGCTTGGGCTATGACGCGCCGCCAGCGCCGACCCTGCAGACGTTGCAGGCTCTGCAACTGCGTCATGTGTGCACCTTTGCTTTCGAAAGCCTGTCGACGTTGATGCGCCAGCCGGTGCCGATCGACCTGCCCAGTGTCGAGCAAAAAGTGCTGCTGGAGGGACGGGGTGGTTATTGCTATGAGCTGAACCAGATGTTCCTGGCGCTGTTGCAGGAACTCGGCTTTGATGCACGCGGCATTACCGGCCGGGTGGTGATGGGAGGGCCGCCGGATGCGCACACGGCGCGCACCCATCGCTTGAGCCTGGTGACCCTGGACGGCGTGCGTTATATCAGCGATGTCGGCTTTGGCGGCATGGTGCCCAGCAGCCCGTTGCAGTTGGACACTGAAGCGCTGCAGGCCACGGCGCATGAACCTTATCGCCTGACCTTTGACGGGCAGGGCAGTTACACGCTGTGGGCGCAAGTGGCCGGGGAGTGGCGTGGCTTGTATGTGTTCGATCTGCAAGTACAGGCGGGCATCGACTATGAAATCGGCAACTGGTACGTCTCCACGCACCCGGGTTCGCCCTTTGTGGGCCAGCTGAAAGTCGCACGCTTGGCGCCGGGTAAACGCTATACGTTGAACAACGCCAGCTACGCGGTTCATTACCTGGATCGGCCGAGCGAAAAACGCACGCTTGGCAGTGCCGATGAGCTGCTGGATGTGCTGGGCAGGACCTTTGACATTCAAGTGCCGGTCTCGGCGCCGCTTCGCCAGATCCTTGATAGCCTCGTAGTGGCTGTTTCTTGAGAGTATTGATCCAGAGCCCTCGCTGAACCGTTTTACCTTCAAATCGGTGCAAATTAATTCGAACCTTTCGCGCATGCCGGGGTTCGAACCGGTTCCTGAATAATTTGCTCACCAGACAAGGAGATGTAAAACGATGTCCAAGCTATTCGGAAAATTCCTCAAGGGTTCCTCGCTGTTGGCGCTGGTCGCTGCGCCTGCTGCGGTGTTCGCCGCACCGTCCACCGACCCGATTTCCACCTTCGGGATCCTGGGCAGCTACAACGACTTCAAATTCGAAGGCGGCAGCCAAAGCGACAAAAGCCACATGCCGGAAGCGGGCCTGTTCTACAACTTTGGCAACAAGCTCACCGCCGAATCCGGTTTCATCTACCAAGCCGGTATCGAAGCCAAGTACGGCGAAAAGAGCGACAACAAACTCAAGGAAGGCCAGGCCGATTTGGATCTCGGCTGGCGCGCCGCGCTGGATGCGCGCAACTTTGTCGACGTGATCGTGGGCGGTGGCTACAGCTGGACCCGCTACGAGCCGGAAATCAACAACCTTGATGTGAAGCTCACCAATAAATCGCCGTTCGCCAAGGCGGCCCTGGGCTACAACCACCAATTCGATGACATGACCCTGCGCGTCGAGGCCGGCGCCCGTCGTACTATCGATGGCCGCACCAAGCTCAAGGTGGATGATGTTGGCAGCGACACCGTGGACCTCAAGGACCGCACCAACCCGTACGCCGAAGTCAGCCTGCTGATGAATCAGAAAGGCGACTTGCCGGTGATGGCAGGCCTGTACTACACCCGCACCGAATACAAGCTCGACGGTGATTCCGAAGTGGCCGACAACACCAAGCTCAAGCGTGATGAGTACGGGTTCAAGGTCGGTATCGCATTCTGACGCCGTTGTAATGGAAAACGCCCCGAATGTTCGGGGCGTTTTCTTTGGGGTCATTGCAGGTCAACCCAACGCCGCAAGTTGTGCCACGGTCTCGGGAAAACGCGCCACCAGGCGAATCAGGGTGGCAGCCTGGGCATTAGGTTTGGCCCGGCCTTGCTCCCAGTTTTCCAGCGTACGCGTGTTGGTGCGCAGGTACATGGCGAAGACGGCACGGGAGAGGTTGAGCTGTTGACGCACGGCGACCACTTCCTCTGCGGTGAGCGGCTCCAGGTTGTTGAGATGAACCTTGTGGGTCCGCAGGGTGACTTTGCCTTGGCGTTCGTTTGCCAGGGCGTCGAAGCCTTCGACCAGTTCGGAAAAGATTTCACGTTTCATGATGTGTTCTCGCTTTGATTTCCCTGTCCAGCATGTGTTTTAGGGCTTTTTTGTGCTGTGGCGTGAGGTCGTCCTGTTCGTGTTTGCCGTACAGGGTGAATAACCAGAATTGCGTGCCGCCTGGCCACCAGTAGTAAATGACCCGCAGGCCACCGCGCTTGCCTTTGTTGCGTCGTTCGTCGACAAAGCGAACCTTGCGTAACCCACCTGTTCCCTCGATCACGTCTCCCGCTTCCGGGTTCTTCATCAACTCCTGTTGAAAACCGTGGAAAAGCTCGTCACTCAGATAGTCCTTGCGATGCCGCTCGAAGGCCGGCAGTTCGATAAATAGAGCGTCCATGTTCTGTACGTAGCCTGCGTATAGTTTGGTGGCCCACTCGCATTGGGTCAAGTGACCCTGCTGTGGGAACTTTCCTAAAACGCAAACACCATACGGCGGCCCTCATCGGGTAGATGCCAGATAAGGAGGCAGGTGGAGGAGGACATTTCCGTGAGTAGGGGAGGGTAAAAGCACCGGCCCCAGAAACGCAAAACGGCGCCCGAAGGCGCCGTTTTGTTTACTGCATCCCGCTAAGCGATCAAACGCCCAGCACCGCGTGCTGCACCAGGGTGAGCAACGGTTGTGGGTAAACACCCAGGAAGAACGCGAGCAGGGCGATGGCCAGCAGCATCACGCCGCCTGCCTTCTGTTCCCAATGCAGCTCGGCATCCACACGACGCAGGTTTGGCTCGATCAGGTACAGGGTGACCATCACGCGCAGGTAGTAGAACACGCCGATGGCGCTGCCCAGGACCAGCGAGGCAACCAGCCACCACTCGTGCGCTTCAACGCCGGTGGCGACGATGTAGAACTTGCCGATAAAGCCGGCAGTCAGCGGGATACCGGCCAGGGACAGCATCATCACGGTCAGTACGGCGGTCAGGTACGGACGGCGCCAGAACAGGCCGCGGTATTCGTACAGGGCGTCGGCGTCACGGCCTTTGAACGGCGAGGACATCAGCGTGATCACGCCGAACGCGCCGAGGCTGGTGATCACGTAGGTGACCAAGTACACGCCCATGGCTTCCACAGCCAGGCCTTTGCTCGCCACCAGGGCGATCAGCAGGTAGCCGAAGTGAGCGATGGACGAGTAACCCAGCAGACGCTTGAGGTTGTTCTGCGTCAGGGCCAGCAGGTTGCCGAACAGGATCGACGCGATGGCGATCACGGTCAGTACGGTGCTCAGCACACCGGTGTTGGCGGCAGGGGAGATCTGGAACAGCCGCACCATCACCGCAAACACAGCCACTTTCGACGCGGTGGCCAGGAACGCAGCCACCGGCGCCGGGGCGCCTTCGTACACGTCCGGGGTCCACAAGTGGAAGGGCACCAGCGACAGCTTGAACGCCAGGCCGATCAGCATCATGGCCAGGCCCAACTGGGCAATCGGCGCAGGCATGCTGGTGGCCGCCAGGGCGTGACCGATACCGGTGAAGCTCAGGTTGCCGGCTTCGGCGTAGAGCAGGGCCATACCGAACAACAGGAACGCGGAACCGGCCGCCGACAGCACCATGTACTTGATGCCGGCTTCCAGGGAGCGCTTGTTGAAGAAGGCATAGGCCACCAGGCCGTAGGTCGGGATCGACAGCAGTTCCAGGCCGATGAACAAGCCCGCCAGGTGCTGCGCGCTGACCAGCACGATGCCACCGGCCGCAGCCAGCAGGATCAGCAGGTACAGCTCTTCGCGGTTGCCTGGGTAGCCGGTGCCGCCTTCGCCGAGGTAGGCGTGGGCAAGGGTGACGCAGGCCAGGGTCGCGACCAGGATCAGCGCGATGTACAGCAACGCGAAGTCATCGACCATCATCAATGGCGTGACTGCCAGTGGCGCGACCTTGAGGGCCGGGATGATCGACAGCAGGGCCAGGTTCAAACCGGCACAGGACAGCAGGAACGTTTGCGAGTGATTGCGGCGCCAGGCGATCGCCAGCATCACCACCACGATGGTGAGGCTGGTGATCAGCAGCGGCGCAAGCGCGATAAAGTGTTGGATCGTGAATTCCATAGCGCTCTTACCGGGCCGAAGCGAGTTGAGAGAAGGCGGTGCCGAACCACTGCTGCACGCCATGCATCGTTGCGGCAGAAGTGTCCAGGAACGGTTGCGGGTACACGCCGATGTAGATCAGCAGTACCGCCAGGCCGAGCACCATGATCAGTTCGCGCGCATCCATCCCTTGCAGGACGGTGTCGGACTTGGCCGGGCCGAAGTAGGCGCGGTGGATCATGATCAGCGAGTAGACCGAACCAAACACCAGGCCGAAGGTAGCAATCGCACTGATCCACGGCGTCTGCACGAAGGCACCCATCAGGATCAGGAACTCGCCGATGAAGTTACCGGTACCCGGCAAGCCCAGGGATGCAGCAGCGAAGAACAGGCTGATCGCCGGCAGGTACGCGATGCGCGACCACACACCACCCATTTCGCGCATGTCACGAGTATGCAGGCGCTCGTACAGCTGACCGCTCAGGATAAACAGTGCAGCGGCCGAAACACCGTGGGCCAACATCTGGATCACCGCGCCTTGCAGCGCCAGTTGGCTGCCGGAGTAGATGCCGATCAGTACGAAACCCATGTGGGAAACGGACGAGAAGGCGATCAGACGCTTGATGTCGGTTTGTGCGAAGGCCAGGAACGCGCCGTAGAAAATCCCGATCAGACCCAGGGTCATGGCGATCGGCGCGAACTCGGCCGAAGCATTCGGGAACAGCGGCAAGGCGAAACGCAGCAGGCCGTAGGCAGCGGTTTTCAGCAGGATACCGGCCAGGTCCACGGAACCGGCGGTCGGCGCCTGGGCGTGAGCGTCAGGCAACCAGGAGTGGAACGGCACCACCGGCAGCTTCACCGCGAAGGCGATGAAGAAGCCCAGCATCAGGATGTACTCGGTGGTCAGGGACATCTTGGTCTTCAACAGGTCGGCGTAGTTGAAGGTAATCACGCCCGTGCTGTTGAAGTTGACCAGTACCAGGCCCAGGATCGCCACCAACATGATCAAGCCGGAAGCCTGGGTGAAGATGAAGAACTTGGTTGCCGCGTAGATCCGGGTTTTCTTGCCGTCCGAAGAACTGTGACCCCAGAGCGCGATGAGGAAGTACATCGGCACCAGCATCATTTCCCAGAAGAAGAAGAACATGAACAGGTCGAGGGCGAGGAACACGCCGACCACGCCGCCCAGGATCCACATCAGGTTCAGGTGGAAGAAGCCCACGTGACGCTGGATCTCTTTCCAGGAGCAGAGTACCGAGAGGATACCCAGCAGGCCGGTCAGCAGGATCATCAACAGCGACAGGCCGTCGAGGGCCAGGTGCACATTGATGCCGAAGCGCTGGATCCACACGTGCTTGAATTCAAGCGCGAAGGTCGGATCGACACCCGGTGCCGGAGCAAATGAATAGTCGCCATGGGCCCACAGCCAGAGGCCGAGAGCGAGTTCCAGGGACATGGTCAGCAACGCAATCCAGCGGGGGAGGGTGGCGCCGAAGCGTTCACCCATCCAGCAGAGCAGGCCGCCGATAAAGGGGATCAGGATTAGCCAGGGCAGAATCATGACGGGCTCGTTTCCTTTCGCAAGTTCGCAAAGTTCATAGTCATACCGCCACCACCACGATGGCGCCGATCACCAGCACGGCACCGGCCGCCATGGAAGCTGCATACCAACGCAATTGGCCGGTTTCGCTGCGGCTCAGGGCGGTGTGACCGGCCTTGGCGGCACGCGGGATCAAACCGATGGTCTGGTCGAGCGGGTCTTTACGCAGCATGTGGCTGATGGCGAGGTAGGGCTTGACGAACAGTTTGTCGTAGATCCAATCGAAGCCCCAGGCGGCGAACCACCAGGCTGACAGGAAGCGGCCAATGCCACTGTTGGCAACGGCTGTCACGAAGCGACGCTTGCCGAGGAACAACAGGGCCGCGAGCAGGATACCGGCGATGGCGATGGCGCCCGAGGCGATTTCCAGGCTGTGCTTGGCGGCGCCGCCGGCATGGCCGGCGCTTTCCGGCAGTACACCGGCCAAGGGCGGGGTGATCAGCGCGCCGATGAAGGTCGACAGGATGATCAGCACCGACAATGGCAGCCAATGCGAGATGCCGTGGCCTGCGTGTGCTTCGGTCTTGGCTTCACCGTGGAAGGTGATGAAGATCAGGCGGAAGGTGTACAGCGAGGTCATGAATGCACCCACCAGGCCTGCGTACAGCAGGTTCTGGTTACCGCTGGCAAAGGCTTCCCAGAGGATTTCGTCCTTGGAGTAGAAACCGGCGGTCACCAGCGGCAGGGCTGCGAGTGCGGCGCCACCGACGATGAAGCTGGCGTAGGCCAGTGGCAGCTTCTTCCACAGGCCGCCCATCTTGAAGATGTTCTGCTCGTGGTGGCAGGCAACGATCACCGCACCGGAGGCAAGGAACAGCAAGGCCTTGAAGAAGGCGTGGGTCATCAGGTGGAAGATCGCCGCGTCCCAGGCGCCAACGCCCAGGGCCAGGAACATGTAGCCGATCTGGCTCATGGTCGAGTAGGCGAGGATCCGCTTGATATCGGTCTGCACCAGCGCGGCGAAACCGGCGAGTACCAGGGTCACGCCACCGACGATGCCTACAAGATGCAGGATATCCGGCGCCAGGGTGAACAGGCCGTGAGTACGGGCGATCAGGTAGACACCGGCAGTGACCATGGTTGCCGCGTGGATCAGTGCGGAAACCGGGGTAGGGCCCGCCATCGCGTCCGCCAGCCAGGTTTGCAGTGGCAGTTGCGCGGATTTACCCACGGCGCCGCCCAGCAGCATCAGGGTGGCCAGGGTGATCCAGAAGTCGCCGACCTGGAATTTCTGCGGTGCCAGCACCAGCAGTTCCTGAATGTTCAGCGTGCCCACCTGTTGGAACAGGATGAACAGGCCGATGGCCATGAACACGTCGCCGATCCGGGTGACGATAAAGGCTTTAAGTGCCGCGTTACCGTTGTTGCGGTTGCTGTAGTAGAAACCGATCAACAGGTACGAGCACAGGCCCACGCCTTCCCAACCGAAGTACAGGAACAACAGGTTATCGCCGAGCACCAGGAACAGCATGCTGGCGATAAACAGGTTGGTGTACGAGAAGAAGCGCGAGTAACCCGCTTCACCGCGCATGTACCAGGACGCGAACAGGTGGATCAGGAAGCCCACGCCGACAACCACGCCGAGCATGGTGATCGACAGGCCGTCGACGTAGAGGGCGAAGTTAGGCTTGAAGCCTTCCACCGACATCCACTGCCACAGTACCAGGGTGTAGTGACCGCCTTCCGGCGGCGCCACGTTGAATTGCCAGATGACATAGGCGGCAACGATGGCCGACAAGCCAATGGAACCCACGCCCACCAGGGCCGAGAGGTTTTCCGACCAGCGTCCACGGGAGAACGACAGCAGCAGGAAACCGATCAGGGGGAATACGAAAGTCAGAAAGATCATGTTCATCCGCGCATCTCACTGGCAGCGTCGATATCAAGCGTGTGGAAGCGACGATACAGTTGCAGCAGGATCGCCAGGCCAATACTGGCCTCGGCGGCTGCCAGGCTGATCACCAGGATGAACATGACTTGTCCATCCGGCTGGCCCCAACGTGCACCCGCAACGATGAACGCCAGTGCGGCGGCGTTCATCATGATTTCCAGGCTCATCAACACGAACAGAATGTTACGGCGGACCATCAGGCCGACCAGGCCAAGGCAGAACAGGATGCCGGCGACCGCCAGACCATGCTCCAAAGGGATAGCGGGCATCGTCATTGCTCCTTGGCTTCGTTGCGGCCCAAGTGGAAGGCAGTGATGGCTGCGGCGAGCAGCAGCATCGACGCCAGTTCGACCACCAGCAGGTACGGGCCGAAAAGGCTGATGCCCACGGCTTTCGCGTCTACGGTGGTGTGGCCGATGGCCTGGCCGCTCTGGTGAGCGAACAGCACATACAGCAGTTCGCCCAGCAGCAGGGCTGCGAGGACAACCGGGCCGAGCCAGATGCCGGGCTTGAGCCAGACGCGTTCCTGGGCGACCGAAGCCGGCCCCAGGTTGAGCATCATCACCACAAACACGAACAGCACCATGATGGCGCCGGCGTAGGCGATCACTTCCAGCACACCGGCGAACGGTGCGCCGAGGCTGAAGAAGGTCATGGCCACGGCGATCAGTGAAATGATCAGGTAGAGCAGGGCGTGCACAGGGTTGGTGTTGGTGATCACGCGAAGCGTGGACACAACCGCGATACCCGATGCGAAATAGAAAGCGAATTCCATCTTTCTTCCTTAAGGCAGCAAGCTCTTCACGTTGATCGGCTCGGCTTCGTTTTGTGCGGCGCCTTTCGGCTTACCGGCAACGGCCATACCTGCAACACGATAGAAGTTGTAATCAGGGTTTTTACCGGGACCAGAGATCAGCAGATCTTCTTTCTCGTACACCAGGTCCTGACGTTTGAACTCGGCCATCTCGAAATCCGGTGTGAGCTGGATCGCGGTGGTCGGGCAAGCTTCCTCGCAGAGACCGCAGAAAATGCAGCGCGAGAAGTTGATGCGGAAGAAGTCCGGGTACCAGCGACCGTCTTCGGTTTCAGCTTTCTGCAGGGAGATGCAACCCACCGGGCACGCCACGGCGCACAGGTTGCAGGCTACGCAACGCTCTTCGCCATCGGGGTCGCGGGTCAGCACGATGCGGCCGCGATAGCGCGGCGGCAGGTACACCGCTTCTTCCGGGTATTGCAGGGTGTCGCGTTTGCGGAAGCCGTGACCGAACACCATCACCAGGCTTCGCAACTGGGTACCGGTACCCTTAACGATGTCGCCAATATATTTGAACATGGGTCAAATCCTCACTGAACCGCGGCCGCTGGCGTGTTCAACAACACAACGGCAGCAGTCACCAGCAAATTGATCAGGGTCAGTGGCAGGCAGAAGCGCCAGCTGAAATCCATCACCTGGTCGTACCGTGGGCGCGGAATGGAAGCGCGCAGCAGGATAAACAACATGATGAAGAACGCGGTCTTCAGGAAGAACCAGAAGAACGCCAACTGCGGCAGGATGCCGAATGGACCGTGCCAGCCGCCGAAGAACAGCGTGACCAGCAGGGCCGAGATCAAGATGATGCCGATGTATTCACCGACGAAGAACATGCCCCATTTCATACCGGCATATTCAATGTGGTAACCGTCGGCCAGTTCCTGTTCCGCTTCCGGCTGGTCGAACGGGTGACGGTGAGTCACGGCGACGCCAGCGATGAAGAAGGTACAGAAGCCGAAGAACTGCGGAATGATGAACCACAGGTTCTGCGCTTGGTACTCAACGATGTCGCGCATGTTGAACGAGCCGACCTGCACCACGATGCCCATCAGCGCGAGGCCCATGAACACTTCGTAGGACACAGTCTGGGCCGAGGCCCGCAAGCTGCCCAGCAGGGCGAACTTGTTGTTACTCGACCAACCGGCGAACAGCACCGCGTAGACCGACAGACCGGCCATGGCGAAGAAGAACAGCAAGCCGATGTTCAGGTCCGCCACGCCCCAGGTCGGGGTGATCGGGATAACGGCGAAGGCGATCAGCAAGGCGCTCATGGCCACGACCGGTGCCAGGGTGAAGATTACCTTGTCGGCAAACGGTGGGGTCCAGTCTTCCTTGAAGAACATTTTCAGCATGTCGGCAGCGATCTGGAACATGCCGAATGGGCCAACGCGGTTCGGACCGTAACGGTCCTGCCACCAGCCCAGCAGGCGACGTTCGACGAAGCTGAGCAGGGCGCCCGCGACGACCACGGCCAACAGGATCACGATGGCCTTGACGACCGAGATGATCACGTCGATCACTTCAGGGGTGAACCAGGTCATTGCGCTGCCTCCTGCAGACCGTCAACGGTTTTGCCAAAGATCGCCGGTGGAATGCCGGCGAGGCCTTTAGGCAGTGCAACCAGGCCGGCACCCAATGCTTCGTTGATGCGCAGCGGCAGACGCAAGGTCTGGCCGGCCACGTTCAGGCTGAGCAGGGCACCGTCGTTGACGCCCAGGCGGTCGGCTTCGGACTTGGCCAGGGACACGTAGGCTTCTGGAATGCGCTCTTGTACCGGCGCGGCTTTCGAAGAGTTCTCTTCGCTGCCGAACAGGTGGAAGAACGGCACAACCTGCCAGGTACCCTGGGCCGGGTTGAACGGACGCGGTACGGCAGCGAACCAGTTCAGCGAGTCGCCCTGGGTCTCGATCAGGCGGGTGCCTGGGTCGCCAGCGCGGATATGACCCCCGACTTCGTCCTGGAACTTGTTCCAGGCCTGTGGCGAGTTCCAGCCCGGCGACCAGGCAAACGGCACCTGCTGACGGGGCTCGACCGAACCCGAGTAACCTTCCATGGAGAAGGCGAACGCGGTGTCGTTGTCTTGCGGGGTACGCGGTTCATGCACGCTGATGTCGGCGCGCATGGCGGTACGACCGGAGTAACGCAGCGGCTCACGGGCGAGTTTCATGCCCTTGATGCGGAACGCGGCGGACGGTGCGGCGTCGACGATCCGCGCCAGCTGCGGCGCGCTTGCGGCGGCGGCGGCGGTGACGTGGTCGAGCTGAGTCCAGTCGATTGGCTGGTTCAGCAGGGTGGCGCGCAGGGCATGCAGCCAGCGCCAGCCTTCATGGACCAAGATGCTGGCGTCCATGTACTTCGGATCGAACACCTGGAAGAAGCGCTGGGCGCGGCCTTCCTGGCTGACCAGGGTACCGTCGCCTTCGGCGAAGGTGGCGGCCGGCAGCACCAGGTCGGCGCGCTCGCTGGTGGCGGTTTTCTGGTGGTCGGCGACGATCAGGACTTTGGCGGCGTTCAGCGCAGCGTCAACCTTGGCGGCATCGGTGCGGGTGTACAGGTCGTTTTCCAGCACCACGATGGCGTCGGCGTTGCCGTCGGTCACCGCTTGCAGCGCGGCGTCCAGCGACTCGCCACCGAGCATGGCCAGGCCGAGGCTGTTGGCTTCCGGCACGACCAGGCTGATGGAACCGTTCTTGTCGCGCAACTTCAAGGCCTTGGCGATGTTGGCGGCGGCTTCGATCAGTGCCTTGGAACCCAAGGAGGTGCCGGCAATGATCAATGGGCGCTTGGCGGCCAACAGGGCGTCGGCGATGCGTTGGGCCAGTTCACCGGCTTCAGCGTCCAGGCCTTCGACGGCCGGTGCGCTGGCGTCCAGGGCGTGGGCCACGGCAAAACCGATGCGCGCCAGGTCATCTGGTGCCGCATGGACGCATTCTTCAGCGATATCGTCGAGCTTGGTTTCAGCGAGGCTTGCGATAAACAGCGGGTTCAGCGCGTGCTGGCCGATGTTTTTCACGGCGGCATCGAGCCAAGGCTGGACGCGCATGGCGTCGGCCATGTCTTCGGCTTTGCCTTTCACCGACTGGCGCAGCGACAGCGCGATACGCGCGGCGGTCTGGGTCAGGTCTTCACCGAGCACGAAGATCGCATCGTGATCTTCGATGTCGCGCATGTTCGGAACGGGCAGCGGGCTGTCGTTCAGCACTTGCAGGACCAGGCGGATGCGCTCCAGCTCACCGGCTTCGATACCGGAGTAGAAGTGCTCGGCGCCCACCAGCTCACGCAACGCGTAGTTGCTCTCGAGGCTGGCACGCGGCGAACCGATACCGACGATGTTACGGCCGCGCAGCAGGTCGGCGGCTTTATCCAGCGCCGCGTCGAGGCTCAGCTTGGCGCCATCGGCCAGCAGCGGCTGGCGTGGGCGGTCTTCGCGGTTGACGTAGCCATAGCCGAAACGGCCACGGTCGCACAGGAAGTACTGGTTGACCGAGCCGTTGAAGCGGTTTTCGATGCGACGCAGTTCGCCGTAGCGCTCGCCTGGGGAGATGTTGCAACCGCTGGAGCAGCCATGGCAGATGCTCGGCGAGAATTGCATGTCCCACTTACGGTTGTAGCGCTCGGAGTGAGTCTTGTCGGTGAACACACCGGTCGGGCAGACCTCGGTGAGGTTGCCGGAGAACTCGCTTTCAAGCACGCCGTCTTCAACGCGACCGAAGTACACGTTGTCGTGGGCGCCGAATACGCCGAGGTCGGTGCCGCCGGCGTAGTCCTTATAGAAGCGCACGCAGCGATAGCAGGCGATGCAGCGGTTCATTTCGTGGGAAATGAACGGGCCCAGTTGCTGGTTCTGGTGGGTACGCTTGGTGAAGCGATAGCGGCGCTCGTTGTGGCCGGTCATCACCGTCATGTCTTGTAGGTGGCAGTGACCGCCTTCCTCACAGACCGGGCAGTCGTGGGGGTGGTTGGTCATCAGCCATTCGACGACACTGGCGCGGAACGCCTTGGATTCTTCATCGTCGATGGAGATCCAGGTGTTGTCGGTGGCTGGGGTCATGCAGGACATGACGATACGACCACGCGTGTCGTTCTCGTCGGTGTACTGCTTGACCGCGCACTGGCGACAGGCACCGACGCTACCAAGCGCGGGGTGCCAGCAGAAATACGGGATGTCGAGGCCGAGTGAGAGACATGCCTGTAACAGGTTGTCCGCCCCATCGACTTCGAGCGCTTTGCCGTCTACGTGGATAGTGGCCATGGTTCAAAGTTCTTCGTTGGCCCGTTGTCAGCGGGCGTGGCTAATGGAATCTTGTTATTCATGGGCATCAACACAGCCTTTACGGCGTCAGCCCATGAGCAGGTGAAGGGCACGGACCCTTCGCCTGTTTTAAGCGTTACGCGCCGACTACGATCGGCCTCGCCAGAGGCGGGACGGCGGCGCTGGTAGGCGCGATGCCGGCTTCGAACTCCGAGCGGAAGTATTTGATTGCGCTGCCCAATGGCTCCACGGCGCCCGGTGCGTGAGCACAGAAGGTCTTGCCTGGACCGAGGAAACCGACCAGGCCCAGCAGGGTCTCGATGTCACCCTCGCGGCCTTCGCCGTTTTCCAGGGCCATCAGCAGCTTGACGCTCCATGGCAGACCGTCGCGGCAGGGGGTGCAGAAGCCGCAGGATTCGCGGGCGAAGAACTGCTCCATGTTGCGCAGCAACGAGACCATGTTCACGGTGTTGTCGACCGCCATCGCCAGGCCGGTACCCATCCGGGTGCCCACCTTGCCGATGCCGCCGGCATACATTTGTGCGTCGAGGTGCTCGGGCAGCAGGAAACCGGTACCGGCGCCGCCTGGTTGCCAGGCCTTCAAGGTGTAGCCGTCGCGCATGCCGCCGGCGTAGTCCTCGAACAGCTCGCGGGCGGTCACGCCGAAAGGCAGCTCCCACAGGCCAGGGTTCTTGACCTTGCCGGAGAAGCCCATGAGCTTGGTGCCCATGTCTTCGCTGCCTTCGCGGGCCAACGATTTGTACCAGTCCACGCCGTCGGCGATGATCGCCGGCACGTTGCACAAGGTTTCAACGTTGTTCACGCAGGTCGGCTTGCCCCACACGCCCACGGCCGCGGGGAAGGGCGGCTTGGAGCGCGGGTTGGCGCGGCGGCCTTCGAGGGAGTTGATCAGTGCGGTTTCTTCACCGCAGATATAACGCCCGGCGCCGGTGTGCACGAACAGTTCGAAGTCAAAGCCCGAACCGAGGATGTTCTTGCCCAAGAGGCCGGCGGCCTTGGCTTCTTCCACGGCACGGTTGAGGTGCTTGGCGGCGGTGGTGTATTCGCCACGCAGGAAGATGTAGCCCCGGTAGGTTTTCAGCGCGCGGGCGCTGATCAGCATGCCTTCGATCAGCAGATGGGGCAGTTGCTCCATCAGCATGCGGTCTTTCCAGGTATTGGGCTCCATTTCATCCGCGTTGCACAGCAGGTAGCGGATGTTGATGGATTCGTCCTTGGGCATCAGGCCCCACTTCACGCCCGTGGGGAAGCCTGCACCGCCGCGGCCTTTGAGGCCGGCGTCTTTCACGGTCTGGACGATGTCGTCCTGGGCCATGTCGGCAAAGGCTTTGCGCGCAGCGGCGTAGCCGTTCTTGGCCTGGTACTCGTCGAGCCACACGGGCTCGGCATCGTCACGCAGGCGCCAGGTCAGCGGGTGGGTCTCAGGCGAACGCTTGATCAGGTTGGCCGGGCCGAAAGAGGTCAGGGTCATGGGTAGCCCTCCAGCAATTGGGTCACGCCAGCGGGCTGCACGTCACCGAATGTGTCGTCGTCGATCATCAACGCCGGCGCCTTGTCGCAGTTGCCCAGGCAGCACACCGGCAGCAGCGTGAAGCGGCCGTCCGGAGTGGTCTGGCCGAGGCCGATGCCCAGCTTGTTCTGGATCTCGCTGACCACGGACTCGTGGCCACCGATGTAGCAGACCATGCTGTCGCACACGCGAATGATGTGGCGACCCACCGGCTGGCGGAAGATCTGGCTGTAGAACGTGGCCACGCCTTCAACGTCGCTCGCGGGGATGCCGAGGATCTCGCCGATGGCGTAGAGGGCGCCGTCGGGCACCCAGCCACGTTCCTTCTGGACGATCTTCAACGCCTCGATCGACGCCGCGCGCGGGTCTTCGTAGTGATGCAGCTCGTGCTCGATGGCCGAGCGCTCGGTTTCACTCAGGGTGAAACGGTCTGTCTGGATAAGCGGGCTGTTCATGCTTAGCGGTCCACGTCGGCCATAACGAAATCGATACTACCCAGGTACGCAATCAAGTCCGCGACCATCTCGCCTTTGATCACCGAAGGGATCTGCTGCAAGTGCGGGAAGCTTGGCGTACGAATCCGGGTGCGGTAGCTCATGGTGCCGCCATCGCTCGTCAGGTAATAACTGTTGATACCCTTGGTCGCTTCGATCATCTGGAAGGACTCGTTGGCCGGCATCACCGGGCCCCACGAAACCTGCAGGAAGTGCGTGATCAGGGTTTCGATGTGTTGCAGCGTGCGCTCTTTCGGCGGCGGCGTGGTCAGCGGGTGATCCGCCTTGTACGGGCCGGCCGGCATGTTGCGCATGCACTGCTCGATGATCTTCAGGCTCTGGCGCATTTCTTCGACGCGCACGATGCAACGGTCGTAGGCATCGCCATTGGCCGCCAGCGGTACTTCGAACTCGAAGTTCTCGTAGCCCGAGTACGGGCGCGCCTTACGCAGGTCGAAATCGCAGCCAGTCGAGCGCAGGCCGGCACCGGTGACGCCCCATTCCAGGGCCTCTTTGGTGTTGTAGGCGGCGACGCCGATGGTGCGGCCCTTGAGGATGCTGTTGTCCAACGCAGCCTTTTGGTACTCGTCCAGACGCTTGGGCATCCAGTCGATGAATTCCTTGACCAGGCGCTCCCAGCCATTCGGCAGGTCGTGGGCCACGCCGCCAATGCGGTACCAGGCCGGGTGCAGGCGGAAACCGGTGATGGCTTCGATGACCTTGTAGGCGCGCTGACGGTCGGTGAAGGTGAAGAACACCGGGGTCATGGCGCCGACGTCCTGGATATAGGTACCCAGGAACAGCAGGTGGCTGGTGATCCGGAAGAACTCGGCCATCATGATGCGGATGGTGTCGACGCGGTCCGGTACCTTGATGCCAGCCAGCTTCTCGACCGAGAGCACGTACGGCAGGTTGTTCATCACGCCGCCGAGGTAGTCGATACGGTCGGTGTACGGGATGAAGCTGTGCCACGACTGACGTTCCGCCATCTTCTCGGCACCACGGTGGTGGTAGCCGATGTCCGGTACGCAGTCGACGATTTCTTCGCCGTCCAGTTGCAGGATGATACGGAAGGCACCGTGAGCCGAAGGGTGGTTCGGGCCCAGGTTGAGGAACATGTAGTCCTCGTTGGTGCCGGAGCGCTTCATGCCCCAGTCTTCCGGACGGAAGCGCGCAGCTTCTTCTTCAAGCTGCTGCTTGGCGAGGTTGAGGCTGAAGGGGTCGAATTCGGTGGCGCGCGCAGGGAAGTCCTTGCGCAGCGGGTGACCTTCCCATGTCGGCGGCATCATGATGCGCGTCAGGTGCGGGTGGCCCGGGAAGTCGATCCCGAACATGTCCCAGACTTCGCGTTCATACCAGCTGGCGTTCGGCCAGATACCGGTGACGGTCGGCACGCTCAGGTCGCTCTCGGACAGGGCGACCTTGATCATCACGTCGCTGTTACGCTCGATCGACAGCAGGTGGTAGAACACGGTGAAATCGGCGCCGCTCGGCAGCCCCTGGCGCTTGGTGCGCAGACGCTCGTCCACGCCATGCAGGTCATAGAGCATGACGTACGGCTTGGGCAGGTTGCGCAGGAAGGTCAGGACTTCGACAAGCTTGGCACGCGCCACCCACAGCACCGGCATACCGGTGCGTGTGGCCTGGGCGGTGAAGGCGTCAGGGCCAAAACGGTTATTGAGTTCGACGACCACATCCTGGTCGTCTGCCTTATAAGGCGGGATGTACAGAGCACTGCCTGTAGTCATGGTTTTTTATCGCTTTCGGTCAACGTAAAGAATGAAGCCAGGTTTTCGTTCTATAAAAGAAGCGGTGCTGGATCAGACTTCGTCGGGGCTGCGCAGGTTGGTGACTGCGATTCGCTGTTCGCGGCGCTGTTCCTTTTGCGAAGGCATCTCGGCGCGGTACACGCCTTGATCGCCGACGACCCAGGAAAGCGGACGACGCTCCTTGCCAATCGATTCCTGCAATAGCATCAAACCTTGCAGGAAAGCTTCAGGACGGGGCGGGCAGCCAGGCACGTAGACGTCCACGGGCAGGAACTTGTCCACCCCTTGAACGACGGAGTAGATGTCGTACATGCCACCGGAGTTGGCGCACGAACCCATGGAGATAACCCACTTTGGCTCGAGCATTTGCTCGTAGAGACGCTGAATGATCGGCGCCATCTTGATAAAGCAGGTACCGGCGATAACCATGAAATCCGCCTGGCGCGGCGATGCCCGGATAACTTCGGCGCCAAAGCGCGCGATGTCGTGGGGCGCCGTGAAGGCGGTGGTCATTTCCACGTAGCAGCAGGACAGACCGAAGTTGTACGGCCACAGGGAGTTTTTACGCCCCCAGTTGACCGCGCCACTCAGCACGTCTTCCAGCTTGCCCATGTAGATGTTTTTGTGGACTTGGTCTTCTAACGGATCGGAGACGGTTTCCCGTTCGCCGATGGGGTACTGATCGTTAGGAGCATCCGGGTCGATCCTGGTGAGATTGTATTGCATCGCCAAAGCCTCATTGTTTCAGCTTCGCTTGCCGCTTACGACGAGCTTCCGGAGCCCAATCAAGGGCGCCCACTCGGAATAGGTAGACAAGGCCTGCCAACAGAATTGCTATGAAAACGAGAGCTTCGACGAATCCGGTCCAGCCGCTTTCGCGGACGGACACAGACCAGGCAAAGAGAAAAAGGGCTTCGATATCGAAGATCACGAAGAGCATCGCGACCAGATAGAATTTGGCTGAGAGCCGCAAGCGGGCGCCACCTGTAGGCAGCATGCCGGACTCGAACGGTTCATTTTTGCTGCGGCCCCAGGCTTTTGACCCGAGGAGGCTGGAGACACCAAGCATGAAGGCGCAAAGGCCGACAACACCGAGAAGGAAAATGGCAAAGCCCCAGTTGTGGGCCATGAGTCCTGTCGCTTCGGTCATGCTGGAAATCCTTAACAGAGAGCAAAGGTCTCTGAGCTCGAAAAAGTAACGATGCAGTGACGATATGTCGCACTGCAATCAATCGCGGTGATTTTATGGCTAAACACCGGGCAAGTAAAATTCCTATAGCGAAATTATTCGATGGAATAAGCACATAGTGCACCTTCTTGGGGCTGTAGCCCTTACGGGGCGGGCATTAGCGGGCATTTAATCAAATGTGTTTTGTTTAACCGGTAACGAAGTTTTCATGCTCCAAATGATAATGAATATTGTTTGCGTGGGGTTTAAGCGATTGTTTCTCATGCAGCGAGGGAAGTTGCCGTTACTTGCTTGATTACCGCTTAGTTGCTGACGCGGATCTTTTAACCGATTTATCCGACGCAAATACCGCTCTGGATCAATGTTTTGCCCAAAATCTTCAGGCCGCATGCGTTCCCACAGTTGGATGCTCATTGGCCCGGGGCAGATCGCTCAGGCAAAAAAAACGCCCCGAACCAGTCGGGGCGTGATTGTTGTGCGGCACTGCGGTTAGGTCTTCCTTGCGGCCGCAGTGGCCGTGTACGCGGTGCTTAGTGGAACTGCTCTTCTTCGGTCGAGCCGGTCAGCGCGGTCACGGACGAGGTGCCGCCCTGGATCACGGTGGTCATGTCGTCGAAGTAGCCGGTGCCCACTTCCTGCTGGTGCGCCACGAAGGTGTAACCCTTGGCGGCGTCAGCGAACTCTTGCTCCTGCAGCTTCACGTAGGCGGTCATGTCGTTGCGGGCGTAGTCGTGCGCCAGGTTGAACATGCTGTGCCACATGTTGTGAATGCCGGCCAGGGTGATGAACTGGTGCTTGTAGCCCATGGCTGACAGTTCGCGCTGGAACTTGGCGATGGTTGCGTCGTCCAGGTTCTTCTTCCAGTTGAAGGAAGGCGAGCAGTTGTAGGACAGCAGTTGGTCCGGGTATTCCTTTTTGATCGCTTCGGCGAAGCGACGGGCTTCGTCCAGGTCCGGTTTGGCGGTTTCGCACCAGATCAGGTCGGCGTACGGCGCGTAGGCCAGGCCGCGGGCGATCGCCTGGTCGAGACCGGCGCGTACTTTATAGAAGCCTTCCTGGGTGCGTTCGCCCGTTACGAACGGCTGGTCGTACGGGTCGCAGTCCGAGGTCAGCAGGTCAGCGGCGTTAGCATCGGTACGGGCCAGGATGATGGTCGGCGTGCCGGCAACGTCAGCGGCCAGGCGGGCAGCAGTCAGCTTCTGTACGGCTTCCTGGGTCGGAACCAATACCTTGCCGCCCATGTGGCCGCATTTCTTCACCGACGCCAGTTGGTCTTCGAAGTGCACGCCGGCAGCGCCGGCCTCGATCATGCTCTTCATCAGTTCGTAGGCGTTCAGTACACCGCCGAAACCGGCTTCAGCGTCCGCCACGATCGGCGCGAAGTAGTCGATGTAGCCTTCATCGCCCGGGCCTTTACCGGCTTTCCACTGGATCTGGTCGGCGCGGCGGAACGAGTTGTTGATGCGCTTGACCACGGTCGGCACCGAGTCCACCGGGTAAAGCGATTGGTCGGGGTACATGGATTCAGCGGAGTTGTTGTCCGCTGCCACTTGCCAGCCGGACAGGTAGATCGCCTGGATACCGGCTTTTACCTGTTGGACTGCCTGGCCGCCAGTGAGGGCGCCCATGCAGTTGACGAAATCTTTCTCGGGGCGGAAGGACGGCTTGGCACCCTGGGTGACCAGCTTCCACAGTTTTTCGGCGCCGAGTTTTGCAAAGGTGTGCTCAGGTTGAACCGAGCCACGCAGGCGGACGACGTCAGCAGCGGAATAAGCGCGGGTCACGCCTTTCCAGCGTGGGTTTTCAGCCCAGTCTTTCTCGAGGGCTGCAATTTGCTGTTCGCGTGTCAGTGCCATGGGAAAAAACCTCGTCGCGTCTTGTTTGAAGTATCCGTTTGCCAGCCACGCATTCATTGCGTGGGCAGGGCTGCTCGCTGACCAGAAGCTTAGGTGGTCAAGTCAGGTTTGGCGGGGAATGCGACGGGATGAACGATGGCTCAAGGGAGAGTTGAGCAGGTAAGGGCGAACTGCGAACGGTCTTCGGGCGTCGTGGGCCTTTGTACGATCCATCAGTGTGTAGCCGGGTTACCTGGTTAGCTTCCGTCCCTCGGGACAACTTCGTTCCAGTCGCAACCTCGTCAAACACACCTTGTGGGCGGTACAGACACGAATCGGCTCAGGTGGGTAACTTGGAGCGACGATCCGAAGGCCCTTGCCAGGGCCCCTGATTAGCGGGAGCGAGGCCATCATGCCCATGCTTTTTTGGATCGTCAAATGTTTTGTAGTGCTTTTTTTCAAGCACTACATCTTTAGTCTAAGACGACTCATCAGTCAGTTTTTGGTGCTTCAGTTCAAGGTGTCGACTTTAACCCGTACCGTCAGGTCATCGCGACCCTGAGTAGAGTAGCTGCGGGTTGTAGAGGATTTGTCGGCCTGGGTCTCGCGATTGATGCCAGCCAGGGAGATCCACTCGCCCAGCCGCCCACTGACGGTTGTGTCGGTGCTTTGCACGTTCACTACATCGGGACGTTCCTGGCTCATGCGGTCACGGTTGGTGCTGATCGCCAGATGAACGGTCTCGCCGGTGACGCTGGCGGTTACGTAGAAGCCCTGGGTCACGTTGCGATACTGAGTCTGGTTTTGCAGTCGGCCGTAGCTGTCCTGCTGGGTGGTGGTCAGCGGCACGCTCTGGCCGATCTGGATCAGTGCGGGGACGCCTTCGCTGGCCTGGATCTGCTGGATGCCGCCATCGCGGCTGGTGGTGCCGTAGCTGATGATGCGGGTTTGGCTATCGCCGCTGTTCTGCTGGTTGTTTTCGTTGGTGTCGACGGTGATCAGCAGGCGCTTGGCGGGTGTATCGAGTTGAGAAAGCAGGGCGCGCAGGTCCTGGATCTTGGCGGGGGCGGCATTCACGATCAACTGGTTGCCGTAAGCGCTGACGGTGCCGCCCTTGCCGATGAAATTCTGTGCCACGGGGAGCAGATCGGCGCTGGTGCGGTTGCTCAGGTTGACGACTTCGGTGTCGGCCACGGCCGAGACGCTGGCGGTCAGGAGGAGGGTGGTGAGCAGGGTGCGTAGGGACATGTCCGTTATCTCTGCGAGTCAAAGGCTGGATAGTGCCAGTTTGTCGGCCTGGCAGGTCGCAAATTGAATCGTAGACGGCAAAATGCCCTGGCATGGCAGGGCATTGTTGGTGTTGCTGAAATGGCTATCGGGGGCAAGCCCCCTCCCACTTTTTGACCGAGTAAGTCCTTGGGAATGCGGCCAAGTGTGGGAGGGGGCTTGCCCCCGATGGCAGCGACGCGGTCTCGGATCAGGCCCCGCGCACCATATCGACATGCGGGATCCCTACTTCCAGGAATTCCTCGCTGACGATCTTGAAGCCCAGCCGTTCATAAAACGGCGCCGCATACACCTGCGCACTCAGGAACTGCTTGGCCTGGCCGCGCTGCTCGGCTACACCAATCACCGCAGCCATCAGCTTGTCGCCGACCTTCAGCCCGCGCCAGTCCTTGAGTACCGACACGCGGCCGATCTCGCCGCTGGGCAACAGGCGCGCGGTGCCAATCGGAAAATCGCCTTCAAATGCGAGGAAATGCACCGCGCCGGCGTCGTCCGCGTCCCACTCCAGCTCCGGTGGGACGGATTGTTCAGCGATAAAGACCGCTTCACGAATGCGCCGAATCTCGGCGATATCCTTTTGCCAATCCGCGACACTGACGTGAATCTTATTCATCGGCAAATCCCAGGCTTCCTTGCTTGACCAGTTCGCACAGCAGATCGCGGCCGTCTTCATCCGCCAGCCATTCGCCGAGGTTCTCGCTGTGCAGCGCATCGGCCGAGCACACTAGCTTCAGCAGCTCACGCAGCTTGCCGGGCAGGTAACGGCTCTGGCCGCTGGCGAACAGCAGCACGTCGTCGTCGACTTCGGACCAGGCCAGGCGCGCGCTTGGGTTGCGCACCAGGATCGCGCCATCTTGCAGGCTGCTGATGAAGTCTTCTTCACCCAGTTCTTCACCGGCCACCAGTTCCGGGTAGCGCGGTTCGGTCATGAACTGGCCGAACCAGGTCAGCAGCATGCGCTCGTCGCTCATGTGCTCGGCCAGCAGGCTCTTGAGGCGGTCCAGCGCGTCGCTCTGGATCTGGTGGGGGTCGCTGACCGGCTGGGCGTCGGCGTCGGTGTAGCGCTCTTCGTCAGTCAGGTACTGGCTGAGGAAGTCGGTGAAGTGGGTCAGCACTTCGGCGGCGCTCGGTGCGCGGAAACCCACGGAGTAGGTCATGCAGTCGTCTTCGGCAATGCCGAAGTGCGCCAGGCGCGGTGGCAGGTAGAGCATGTCGCCCGGTTCCAGCACCCATTCGGCGCTTTCTTCGAATTCGGCGAGGATGCGCAAGTCGGCGTGCTGCAGCAGCGGGCTCTCGGAGCTGCACATTTGGCCGATCTTCCAGTTGCGCTTGCCCTGGGCTTGCAGCAGGAACACGTCGTAGTTGTCGAAGTGCGGGCCGACGCTGCCGCCGGGTGCGGCGAAGCTGATCATCACGTCGTCAATGCGCCAGCTGGGCAGAAAGCGGAACTGCTCCAGCAGCTCGGCCACTTCCGGCACGAACTGGTCGACCGCCTGCACCAGCAGGGTCCACTCGCGCTCAGGCAGGGTGCTGAAGGCGTCTTCGGCGAACGGGCCGCGACGCAATTCCCACGGACGCTCGCCGTGTTCAATTACCAGGCGCGACTCGACTTCTTCTTCCAGTGCCAGGCCGGCGAGTTCGTCGGCGTCGATCGGGCTTTCGAAATCAGGGATGGCCTGACGGATCAGCAGCGGCTTTTTCTGCCAGTAGTCGCGCAGGAATTCCCGTGCCGTGATGCCGCCCAGAAGTTGAAGAGGGATATCAGGATTCATGTGTAACCTATTGAAAAAAAGAACTTTTCAGACTGGAATAAAAACGCCCGGCGCGGCCGGGCGTCTCAAAGGGGCTTGCGTGGATCAGATGCGCTTGGCTTGCTCTACAGCATTGCCGATGTAGTTGGCCGGGGTGAGCAGTTTCAGCTCGGCCTTGGCCGCGGCTGGCATGTCCAGGCCGTCGATGAAAGTTTGCAGTGCTTCAGGGCTGATGCCCTTGCCACGGGTCAACTCTTTCAGCTTCTCGTAGGGGTTTTCGATGTTGTAGCGGCGCATCACGGTCTGGATCGGCTCGGCCAATACTTCCCAGCACGCGTCCAGGTCAGCGGCGATCTTCTGCTCATTGAGCTCAAGCTTGCTGATGCCTTTGAGGCTGGCTTCGTACGCGATCACGCTATGGGCAAAGCCCACGCCGAGGTTGCGCAGTACAGTGGAGTCGGTCAGGTCGCGCTGCCAGCGGGAGATCGGCAACTTGCTGGCCAGGTGCTGGAAGAGGGCGTTGGCGATACCGAGGTTGCCTTCGGAGTTTTCGAAGTCGATCGGGTTGACCTTGTGCGGCATGGTCGACGAGCCGATTTCACCGGCAATGGTGCGCTGCTTGAAGTAGCCCAGAGAGATGTAGCCCCAGATATCGCGATCGAAGTCGATCAGGATGGTGTTGAAGCGCGCAATGGCGTCGAACAGCTCGGCGATGTAGTCGTGCGGTTCGATCTGCGTGGTGTACGGGTTGAAGCCCAGGCCCAGCTCGTCTTCGATGAAGGCGCGGGCGTTGGCTTCCCAGTCGATCTCCGGGTAGGCCGACAGGTGGGCGTTGTAGTTGCCTACGGCGCCGTTGATCTTGCCCAGCAGCGGTACGGCGGCGACTTGAGCGATCTGGCGTTCCAGGCGGTACACCACGTTGGCCAGTTCTTTGCCCAAGGTGGTCGGCGAGGCCGGCTGGCCGTGGGTGCGCGACAGCATCGGCACCGCAGCGAAGCGAATCGCCAGTTCGCGGATGGCTTCGGCGGTCTGGCGCATCAGTGGCAGCATGACGTCATCACGGCCTTCACGCAGCATCAGGGCGTGGGACAGGTTGTTGATGTCCTCACTGGTGCAGGCAAAGTGGATGAACTCGCTGACCTGGGCCAGTTCCGGCAGCTTGGCCGCTTGCTCTTTGAGCAGGTACTCGATGGCTTTGACGTCGTGGTTGGTGGTGCGCTCGATCTCTTTCACACGCTCGGCGTGCTCCAGGGAGAAGTTTTCCGCCAGGGTGTTGAGCACAGCGTTGGCTTGCGCGGAAAACGCCGGCACTTCGCTGATGGCGGGGTGAGCGGCCAGGCGCTGGAGCCAGCGCACTTCAACCAGCACGCGAGCACGGATCAGGCCGTATTCGCTGAAAATAGGGCGCAGGGCCTGGGTTTTGCCGGCGTAGCGGCCGTCAACAGGGGAAACCGCAGTGAGCGAAGAGAGCTGCATGGGGTGTTCTCGGACAGTCGGGCAACGAAATGGGGCGCGTATCATACATGAAAAAATCCGCCGGTCCGTTGCCAACTGACCGGCGTATTACGCGTAACGGCTTGAAAAAGGCCTGCTGGTGCGACTTATTCGTTGCGCATCAACGGGTAAAGCTCTTTGAGTAATTTGCGTCGGCTGATCACCAGTTGCCAACGATGTCCGCCCAACTGGCGCCACAACCGTGCCGAGCGAATACCGGCCAGGAGCAGGGCGCGGATTTTCGAGGCGTTGTTCGGTTGCTGCAGGTTGCGCATGTCGCCGTGGACCTGGATCCGCTGGCGCAAGGTGCTCAAGGTGTCCTGGTACAGCGCACCGCAGGCGGCAACCACGTTTTCGTGGGCCGGGCCGAAGTGTTCCACTTGGGATTGGATTTGCGGCAGGCGCTTACCGATGACCTCCAGCATGTCCTCGCGCTTGGCCAGTTGACGCTCCAGGCCGAGCATCGACAAGGCATAGCGCAACGGCTCGCGCTGCAGGGTGCTGGGGTCGCGCTCCAGGGCACCGATCAGTGCGCGGTAGCCTTCACGCAGCGCCAGGTCGTCGCCCCCGTAGACTTCCAGGGTGTCCTTGGGGTCGCGGATCAACAGGCTGCCGAGCATGCAGGTCAGGCCTGCCTCGGTGACCTGTCCGGTCTTGGCGATCTTGTCCACCAGCACGGCAGCAAGGAAAACCCCGCCGAGTGCCGTCAATTGCTCCTGGGTCGGGCTCATGCCGGGTTGCTCCAGGCTTCGGCGACTTCAATCACGCCGCCGCCCAGGCAGATTTCGCCGTCATAGAACACCACGGACTGGCCCGGGGTGACCGCGCGTTGCGGGTCATCGAAGGTGGCCCGGTAGCCAGTGGCGGTTTTTTCCAGGGTGCAAGGCTGGTCGCCCTGGCGATAGCGCACTTTGGCGGTCAGGCGGCGTGGCGTGCTCAGGTCGATCGGGTTGACCCAATAGATCTCGGAAGCCAGCAGCGCGCCGGAGAACAGCAGCGGGTGTTCGTTGCCCTGGCCGACGATCAACACGTTATTGTCCAGGTCCTTGACCAGCACGTACCACGGCTCTTCACCGGCGTCTTTCAGGCCACCGATGCCCAGGCCCTGACGCTGGCCGATGGTGTGGTACATCAGGCCGTGGTGGCGGCCGATCACTTCACCGTCGGTGGTCTTGATTTCACCCGGCTGCGCCGGCAGGTACTGCTTGAGGAAGTCGCTGAAGCGGCGTTCGCCGATAAAGCAGATCCCGGTGGAATCTTTCTTCTTGGCGGTGGCCAGGCCATGTTTCTCGGCAATCTTGCGCACTTCGGGTTTTTCCAGTTCGCCCACCGGGAACAGGGTCTTGGCGATCTGTTCACCGCCGACGGCGTGCAGGAAGTAGCTCTGGTCCTTGTTCGGGTCCAGGCCCTTGAGCAGTTCGGTGCGGCCATCGATATCGCGGCGGCGCACGTAGTGGCCAGTGGCAATCAGGTCGGCGCCGAGCATCATGGCGTAGTCGAGGAACGCCTTGAACTTGATTTCACGGTTGCACAGGATGTCCGGGTTCGGCGTGCGGCCGGCCTTGTATTCGGCCAGGAAGTGCTCGAACACATTGTCCCAGTACTCGGCGGCGAAGTTGGCGGTGTGCAGCTTGATGCCAATCTTATCGCACACGGCCTGGGCGTCCGCCAGGTCGTCCATGGCGGTGCAGTATTCCGTTCCATCGTCTTCTTCCCAGTTCTTCATGAACAGGCCTTCCACCTCATAACCCTGCTCCATGAGCAGAACGGCGGAAACGGAAGAATCCACGCCGCCGGACATGCCGACGATAACGCGCTTCTTTTGTGTGTCAGAAGGGGCTGGATCACGCATAGGGTTTCAACGGGTGTCTTGAAAAAGGACGCGATTCTAGCAGGCCTGGGCCCGCAAGGCTAAAGAGAAGGGCGGATCAATTCCAGGCTGTGGCGCTGGCCGGCCAGATAATCGTCGATACAGCGGATGATCAGCTCGCTGCGCCAGTCGTCGCGCAGCGCCATCAGCTCGTCACGGGTCAGCCAGCGGGCGCGCAGGATGCCTTCGTCGAGTTGATAGTCCGGGTGGTGCTTCAGGGCTTTGGCGGTGAAGCAGACCCGCTGGTAGGTCACGCCATTGCTGGGGGCGGTGTAGAGGTAGATGCCGACGATACCGGTGGCTTCGACATCCCAGCCGGTCTCCTCAAGGGTTTCGCGCACGGCGGCTTCGGTCAGGGTTTCATGCGGGTCGAGGTGGCCGGCGGGCTGGTTGAGCACGGCGCGGCCGCCTTTGAGCTCTTCGACCATCAGGAAGCGGCCGTTGTCTTCGACGAGGGTGGCGACAGTGATGTGGGGTTGCCAGGTCATAAGCGGGTCTCAAGTACGGAGGGGTGTGTATCGTGTCCGCATGATACGCCTGGCAATGTCGGGCGGCTTAGACTGTGCCAGTGGTTTGCACTGTCGGGGAAAATATCAGTATCGCCTCGTTGTTTGGGTCGGGCTGCCATTTTTGAACGTCTGAGGCGTTATTCTCATTGCGGATAATGCACTTCCATTCCACTTTTTCATTGAGCTTAACATTGGAAAATCCCACCAAGCCGGTCCAGGTCGGGTAATTCGAGGGGGTGAGTAAAACAGCTTTAGCTGGGGCCCAGTTTCCGATCTCCGGCAGCGACCCCACTACATAGACGCTATATCCGGGTTTCGTGATGCCATTTTTGCATGTGAAGTCGGCGTGGAGGAAATAGCTTATTTGGACATTTTGACCGGCATTCGCTAATGGCAGCAATGCAAGTAAGACAGCGTAAAGCGGTACTGAAATATTGGTGTGTCGCATTTGAGAGTCTCCTGTTCTTTGGGCATTAGCCGCATTTGCAGGATGGCCTCTGGGGGGCGTCAGGTAACCTGTTAAAGCTAACAGTTCATTAGAGTCTTTCGAGATAACACTTCCCTTGCAGTGGCCTGAAAACACAAACCCCGGCACATGGCCGGGGTTCGTGGTATCGCCTTACAACCTTACTTCAACTTGGCAATCGCCGCGTTGAGGGTGTTGCTTGGGCGCATGGCCTTGCTGGTCAGCTCAGGGTTCGGCGCGTAGTAGCCGCCGATGTCCACTGGCTTGCCCTGTACGGCGTTGAGCTCGGCCACGATGGTGGCTTCGTTCGCGGCCAGGGTCTTGGCCAGTTCGCCGAACTGCGCTTGCAGGGCAGTGTCTTCGGTCTGGGCGGCCAGGGCTTGAGCCCAGTACAGCGCCAGGTAGAAGTGGCTGCCGCGGTTGTCGATGTTGCCGACTTTGCGCGATGGCGACTTGTTGTTGTCAAGGAACTGGCCAGTGGCCTGGTCCAGGGTCTTGGACAGTACCAAGGCTTTCGGGTTGTTGTACGTCACACCCAAATGCTCAAGGGAGGCGGCCAGGGCCAGGAACTCACCCAGGGAGTCCCAGCGCAGGAAGTTTTCTTCCAGCAGCTGCTGCACGTGCTTCGGAGCCGAACCGCCGGCGCCGGTTTCAAACAGGCCACCGCCGTTCATCAGCGGCACGATCGACAGCATCTTGGCGCTGGTGCCCAGTTCCATGATCGGGAACAGGTCGGTCAGGTAGTCACGCAGTACGTTACCGGTCACCGAGATGGTGTCCAGGCCCTTGCGGGTACGCTCCAGAGTGAACTTCATCGCGTCGACCGGCGACATGATGCGGATGTCCAGGCCTTCGGTGTTGTGGTCTTTCAGGTAGGCCTGAACTTTCTCGATCACGACGCCATCGTGTGCACGCTTAGGGTCCAGCCAGAAAATGGCCGGGGTGTTGCTGGCGCGGGCACGGTTGACGGCCAGTTTGACCCAGTCCTGGATCGGCGCGTCTTGGGTCTGGCACATGCGGAAGATGTCGCCAGCCTCGACTTTCTGTTCCATCAGCAGGTTGCCCTTGCTGTCGGTCACGCGGACGACGCCGTCAGCCTTGACCTGGAAGGTCTTGTCGTGGGAGCCGTACTCTTCAGCCTTTTTCGCCATCAGGCCAACGTTTGGCACGCTGCCCATGGTGGTAGGGTCGAAAGCGCCGTTGGCTTTGCACTCTTCGATCACCGCCTGGTAGATGGTGGCGTAGCAGCGATCCGGGATCACGGCCTTGGTGTCGTGCAGTTGGCCGTCGGTGCCCCACATTTTGCCGGAGTCACGGATCATGGCCGGCATCGAGGCGTCGACGATGACGTCGCTCGGTACGTGCAGGTTGGTGATGCCTTTGTCGGAGTTGACCATCGCCAGGGAAGGGCGAGCGGCGTAGACCGCTTGAATGTCAGCTTCGATCTGCGCTTGCTGATCACTAGGCAAGGCCTTGATGCGCGCGTACAGGTCGCCTATGCCGTTGTTCAGGTTGAAGCCGATCTGTGCCAGCACGTCGGCGTGCTTGGCCAGGGCGTCTTTATAGAACTCGGCAACGATCTGGCCGAACATGATCGGGTCGGAGACCTTCATCATGGTGGCTTTCAGGTGAACCGACAGCAGTACGCCTTGCTTCTTGGCGTCTTCGATTTCAGCGGCGATGAAGCTGCGCAGGGCTTTTTTGCTCAGCACGGCGCTGTCGATGATTTCGCCGGCCTTGACCGTGGTCTTTTCTTTCAGGACGGTGGTAGTGCCGTCTTGAGCGACCAGCTCGATTTTGACAGCGTCAGCGGCTTCGATCTGTACGGATTTTTCGCTGCCGTAGAAGTCGCCGCTGCTCATGTGGGCAACGTGGGACTTGGAGTCGGCAGCCCAGGCGCCCATTTTGTGCGGGTGCTTGCGTGCATAGTTCTTGACCGACAGCGGTGCGCGACGGTCGGAGTTGCCTTCGCGCAGTACCGGGTTCACGGCGCTGCCCTTGACCTTGTCGTAACGTGCACGGGTTTCTTTTTCCGCGTCGGTGGTTACGGTTTCCGGGTAGTCCGGCAGGGCGTAGCCCTGGGCCTGCAATTCCTTGATCGCGGCTTGCAGCTGCGGGGTCGAGGCGCTGATGTTAGGCAGCTTGATGATGTTGGCTTCAGGTGTAACGGCCAGGTCGCCCAGTTCGGCGAGGTGGTCCGGGATAGCCTTGGTGCCCAGTTGCTCGGGGAAGCTTGCGAGGATGCGCCCTGCGAGGGAGATGTCGCGGGTTTCCACGGCAATATCAGCGGAAGCGGTGAAGGCCTCTACGATAGGCAGCAGTGAATAGGTGGCGAGGGCTGGGGCTTCGTCGGTGAAGGTATAGATGATCTTCGAGCGGGTGGGCATATTCGGATTAACTCTCTTCTTTGCTGAAAGCGTGCGCAGAAACTCGAGATGCGCCGGGTGGAGCGCGTTCGTTCAAAGTCATCCATGAGCGAAATGTCGAGGTTTCTTCGCGGTGATGTTGGGTTGCATCAGTCGAGCGTCAAGCGGGTGGACTATTGTATTAGCCCTGCTTTGTAGCGGAAGGCGCTGTTCTAGAGCGGTCCGCCGTCGTGACTCTTTGGTCAGCGGCGGCATTATACATAGGTCGCTATGCTTACGCCGAGCCTTCATACAAAAGGTGTGTCGTCCATTGGTCTAAAGGTCGCAGGTGCCGGGATACGCCTAAAGTCGCACGATGTGCTCAAGATTGGCGCTTTTCCCTTTGCTTTCAGGCTTGTAGGCGACAATTTATGCTGTTTTCGATGCAAATGAGCATGGCGCGAGGTTTCAGTCGCCATTTATCTGGAGTAGGCTCGAACGCAGCCAGATGTTTAATCCATAGATGGAGTTCAGCATGGGATACAAGAAGATTCAGGTTCCGGCAGTCGGCGACAAAATCACCGTCAATGCAGACCATTCTCTCAATGTTCCTGACCAACCGATCATCCCTTACATCGAAGGTGACGGTATTGGCGTCGACATCAGCCCGGTGATGATCAAGGTGGTCGACGCAGCTGTTGAAAAGGCCTACGGCGGCAAGCGCAAAATCTCGTGGATGGAGGTTTACGCCGGTGAGAAGGCGACCCAAGTCTACGACCAGGACACCTGGCTGCCCCAGGAAACCCTGGATGCGGTCAAGGATTACGTGGTGTCCATCAAGGGGCCGCTGACCACGCCGGTCGGTGGCGGCATCCGTTCGCTGAACGTGGCCCTGCGTCAGCAACTCGACCTGTACGTGTGCCTGCGCCCGGTGCGCTGGTTCGAAGGCGTGCCCAGCCCGGTCAAGAAGCCAGGCGATGTGGACATGACCATCTTCCGCGAGAACTCCGAAGACATTTACGCCGGGATCGAATGGAAGGCTGGTTCGCCGGAGGCGACCAAGGTCATCAAGTTCCTCAAGGAAGAAATGGGCGTCACCAAGATCCGTTTCGACCAGGATTGCGGGATCGGCATCAAGCCGGTATCGCTGGAGGGCACTAAGCGTCTGGCGCGCAAGGCCCTGCAATATGTGGTGGATAATGACCGCGATTCGCTGACTATCGTGCACAAAGGCAACATCATGAAGTTCACCGAAGGGGCCTTCAAGGAGTGGGCCTACGAAGTGGCGGCGCAAGAGTTCGGCGCGACGTTGCTCGATGGTGGGCCGTGGATGCAGTTCAAGAACCCGAAGACCGGCAAGAATGTAGTGGTCAAAGATGCGATTGCCGACGCGATGCTCCAGCAAATCCTGCTGCGTCCGGCTGAGTATGACGTGATCGCCACCCTCAACCTGAACGGTGACTACCTGTCTGATGCCCTGGCGGCGGAAGTGGGCGGTATCGGTATCGCGCCGGGGGCCAACTTGTCCGACACTGTGGCGATGTTCGAGGCAACCCATGGTACTGCGCCTAAATATGCAGGCAAGGACCAGGTCAACCCAGGTTCGTTGATTCTGTCGGCAGAGATGATGTTGCGCCACATGGGCTGGACCGAGGCGGCTGACTTGATTATCAAGGGCACCAACGGTGCGATTTCGGCCAAGACCGTGACCTATGACTTCGAGCGCCTGATGGAGGGTGCGAAGCTGGTGTCGTCGTCGGGCTTTGGGGATGCGTTGATTTCGCATATGTAAGTCGAGCTATAAAAAATCGGCCATTCTGTTGAGTCAGAATGGCCGTTTCTTTAGCTGTTCACTCAAGGCTGATCAGGCCGTTTGTTTCTTTTTTGATTGAGTGCGCTGATCTGTCATGGGCTTCGTTTCGTGTGTTTCGTCGTGGGCTATTCCGGGCGTTGCCGCGCAAGCTGCACAAATCGCAACAGCGTGCAGTCCCTTAGGTCCTTGAATGATTTCAAAGCTCACTTCCTGGCCTGCTTTCAGCGTCTTGTAGCCGTCCATATTGATTGCTGAATAATGCGCAAACAGGTCCTCGGTTTTACCTTCTTCGTTGATAAAGCCATATCCCTTGGCATTGTTAAACCATTTGACCTTGCCACTGATCTTGACGCCAGACATACCCATATCCCTCTGCACCAGACTCCATCACTGGAGTATCATCCAGTTTATCCGTCCTAACCCGAATAAATAAGGTTGACTGCGCGGACCTTTTTTACCCACTGTGGGTTCTATTGGTTGTAACACCGTTTCGCCGATAGTCAAGGCGACCGATCGGTCAGCAGTTGAAATTCTGACAGGTCGCCCCCACCACTGTATTTGAACCACTGACGAACCTTTCTTTCCATGCATGCAATCAGCCAGATTCGACTAACATTCAATCAGGATCGACCGGATCACGAACACGATGACGACGGTTCTGCAGGCATTGCTGTTCAGGAGGCCAAGCCTGCTTTACAGGCGCCGCCGATGTACAAGGTGGTTTTGTTCAATGATGACTACACACCGATGGATTTCGTGGTCGAAGTGCTCGAGGTGTTTTTTAACCTGAACCGCGAGTTGGCGACCAAGGTAATGCTGGCCGTTCACACAGAAGGACGGGCAGTATGTGGAGTGTTTACCCGCGACATCGCCGAGACAAAGGCCATGCAGGTCAACCAGTACGCCAGGGAAAGCCAGCATCCGCTACTCTGTGAAATCGAGAAGGACGGTTAACGCCGACCACTTGGGTATGAGGTGAAGCTATGTTAAACCGCGAGCTCGAAGTCACCCTCAATCTTGCCTTCAAGGAGGCCCGTTCGAAACGTCATGAATTCATGACCGTCGAACACCTGCTGCTGGCACTTTTGGATAACGAAGCTGCCGCCACCGTTCTACGTGCGTGCGGCGCCAACCTCGACAAACTCAAGCACGACCTGCAGGAGTTTATCGACTCCACCACGCCACTGATCCCCGTGCACGACGAGGACCGTGAAACCCAGCCAACCCTGGGCTTCCAGCGGGTATTGCAGCGCGCTGTTTTCCACGTTCAGAGCTCCGGTAAGCGTGAAGTCACGGGCGCCAATGTGCTTGTGGCCATTTTCAGCGAACAGGAAAGCCAGGCAGTGTTCCTGCTCAAACAGCAGAGCGTTGCCCGTATTGATGTCGTCAATTACATCGCCCACGGTATCTCCAAAGTGCCTGGGCACGGCGATCATTCCGAGGGTGAGCAGGAAATGCAGGACGACGAGGGCGGTGAGTCTTCTTCTTCGGGCAATCCACTGGATGCCTATGCCAGCAACCTCAACGAACTGGCGCGCCAGGGGCGGATCGATCCGCTGGTGGGGCGCGAGCTTGAGGTTGAGCGTGTAGCGCAGATCCTCGCGCGTCGTCGCAAGAACAACCCGTTGCTGGTGGGTGAGGCGGGCGTGGGTAAAACCGCGATTGCCGAGGGCCTGGCCAAGCGCATCGTCGATAACCAGGTGCCGGACCTGCTGGCAAACAGCGTGGTCTACTCCCTGGACCTGGGCGCCTTGCTCGCCGGGACCAAGTACCGTGGTGATTTCGAGAAACGCTTCAAGGCGTTGCTGGGTGAACTGAAAAAACGCCCTCAGGCGATTTTGTTCATCGACGAGATCCACACCATCATCGGTGCCGGTGCGGCGTCCGGCGGGGTAATGGATGCCTCCAACCTCCTCAAGCCGCTGCTCTCGTCGGGCGATATCCGCTGCATCGGTTCGACCACGTTCCAGGAATTCCGTGGCATCTTCGAGAAAGACCGTGCCTTGGCGCGTCGCTTCCAGAAGGTCGATGTGTCCGAGCCTTCAGTCGAAGACACCATCGGTATCCTGCGCGGGCTCAAGGGGCGTTTCGAAGCGCACCATGGCATCGAGTACACCGATGAGGCTCTGCGTGCGGCTGCTGAGCTCGCATCGCGCTACATCAATGACCGGCACATGCCGGACAAAGCCATCGATGTGATCGACGAGGCGGGCGCCTACCAGCGCCTGCAGCCGGTCGAGAAGCGTGTGAAGCGCATCGACGTTGCTCAGGTCGAGGACATCGTGGCCAAGATCGCGCGGATTCCGCCTAAACACGTCAACAGTTCCGATAAGGAGCTGCTGCGTAACCTGGAGCGCGACCTCAAGCTCACCGTGTTCGGCCAGGATGCAGCCATCGACGCGCTGTCCACCGCGATCAAGCTGTCGCGTGCGGGCCTCAAGTCGCCGGACAAGCCTGTCGGTTCGTTCCTGTTCGCAGGCCCGACCGGCGTCGGCAAGACCGAAGCGGCACGGCAGTTGGCCAAGGCCATGGGTATTGAACTGGTGCGGTTCGACATGTCCGAGTACATGGAGCGCCACACGGTATCGCGCCTGATCGGTGCGCCTCCGGGTTATGTCGGTTTCGATCAGGGCGGCCTGTTGACCGAAGCGATCACCAAGCAGCCGCACTGCGTATTGCTGCTCGATGAAATCGAGAAGGCTCACCCCGAAGTCTTCAACCTGCTGCTGCAGGTGATGGACCACGGCACCCTGACCGACAACAACGGGCGCAAGGCGGACTTCCGCAATGTGATCGTGATCATGACCACCAACGCCGGTGCCGAAACGGCTGCGCGGGCTTCGATCGGCTTCAGTCATCAAGATCACTCTTCCGATGCCATGGAAGTGATCAAGAAGAGCTTCACGCCGGAGTTCCGCAACCGCCTGGACACCATCATCCAGTTTGGTCGCCTCAGCCATGAGGTTATCAAAAGCGTGGTGGACAAGTTCCTCACCGAGCTTCAGGCGCAGTTGGAAGACAAGCGCGTGCAACTGGAAGTCTCCGAGGCGGCGCGCAGTTGGATCGCCGAGGGTGGCTACGACGCGGCAATGGGCGCACGTCCCATGGCACGTCTGATCCAGGACAAGATCAAGCGGCCATTGGCCGAAGAGATCCTGTTCGGCGAGCTCTCCGACCATGGTGGCGTGGTGCACATCGACCTCAAGGATGGCGAGCTGACCTTCGAGTTCGAAACCACGGCTGAAATGGCCTGATCGATAGCTGCGGGTGCCAATGTGGGAGGGGGCTTGCTCCCGATAGCAGTGTTTCAGTCGCTACATGAGTGACTGATCTACCGCTATCGGGGGCAAGTCCCCTCCCACATTTTGTTTTGGCACTTGGTAAATAGCACGCACACAAAAACGCCCGGCATAACCGGGCGTCTTGTATTGACTTGCTTAGCGAGCGCGGTAAGTGATGCGCCCTTTGCTCAAGTCATAGGGCGTCAGCTCGACGCGCACTTTGTCACCGGTAAGAATACGAATGTAGTTCTTGCGCATCTTGCCGGAGATATGCGCGGTTACGACGTGCCCATTTTCCAACTCCACACGAAACATGGTGTTGGGCAGGGTGTCGACGACAGTGCCTTCCATTTCGAAGCTGTCTTCTTTCGACATGCAGTAAAGCCCTCGGTATCCAGTGAATGGCCCGGTGCAACTGCGCCAGGCAAAAGCGGCGTGCATTGTGCCCGAAAAAGGGTGTTTAAGCCAAGGGGTTCTAGTTAAGTGTTACCCATCTTTGATTAATCAGCAGTTCAATAGGCCGGTATTGGGTCTTGTAATTCATCTTTTTGCAGTTCTTGATCCAGTATCCGAGGTACACCGCCTCCAGTTCCTGGCGCAGTGCCTCACCGATTTGCCAGAGGATCGCAAAGCGTCCCAGGCTGCGGCGTTCTTCGGCCGGCTCGTAGAAGGTGTAGACCGCTGACAGGCCGTTAGGCAGCAAATCGGTCACGGCAACGGCCACCAGTCGGCCGTCTGCGCGAAACTCGTAGAAGCGCGAGAAGGGCAGGTCGCGCACCAGGAAGGTAGAGAACTGGTCGCGGCTGGGCGGGAACATATCGCCATCGGCGTGTCGCTCCTCGATATAGCGCTGGTAAAGGTCGAAGTATTCTTCGGTAAACCGAGGCTTGGCCGGCATCACTGTGAGGTCGGCGTTGCGCTTGAGGATGCGTTTCTGGTTGCGGTCCGGCAGAAACTGCGCCACGGGGATGCGTGCCGGTACACAGGCATTGCAGTTCTGGCAGTGAGGCCGGTACAGATGATCGCCGCTGCGCCGAAAACCCATCTCCGACAGGTCGGCATACACATGCACGTCCATAGGCTGGCTGGGGTCGAGGAACAGCGTGGTGGCCTGCTCGTCGGGCAGATAGCTGCAAGAGTGGGGTTGAGTGGCATAAAACTTCAAACGCGCCAACTCGGTCATGATCAACCCTCGGATAAGCTTTCAAATAAGTGTAAGCCAGGAGCGCGCAAGTCGCCTAAGAAACCCACGGTCCAGTGTTGGGTTGGTCCAGATGGTCGCGCAGGAAACCTGCGAAGTCGCTGCGGGAGATGGCGCGGGCACCCAGGCTGTGCAGGTGATCGTTGGGCATCTGGCAGTCGATCAGTACAAAACCCCAGGCCTGCAATTGGCGGGTCAGGGTGGCGAAGCCGAATTTTGAAGCGTTGTCGGCGCGGCTGAACATGGATTCGCCGAAAAACAGCTGGCCCATCGCCAGGCCATACAGGCCGCCCACCAGTTCACCGTTGTCCCAAACCTCCACCGAATGCGCATAGCCGCGCTGGTGCAGTGCCAAGTAGGCGTTCTGGATGCTCTCGGTGATCCAGGTGCCGTCGGCATAGGCGCGCGGTGCTGCGCACGCTTGAATGACGGCAGCGAAGTCCTGGTCGAAGGTCACGGTGTAGCGCTGCTGGCGCAACAATTTGCCCAGGCTGCGCGATATATGCAGCTCGTCGGGGAATATCACCGTGCGGGGATCGGGCGACCACCAGAGGATCGGCTGGCCCTGCGAAAACCACGGGAAACAACCGTGGCGGTAGGCTTGGATCAGTCGCTCGACCGATAAATCGCCACCGGCCGCGAGCAGGCCATTGGGTTCGCGCATGGCTTTGGCCAGCGGGGGGAATGTTAGTGAGTCGCGTTGTAACCAGGTCAGCATGGCATCCAGGCTTACGGAAGGGGAGGGGAGTGGGCAGCGATGGTGTCTGCCCCAAGGGTTGATTATTGTCGACGCAGCGCTCTGGGGCCAGTCCGAATCGGCCATTGACGCGCATTAGCGTGAGCGGGTGTTTCTGCAACTCTCTGCATAAGGCGTGGTCGTAATCGGGTCTGGCCCATGCAGGCATTTTGCCAAGCTTGCCTGGATTAGTAAAAACAGCTCATAAGCCTTTGTCAGCAAAGACAATGCATGCTCAAATTGGGCCTCTTGTGAGATGTCATTGGCCAGGCTGTTTGAAGAACGCCAAGCGGCGTGGCATCAGGCACACAAACCCGTACAATGCGGCCATTGTGGCGCTGCTGCCATTTCATCCAGCAATCGCCCGGTGTTAAAAGTAGATTCAACCACGCTCGTTCATTTTTCAGCTGCTCGGATTGGGCAGTATTTGCAGTCATTCAACAGATGGACGCGCTAAAGGCGCAGGAAAAGACCCGTTTTGAAGAAATCCGCCGCAACACCTAAAGCAGCAGTCGTGCCCGCTTGGCGCCAGCACCTGCATTATCGCCTCAAGGAAGGTGCGTTGATCGCCATCGGCGCGCTGTGCCTGTTCCTGATGATGGCCTTGCTGACGTACGGCAAGGACGATCCGGGCTGGAGCCATAACAGCAAGATCGAAGACGTGCAGAACTTCGGTGGGCCTGCCGGTTCCTACAGCGCCGATATCCTGTTCATGGTGCTGGGTTACTTCGCCTATATCTTCCCATTGCTGCTGGCGATCAAGACCTGGCAGATCTTCCGCCAGCGTCACGAGCCGTGGCAGTGGAGTGGCTGGCTGTTCTCCTGGCGGCTGATCGGCCTGGTGTTCCTGGTGTTGTCCGGGGCGGCATTGGCGCACATTCATTTCCATGCACCCACCGGCCTGCCGGCGGGCGCGGGCGGGGCGCTGGGCGAAAGCCTCGGCGACCTGGCGCGCAAGACCCTGAATATCCAGGGCAGCACCCTGATGTTCATCGCGCTGTTCCTGTTCGGCCTCACCGTGTTCACCGACCTGTCGTGGTTCAAGGTGATGGACGTGACCGGCAAAATTACCCTCGACCTGCTGGAGCTGTTCCAGGGCGCCGCCAACCGCTGGTGGGCGGCCCGCGTTGAGCGCAAGCGCATGGTGGCGCAGCTGCGTGAAGTGGACACCCGTGTCAACGAAGTCGTGGCCCCAAGCACACCGGACCGGCGTGAGCAGGCCAAGGTCAAGGAACGCCTGATCGAACGCGAGCAGGCCCTGAGCAAGCACATGTCGGACCGCGAGAAGCAGGTGCCGCCGGTGATCGCTCCCGCGCCGCCTAAACCGGCCGAGCCGAGCCATCGCGTGCAGAAAGAGAAGCAGGCGCCGCTGTTTGTCGACAGCGCCGTCGAAGGCACCTTGCCGCCGATCTCGATCCTCGACCCGGCCGAAAAGAAACAACTCAACTATTCGCCGGAATCCCTGGCGGCCGTCGGCCATCTGCTGGAAATCAAGCTCAAGGAATTCGGCGTTGAAGTGTCGGTGGACTCCATCCACCCAGGCCCGGTGATTACCCGGTATGAAATCCAGCCAGCCGCGGGGGTGAAGGTCAGCCGTATCTCCAACCTGGCGAAGGATTTGGCCCGTTCCCTGGCCGTAACCAGCGTGCGCGTGGTGGAAGTCATCCCCGGCAAGACCACCGTGGGTATCGAGATTCCCAACGAAGACCGCCAGATCGTGCGCTTCTCCGAGGTACTGTCGACGCCGGAATACGACAACTTCAAATCGCCGGTGACCCTGGCCCTGGGTCACGACATCGGCGGCAAGCCGGTGATCACCGACCTGGCGAAAATGCCCCACCTGCTGGTGGCCGGTACCACCGGCTCGGGTAAGTCGGTAGGTGTGAACGCGATGATCCTGTCGATCCTGTTCAAGTCCGGCCCGGACGACGCCAAGCTGATCATGATCGACCCGAAGATGTTGGAATTGTCGATCTACGAAGGCATCCCGCACCTGCTGTGCCCGGTGGTGACCGACATGAAGGACGCCGCCAACGCCCTGCGCTGGAGCGTGGCCGAGATGGAGCGTCGCTACAAGCTGATGGCGAAGATGGGCGTACGGAACCTGTCGGGCTTCAACGCCAAGGTCAAGGAAGCCCAGGACGCCGGTACACCGCTGACCGATCCGCTGTACAAGCGCGAAAGCATTCACGACGAAGCGCCGTTGTTGACCAAGCTGCCGACCATCGTGGTGGTGGTCGACGAATTCGCCGACATGATGATGATCGTCGGCAAGAAGGTTGAGGAACTGATCGCGCGTATTGCCCAGAAGGCCCGTGCCGCCGGTATTCACTTGATTCTTGCGACCCAGCGTCCGTCGGTGGACGTTATCACCGGCCTGATCAAGGCCAACATTCCGACGCGCATGGCGTTCCAGGTGTCGAGCAAGATCGACTCACGGACCATCATCGACCAGGGCGGCGCCGAACAACTGCTCGGCCACGGTGACATGCTCTACATGCCACCGGGCACCAGCCTGCCAATCCGGGTTCACGGCGCCTTCGTTTCCGACGATGAAGTCCACCGTGTGGTGGAAGCCTGGAAACTGCGCGGTGCGCCGGAGTACAACGACGACATCCTCGCGGGCGTTGAAGAGGCCAGCAGTGGCTTTGACGGCGGCAGCAGTGGTGGCGACGATGATGCCGAGACCGACGCGTTGTACGACGAAGCCGTGGCCTTTGTGCTGGAAAGCCGTCGCGCCTCGATCTCGGCGGTACAGCGCAAGCTGAAAATCGGCTACAACCGCGCCGCCCGCATGATCGAAGCCATGGAAAACGCCGGCGTCGTCACCGCAATGAACACCAACGGTTCGCGCGAAGTCATTGCCCCCGGGCAGATGCGCGACTGATCCCGTGCCGCGTGGCAACACGCGGCGCGCCCTGACTACTCAATGAGGACTCCCATGCGTCTTATCCGCATGCTGTTGTTGCCGGCACTGGCCCTGACTGCTGTTTCGGCGCACGCCGACCCGGCCTCTGTCGCCAGCCTGAAGAACCTGCTGGACAAATCCCAGACCCTGACCGCGCGCTTCTCCCAGATGACCCTGGATGCCGGTGGCACCCAGTTGCAGGAAACTGCCGGCGAAATGGCCGTGCAGCGCCCTGGCCTGTTCTACTGGCACACCGAAGGCAAGGCCGAGCAAACCATCGTTTCCGACGGCCAGAAGGTCACCCTGTGGGACCCGGACCTGGAGCAAGCGACCATCAAGAAGCTCGACCCGCGCTTGAACCAGACCCCGGCGCTGTTGCTGTCGGGTGATGTGTCGAAGATCAACGACAGTTTTGACATCACCTCCAAGCAAACCAGCAACGTGATCGAGTTCACCCTCAAGCCGAAATCCAAGGACACGCTGTTTGACACACTGTCCCTGTCGTTCGGCAACGGCGTGATCAATAACATGCGCCTGGTCGACAGCGTCGGCCAGCGCACCGATATCCTGTTCTCCGGGGTCAAGGCCAACCAGCCGGTGCCCGCGTCCAAGTTCAAGTTCGACATCCCCAAGGGTGCCGACGTGATCCAGGAATAATCTAGAGGTTTCAAACGCTGCCCATGGACCTGTTTCGAAGTGACCCGATTGCCCAGCCTTTGGCGGCGCGCTTGCGTTCGACCAACCTGGATGAGTACGTCGGTCAGGAACACCTGCTCGCTCGCGGCAAGCCTTTGCGCGAAGCCCTGGAGCAGGGCGCGCTGCATTCGATGATTTTCTGGGGGCCGCCGGGAGTGGGTAAGACCACCCTGGCACGGCTGCTGGCGAAGGTCTCCGACGCGCACTTCGAAACAGTCTCGGCGGTCCTCGCCGGGGTCAAGGAGATCCGCCAGGCGGTGGAAGTCGCCAAGCAGCAGGCCGGGCAATACGGCAAGCGCACCATCCTGTTTGTCGATGAAGTGCATCGCTTCAACAAATCGCAGCAGGATGCGTTCCTGCCCTATGTGGAAGACGGCACGCTGATCTTTATCGGCGCCACCACCGAAAACCCTTCGTTTGAGTTGAACAACGCCTTGCTTTCGCGGGCGCGCGTCTATGTGCTGAAAAGCCTGGACGAAGCGGCGATGCGAAAGCTGTTGCAGCGTGCGTTAAGCGAAGACAAGGGTCTGGGCAAGCGCCAGCTGAGTCTCAGCGATGAAGGCTTCAAGATTCTGATGAGCGCCGCAGACGGTGACGGGCGCCGCTTTCTCAACCTGCTGGAAAACGCCTCGGACCTCGCCGAAGACGGCAATGAAATTGGCGTCGACCTCCTGCAAAGCCTGCTCGGCGATACGCGTCGGCGCTTCGACAAGGGCGGCGAAGCCTTCTACGACCAGATCTCGGCGCTGCACAAATCTGTACGCGGTTCCAACCCGGACGGCGCGCTGTACTGGTTCGCGCGCATGATCGACGGCGGCTGCGACCCGCTGTACCTTGCCCGCCGCGTAGTGCGCATGGCCAGCGAAGACATCGGCAACGCCGACCCTCGTGCGCTGAGCCTGTGCCTGGCGGCGTGGGAAGTTCAGGAGCGCCTGGGCAGCCCGGAAGGCGAATTGGCGGTGGCCCAGGCCATTACCTATTTGGCCTGCGCACCTAAAAGCAACGCGGTGTACATGGGCTTCAAGTCCGCGCTGCGCGCCGCGGCCGAACACGGCTCCCTGGAAGTGCCGCTGCACCTGCGCAACGCGCCGACCAAGCTGATGAAACAACTGGGCTACGGTGATGAATACCGTTATGCCCATGATGAACCGGACGCCTATGCTGCCGGTGAAGATTACTTCCCCGACGACCTTGAGCCACAGCCGTTCTACCAGCCGGTGCCCCGTGGCCTGGAGCTGAAAATCGGTGAAAAGCTCAATCACCTCGCGCAACTCGACCGGCTCAGCCCCAAACAGCGGAGAAAGTAGTGTTTAAGACGATTCTTGCCGTGTCCGCAGCCGGCATCGCTGGTACATTATTGCGTTTCGCCGCTGGCACCTGGGTCAGCGCCAACTGGCCGAAGCATTTTTATGCGGCGACCCTGGCGGTCAACCTGGTGGGCTGCCTGATCATCGGGCTCTTGTACGGCTGGTTCCTGTTGCGCCCGGAAGTGCCGATTGAAATTCGTGCCGGCTTGATTGTCGGCTTTGTAGGCGGTCTGACGACCTTTTCATCCTTTTCACTGGATACGCTGCGCCTGCTGGAAAGCGGGCAGGCCCTGATAGCCTTCGGGTACCTGGGCATCAGCGTGTTCGGCGGGCTGCTCGCCACCTGGGCCGGCCTGTCCTTGACCAAACTTTGATAAACGAGAGACCGACATGCTCGATTCCAAACTGTTACGTAGCAACCTTCAGGACGTAGCGGACCGCCTGGCATCCCGTGGCTTTGCCTTGGATGTTGCGCGCATCGAAGCGCTGGAAGAACAGCGCAAGACCGTCCAGACCCGCACCGAAGCACTGCAGGCTGAGCGGAATGCGCGCTCCAAGTCCATCGGTCAGGCCAAGCAGCGCGGCGAAGACATTGCGCCGCTGATGGCGGATGTCGAGCGCATGGGCACCGAGCTGTCCGACGGCAAGGTCGAGCTGGACAAGATTCAGACCGAGCTGGATTCGATCCTGCTCGGCATCCCTAACCTCCCGCACGAATCCGTGCCGATTGGCGAAGACGAAGACGGCAACGTCGAAGTGCGCCGGTGGGGCACGCCAACAGCCTTTGATTTCGAGATCAAGGACCACGTTGCCCTGGGCGAACTGACAGGTGGCCTGGATTTTGAAACTGCCGCCAAGATGTCCGGCGCGCGCTTTGCCTTGCTGCGCGGCCCGATCGCACGCATGCACCGCGCCCTGGCGCAGTTCATGATCAACCTGCACACCGCTGAGCATGGTTACGAAGAAGCCTACACCCCTTACCTGGTGCAGGCGCCGGCGCTGATGGGCACCAGCCAGCTGCCGAAGTTCGAGGAAGAGCTGTTCAAGATCAGCCGCGACGGTGACGCCGATCTGTACCTGATCCCGACCGCCGAAGTGTCGCTGACCAACATCGTGGCGGGCGAGATCCTCGACGCCAAGCAACTGCCGCTGAAGTTCGTGGCTCACAGCCCGTGCTTCCGCAGCGAAGCCGGTGCATCGGGTCGTGACACTCGCGGCATGATTCGCCAGCACCAGTTCGACAAGGTCGAGATGGTGCAGGTGGTCGAGCCGTCGACCTCCATGGAGGCCCTAGAAGGCCTGACCGCCAACGCCGAACGCGTCCTGCAACTGCTGGAGCTGCCGTACCGCGTGCTGGCGCTGTGCACCGGCGACATGGGTTTCAGCGCCGTGAAGACCTACGACCTCGAAGTGTGGGTGCCGAGCCAGGACAAATACCGCGAGATTTCGTCGTGCTCCAACTGCGGTGATTTCCAGGCGCGTCGCATGCAGGCCCGTTTCCGCAACCCGGAAACCGGCAAGCCGGAGCTGGTCCACACCCTCAACGGTTCCGGTCTGGCTGTAGGCCGCACCCTGGTGGCCGTGCTGGAAAACTACCAGCAGGCTGACGGTTCTATCCGCGTACCTGAAGTGCTCAAGCCTTACATGGCGGGCGTTGAGGTCATCCGCTAAATGGAATTTCTGCCGCTGTTTCATAACCTGCGCGGCAGTCGCGTGTTGGTCGTCGGTGGCGGGGAGATTGCCTTGCGCAAATCCCGGCTGCTGGCGGATGCCGGTGCGGTGCTGCGAGTGGTTGCTCCCCAGATCGAAGACCAGTTGCGTGAGCTGGTGCAGGGCAGTGGCGGGGAACTGATGTTGCGCGGTTATCAGGAGGCCGACCTCGACGGTTGCACCCTGATCATCGCGGCAACGGACGACGAGCCGCTGAACGCGCAAGTGTCCAGCGATGCCAAGCGCCGTTGCGTGCCGGTCAATGTGGTGGATGCGCCAGCCTTGTGCAGTGTGATCTTCCCGGCGATCGTCGACCGCTCACCGTTGGTGATTGCCGTGTCCAGCGGCGGCGATGCGCCGGTGCTGGCGCGCTTGATCCGCGCCAAGCTGGAAACCTGGATTCCGTCCACTTACGGCCAATTGGCCGGGTTGGCGGCGCGTTTTCGTGCCCAAGTCAAAGGGTTGTACCCGGATGTGCAGCAGCGTCGTGCGTTCTGGGAAGAGGTGTTCCAAGGCCCGATTGCCGACCGCCAGTTGGCCGGGCAGGGCGATGAAGCTGAGCGCCTGCTGATCGAAAAGGTCAATGGCGCGCCACCTTATGCGCCGGGCGAGGTCTATCTGGTCGGTGCCGGCCCGGGTGATCCCGACCTGCTGACCTTCCGCGCCCTGCGTCTGATGCAGCAAGCTGACGTGGTGCTGTATGACCGCCTGGTCGCTCCGGCGATCCTCGAACTGTGTCGCCGTGATGCCGAGCGCATCTATGTTGGCAAGCGTCGCGCCGACCACGCGGTGCCGCAAGACCAAATCAACCAGCAACTGGTGGACCTGGCCAAGCAAGGCAAGCGCGTGCTGCGCCTCAAGGGTGGCGATCCGTTCATCTTTGGTCGTGGTGGCGAAGAGATCGAAGAGCTGGCGGCCCATGGCATCCCGTTCCAGGTGGTGCCGGGGATCACGGCGGCCAGCGGTTGCGCGGCATATGCCGGGATTCCGCTGACCCACCGTGATTACGCGCAGTCCGTACGCTTTATCACCGGGCATTTGAAGAATGGGACGTCGGACCTGCCTTGGCAGGACCTGGTGGGACCCTCGCAGACCCTGGTGTTCTACATGGGTTTGATTGGCTTGCCGATCATCTGCGAACAGCTGATCAAGCATGGGCGTGCGGCGGATACACCGGCGGCGTTGATCCAGCAGGGCACCACGTCCAACCAGCGCGTGTTCACCGGCACCCTGGCGGATTTGCCGCGCATGGTGGCGGAGCATGAAGTGCATGCACCGACGCTGGTGATCGTCGGTGAAGTGGTGGTGTTGCGCGAGAAGCTGAAGTGGTTCGAAGGCGCACAATCCCAGGTCTGAGCCTTAAAAGCATCGGGAGCAAGCCCCCTCCCACATTGGAATGCATTCCAATGTGGGAGGGGGCTTGCTCCCGATGACGCCTTCAGACACAGCACTGCATATGGATCAGCCCCAGACAGCACTGCCGTTTAGCCGCCCACGATCATGCGCAGTATCAAACGCTTGCAACGGCCCCTTCGGCACAATTCCCGTCGGGTTGATCGTGCGGTGACTGGCATAGTAATGCCCTTTGATATGCTCGAAATCCACCGTCTCGGCCACCCCCGGCCACTGATACATCTCCCTCAGCCAATTCGACAGGTTCGGATAATCCGCAATCCTGCGCAGGTTGCATTTGAAGTGGCTGTAATACACCGCATCAAAGCGAATCAGCGTGGTGAACAGCCGCACATCCGCTTCAGTCAGGTATTCGCCTGCCAGGTAACGATGGTCGCCTAAGTGATGTTCCAGGTGATCCAGCTCCGCAAACACATCATCAAACGCACGTTCATACGCCTGCTGTGAGGTGGCAAAGCCTGCGCGATACACGCCGTTGTTCACCGCTGGATAAATACGTTCGTTCAACGTGTCGATGGTCGTGCGCAGCGGCTCGGGGTAGAAATCCAGAGTGTTGCCGGTCAATTCATTAAAGGCACTGTTGAACATGCGGATGATCTCCGCCGATTCATTGCTGACGATGCGCTGCAGCTTTTTGTCCCACAGCACCGGCACGGTGACGCGCCCGGTGTAGTCCGCAGTGTCGGCGGTGTAGCGCTGGTGCATAAACGCAAAGTCGTCGAGTTTGTCGCCGGTCGAGCCATGGGCCTTGTCGAAGGTCCAGCCGTTTTCGAGCATCAACCAACTGACCACGGACACATCGATCAGGCTTTCCAGGCCTTTGAGCTTGCGCAGGATCAGGGTGCGGTGCGCCCACGGGCAGGCCAGGGACACGTAAAGGTGGTAGCGACCGGCCTCGGCCTTGAAGCCGCCTTCGCCGCTCGGGCCGGGCGCGCCATCGGCGGTCACCCAGTGGCGGCGTTGCGCTTGTTCGCGTTGGAAAGCGCCATCTGCGCTACTTTCGTACCACTGGTCTTTCCAGTGTCCTTCGATCAGCAAACCCATGACTGGCTCCTTGGCTAATAAGCGTTGGAGCCCAGTCTAAAGGGATGAGTTCGAACTAAAAGCGCAAATACCGGGCGTGAATAATCGATTAAATCGATTTGTCCCGTGCGGCCCAATACTGCTGGGCCAATTCAAAGGCTTGCTCCCTTGGGTGGCCCAGGCCGCGCAAGGCCAGGGCCATGGTGGCGATCAGCGCCAATTGCGGGTAGCTGTCCTCGACGTCACCGCGCCACACGGCCTTCAGGTGTTCGGGTTCGAGCGTGGCCGGCTTGACGTGGCGCTGGGCGGAGAGGGCGGGCCATTCTTCGTCCCAGCTTTCGCCAGCGGTGGTGCCGTACAGATGGCTGAGGGTGTCAGGGTTGATCTCGACCTCGCCGCCATCCCCTTTCACCACGATCACATTGTCACCCAGCAGGCCGCTGGCATCGCGGTGCACGCCCTGATAACCCGGATGGAAAATGCTTTGCAGCCCCAGGCGTGCCTGCAGCGGGTTGAGCAGGCGCGCCAATGAGTGGATCGGCGAGCGCAGGCCCAGGGTGTTGCGCAGGTCGATCATGCGCTGCAATTGCGGCGCCCAATCACCCAGTGGAATAAACGCCAGGTTGCCTTGCGCATAGGCGGCCTCGACCTGCTGCCAGTTACGGCACAGCGGGATCTGCAAACCTTCGAGCAATTGCTCGGTGTACAGCCGGCCCGCCGTGTGTGCGCCACCCCCGTGCATGAGGATGCGCACGCCGTTCTGCGCCAGGCACTTGGCCGCCAGCAGGTACCACGGCAAATGGCGTTTCTTGCCGGCGTAGGTGGGCCAGTCGACATCCACCTTCAGCGCCGGGGCGTGCAGGCGCTCGCGCACGGCTTCGGTGAAGCCTGCAAGTTCCTCTGGGCTTTCTTCCTTGTGGCGCAACAGCATCAGGAAGGCGCCGAGCTGGGTGTCCTCGACTTTTTCGTCGAGCAGCATGCCCATGGCCTCGCGGGCCTCTTCGCGGGTGAGGTTGCGCGCACCGCGCTTGCCTTTGCCCAGGATGCGCACGAATGGCGCAAACGGGTGCTCGGCAGGCGTTTCAAGGGTCAGCGGGGCAAAGTCGGTCATAAGCAATTCGTCGGCCTGGGCAGGCCCGCCAGCTTGGCGGCGAGTTTGGCGGGAGTGCCGTTGAACAGTTTGTTGAGGTGCAGGCTGTTGCCCTTTTCCGGGCCCAGTTTCAAGGCGGTGTACTTGATCAATGGGCGCGTGGCCGGGGACAGCTGGAATTCGGCATAGAACTGACGCAGAAGCGTGAGGATTTCCCAATGGTCTGCGGTCAATTCCAGGGTTTCGGCGGCGGCCAGGGCGTTGGCCACCTCATCGGACCATGCGTTGAGGTCAACGAGGTAGCCGTCCTTGTCCAGTTCCAGGGTGCGTGCGCCAACGGTCAGGGTGTTCATAGCCAACTGTTGACCTTGTCGTAGTCGAGCGACAACTGCACGAAGCCTGGGTAATCCACGCTATCGGCCCAATCCGGGAGCGGCAGGTTGCGTGCCTGCATGTCCTCGGCCAGCACAAAGACTTTCACGCCTTTGGTGTGCAGGGCGGGGCTGTGGAGCCCGTAGGCGCCATCGCCGCAGAGCAGGATGGCGTCTTCGGCGCCGCAGATACGCAGGCAGCTGTCGAGGCGGCTATCGGTAAGCGGGGAGTGGGAAACCACATGGAGAGTCGACATCAGAGGGTAATCACCTGGTCGTAACGGTCAATCAGCGCGGCGATCGCGGCACTGTCCAGCGGCTCGGCGCTGACGGGCATCGTGAGGCCGCGCGCGGCCAGACTGTGGCGGCAGGCGAACACCTCATCGATGCCGAACAGGCCCAGCGCCTGGAGGTTGGCGCTGAGGTCTTTTTGCTGCACGGCCTTGGCGTCCTGGTGCGGCGCCAGTTGGAACACGCCGTCATCGAGGAACAGCAGGCCAATCGGCAGATCGAAGGCGCCACCGGCCAAAACGATGTCCAGCGCTTCGCGGGCGCTTGGCCCGGACCACGGTGCCTGGCGGCTGATCACCAATAGGGATTTGGACATGTCACGGCCCTCCAAAACAGATCAGGCGGTCGGCGGCCTGGGTGGCGTCGTGCAATTGCCCCAAGCCAGACAGCTCCCAAGGCGCCTCGAGGTTGACCGCGCTGCGTTGATAGCGCGTGGCCTCCTCCTGGTTGAGCACGCCACGGCGCAAGGCGGCGGCGATGCACACCACGCTATCAAGCTGGTGCGCGCTGACAAACTCGCGCCATTGGTGGGCAATGTCTTGTTCGTCCTGGGGCGCAACGACGTTATTGGACGCGCTGTAGACGCCGTCCTGATAGAAAAACAGCCGCACAATCTCATGCCCGCCGGCCAGCGCCGCCTGGGCGAACAGCAGAGCGCGGCGCGAGGAGGGCGCGTGGGCGGCGGAAAACAGTGCAATCGCAAACTTCATGGAACACTCTGCAAGCAAACGTCGGCCAATGATAAAGCCGTCGCCCTGAAAAAGCCCGCCGTGATCAAAACGGTCACTGTCGATGACTGTTCAGGCGATTGCCGGTAGGCGCAAGGCTGCCTAGTCTGTGGGCATTCAAATGCCGAAATGGAGTTTCCATGTCAGGTCCCTTGGCGTCACTCAAAGTGTTGGATTTTTCTACCTTGCTGCCTGGTCCATTCGCCTCGTTAATGCTGGCGGACATGGGCGCCGAGGTGCTGCGCATCGAATCGCCCACGCGCATGGACCTGTTGCGCGTCCTGCCGCCTCACGACCAGGGCACGTCAGCCAGCCATGCCTACCTCAATCGCAACAAGCGTAGCCTGGCGCTGGACCTCAAGCAGGCCGAGGCGCTGGAGATCGTACGGGCGTTGGTGAAAGAGTACGACATTGTGCTCGAACAGTTCCGACCGGGGGTGATGGAGCGGTTGGGGCTGGAGTATGAGGCATTGAAGGCGATCAACCCCCGGCTGATCTATGTGTCGATCACCGGATACGGCCAGACCGGGCCCTACAAGGACCGCGCCGGGCACGATATCAATTACCTGGCGCTGGCCGGGGTGGCCAGCTACACCGGACGCCAGGACACCGGGCCGTTGCCGCTGGGCGTGCAGTTGGCGGATGTGGGCGGCGGTTCGCTGCATGCGGTGGTGGGGCTGCTTGCGGCGGTTATCGCCCGGCAGCAGAGCGGGGTCGGCCAATACTTGGACGTGAGCATGACCGACTGCTCGTTCAGCCTGAACGCCATGGCCGGCGCGGGTTACCTGGCGTGTGGGGTGGAACCGGAGCGGGAAGGCCACGTGCTCAATGGCGGCAGCTTCTACGACTATTACCGCTCGCGGGATGGGCGCTGGATGTCGGTGGGCAGCCTGGAGCCCGCGTTCATGCAGCCATTGTGTGACGCGTTGGGGCGTCCGGATTTGGTGTCGATGGGCCTGAGGCCTGATCAGCAGCCAGCGCTGAAGCAGGCGCTGCAGGTCGAGTTTGAGAAGCGCAGCTTTGATGAGTTGTGCGCGTTGTTCGCCGCAGTGGATGCGTGTGTGGAACCGGTGCTGAGCTTGCGTGAGGCGGTGGAGCATCCGCAGTTGAAGGCGCGGGCGTTGGTGAGCCAGGTGCCACGGGGCGATGGCTCGACCCAGGCGCAACTGGCCTGCCCGCTGAAGTTTTCCGAGGGGTTGCCTGAGCCCAGGCATATGGGCGCTGCGGTTGGGGCGCACAGTGATGAGGTATTGGCGGAGTTGGGGTTCAGTGCTCAGCGCATAGAGGACTTGCGGCGGGCCAGGGTTGTAGGGTGACTGAACCGACGCCATCGGGAGCAAGCCCCCTCCCACATTTTTACCCGGTTCACCCTTTGGATGTGGGAGGGTGCTTGCCCCCGTTGAGGCCCTTACTCCACGCGGGTTTCCCCGGTAAACACCAAGGTCTGGCGACACCGCCGACACAAATACCGCCGCCCCTGAGCCACCATGCCATGGCGCTGTGACGAAAACGGAAAGTCACTGTCCGCACACGGGCATCGGTAGATATAGCGAGTCACCTGACGGCGCTTCACTTCATAGGTGTGGCAACGGTCCGGCGGCAGTTCATAGACCCCGCGCATGATCAATTGCCATTCCTCGCCATGGGGCTGGATGCGCTCGCCGAACAATTGGTGGGCAATCAAGTGCGCCACTTCATGGGCCACGGTCTGTTTGAGGAAGTGTTGGCTGTTCTCACGGTACAACTGTGGGTTGAAACGCAGCAGGTTCTCGTGCAAATGCGCGACACCGGCCTTCTGGCCCCGCAGCTTGAGGCTGACCTGGGGGCGTTTGAAGCTTCGTTTGAAAAAGGATTCGGCTTGTAGGAAACAATCTTCGACGCGGGTATTGAGTTGCTCGGGCATGCTGTACATATCTCCAGAGACGTCCAGTATGCCGCAAAGCTGGGTGTTTCCGAATCTGTCAGGCGCCGAATGGTCATGCATAACGCACAAAGCCACCTTGCGGTGGCCTTGCCTACGGATTTATCCGCTCAGTTGGTGTAGATCGGACCCACGCCCAAGCCCCAGACGATCACGGTAAACGCCATGATCGCCACCAGTACCACCAGGCCCACGGCCAGCACCGAGCTGGAAAACAGGAAACCCTCGTCCGGGTCGATGCTCATGAACGTCGGCAGCCCCACGTACAGCAGGTACACCGTGTAACAAATGGCCGCCGTGCCCACCACCATGCCCAGCCACATATGCGGATAGAGCGCGGCCAGCCCGCCGATGAACAGCGGCGTCGCGGTGTAGGTGGCAAACGCCACGCAGCGCGCCATGCTGGGGTTGGCATCGTAGGTGCGTGCCATCCAGTGAATGAACGCTCCCATCACTGCCACGCCGCCGAGCATGGCGGCGTAGGACATGATGGTCATCCACAGGGCGCTTTCCTGGGTCAGCATCACCGGCGCGCGGTTGCCGATGACCCAGCCGACCTGGGTGGTGCCGATAAAGGCGGATACGGCGGGGATCGCCGCGAGAATCAAGGTATGGGTGAGGTACATGTGGCCGATGCTTTCTTCTTTATCGCCACGGATTTCCCGCCATTCCTGGTCGGGATGGGTAAACAGCCCCACGACGTGATGGATCATGCCAGTCACTCCTGTCGTTGTTACCATCGCCCCCCATCGGAGCGCCCACGGGCCAAATGGCCTCAAAGGTCCTGGATACATGTGCGACCTCTAGTCGCAGTATAGGAAGGGATGACCGGAATGACTGTAAGGCCTTTAGAGCAAATTGCGCTGTAAACACGGGGGTTAATCGCGGCGGGGTCTGTAGGTGGCGATGTGATTCAAGGTGGGAGGGGGGGGCTTTCATCGCCTAGCCAATGGGGCTGCTGCGCAGCCCAGCGCGGGGCAAGCCCGCTCACCACAGCAAGCCCACTCCCACATTGGAACTCAGCGGGTCATGAAGGTAAAATACCCGGCTTTTCGTCACACACCTTTTGCGGATCCAAGCGCCATGGGCACTCTTACGGTCAACCAGAACAAACTGCAAAAACGCCTGCGTCGCCTGGCCGGTGAAGCGGTCGCCGATTTCAATATGATCGAGGACGGCGACAAGGTCATGGTCTGCCTCTCCGGCGGCAAAGACAGCTACACCCTGCTCGACGTGCTGCTGCATCTGCAAAAAGTCGCGCCGATCCAGTTCGAGATCGTCGCCGTTAACATGGACCAGAAACAGCCAGGTTTCCCTGAACATGTGCTGCCGGCCTATCTCAAAGAGTTGGGCGTCGAGTACCACATCGTTGAAAAGGACACCTATTCGGTGGTCAAGGAACTGATTCCGGAAGGCAAGACCACCTGCTCGCTGTGCTCGCGCCTGCGCCGTGGCACGCTCTACACCTTCGCCGATGAGATCGGTGCGACCAAGATGGCCCTGGGTCATCATCGAGATGACATCGTCGAGACCTTCTTCCTCAACATGTTCTTCAACGGCTCGCTCAAGGCCATGCCGCCCAAGCTGCGGGCCGATGACGGGCGCAACGTGGTGATCCGCCCGCTGGCGTATTGCAACGAGAAAGACATCCAGGCCTACTCCGACTTCAAGCAGTTCCCGATCATCCCGTGCAACTTGTGCGGTTCCCAGGAGAACCTGCAGCGCCAGGTGGTCAAGGAAATGCTGCTGGACTGGGAGCGCAAGACCCCAGGTCGTTCCGAAAGCATCTTCCGCAGTCTGCAGAATGTGATCCCCTCGCAGTTGGCCGACCGCAACCTGTTCGACTTCGCCAGCCTGAAGATTGATGAAACCGCCGCGTCGCGCTTCGTTAATGTTGTGAACCTCTGAGCTGATTCGATGCTCTGACACACGGCGCTCGCGGGCGCCGTTTTCAATTCAATTGCCAGGAGAGGGCATGCGCGATTACAAGTGGCTGCACGAATATTGTCTGAACCGCTTCGGTTCGGCGGCCGAGTTGGAAGCCCATCTGCCTGTTCCCAAGACTGCGGCGCAGTTGCGCAAGATCAGTGATGATCGCTACCTGTCGACCCTGGCGCTGCGCGTGTTTCGTGCGGGCTTGAAGCACAGCGTGGTCGATGCCAAGTGGCCGGCGTTCGAACAGGTGTTTTTTGGCTTCGACCCGGAAAAGGTCGTGCTGATGGGCGCTGAGCACCTGGAGCGGCTGATGCAGGACACGCGGATCATCCGCCACCTGGGCAAGCTCAAGAGTGTGCCGCGCAATGCGCAGATGATCCTCGACATTGAGCAGGAGAAGGGCAGCTTCGGCGCGTTTGTCGCCGACTGGCCGGTGACCGATATCGTCGGACTGTGGAAGTACCTGAGCAAGCACGGCCATCAACTCGGCGGGCTGTCAGCGCCGCGTTTCTTGCGCATGGTCGGCAAGGATACGTTTGTGCCGAGTGATGACGTGGTCGCCGCGCTGAACGCGCAGAAGATCGTTGATAAGGCGCCGACCAGCCTGCGCGACCTGGCGACGGTGCAGGGCGCGTTCAACCAGTGGCATGCCGAGAGTGGCCGGCCGATGTGCCAGTTGTCGATGATGTTGGCCTACACCGTCAACCACTGATCAGCGCTTATCGTGGCGAGGGAGCTTGCTCCCGCTGGAGTGCGAAGCGCTCCCAAACGATCTTGGGGCTGCTGCGCAGCCTAACGGGAGCAAGCTCCCTCGCCACAGGGTGTGATCAGTTGGGTTGCGAATCAACGGCCAGGCGGCGATTGAGCTGATGCCGCCACCGCACATACAGCAATGCCGTACAAAACACCGCCAGGCTCGCTAGCATCTCCAGCACCCCGAACCCTTGCCGGTTCGGGTCATACGCCGCCAGCGCGCCCTTGATGAAATACAGGTTCACCACAAAGCACATCCACGAATGCCCGCGTGCGCTGCCCAGCAGCATGCCTGGCGCCAGCATCAGCAGTGGCACCAATTCGATCAGCAGGATCACCCACGGCCGTGCGCCGTGCAGGTCAGCGACGAACAGGTAGTACACGCAGAGCAAACCCACCAGGCCAAAAAACGCCAGCAGGCTCAGTGCCCGGGCCACCTTGACCCGTGGCTCGAGCCACGCCTGGGGCGGCAGGACCTTAGGCTTTCTGGCCACGGCCGTTCTCCAGCAGCGTGGCAGTGTTGGCCAGGCGCAGGCCAAGGGCGCGGCACAGGGCGATTTCATGTTGATCGAGCAGGCGCTTGCCGTCCGGCCCCGCATGGTGGCTGGCACCATACGGCGTGCCGCCGCCCTGCGTATCGAGCAACGCTTGTTCGCTGTAGGGCAGGCCGGTGATGAGCATGCCGTGGTGCAGCAACGGCAGCAGCATCGACATCAGCGTGGTCTCCTGGCCGCCATGCAGGCTGGCGGTGGAGGTAAACACACCGGCCGGCTTGCCGACGAGGGCGCCGGTAAGCCACAGGTTGATGGTGCCGTCGAGGAAATACTTGAGCGGCGCAGCCATGTTGCCGAAGCGGGTCGGGCTGCCCAGGGCCAGGCCCGAGCAGTGCTTCAGGTCATCGAGGCTGGCATACAGCGCGCCTTCCTCCGGAATGCTCGGCGCCACGGCTTCGCACTCGGTGGAGATCGCCGGCACGGTGCGCAGCCGGGCTTCCATCCCGCCTTGCTCGATGCCCCGGGCAATCTGCCGGGCCATTTCGCTCACGGAGCCGTTGCGGCTGTAATACAACACCAGCACATACGGCGACGTCACGGCAGGATCTCCACTACGTTTTCCGGCGGACGGCCAATGATGGCTTTGTCGGCGGTCTCCAGGATCGGGCGTTCCATCAGCTTCGGGTGCGCGGCGATGGCAGCGATCAATTGGGCTTCGCTGAGGCTGGCGTCGGCCAGGTTGAGGGTCTTGTATTCGTCTTCACCGCTGCGCAGCAGTTGGCGCGCGCTGATCCCCAGTTTGCCCAGCAACGCCTTCAACTGTGCGGCGTCCAGCGGGGTTTCCAGGTAACGCACCACGGTAGGCGTGAGGCCGCGGGCTTCCAGCAGTTCCAGCGCACCGCGGGATTTCGAGCAGCGCGGGTTGTGATAAAGCGTCAGATCGGTCATGTGCGGGTCGCATCTTGCGTAAGGTGGCGGGTATTCTACCCGCGCAGCGACCCGTCCTTAAACCGTAAGAGGCGATAGGTCGCAGCCAACGTTCATTTTTGCGAAGGATTACCCCATGACTAGGCGACTGATCGGTGCATTGGCGATCATCACAACCCTGCTGCTCAGCGGCTGCGGTAACGATTACGGCGTTGACCAATATGGCCAGAAAGTGGCGGCCGAGCGCTTGGACAAGCAGTGGCTGGTGGTCAATTACTGGGCTGAATGGTGTGGCCCGTGCCGCACGGAAATCCCCGAGCTCAATGCCTTGGCCGAACAACTGAAGGCGCAGAACGTGGGCGTGTTCGGGGTCAACTTCGACAATGTGCAGGGCGCCGAACTGAAGGAAGCCAGTGAGAAGCTGGGTATCAAGTTCACGGTGCTGGCGCAGAACCCGGAGGGGATCTTCGATATTCCACGCAGCGAGGCGTTGCCGGTGACCTACATCATTGATGACAAGGGCAAGGTGCGCGAGCAGTTGATGGGTGAGCAGACGGCGGAAGGGGTGCTGGCCAAGCTCAAGGCCTTGCGCGGTTAAAGCCACAACTCAAAATAACTGTGGGAGGGGGCTTGCCACCTCCCACATTTAGCTTCCATCAATCCATAGAGTGGAAAAATCAGCCTTCTTCGAGCCACAGGCGAATCGGCTTGCCTTCGGCCGGCCAGAACCGCGTCTGTTCGATCGGCGAGATGTCCCAGCGCTGCACGCCTTGCAGGGCCTGGAAGAAGCGGTGTTCCTGTTCCATCAGGGCTTCGCCGCAGAGTTTGCGAGTGCTGCCGATCTTGCCGAAGCTGAGCGTGTCGCCCTCCAGGGTGTACGGCGCAAACCAATGGTTGCAGCCGCCATTGCCGTAGGCGCGGCCATCGGCGCCGAGGGTGACGGTCAGGTGCGCGTAATCCATCAGCGGCCGTTCGCCAATCCATTCCACCACGTAGCTGTGATCCTGCTTGAGCTTGACCGAGTCCCCGGCACAGCCCGTCAAGGCCGCACCGACGGCGGCGAGCAGAAGCAGGCCTTTCATTGTGCGGCCTTCTGGCATTTAGGGCAGCGGTGCTTGTCGCCCTCGCTGGCCCAGCTCAACTCGGCGATCCGCGCATTGGCGGCCGGTTGCAGCGGCGCTTTGGTCAGCTTGGTTTCCACCGCAAATTCGAACTCCAACACCGCATCGCAGCTGTCGCAGTTGACCTTCCAGGTGTGAATCTCCAACTCGCCGAACTTCGGCCCCTGGGCCATCGCGACCCACTGGCCCGCCGGGCGGATGGAGTAGCGCGCGTCACCTTCGACGGTGAGGCGCATCGACAGGGTTTTACTACCGCGCAGGGTGACGATCAGCACGTCGCCATGCTTGATCGAACCACCGTTGCCAGTCACCTGGTAACGGCCCGGCACCAGGGCGCGGCATTCGATCAGGGTGTGTTGCGGGCTCAGCAAACTGAAGCGGAAATCGTGTTCGGCCATGGATCCTCCAAATAGGCGCGGCATCCTATCACGGGTGCCGGCTCATCATGAGCCTGGTATGTGACCGCTGATCATCCTTCGACCAGGTTCTGCGCCCGGCCCTCGGCCCAGGCGACAATGTTGGCCAACGTGGTACCGGCGATGGCCGCCAGGGCTTCGCGGGTGAGAAACGCCTGGTGGGCGGTGATGATCACAGTGGGGAAGGTCAGCAGGCGCGCGAGGACGTCGTCCTGCAGGGGCAGGTCGGAGCGGTCCTCGAAAAACAGCTGCGCTTCTTCCTCATACACATCCAGCCCGAGGTAGCCGAGTTGGCCGTCCTTGAGCGCCTCGATCAGCGCCGGGGTGTCGACCAGCCCGCCGCGGCCGGTGTTGATCAGCATCGCGCCGGGCTGCATCTGCGCCAGCGAGCGGGCGTTGATCACGTGTTTGCTGTCGGCGGTGAGCGGGCAGTGCAGGCTGATGATCTGCGCCTGGGCCAGCAATTCGGGCAGGGTTACGTAGCGCGCGCCCAGGGCCTCGACCTGCGGATTGGGGAAGGGGTCATAGGCGAGCAGTCGGCAACCGAAGCCGGCCATGATCTTGGCGAAGGTGGCGCCGATCTGCCCGGTACCGACCACGCCGACGGTCTTGCCCACCAGGTCGAAACCGGTGAGGCCATGCAGGCTGAAATCGCCATCACGGGTGCGGTTGTAGGCGCGGTGCAGGCGGCGGTTAAGCGCGAGGATCAGCGCGACCGCGTGTTCGGCCACCGCGTGGGGCGAATAGGCCGGCACGCGCACGACGGTCAGTCCCAGGCGTTTGGCGGCGGTCAGGTCCACATGGTTGTAGCCCGCCGAGCGCAGGGCGATCAGCCGCGTGCCGCCCTTGGCCAACTGTTCCAGCACCGGGGCGCTGAGGTCGTCGTTGATAAACGCGCACACCACTTCGTGGTGTTCGGCCAGGGCCACCGTGTCGAGGTTGAGCCGGGCGGGCTGGAACTGCAGCGCCAGGCCTGGCGGCAGCGGCTCGCCGAGAAAGCTGTCGCGGTCGTAGGTTTGGCTGCTGAAAAAAATGACGCGCATCAAAAAGCTCCCTGCAATTAATCCGTCGGAAACGCTGATCAATGGTGGGAGGGGGCTTGCTCCCGACTAGTGTGTGTCAGTTACAGATGCTTCGATTGACACCACGCTATCGGGGGCAAGCCCCCTCCCACAGGTGATCAGCGCCTATAAAGTAGCGTCAGGCGCTGACCCGCGCTTCGCTGGCCAGCCGGGCAATGGCCATGTCCAGCTCGTCCAGCGCGTGCTGGGCCTTGGCGTCGTCCTGCTTGAGCAGGGTTTCGGCGCGGTGGCAGGCGGCACGCAGTTGCGGTACGCCGCAGTAACGGGTCGCGCCGTGCAGGCGGTGCACACGTTCGATCAGGGCGCTGTTGTCGTTGGCGTCGCGGGCAATGGTGATGGCCAGGCGATCGGCCTCCAGGGAGGCCAGCAACATGGCGAGCATATCCGCCGCCAGGTCAGCCTTGCCGGCGGCCAGGCGCAAGCCTTCTTCATGATCCAGCACCGGCAGTTGCACGCCGGGGCCGAGGCCGTCGGTGGCGCGTTCCGGGCCTTGATTGCGCAGGGCCAGGCCGGTCCATTTCAACACCACCTGGGCCAGTTGCCGCTCGCTGATGGGTTTGGTCAGGTAATCGTCCATGCCGCTTTGCAGCAAGGCGCGTTTTTCGTTGGCCATGGCGTGGGCGGTAAGGGCAACCACCGGCAATGGCGTGCCGCTGCGCTCGCTTTCCCACTGGCGGATCGCCTCGGTGCTTTGGCGGCCGTCCATGCCGGGCATCTGCACGTCCATCAGCACCAGGTCGAAGGTGTCCTGTTTCACCGCGTCGATGGCCGCATACCCGCTTTCCACCGCACGCACCCGTGCGCCCATGTCTTCCAACAGGGTCTGCACCAGCAGCAGGTTCGCCGGGTTGTCGTCCACGCACAGCACGCGGGGCGCCCGGCTGGAGAGCGGCTCGCCCGGTTCGCTGCGCGACGGGCGTGGGCTGATCAGGTCGGACAACGCACGGCGCAGTTTGCGCGTGCACGCCGGCTTGGCCTGCAACTGGCTGTTGGGGTTGGGCACCGATTGGTTGAACAGCATCTGTTCGGTGGTGGGGCACAGCACCAGCACTTTGCAGCCCAGGTGTTCAAGGTCCCACAAGTGCTGGTTGAGGCGCTCGGGCGGGATGTCATTGGCGGTCACGCCGAGGACCGCGAGGTCAATCGCCTGGTCGGTCTGGTGGGCGCTGGTGATGCCGTTGGTCAGGCTTTCAAGGCTGGTGAACGGCGTGACTTCCAGGCCGCAGTCTTCCAGTTGATGCTGCAGCGCCTGGCGCGCCAGCTCGTGGTTTTCCAGCACGGCCACACGATGGCCCAGCAGTGGCGCGGACGGCAGGTCTTCGACGTCGTCACGGGTCTTGGGCAGGTTCAGGCTGATCCAGAACTCCGAGCCTTCGCCCGGCGTACTGTCGACGCCGATTTCACCGCCCATCTGCTCGATCAGGCGCTTGGAGATCACCAGCCCCAACCCGGTGCCGCCGGGCTGGCGCGACAGTGAGTTGTCGGCCTGGCTGAAGGCCTGGAACAGCGCGCGCACGTCCTGGCTGGACAGGCCGATGCCGGTGTCTTGCACGCTGATGCGCAATTGCACGCTGTCTTCTTGCTCGTCCTCGATCATCGCCCGGGCGACGATGGTGCCTTCGCGGGTGAACTTGATCGCGTTGCTGATCAGGTTGGTGAGGATCTGTTTGAGGCGCAGCGGGTCGCCCACCAGCGCCAGCGGCGTGTCGCGGTAGACCAGGCTCACCAGTTCCAGCTGCTTGGCATGCGCGGCGGGGGCAAGGATGGTCAGGGTGTCTTGCAGCAAGTCCCGCAGGTTGAACGGGATGCTGTCGAGGACCAGCTTGCCGGCTTCGATTTTCGAGAAATCGAGGATTTCGTTGATGATGCCCAGCAGGTTGTCGGCGGATTTTTCGATGGTGCCCAGGTAATCGAGCTGGCGCGGCGTGAGTTCGCTCTTCTGTAGCAAGTGGGTAAAGCCGAGGATGCCGTTGAGCGGCGTGCGGATCTCGTGGCTCATGTTGGCCAGGAACTCCGACTTGATGCGGCTGGCCTCCAGGGCCTCCTTGCGCGCCAGGTCCAGCTCGATGTTCTGGATCTCGATGGTTTCCAGGTTCTGGCGCACGTCTTCGGTGGCCTGGTCGATGCTGTGTTGCAGTTCTTCCTGGGCATTCTGCAGGGTCTCGGCCATGCGGTTGATGCCCGAGGCGAGTTGGTCGAGTTCCTGGCTGCCCAGCGGTGGCAAGCGGGTTTCCAGGTTGCCGTCCTTGAGTTGGGCCACGGCTTGCTTGATCTGGCCGATCGGTGAGTTGATCGTACGGCTGATGCGCAGGGCCAGCGCCGCGGTGCAGATCAGGCCGATGGCGATCAGCAACAGGCTGGCGAACAGGCTGCGGTAGCCACGCAACAGCATGCCATTGTGGGACAGTTCCACCTCGACCCAGCCCAGCAGGCGATCGGCCTCATCCGGGATCAGGTCGCCGGCGAGGTTGCGATGGCGGCCAAACACCGGCAGCAAGTAGCGGGTGGCGTCATTGCCGGTGCGCTGCAGCAGGTGGGAACTGTTGCCGATCGGCGGCTGGTTGAGCATGGTCGGGCCGGCGTGGGCGAGCGATGCGCGGTCCGGGCTGAGGAATGACACGGCGCGAACGTCCGGCTGCTCCAGGGACTGGGTGGCGATGCGCTCCAGCAGGTCGGTGTTGCGAGCGCTCAGGGCGGGCGCAACCAGCGGGGCCAACTGCTCGGCGATCATTTCGCCGCGTTGCAGCAGTTGGGTCTGCAGTTCGGAGAGCTGCATCCAGGTGAAATAGCCCCCCAACAGTGAGGCCATCAGGCTGGTCGGTAATAACGTCAGCAACAGTACGCGGCCTTTTATCCCCATTCTTGTAAGCACGCCACTCTCCTGCTACCACATTGATATCTACGGAATTGCGCGGGCATCCGGCCCGCGCCACCTGCGCAGTGTAGCCATTTGCGCGGCGAGGAATCTTGCAAATTAATGACAGATGGCAATCTTCAAGCCAATTGGCGTCCGGCGGCGATTGGCCGCAGCGGGGGAATCTTGAGTAATCAGCTCTTGAGAATGACTTGCAGACCGCCGCAAGCTCAAGGCCATCGGCTACACCGAGCGCGAAGTGCGCAGGGTGTGGGGCAAGGGCTGCGCGTGCATTTGCGCTGGCGGGCCTGCTAGGCGCGGCGTTGTTTGCGCTTTTTCCACTGATGGGCAACCCACCAGCGCCAATAGCCCATGGTCACGCAGTAGGCGAGGGCGCCCAGCACCAGTCCCAACACCACTGAACCGAGCAGGAACGGCTGCCATAAGGTGCTCAGTTGGCCGCTGATCCATTCCCAGGTCAGGTCATCGGGCAGGCTGCGGGGCGGCACATTCATCAGCCAGGCGCCGGTCATGTAGGTGCAGATAAAGACCACCGGCATGGTAATCGGGTTGGTCAGCCACACCAGGCTGATCGCGATGGGCATATTGCCGCGCACCGTGATCGCCAGGACCGCCGCCAGCAGCATCTGCAAAGGAATCGGGATAAAGGCCGCGAACAAACCCACGGCCATTGCGCGTGCGACCGAGTGGCGGTTGAGGTGCCAGAGGTTCGGGTCATGCAGCAACGTGCCGAGAAACTGTAATGACTTGTGTTCCCGGATACTGCTGGGATCAGGCATATACCGTTTGAATAAGCGCCGGGGCATAAGGGGTCCAGGTCAGTTCGAGGGGCAAGTATGCCCGCATTCTATAAACAGAAAATTCAGACTTTGTGACAAAACATCATAGGCCGCGCTGGGTGCTCGGCTAAGACTGAGTGGATCACTTGAAAAGGATGATTCATGAGGACAGGGATGTTCACGTTTGCGCTGGGGCTGCTGGCCTTGCGTTTTCTACCGGCATTGCCGGCAACCGGCTGGCTGATCGCCCTGCTGGTGCTGGCGTTGATGCTGCTGCCGTTTCGCACTTACCCCTTGGCGTTTTTCCTGCTGGGGCTGAGTTGGGCGTGCATCAGCGCACAGTGGGCCCTGGATGACCGCCTGCGGCCAGTATTGGACGGCCAGACGCGTTGGGTGGAAGGGTGGGTCACCGGTCTGCCGCAACAGACGGGCGAGGGCGTGCGTTTCGTACTGACCGACAGCCGGTCACGTAACGCGCGGTTGCCCACACGCATCCGGGTGTCCTGGCGTGGCGGGCCGCCGGTGCGCAGCGGTGAACGCTGGCGCCTGGCGATCACCCTCAAACGACCGGCCGGGTTGCTGAATTTCCACGGCTTTGATCAGGAAGCCTGGCTGCTGGCCCAGCGGATTGGCGCCACCGGCACGGTGAAGGACGGCGAGCGTCTGGCACCGGCCCGCCACGCCTGGCGTGACAACGTGCGCCAGCGCCTGATGGTGGTGGATGCGCAGGGCCGGGAAGCCGGCCTGATGGCCCTGGTATTGGGCGATGGTTCCGGATTGGCCGCTACCGATTGGCAGGTGTTGCAGGACACCGGCACCGTGCATCTGCTGGTCATTTCCGGCCAGCACATCGGTTTGCTCGCGGGCTTGATCTACGGGTTGATCGCCGGGTTGGCCCGCTACGGCTGCTGGCCGCGAACCTGGCCGTGGCTGCCCTGGGCGTGCGGCCTGGCGTTCAGCGCCGCGCTGGGTTACGGCGTGCTGGCAGGGTTTGGCGTGCCGGTGCAGCGCGCCTGCGTGATGGTCGGGTTGGTGTTGTTGTGGCGCTTGCGCTTCCGGCATCTGGGGCTGTGGTGGCCATTGCTGCTGGCACTCAATGCGGTGCTGGTCCTGGAGCCGTTGGCCAGCCTGCAGCCAGGGTTCTGGCTGTCGTTTGCGGCGGTGACGGTGCTGGTCCTGGCGTTTGGCGGACGGCTGGGGCCGTGGAGCCTGTGGCAGGCGTGGACCCGGCCGCAGTGGTTGATTGCCATCGGGTTGTTTCCGGTCTTGCTGGTGCTGGGGCTGCCTATCAGCCTCAGCGCACCGTTCGCCAATCTGGTTGCGGTGCCCTGGATCAGCCTGGTGGTATTGCCGCTGGCGTTGCTGGGGACCGCGTTGCTGTCGCTGCCGTGGGTGGGTGAAGTATTGCTGTGGCTGGCGGGCGGTGCGCTGGACGGCTTGTTCAACGGCTTGGCGTGGCTGGCCGGGTACATGCCTGCCTGGATCCCGGCCGAGGTGCCGTTGGGCTATTGGCTGGTGAGTCTGCTCGGTGCGGTGCTGCTCCTGCTGCCCAAGGGCGTGCCGTTTCGGCTGCTGGGCTGGCCGATGCTGTTGCTGGCGGTGTTTCCGCCGCAAGAACGGGTGCCCCATGGGCAGATGGAGGTGGTGCAGCTGGACGTCGGGCAGGGACAGTCGCTGATTTTGCGCACGCGTCACCACACTTTGCTGTATGACGCCGGTCCACGCTCCGGAACCTTTGACCTGGGCGCCCGCGTGGTGTTGCCGTCGTTGCGAAAGCTTGGGGTAGCGGCCTTGGACCTGATGCTGCTCAGCCACGCCGACGCCGATCATGCCGGTGGTGCGGCAGCGATTGCCAAGGGCCTGCCGATCAAGCGCGTGGTGGGTGGAGAAACCGACGGGCTGCCGGCGTTTCTCGGCACCCGGCCGTGCATCAGTGGCGAGCGCTGGACCTGGGACGGCGTGACGTTCGAACTCTGGCAGTGGCCTGGCGCCATCAGTGGCAATCCGAAGTCTTGCGTGTTGCAGGTGCAGGCCAATGGCGAACGCCTGCTGCTGACCGGCGACATTGACCGCGCCGCCGAACAGGCCATGCTCGCTTCCCCGCTGGCGGTGCCCACTGAATGGTTGCAAGCGCCGCACCATGGCAGTCGCAGTTCTTCGTCGTGGGCGTTTCTGGAGCGCCTCGCCCCTGGTTCCGTGCTTATTTCACGGGGGCGGGGTAATGCGTTCGGCCATCCGCATCCCCAGGTGATGGCGCGCTACCAGCGGTTGGGCAGCCAGGTGTATGACAGTGCCGAGCAGGGTGCTGTGCGCGTGCAATTGGGCGCTTTCGCACCACCGGTTGTTGCGCGCAGTCAACGCAGGTTCTGGCGCGAGCGGTTACCTTAGGCTCTGGCAGCCGCGGCCGATGGGGTCTGTGGCCGACGAACCTATATGGTAAAGTGGCGCACTTTTTCGAGGGGACATTCACTGTGTGGGAATTGGTCAAATCCGGCGGCTGGATGATGTTGCCGATCATCATGAGCTCTATCGCCGCACTCGGCATCGTCGCCGAACGCCTGTGGACCCTGCGTGCCAGTCGCGTTACCCCCGAGCACCTGCTGGGGCAGGTCTGGTCCTGGATCAAGAACAAGCAGTTGGACAAGGACAAACTCAAGGAGCTGCGCGCCAATTCGCCGTTGGGTGAAATCCTCGCCGCCGGCCTGGCCAACTCCAAGCATGGTCGCGAGATCATGAAAGAGTGCATCGAAGAGGCCGCCGCGCGCGTCATCCATGAACTGGAGCGCTACATCAACGCCCTCGGCACCATCGCCGCCATGGCACCCTTGCTTGGTTTGCTGGGTACGGTACTGGGCATGATCGATATTTTCAGCTCGTTCATGGGCTCTGGCATGACCACCAACGCGGCCGTGCTGGCCGGTGGTATTTCCAAGGCGCTGATCACCACGGCAGCAGGCCTGATGGTGGGTATTCCTTCGGTATTCTTCCACCGTTTCCTGCAGCGTCGCATTGATGAACTGGTGGTGGGCATGGAACAGGAAGCCATCAAACTGGTGGAAGTGGTGCAGGGCGACCGTGACGTGGATCTGGTTGGGGGCAAAGCGTGAAATTTCGCCGCAAGCAACGGGAAAATGTCGATAACAACCTCGCGTCGCTGATCGACGTGGTGTTTATCCTGCTGCTGTTTTTTGTCGTCACCACCACCTTCACCCGACAAACCGAGCTGCGCGTCGACCTGCCGGAAGCCGTGAGCGGCTCGCCGGCCGAAGACCAGGAAGTCAAGCAACTGGACATCGCCATCAGCGCTGACGGGGTGTTTTCCGTGAACAATCAGTTGCTCGAGAAAAACGACCTCGCCAGCCTGATGGATGCGTTGCAGAAAGAGTCCGGCGGTGACACCCAGCGGCCGTTGTCCATCAGCGCCGATGGCAAGACCCAGCACCAGGCCGTGATCACTGCGATGGATGCCGCTGGCAAGCTCGGCTTCAGCCATTTGCGCATGACCACCGTCGAGGCGGCGAGCCCACCCTGATGGCCATGTCCGATCGTTTGCTCAAGGCCTGGTACGAAGGCCATCCGGCACTCGCACTGTTGCGGCCGCTGGAATCTCTGTATCGCCGGGTGGTGCAACGCAAGCGCGCACGCTTCCTGGCGGGTGAGGGCGAGATCTATCAATCGACGGTGCCGGTGGTCGTGGTCGGGAATATCACCGTGGGGGGCACGGGCAAGACGCCGTTGATCCTCTGGTTGATCGAGCACTGCCGACGCAGCGGCTTGCGCGTGGGCGTAGTCAGTCGCGGTTATGGCGCCAAGCCACCACAGTTGCCGTGGCGGGTCGAAGCCAGCCACAGCGCTGACGTGGCAGGTGACGAACCTTTGTTGATTGTGCAGCGCTGCGGTGTACCGCTAATGATCGATCCCGATCGCAGCCGTGCGGTCAAGGCGCTGCTGGCCAGTGAAACCCTGGACCTCATTCTCTCCGACGACGGCCTGCAGCATTACCGCCTGGCCCGTGACCTTGAACTGGTGCTGATCGACGCCGCCCGTGGCCTGGGCAACCGCCGTTGCCTGCCGGCAGGGCCGTTGCGCGAACCGGTGGAGCGGCTGCAGAGTGTCGACGCGCTGCTCTATAACGGCGCCGCCAGCGACCGCGAGGACGGTTTTGCCTTTTGCTTGCAGCCCGCCGCGCTGGTCAATCTACAGACCGGCGAGCACCAGCCGGTCGATCATTTTGCACCGGGCCAGCCAGTGCATGCGGTCGCCGGCATCGGCAACCCGCAACGTTTCTTCAATACCCTTGAAACGCTACACTGGCAGCCGATACCCCATGCGTTTGCCGACCACGCGCCATACAGTGCCGAGGTCTTGAATTTTACGCCGTCATTGCCGCTGGTCATGACCGAGAAGGACGCGGTGAAGTGCCGCGCCTTTGCCCAGCCCGACTGGTGGTACCTTGCGGTGGATGCACTGCCGTCGCCGGCGTTCGTTGCCTGGTTCGACACGCAGTTGATGCGTCTGTTGCCTGCCCGTCTTTTGCCTTAAACCGCTTCTTTCCAGGAAACACTCATGGACACCAAACTGCTCGACATCCTCGCTTGCCCGATCTGCAAAGGCCCGCTCAAGCTCAGCGCCGACAAAACCGAGCTGATCAGCAAAGGCGCCGGCCTGGCTTACCCGATCCGTGATGGCATCCCGGTGATGCTCGAAAGCGAAGCCCGCACCCTGACCACCGATGAGCGCCTGGATAAATGACCACAGCCTTTACCGTTGTCATTCCCTCCCGCTATGCGTCGACCCGGCTGCCGGGCAAGCCGCTGCAACTGATCGGCGACAAGCCGATGATCCAGCTGGTGTGGGAACAGGCCTGCAAAAGCAGCGCCGAGCGCGTGGTGGTGGCCACCGATGACCCGCGTATCATTGAAGCCTGCCAAGGCTTCGGCGCCGAAGCCGTACTGACGCGCGAAGATCACAACTCCGGCACTGATCGCCTGGCCGAAGTCGCCACAAAACTTGGCCTGGCGCCCGATGCCATTGTGGTCAATGTGCAGGGTGACGAGCCGTTGATCCCGCCGAGCGTGATCGACCAGGTAGCCGCCAACCTGGCAGCCCATGGCGAAGCCCGCATGGCGACCCTGGCCGAGCCGATCGAAGACATCGCGACCCTGTTCAACCCGAACGTGGTGAAGGTGGTCAGCGACATCAACGGCCTGGCGCTGACGTTCAGCCGTTCGACCTTGCCATGGGCCCGCGATGCGTTTGCCAGGCAACCTGATGTGTTGCCGGAAGGCGTGCCCTACCGCCGCCATATCGGCATATACGCCTACCGCGCCGGTTTCCTGCATGACTTCGTCAGTTGGGGCCCGTGCTGGTTGGAAAACACCGAATCCCTGGAGCAACTGCGGGCGCTGTGGCACGGCGTGCGCATCCACGTGGGCGATGCGCTGGAAGCGCCGCCGGCCGGTGTCGACACCCCGGAAGACCTTGAGCGCGTCCGTCGCCTGCTGGGGGCCTGATGGAGGTCCTGTTTGTCTGCCTGGGCAATATCTGTCGCTCGCCCACCGCAGAAGGCGTACTGCGCCATAAATTGCGTGAAGCGGGGCTGGCGGGGCAGGTCGACGTAGCGTCCGCCGGTACCGGCGAATGGCATATCGGCAACCCGCCGGACCAACGCAGCCAGCGTGCGGCGTTGGTGCGTGGCTACGATCTGTCGGCCCAGCGGGCCCAGCAGGTCTCGCGCGCCGACTTTGCGCGCTATGACCTGATCCTGGCCATGGACCACAGCAACCTGCGCAACCTCAAGGCCATGCAGCCGGCGCAGGGCAAGGCGGAGCTGGACCTGTTCCTGCGCCGTTACGAAGCTGAAGTGGACGAAGTCCCCGACCCGTATTACGAAGGTGAACAAGGCTTCGAACGGGTCCTGGACTTGATCGAACGTGCCTGTGATTTATTGGTGATCGAATTGAAGGGGCGGTTATGACCTTGCAGGTGCTTGCGCAGGTATCGCTCAAGCCATTCAACAGCTTTGGCATTGACGTACGTGCCCGGCTATTCGCCGAGGCCCACAGCGACGAAGATGTCCGTGAGGCCCTGGCCTATTCAGCCGCGCATGCGGTGCCGTTGCTGGTGATCGGCGGTGGCAGCAACTTGCTGCTGACCCAGGACATCCAGGCGTTGGTGCTGCGCATGGCCACCAAAGGCATCCGTGTGCTGCACGATGACGGCACGCAGGTGGTGGTCGAAGCGGAGGCGGGTGAAGCCTGGCACCCGTTCGTGCTGTGGACCCTGGAACAGGGGCTCTGCGGCCTGGAAAACCTCAGTCTGATCCCCGGCACCGTTGGCGCAGCCCCCATGCAGAACATCGGCGCCTACGGTGTGGAAATCAAGGATGTGTTCGTCGGCCTCACCGCCCTGGACCGACACACTGGTGAACTGCGCGACTTCAGCCTGGAAGAATGCAAATTCGCCTACCGTGACAGCCTGTTCAAGCACGAGACCGGGCGCTGGCTGATCCTGAGGGTGCGTTTTGCCCTGAGTCGCGCCAGCCACCTCACACTCGACTACGGCCCGGTGCAGCAGCGTCTGGCAGGGCAGGGCATTACCGACGCGACGCCGAGCGATGTCAGCCGGGCCATCTGCAGCATCCGCCGGGAAAAACTCCCGGACCCGGCAGAGCTGGGCAATGCCGGGAGTTTCTTCAAGAATCCATTGGTGTCCCAGGCGCTGGCGGCTGAACTGCAGGCGCTGTATCCGGACCTGGTGGCTTACCCTCAGGCCGATGGGCAGATGAAGCTCGCGGCCGGCTGGCTGATCGACAAGGCCGGCTGGAAGGGCTTTCGTGAGGGGGATGCCGGGGTGCACACGCTGCAGGCGCTGGTGCTGGTCAACTACGGCGGTGCCACCGGGCACGATATCGCCAACCTGGCGCAGCGTATCCAGCGCGACATTGCACAGCGTTTCAAGGTCGATCTGGAAATGGAGCCCAACCAGTACTGATCGGCTGCTCTCGATACGTAAGAAATAAAAATGCCCCGTATCTTTCGATACGGGGCATTTTTTATTGCGCTAGCGATCAGTCGTCGCGGCTCATGATGCCGAAGATCTGCAACAGGCTGATGAACAGGTTGTAGATCGACACATACAGGCTGACAGTCGCCATGATGTAGTTGCGCTCACCGCCGTGGATGATCGCACTGGTCTGGAACAGGATGCACACCGAGGAGAACAGCACAAAACCTGCGCTGATCGCCAGTTGCAGACCGCTGATCTGGAAGAACATACCTGCGACCACGGCCGCCAGCAGCACGAAGAAGCCCGCGGTGATGAAGCCGCCCAGGAAGCTCATGTCCTTACGGGTGATCAACACGTAGGCCGAAAGACCACCAAACACCAGGGCCGTCATGGCAAACGCCGAACTGACCACTTCCGCCCCACCGGCCATGCCGAGGTAGCGGTTGAGTATCGGGCCGAGGATAAAGCCCATGAAACCGGTCAAGGCAAACGCCGACACCAGGCCCCACGCCGAGTCACGCAACTTGTTGGTCAGGAAGAACAGACCATAGAAGCCGATCAGCACGACAAAGATATTCGGGTAGCCGACGCGCATCTGCTGCGCCACGAACGCCATCACGCCGCTGAAGGCGAGGGTAAGGGCGAGCAAGCCATAGGTGTTGCGCAACACGCGGCTGACTTCAAGCTGCTCAGCCTGCGCGTTGCCATTCACTGCGTAATTCTGTTCGCGCATGGCGACACTCCTTCGGTTTTGAAACGTTCAGTCGCAAAGATCATAACAGACGCTCTGTAACAAGCGATGGCGAGAGTTTGACAGTGTGTTTCATTCGGGTATTATGGCGCCCGCTGAGACGGGATGGGCTATTATAATCTCGTGATGCACAAGGGAAATTGGCAGAGTGGTTGAATGCACCGGTCTTGAAAACCGGCGGACGTTAATAGCGTCTCCAGGGTTCTTATCTAAGGCTATCTCCAGTTGCACCTTGCAGTACCGCTTCATCGCGTCATCGGAATACACGGGAAATTGGCAGAGTGGTTGAATGCACCGGTCTTGAAAACCGGCGAACGTTAATAGCGTTCCCAGGGTTCGAATCCCTGGTTTCCCGCCGCGAACTCAACAAAATCAAGGGCTTAGGTTAATCCTAGGCCCTTTTTTTATGGCTTTTTGCACCGATCTCTCGTAAGGAGCTTCTCTCCCTTGCGACACCTTCATAAAGGCGCAACAACCTAGATGCGCCTTATGATGCGTGATCCGTTCTCAGAGAGAAAGATCCTGGCAATTGCAGCTTTCGGACGTCTCTCTGATATCCGCTCCCCTACATTCCTTGCGCACAGCGGTGACGGGTGGCGCCTACGATGTGCGCGCGCGTCCTCATCCTAAGCCTTAGGAAATCATAAAAACTGCTCAGTCAGCGGATGTCTGAGATCTCTCATCGGGCATTCGCAAGCTAATCGTTTATAGGTGGGTGCCAACGTTGTGCGAACGTGATACCTCACCTGGCCGGGAAGGTCTGTGCTGCGAACCCTCCGAGTCTATAGCTCACCCTTGGCCATCATGATCGAAAGCTGGCTTGCTTACTCAATGCTGAACGATTCAGCTAGCCCCATAGCTCCCCATCTTCTTCAGCGTCTCGGCGTTCTGGTCGTCTCCACGCCTTGCCCCGCGCTCAACTGTAAAGCTCTTGCGCCTGGGGGAATGCTCTTAAGGTCGTAAGTGTTAGGTGAGGGTGGCGATTGTCCGACGGTCTCAAGGCTTTCGAAGCCTTTCAGCAGTGGGGGAGCAACGCGGGGACGCGATCATTCAGCAGGTTGTATCTTTAATTGGCGCTGTCACAGCGTGATAGCTCCTTGGCCGCCATTCTGGGGCAATTGCTTTGGGGTACAGCGGCGGAGGTCGATATCGAATGTAAGGTACCAATGCGGCCGATCTAGAATCGGTATGCTACGAGCATACTATAAGATGCAATAAAGTTTATTGCACCTTGTTGATCAGCTGCTTTTAGTGTGGCAGGATGCGTGCCACTTTAGCGTCAGTAATCACTGAAACTGCACAGAAGGATTGCAACTCTGAACAGAGTATATTTGCGTCAGGAAGTTAGCGGATTTTATTGACTGCGCGCTAGGTCGATAAAATTACGATGCTACTTGGAAAGTTTAGGATCTTTCAGCCCTGACTCCGCAGTTGATACGTTAATGATCCGCCCTTTCTCGAGGGGTGTGACGCACTATATGGTCGGCATCCTGTGTGAAAAATACGCTGTCGAATGCCAGTGCCTGATCTAAAACTTAGAAGAAGACGAAATTAAACAGGATGGTATAGTGAATTCGAAATCAACTGAAAGACTTCAGGTGCGTGTTGATGTTTCAAACAAGGATGTGATCCTTTGAATGCGGTCGTCTCTTTACGTATGAACCATGTCGAGCTGTTTGAGACGACACGCAATGGGACTCTTACGTTCCGAATGATTTGTCCTGATCACACGATGACAGAGTTCTTCGATGAGTGGGCGTATCAACTTGCCAAAGTTAAAGCATTCAAAACCACACGTACATATTGTTACGCGGTGCGTGAAATGCTGAACTATATTCATCAAGTCAGTATTCAATGTGGTGGCCTCACTGCATTGCAACTGCGAGATGCATTAGATAGCTATGAGAGCTACTTGGTCAGCGGTATTTATAGTACATCATCCGTAGCCAGAGAGGCTGCGAGGGTGCTTGGTAGCAGAGAACTGGGTGGCGCTTCTATTGCAGTACATTTTGCGGGTGTAAATAATTTCATCACCGCTAGTGAGGCGATGAGAGAAGCCTTACTGCAAATGCAGGACAGTGGCTACGTCTCCGATATAGCTATCTCGATGATGCCGCTCACTACAACCAGGTACATGGAGACGCCTCGGAATGTCAGGGCTGCTATCAGGGCGAACAGTTGGATGGCCGGCTGCATCGCAGGGGGCGCCAAACGGATCAAAAAGAAACACCTGAGCCCGGTTTCTAAGCCCTCGACGGTAGCGCGCACTGATGAATTTGGAGGGGATGAAAAAACCTTTCCAATTGACAAGTGTAGGGATTTGATTGAAAACGCTACGTGTCTGCGCGACAAGGTGCTGTGGAGCTTGCTAGCAGCATCCGGCTGCCGGATTTCGGAAGCGCTTACAGTGTTGTGGGACGACATTTATATCGATACCGATAATCCGAAAAATAATAAGGTATTTATTGTTGATCCTGACACGCGTCTAGATGTTTTGATCCATTACATCCCTGAGCATCAGCTCAAAAAGCTTGATCATAAGGGGCGGGTTAAGCCTGATACGTTTTTGATCCAGCCTTTTGCTTCAATGTTCTGGCATTACTTAGGGTTATATGACCAAGAACAGCGTGCTCTAGAAGCGAGTAGGCACCGTCCGGTAGCACACAGATTTTTATTTCGTAATCTTCGAGACGGGGGCCCCATGGCGACGTCTTATCAGGCCGTTTACGAGCGCTTCCGTTCAGCTGCACAGAAAGTTACGGGCATGAGCTACGGCTTTCATTCGCTTCGTCATATGTATGCGTATTACCTGGTGAACCATTGCCCTAATCCGGTTGGTCATAACAAATTCGGACTGGATTTGAAAACGGTGCAAGTTTTCATGGGGCATAAGAGCATCAAGGCAACTGAGCGATACGCGCGGAAAGACATCAAAATGCTTGAGGCAACATTCGCGACTATTAATATGCTTCGTATGTCAACGGCTAACTACAGCGTGACCCACGTTCAGATTCAGCATCTTGAGAATGAACTCAAACAACTTAAGCTCTCACTGCAAGGCGACAGTAACTAATGATTAATTTGCACCCCGCCAACGCAATTTGGCTCGTAGAAGAGAATGAGGTTGCTCCGCAGTTCGTTAAGGCTGTAGCGACAGTTCGAACCCTTTATAAAAAATATTATGGTGCGCAGCCTGATAGTGCTGCGGAGCGAGTAGAGACCATTTTCAGGCGTGCTCTAACCTTTGAAGGTTGGGAGGTGAGTCATGTTCAATTGACATTAGAGGCGACGTTCCGCGCTAGTAAAGTTTCGTGGAGTGAAGTTGATCCCAGGATTTCGGGGCTCTCAGTTAGCTACGAGGGGTCGATCTCTCAGTTTTTTCGTTTGGTTTTCATCACGCTCTGGGCGCGAAAAGTTTTCGTTGCGCCTCTCGGGATGCAGACTATCGCACATATGCCAGAAGTATTGGATGCTCTTTGTCACAAGTTGAATGTAGAGAGCCTGACCCTGATTCGCGGCGTGCATCCTGAATCCAGGATCAAAAGTCTTTTCAAAAGAGAAGAGTTTGATAGTGGGAGCAGTCGCGTAAACTTTTGGCTGAGACTTCTTCTAAGTACCACCGCTTACACCATTGAGGATCTTTCGCAATCCGATGCCAACAGCCTGTTTTCCGCTGCTAATGGATCAGGACAACTGCCATTGCGGAGGTACTACGTCAATGATTTCCTTCTCACACTCTCGTCTCAGAGTGAGGGAAAAAAGCAAATGGTTGAGGATGTTATAAACCAATATCAACTGGAAAAGCGCGAAAACAAACCTGCCAGAGTCTATAAAGGGCGAATCCGGACTGGAAAAGTAAAAAAGAAAGCTGAAAGCGCGTATGAAAAATCTTATGCGGCAGCGCAAGAAATTGCGTCCGGTGTACGGAGTATCAATTTTGCTGAGGATTTTGGTAAATATTTCCCGTCTCACATGCTCAAGAAAATTTTCTATATTGGTGGTGAGGGTGAGGATTCGCATTTTTATGAGTCCTCGCGTTATCCTGTGAAAGTATTTTCCTCGATGGTAGATGGCTTTTATAAATCGTTCATGCACTCTATGAGGCTCCAGAACACTACCAATCATGAGTTTGTACTCGGCTTGCTCATGAGCTATGTCATGTGCTATCTACCCAATTTCTTCCTTGAACGGGATGGTGATCTCCTAGACTATCCTAAGAATTTGAACGACTTCAACTGTACCCTTTTTTTTACCCGAGAATCAGTTTTTCTTGATGGTGTAATCCTATATGAAAAGGAGCCCCCAAGAACATTTATTGGTTATGTTAATGAATTTTCTCGTGTGAATAATTGGGTCAGCGATACTCTGTATGCTCGAGTAGGTATCGTCGATCGTTTTTGCGACTATATTGAGGATAATAACCTAGTATTGCCAGGTGCTGATAAGTTTAGAAACAACTTTACGAGTTCATGCTACCCGGCTGTCTCAAAGAAATCAGGCACTGACAAAGTTCCAGTCCCAAGGCCGTATTTCTCGACGTTCATCAGCATGCTTGACAGTCTTGAATACCTGGTTGACCACATTAATGAAATGCCATATTACGATGGTCAATTGGAGCAAGATGTTAACTATGGAGTCCTGGATGGTAAGCTCTATCAGCCCTCCACAGCTGAGCTTATTCATAGTCATGCTTGGGCGGGATTGATTGGTCGTAACGTTAAGGGTATGGATGAGGTTAATCAAGGGTTATTGAATTATACGCCAATTTTTTATCATGAGGATAAGATCTATACTTTCAAGTTTCTTCCTCGTTTTTATAAGGTTGTCGACATTGAGATTCGGGGAGAGGTGGTGAGGCGTATTTCGCCCAATGAAGTTAGGCTAACGCAGCTGATGTGTCACACTGGTATCCGTCAGCAGCATCTGATTTGGCTGGACAAAGATAAGTATGATCGTGGGGTGGATCGCTTTCGCGCTCTTCCATTCCAACCCATGTTTGTAAGCTCAGACAAGTCGCATGGAGAGTGGACTGCGATTGTTGCTATGCGTGCTATTGAGATCATGGATAGGCAGCGCAAGTGGTATGACGCGTGCACTTCGGCTAGTTACAAGCAGGACTTGTGGTATGGCATGGTTGAGGGATCCAAATTTGGTCGATACAAACCCCTGTTCAGGGGGCAAGGGAATACAGACTCTGATTGGAACAACTCTCGGCAGTTTCGTGTTTACATGTTGATTCTGCAGCATTTCATTCGCGTTCAGATGCAGGACACCTCCGGGGAAGACTTGGTTTTCGTCAAGTCTGAGGGTGGTTCGCCTGCTCCTTTTCTCGACTATTCGCCATATTTCCTCAGAGAGCTTGCCGTCAATGATCTGGTCAGCCCACACACACCCCATGCATTGCGCGCGGGGTTCGTATCTGACGCGATCAGGCTCCTACCGCCTTCGATCATCGGTCAATATTTGACAGGTCAGAGTGAGGCGCTTGTCTGGTATTACGCAATTTTTGATGGCGACAATTTGTCTGATCACCAACAGTTGCTCGCTGATTACATGATGAAAAACATGCAGAGTATTGAGCGGGGTGATGCTCCTGAACTTGCTGAGACCGTCCTCAAGCTTCATGCTAAATTGATGACGTCTATTGAAAAAGATCCAGTGCAGGCTATTAAAACTCACGGCTTGATCAGCCTCGCGGGTGTAGCGGATGACAAGAACGGGCTTGAGACTCTGCGCGCAAGACTTTACACCAAGCTCGCGTTCAATAACTGCCATATTTGCCCGTTTGATAATCGTTGTCCGAAGGAAGTAGTCTCCAAAATCGGTGGGCACCGTCAATGCGCGTTGTGCCCTTATGCCATCCGTGGTATCGATCACTTACAGGCTGTGAGTGCAGAAAAAGATAAAGCAAAAGAGATGATGAAGGTCGTGCTTGACAAAATTCAAGAGTATCGAGCTCTCAAGCCAAGCGCTCGCAATCCGCAAATTTTGGAAAATTTGTATGTTGAGTATGACCACCATGCTTTGGAAGCTTACGCCCTGGAGGCTATTGAGCAGCAACTGTATCTGATGGCGCAAACCGGAGAGGCAAATAGTTTTTTTCTCCGAGAGAAGGATGGACTGATGGCTCACTTCCAGAAAGTCGAGATCTCAGAATCCGACCACGTCCTGAAGCGCTTGGTCGATGTTCAGAACTTTCCGGATCTTTCCAGTCCTCGGCTTGATGCGCAGTTCGCCCAAATGAGGATGAGGATGCTTGTGAACCAAGGCAAGTATGATGAGCTACTGAAGCCGAGTAACAAACCTGCGAGTCATCAGTTGGCGTCACAGATTTCCAGCATGATGACGACGGGCATGCTCAGCGTCCGGGACGTTATGAAAATCAGTCACGACAGCGCCAATGTTAGCATGGTAGCTAGGCCCGCTTTATCACTTTCTGCTAACATGGGGTTATCAGAAATGGGAGCATAGCATTGGTTCAGCGACTCGATCCGTTTGATAATTATAGAGCAGAGCACAAGGCGTTACGCATTAGACATATTCGTAGTGCGCTTGATATTCTGTCTAAAGCTACGTATCCGAACATCACAAATTTGGCAATCGACGTTGCTAAAATTGTGAAAGAGTTTGAATACCGAGATTTCGAGTCGTTGCCTGAAAAGACTAAGGTCAAAGGCTTTAAGCCCGTTAGCCATGTCACGCTGCTTAGGAATTCCGACTATCGTCTTTATCTAGATCGGAGCGGCAAGATAGAGGAGTCTGCAGAGGAAACTCCTGTCGTTACTACTTCGGATTTCGAAGCGCTTAAGATCCGCAATGCGAGTTTGAATGGCCAAATCGACCAGTTGAAACTCACAATCAGAAATATCGATTCTGGTGTTCTTCCTAATTCGCCAGAAGAAACGGATAAGCTTCGTAGCGAAACTGAAAGCCTTCGTGACGCTTTAACGATGGTTTGTAGGGTACTTGACAACGTTTTGGGCGAGTGTAGTCAAGTCTTGATCACAGTCCCACCTGGGCAGGAAACTGAACAGCAACCGTCGCCCGGGTTGTGGGGATTATTCGATATCATCGCTACTTATGACGAGCTTTTGAAGCTTGATACTTTACGTAGACAACTCTGCAAAGTTTAGCCCTCACGTTTCCTTGGGAGTGCCCGGAGTCGTACATTACAATGACGCCGGGGCGTGGGGCGTTGAGCACCAAGTCTTCAGCATCAACAGGTCATCCCCATGTCTAGCGACCTCAGGCGCTCGATGATTTTCAAAGACTGGCGATGCTCCGCCTTGATATTAACCCTTGTGAAAATCGTCCTTCTGCTTTCAAGTAGTGTTTATGCCAGTAAGTCTGGCAGGCCGTAATTTTAATCCAGATTTTCCAGCCGCTTCGTACTCGCCACTTCGCTATCAATTTAGAGCGGTCAGTCGATAAGGGCTCGTTGCTAGCACATTGGCCTAATACAGTGCCCCAGAAATCCTTTTCGAGTCATTTCAGCTAACTCAACGGTGTAGCTTCATAGCTCAATCGTCCGAAAACGCTTATCCGATCAGCAACGAATGCACCGACTCGCTCTTGGGCAATTTTCAGTATATTCAGGATTTCTTGACTCACCTGTTTGGTGGACAGGTATTCCACGACTGGCTTGGGCGGAGGAGCAGCGTGACTCCACATTTCTATGATTACCTTGAGGAACCCGTCTGAGCCAAAATGCTTGAGAGCCATTTCCCACAGCTGACCTTCCTGCACCATATCCAGGCGAGGCCTAGTCATAACGGAGTTCCAGCAACATGATGGTCTTTCTTGATTGCGAATTTACCGAGCTCTCGGCGGCAGCGAAGCTGATTTCACTGGCGTTAGTCGCTGAGGATGGGCACGAATTCTACGTGGAATTGCTCGATGCTTGGCAAGAAGAAGACTGCAGTGATTTCGTAAAGGAAACCGTGCTTCCACAGCTGTGGGGTGGGAGCTACGCGTTGCCCATTATTGAAGCCAGGATGTCGCTGCTCAGATTTCTGACGTCGTTCAAAAAAGAGATCGAGATCGTCACTGATGCCCCTCAGTTCGATTGGGAGCTTTTTTGCGACCTGGTATATGAGGACGGGCGATGGCCCAGAATCGTTCGTAATTTCCCTACTGACGCAACAACCCTTTCTCCGACTAGCGAGGGTGAAGAGCTGCCTCACCACGCCTTGCTCGACGCCAGGATCATCGCCGGCATGTTCGTATCTGTAAACCGAGGGCATCCCGGTGGAACCTGAGCGGGTTAGACGGAACTATACCTCTAGCTGATTCGCTGGATTTTCTTGATCTCAGATCACACCAAATCTCGTACAAACCACAAAAAGTAAACTCAAATACTTGGCTTTTGTTGGCAAAACGAGCCGGGGCCTACGACCCCAAATTAACGAGCAGGTTACAAGGTGCGTAGGGGCAACCATAAGCGATGGTATTTGCTTGAGAGTGAGCTTAAAAAGCTGTCATATCGAAAGGGTCAGATAAAAACAGCGGCCAGCGAACCAGCCTCATTTCCAAAATGAAAAATGGGCCGGTGCAGGCAACGCTGCTTTTCTTTTGAGTTCAAAATATAGATCTCCGGTTTTGAAAAACGAATTCAAGGGCAGAGATTTCATAATGTCGAAAAAAGACATTAATGTCGCATTTGTGTAAATCCTGAATCAGGATCTGGCACCATCGCTTATGAGGTTCTCGTGCGCAGGGGGCTATGGATTAAGCCGGAAATAACGTTATCCAGTGATCGAAGCCACTTCGCGGCAAACCGATCTTTCCGCTCGGCCTCGCGTTGTCGTGTAAGCCAAGCTCAATCTCAACGCACGGCCCCGAGCCCTTTGAGAGCACGTGCGTCAATCCAGCATTGTCCTCTAACAATCAGCTCTAGATTCGGTAGCGTTAATCCTCTTCCAATATCGATGCACAGTCGATAGAGCCAGCCCCGTCTCCCGCGCAATCTGCGATTGATTCATTCCAGCAGTCTTAAGCTCGCGAACGACGCTTTCGCTTCCCTTGTTCTGAGGCTTTCCAGGCTTACGGGGGGCAACCCCTCCATCAGTGAGCTGTTCAGCAAGAATTCCAAGACCTCCTTCTTTCTCAAACGCTTGCAGCTGCTTCAGGGCAGCATCCATGAGGACATGGTAAGGGGTGTCTTGCTGTTGGGACATACATAGAGCTAGGAGGGCCAGAGGGTTTATTCGAAGGCCCTCAGCAAGGCTCTCGAACTTCTCAAGGGTAATGCTTGTTTCGCCTCGCTCGAGGGCGCTGAGTTTAGATTTCACGGAGGCGTCAGAAAGGTCTTCGTGCCGAAGTTGACGCTGCTTACGCAGTGCTCGGATGGCGCCTGCGAGTGCGATTCTAAGCTGCATGGCTCACTCAAAAGTCAGGATATAGCCACACAGGAGGGTTTCCGTTAAATACCAAAATGAGGTAGTATTGCGCATATCGCGACCAAGACGGCTCATAGCGAAGCTTTCGTAAGCTCATTTTGGCAATTTATGGAAATTAGGTGAGAGCGTTTTGCTGCCCGTGAAGACCAGCGCGCGGACTTTCCAGCAAGCCTCTGGTGAGCAGGCGTACTACTCGTAAATGATTTCGGAGGCAGCACATGGTTAGAGTGATCGATGCGGGCCTTTTGGGAGACCCGGGAGCCTCTCTAGTTGGCTCAGAACTTAGCCTCGAAGACGCGATGTCTGCAGCTAGAAAGCGCTACAAGTGGATGCCTCTCTGCGCCGTAGAAGAATGGACAATCCTAGACGCCATCGTCACCGACGAAGAGCGAACGAAGATAAACGCCGCAGGCTGCCAACCAATGTTTATGTTTGCCCACAAGGTCGTGGATGACGAGCAGAGACGTTTTGAACCTGGCCACTGGG
>NZ_LKEG01000061.1:0-6985 GCF_001645105.1 Pseudomonas marginalis
CTCCCACAGTTTTAACTGTGTTGTGTCAGTAGCCGACGGTGAAGCGTTCGGTGCGAGTGCTTGTGCGATTCAACGTTTCCAGCGACTTGAAAATCCCAATGTGGGGGCTTGCTCCCGATGGCGGTGGTTCAGTCAACGATATTTCAACTGACCCACCGCTATCGGGAGCAAGCCCCCTCCCACAGNCGCGTTGTGTCAGTAGCCGACGGTGAAGCGTTGGCGGGAGTGTTTTGGCGATTCCACTTCGTCGATCAGGGCAATGGCATAGTCGGCAAAGCTGATCCAACTGCGGCCTTCACTGCTGACCAGCAGATCATCCTGGCCTACACGGAATGTGCCGGTGCGTTCGGTTTCAACGAACTCCGCCGACGGCGACAGGAAGGTCCAATCCAGCTCTTTTTCCTGACGCAATGCTTCGAGAAATGCTGCGCCGGCACTGGCTTCGGCCTTGTACTCTGCCGGGAAACCCTCGCTGTCGATCACTCGCCCGCCACCCGGCAGCAGCAGTGAACCGGCACCGCCCACTACCAGCAGGCGTTTCACCCCGGCTTTTTTCACCGGCGCGATCACCGCGCTGGCGGGCAGGGTAGCGAAGTGCGCGGCGCTGATCACCACGTCGCTGCCGCTGATGGCCTCTTGCAGCGCATCTGCATCCAGTGCATCCACTTGCTTGACGGTGACACCCGGGCGCGCCGCCAGTTTGTCGGTGTTACGCGCAATCGCCACAACGCTATGCCCACGACGCAACGCTTCTTCCAGCAGTTGGCTACCGGCACGGCCGGTGGCCCCAATGATTGCAATCTTGCTCATGACGTTCTCCAGTACGTTAGGGTTTAACACCGTTCACCACTTCATTTCGCCCTTGGCGACTTTAGCGCTCAACTCCAGCGAGCTTTCGTCGGCGAGGGTGGGGTAACGCTTTTTCATGGCCGCGATCAGGGCGGCGGAGTCCTTGGCCTTGGCGGTCTCGGCGTCAAAGGCCTTGATGTAGTCGGCGGTAAAGGCCACGGATTTCAGAGACGGTGTGCCCAGGTAATGGCCTGGGATCACGGTGCGCGGCTTCAGGCCTTCGATGCGTTGCAGGGTGGCCAGCCAGTCTTTATGGGATTGCGCACTCTGGGTGTCGGCCATCCACACGTGAATGTTTTCGGCGACCACTACGCCACCGACCACGGCCTTGATCGACGGGATCCACACAAAACTGCGGTCCGGCTGCGGGCCGTCCAGGCCGATTACGTCCAGTTGCTGGCCTTCGAGGTTCAGGCTGTGGCCTTCGAGTACCTGCGGCACGAGGGTTCGGGCGGGTTTATCGGCGCCCATTTTCGGGCCCCAGAACGCAAGCTTGCCGTCCACGGTCGCCTTGATGTGGTCGACCACCGGTTGCGGGGCCAGCACCTTGGCGTCGGGGAAGGCGGTGGTGAGGGTATCGAGGCCGAAGTAGTAGTCCGGGTCGCCATGGCTGATGTAGATGGTGGTCAGGTGTTTGCCGCTGGCGCGGATCTTCTGCACCAACTGTTCGGCCTGGCCCTTGCCAAATTGGGCGTCCACCAGGATCGCGTCCTTGGCGCCGCTGACCAGCACCGAGCTGACCGGAAAGATCGCGGCCTCGCCTGGGTTGTACACCTCCAGAGTCAGGTCGGCTGCCGCCGCATGGGCGGCGAAGGCCAGGGCGGCGGTGGCGAGGGTCAAGCGCTTGAAAGTTGAGAACATCGGGCAGCTCCAGCATCGGTAAGGGATGCACAGAGCTTAGTTGCACAAAACCAGACTAAAAATGCGATGCTGGGACATAGTTTGTTTCTGAAATCGGGCAGATCATGGATCGTCTTCAAGCAATGCGCGTGTTTGTCACGGTGGTGGACCTGGGCAGCCAGTCCGCCGCTGCCGATCATCTGGACCTTTCGCGCCCGGTGGTGTCGCGCTACCTGGCCGAGCTGGAAGATTGGGTCGGCGCACGCCTGCTGCACCGCACCACGCGCAAGCTCAGCCTCACGGCGGCCGGCGGTGAAACCCTGCCACGTTGTCGGCAATTGTTGGAATTGTGTTGCGATATGCAGGCCGCCGTCAGCGAGCCGGATGACGCGCCGCGTGGTCTGCTGCGCCTGAGTGTCAGCACCTCGTTCGGCCAGGCGCAATTGGCCGAGGCCATCGCCGAGTACGTCACGCGCTACCCGCTGGTGACTGTCGACCTGCAAATGCTCGATCGCACGGTGAACCTGGTGGATGAACGCATCGACCTGGCCATCCGCACCAGCAACGACCTGGACCCCAACCTCATTGCGCGGCGCCTGACCGTGTGCCGCTCCGTGGTGTGTGCCTCACCGGCCTATCTGCGGGCGCATCCGGACCCTCGGAAAGTCGAGGAACTGGCCGCGCATAACTGCCTGACCCATTCCTATTTCGGCAAAAGCCTGTGGCATTTCGAAGAGGGTGGCGAGCACGTCTCGGTGCCCATCAACGGCAACATCACCTCCAACGAAGCCAGCACCTTGTTGCGAGTGACGCTGGCCGGGGCCGGGGTGTCGATGCTGCCCACTTACCAGGCCGGTGATTACATCCGCCGTGGCGAACTGGTGCGTCTGCTGCCCGAGGCTGAGCCTCGGCAGATGAACATCTATGCGGTCTACGCCTCGCGCAAGCACATGCCGTCGGCACTGCGCAGCCTCTTGGATTTCCTGGTGCTGAGGTTCCCGGAAGAGCCTGCGTGGGATGTCGGTCTCTAGGCCGACATAAACGTGTTGAATGTCGCCCGATAATGGCAACTTGGCCTGGTTGACCTATGCTTTAGACAGCACCGTGTAGATCCGCTCAGAGGTCTGTGCCATGAGCATTAAAACCAGAAAGTACCTGATGATTTTCAGCCTGTGCGCCATTGCCAGCGCACTGTACGGGACTGCCGCCTACCGCGTGGAGCAGACCCGTATGCAGCCCACCTTTGCGATCAGCTGCCATCAGGATCAATGCGTTCCCCATACTGGCAGTTTCAGCGCGTTGCGCTAAAAATGGCCCACAGGGGATGCAAAGGTGGCAGCCCGCGCCCACCGTTAGCGCTGCGGTGTTTCGGCCTTGAGTTGTTCGCGAAACGCTTTGGGCGAGAACCCGACGCGTCGGCGGAACAGCCGAGAGAAGTTGGTCGGGTCGGAAAACCCCAATACTTCTGACATTTCATTGATGGTCATGCTGGTGTAGGTCAGCAGGCGCTTGGCTTCCAGCAATTGGCGGTCGTGCATGATCTGCAGCGCCGGCTGCCCACCCAATTCCCGACACGTGCCGTTCAGGTGTGAGACCGAGATGCCCAGTTTGTGGGCCAGGTCTTCGATCTTCGGGTGTTCGCGGTAATGCTGCTCGACCAATTGCGTGAACTTGCGAAAATACTCGCGCCCCCGTGGCGCCCGTGGGTGGCGACGCTGGAGGGCTTGGCGGCTGATCCACACCAGCAGCACGCTGACCAGCGCATGCATCATCATGTCCCGCGCCGGTTGTTCGTCGGCGTATTCATCCTGCAAGCGGGCGAACTGGGTGTTCAGGTAATCACTGTCCTTGCCCGCCGGATAGTTGCCCAGCGCCTGTAAACCGTCGACCGTGGCGCCCAACTGAGTTTGCAAATGGCTGACCAGCGGCGCCGCGAGCGTCACCACATAACCTTCGACATCCTCGGAAAAACGAAACCCGTGCACACACAGCGGCGGCAATACCTGCAATGTCGCTTCGTTCAACGTGGAGCGCTGACCTTCGATCTCCAATTCTGCCTGGCCTTTGTGCACATACAGCAACTGGCACAGATCCGCGTGCCGGTGGGGCTGGATTTCCCACTGGTATTCCCGACTGCGCCGGGAAATGGTTTCACAGTGCAACAAATCGGGCGTCGGCCATTGCTGGTTTTCCCCGTAAAGCTTGAAGACCGGAATCGCGGTTTTGGTCATGGTTTCAATCCGATACCCAGGAGAGTGGTGCGGTAATCGCCCCGATTGGCAAAAAGCGCAGGCTTTGGCTCAGTTTTCACCTTCTTATGCTGGCCACTCAAGTGAAAAATGTCAGCTACAAGACCACTGACAATTCTTTCACCCTATCCGTTCGGGTGAAGCATGCGGGCGATAAAAATAATGAAAACGCTGAAAACCCAAGTCGCCATTATCGGCGCCGGTCCCTCGGGACTGTTGCTCGGCCAGCTGTTGCACAATGCCGGTATCGAGACCCTTATCCTAGAGCGCCAGAGCGCCGATTACGTGCAAGGCCGCATCCGAGCCGGCGTATTGGAGCAAGGCATGGTCGACCTGCTGAGGCAGGCGCGCGTCAGCCAGCGTATGGATAGCGAAGGCCTGGTGCATGATGGCTTTGAGTTGGCGCTCAATGGCCAGCTTACCCATATCGACCTCAAGGCACTGACCGGCGGTCAGTCGGTGATGGTCTACGGCCAGACCGAAGTCACCCGCGACCTGATGGCCGCCCGCGCCGACGCTGGCGCGATCACCCTCTACGAAGCCCGTGACGTGCAGCCCCATGGCCTCAAAAGTGATCGACCCTGGCTGACGTTTGAGCATCAGGGCAAAGCCTTTCGCCTGGAGTGCGACTACATCGCCGGGTGCGATGGTTTCCATGGTGTGGCGCGTCAATCGATCCCGGCGGAGTCACTCAAGGTCTTCGAGCGGGTCTACCCCTTCGGCTGGCTGGGCATCCTTGCCGATACACCGCCGGTGCACGCTGAACTGGTGTACGCCAAGCACCCGCGTGGCTTTGCCTTGTGCAGCATGCGTTCGCCGACCCGCAGCCGCTATTACCTGCAGGTACCGGTGGACGAACCGATCGATGAGTGGCCCGACGCACGCTTCTGGGATGAACTCAAAACCCGCCTGCCCAGCCACCTCGCCGAGGACTTGGTAACCGGCCCGTCGATCGAGAAAAGCATCGCGCCGCTGCGCAGTTTCGTCGTGGAACCGATGCAGTACGGGCGCCTGTTCCTGCTGGGGGACGCCGCGCATATCGTGCCGCCCACCGGCGCCAAGGGCTTGAACCTGGCGGCCAGCGATGTGAGCACGCTGTATCGGATTTTGCTCAAGGTCTACGGCGAAGGGCGGGTGGACTTGCTGGAGCGCTATTCCGCCATCTGCCTGCGGCGGGTGTGGAAAGCCGAGCGATTTTCCTGGTGGATGACCTCGATGCTGCACCAGTTTCCCGAGGCGGACGGCTTCAGCCAGCGCATCGCCGAGAGTGAGCTTGAATACTTCATCCACTCCGAGGCGGGGCGCAAAACCATCGCAGAAAATTACGTCGGACTTCCTTACGAAGCTATCGAATAGCCTGCTATCGTATCGAGCATTCCCGCGGGCCGCCTTTTCCCGCGGGCCTTGCTCGAAGGTCCTGCCGTGACGCACCTCAATCAGCCCGCTCCGCCGCTGCCCGCCGTACGCAGCATCCTCGCCTCACTGATGATGGCGATCTTCCTGGGGGCCCTGGACCAGACCATTGTCGCCGTGTCCATGCCCGCCATTTCCGCGCAGTTCCACGACGTCAACCTGCTGGCCTGGGTCATCTCCGGCTACATGGTGGCGATGACCGTGGCGGTGCCGATCTACGGCAAGCTCGGTGACCTCTACGGGCGCCGGCCGATGATGCTGATCGGCATGGGCCTGTTCACCCTGGCCTCGCTGTTCTGCGGCATGGCGCAAAGCATGGAGCAACTGGTGCTGGCGCGGATCCTCCAGGGCATCGGCGCCGGCGGCATGATCTCGGTGAGCCAGGCGATCATCGGCGACATCATCCCGCCCCGCGAACGCGGGCGCTACCAGGGCTATTTCAGCAGCATGTACGCGGTGGCCAGCGTCGCCGGGCCGGTGCTCGGCGGCTACATGACCGAGTACCTGTCATGGCGCTGGGTGTTCCTGATCAACCTACCCTTGGGCGCCGGCGCCTGGTACGTGGCCCATCGCACCCTGGTGGGGCTGCCGGTGCCGCAACGCAAGCCGATCATCGATTACCTCGGCACTGTGCTGATGATCATCGGCCTGACCGCCTTGTTGCTGGGCATCACCGAAATCGGCCAGGGCCACCCTTGGCGTGACGACGAAGTGCTGGGGCTGTTGCTGGCTGCCTTGGTGGCATTGACGTTATTCGTGTGGCACGAGCGCCGCGCACGCGAGCCGTTGCTGCCGATGCATCTGTTCGCCAACCGCAGCGCGGTGTTGTGCTGGTGCACGATCTTTTTCACCAGTTTCCAGGCGATTTCCCTGACAGTGCTGATGCCGCTGCGTTATCAGACGGTGACCGGCTCCGGGGCCGACAGCGCGGCCCTGCACCTGCTGCCGCTGGCCATGGGCTTGCCGATGGGCGCCTATTTTGCCGGGCGCATGACCTCCGTGACCGGACGCTATAAACCGATGATCCTCAGCGGCGCATTGCTGAGCCCCTTCGCCATCCTCGGCATGGCCCTGAGCGCGCCCCAGGCGGTGGGGCTCACGGCGATGTTCATGCTGCTGTGCGGCATCGCTGCCGGCATGCAATTCCCCACCTCGCTGGTAGGCACGCAAAACTCGGTGGACCAGCGCGACATCGGCGTCGCCACCAGCACCACCAACCTATTCCGCTCCCTGGGCGGGGCCGTGGGGGTAGCGTGCATGTCGGCACTGCTGCTGGCGCTGCTGCAGGACTCCAGCTTCGCCCACCTGGCCACCGGCGCAGTGGTGGCCGAAGGCAGTTCCGGCAACGTACTGCTCGACGGCCTTAACGCCGCCCCCGGCCCCGCGCAAGACGCCCTGCGCGGCGAGTTGGCAGTGACATTCCGGCATTTGCTGATGGTCAGTGCAACGGTGTCACTGCTGGGGCTAGCGGCGGCAATCGCAATGCCGAACCGAGTACTGCGCGGCCGTGAGGACAAGGCAAAATAAACTGCCCAAACGCTTGTAGCCCTGCACTAACCACGATGCGAAGCGAGCCGCTCTTGATCGTGACCTTGATCTAGCTTTTGATCTCAGGCGCCCCGTCAAACACGCTG
>NZ_LKEG01000061.1:7003-19091 GCF_001645105.1 Pseudomonas marginalis
GAGCGGAACCAACAGTGGCCGTTACCTGAATAACGGATATGTACTCAGTCTGATCCAACATCCAGGTCGGCCGTTAGGCCCCGGTGCGAGCCCCCCCACAGGACATCGTTTCAAAGCCCCATCAAGGGCTGTAGTACCCGACCGCCACCATAAAATGCCCAGCCTTGCGCACATACGCATGCTTATTCTCAACCCTGTCAGTCACCGGGTTCTTCCAACGGTACTTGTATTCCCCCTGATCCTGCTCCGCCATCATCCTGAGAATCGGCTCCCCCACCGGCTTGCCATCCGGATCCTTGATCTTGCTGAAGTCAGTATTCACCAGCCGCAGATTAGTGCCATGGGCCACATAGCGCTGGGTATTCAGGTCGACCACAAACACATAGAGATCATCCTGCAAGAACCCCCCCTGCAATGAGTTAATGGCCTTGAGCGTACCGCTTTCATCCTTGAGCAACGCGTTCACCGCCTTGTTGCGCAAGGCCCTGGCCTGTTCCGGCGTGGCCCGAGGCAAGTAATAACCCACCGCCAGGATGCGTTCGCCCACACGCTGATAAAACACGTGTTTATGCTCGACCTTGCCATCGTTCCAGTTCTGCCAGCGGTAATCGGCCTGCTGGATGCCCTGGCCTTCCGGACGCTTGAGCGCGTCCTTGAACGACTCACGCAAATCCGGGCCGAGCACTTCAGACACATCGCGGCCGATCAAGGCGGAGGAGGGCCCACCACTGGCCAGCAACACGCCCTGGGTGTCGACCACGAACACATAGCGGTCGTGGTCGACGAATTCGCCCTGCCGGCTGAAGGCGGCAAACGCCTTGTCGCCGTTGCTCTTGTAGTAAGCCAAGGCTTTTTCCAGCAATGCCTTGGCCGCCTGCGCGTCCTCGTCCTGAGTCGTCGCGGCGTGCACCTGGCTGAAACACAACAGCAGCAGCCAGGTGAGTCGGAGCAATCCCTTCATGGCCCATCCCTCGTTATTGTTGGTGTGACCACAGCGTAGACGCCTGTGGCTCAAGGCGCCGCCAGCCATTGATTAACAATGCCGTCATACACCCCGGTGGCCACGCTCAAGTGCAACCACTGGTCGACATAGCTCTTCCACGCCACATCATCACGCGGCAGCAAAAAGGCTTTTTCGCTGTACTGCATCTGTCGCTCCGGGTTGACCGCGCACAGGCCTGGCTTGAGTTTTTGCTGGTAACGCGCTTCGCTGGCGTCGGTGATCATCACGTCGGCCTTACCCGCCAGCAGCTCGTCGAAGAGGGTCACGTTGTCGTGCAAACGTATTTGCGCCTGGCCCAGATGGGTGCGGGCGAACACTTCGTTGGTGCCACCCGCCGGTTCGATCACGCGCACTTGGGGCTGGTTGATCTGCTCGACGGTTTGATAGCGTTGTACATCGGCGCAGCGCACCAGTGGGATCTTGCCGTCGACGCCCAGGGTTTGGCTGAAGAAGGCTTTCTTCTGGCGTTCCAGGGACACCGAAATTCCGCCCACGGCAATATCGCAGCGCTGGGCCAGGAAGTCCGGCATCAGCGTTTTCCACGTAGTGGGCACCCATTGGATTTTAGCGTTGAGGCTTTTTGCCAAGGACTCGGCCATGGCGATGTCGATGCCTTCATAACTGCCATCGGCGCGCAGGGACGTGTAAGGCTTGTAGTCGCCGGTGGTGCACACCGCCAGCGTGCCGCGCTGGAGTACTTCGTCCAGGCGCGAGGGGGCGGTGTCGGCCAGGGCGCTGGTCGCCAGACCGAGTACACACAGGGCTAAAAGAGCTTTCATGCGGTCGAGTCCTTGGAGCATGTCGAGGGCGCTCATTATTTCCAGCGCGGGGCAGGGTGGCAAGGTGCGTCGAATGTTTAGCCAAGCTGCAACCAAACTCCGTCAACCCTGGATTTAAACACCTATACAGGCGTGTGACGCTCGCGCTTATCTCTCGCACTGTGATTCCCGCATGGACGGCTCCTCCGACACTCACCCCGCGACACTGCCGTCCGATCTCGCGTTCTGGGCCCTGTTCCACTGCCGACACGCACGCCCACCAGACACCTTATTCCTACGTTGATCCATCCCCTGGATGGCGCGCGCCTGTGCGCCTGCCCGACACATACGTATGAGAATGCCCATGAGTGTTTTTGCCAGTCTGCACGAAGCCCAGTCTTTCCTCGAACAACACCCGGACATCGAAATGTTCGAGCTGTTTATCCTCGACAACAATGGCGTGCCGCGCGGCAAGTTGTTGCACCGCGATGAGTTGCTGGCGGTGTATGAGAGTGGTCGGCCGCTGCCCAGCACCATTCTTGGCCTGACCATCAACGGCGACGACGTGGAAAACTCGGGGCTGGTCTGGGAGGTGGGCGATATTGACTGCCGCGCCTACCCGATCAGCGGCAGTTTGCAGCGCATGCCGTGGCGGCTGATCCCCACTGCAGCGGTGCAAGTCAGCATGCACCCGACAGAAGGCCTGCCCGCCACCGTGGCCGACCCCCGGCATTTGTTGGTCAAGGTGATCGACGGCCTCAAGGCCGATGGTTATTACCCGGTGATGGCGGCGGAACTGGAGTTCTACCTGCTCGACCAGAAGCTCGACAGCAATGGCCGCCCGCAACCGGCGCGCGATGTGGATGGCGGGCGCCCGCGCTCGACCCAGGTCTACGGCCTGCGCGAACTGGAGCAGATCGAGCCGTTCCTCGCCGACCTCTACAGCGCCTGCAAGCTGCAGGGCATTCCTGCGCGCACGGCGATTTCCGAATACGCGCCGGGCCAAGTGGAAATCACCCTGGAGCATCGCACCGACGCCCTGCAAGCCATGGACGAAGCCGTGCGCTACAAACGCCTGGTCAAGGGCGTGGCACATAAACACGGGATGACCGCCTGCTTCATGGCCAAGCCGTTCGACGACCTGGCCGGCACCGGCATGCACATGCACGTGAGCCTGGCGGATGCCGAGGGCAACAACCTGTTCGCCAGCGAAGCCACCGACGGCACGCCGCTGCTGCGCCAGGCGGTGGGCGGCATGCTCAGCACCTTGCTCGATTCACTATTGATGTTCTGCCCCAACGCCAACTCCTACCGCCGCTTCCAGGCCAACAGCTACGCGCCGCTGGCCGCCACTTGGGGCGTGGACAACCGCACCGTCAGCCTGCGCGTACCGGGCGGGCCGGCCAACTCCCGGCATATCGAACACCGTATCTGCGGCGCCGACGCCAACCCTTACCTGGCCGCGGCGGCGATCCTGGCCGGCATCCATCGCGGCATCCGTGAACAACGCGACCCCGGCGCCCCGGTAGAAGGCAACGGTTACGCCCAGGCCAAGGAGTTGCTGCCCACCGACTGGTTGACCACCCTGCGTGCCCTTGAAGATTCACGCTGGGCGCGAGAGGCATTCGGCAGTGAATTCCTCGGCGTGTACCTGGCGGTAAAACGCGCCGAATACCGTCAGTTCATGGGCGAAGTGGGCGAGCAGGATTGGCGTTGGTACCTGCACCCGGCGTGATCAGGTTTACGGCAGTGAAGGCTTCGACCTTTTTTTGACATTGCAGTGGTTAAGCTGCGAATCAAGGTCGTTCACTACCGTTCAACCCACATGAGCCCGCGATGTCGCCACAATCACCTTCCTCCATCGAGATCGAATACGCCGAGCGTTGCGACCGTGAGCACGCCAGGGTCTGCGGCGAAACACATCCGCCCGGGCTGCGACAGCGCCTGGCGTCGTGGCGCGACGAATGGATGGTGCGCCAGGCGCTGAAAGTCGCCGGTGAACCCGGGCTGTTGCTGGACCTGGCCTGCGGTTCGGGGCGCTTCTGGCCGGTGTTGGCCGAACACGTCAACCGGGTGATCCTGGCCTCGGACAATTCCCAGGACATGCTCGACCACGCTCGCACCCACCACCCCGTGTCGTTGCTCAAGCGCGTCAAGACGTTCCAGGGCTCGGCGTTTTCCATCGGGTTGTCGGCGAATGCGGTGGACTGCATTTTCTGCCTGGAATTGTTTCGCCATGTACCCAGCAGCGAAGGGCGACTGGCGTTGCTGCGCGAGTTTCACCGGGTCAGCCGCGACACGGTGATTGTCTCCGTGCCTTCTCGTACCGCCGTAGAGGACGAGTTTCGCCAGTCCGGCTTCAAGGTCCTGCATCATCAGGAATTCATGCCGGGCTCAAGCCTGTGGCGGGTCTATGTGTTACGTAAGAGAGGATAAGTCCCGCCTGTCGGACTATTCTTCACCTCCTGTCTGAGTTTTCATGGTCGCCTGTGCACTGCGAATGCTCGCAAGTCCCTTTCGCGATATATACTGCGCGCCATTCTTCAAGGGAGAGCCGTGTGGCCATCGATATTCACTGGATCTGCGACAACGATAGCCTCGGCCAGCACTGCGCCGAATGGCAGCAGTTGCCATTCGTCGCCCTCGACACCGAATTCATGCGGGTCGACACCTTTTATCCCATTGCCGGGCTGATCCAGATCGGTGATGGCGTACGCGCTTACCTGATCGACCCCCTGACCATCGACAACTGGCAACCCCTGGCCGCCTTGCTGGAAAACCCGGCGGTGATCAAGGTGGTGCACGCGTGCAGTGAAGACCTCGAAGTGCTGCTGCGCTTGACCGGCAGCCTGCCGGTGCCGTTGTTCGACACCCAATTGGCGGCGGCTTACCTGAACCTCGGTTTTTCCATGGGCTATTCGCGCCTGGTGCAAGCCGTGCTGGATATCGAGCTGCCCAAGGGCGAGACCCGCTCGGACTGGCTGCAGCGGCCGCTGTCCGAGACGCAGATCAGCTACGCCGCCGAAGACGCGGTGCACCTGGCCGAGGTTTACACGCGTTTGCGTCCACGACTGTCCGACGAAAAGTACGCCTGGGTGCTGGACGACGGTGCCGAACTGGTCGCCAACCTGCGCCGCGAAGTCGACCCGTACGAGGTGTACCGCGATGCCAAGCTGGCGTGGAAACTGTCGCGTGCCCAACTCGCCGTGCTGCGTGAACTGTGCGCGTGGCGCGAGCAGCAAGCCCGTGCGCGTGACCTGCCGCGCAATCGTATCATTCGTGAGCACTCGTTGTGGCCCCTGGCCAAATCCCAGCCGGATAACCTCGCCGCCCTGGGCAAGATCGAAGACATGCACCCGCGCACCGTGCGTCAGGACGGCCAGTTCCTGCTGGACCTGATCAAACGGGCCGGCAGCGTGCCGATGGACCAATGGCCGCCCGCCGTTGCCGAACCGTTGCCGGTGGATGCCGCCGCTTTGATCAAGCAACTGCGCGCCTTGGGCCAAACGTTCGCCGAGCGCCTGGACATGGCGCCGGAACTGATGCTGCGCAAGAAAACCCTGGAGGCCCTGGTCAAAAGTGGCTACCCCGACGGGCCTTATAAATTGCCAGACTCGCTGCGTGGCTGGCGCCGCGAGTTGATGGGCCAGGCGCTGCTCGACAGCCTGGCCACTGCCGGAGAACAGCCTTGAAACGTATTTGCTCCATCTATCGCAGCAAGAAAAAAGACGGGATGTACCTCTACGTGCTGAAAAGCGATGCCCTGGAGCGGGTGCCTGAACCGTTGATGGAGGCCTTCGGCAAGGCCCATCACGCGTTCGACATGGTGCTGACGCCCGAGCGCAAACTGTCCCGCGAGGACATCGCCGTGGTCCTGGAAAACCTCGACAAGCAGGGCTACCACCTGCAAATGCCGCCGGCCGAGGACGAGTACATCGAACACTTGCCCGAAGAGCTGCTGCGCCGCAACGACCCGATGTGATCGATCCGTGCCCCGTTCGGGGTACTTGCTTTAATGGAATCGTATAAGTGAGCGGTGGCCGTAAGGATGCGGGCGGCCGCTCGTACTGTTTTTGAAAGGTTTTAAGCATGCGTGTTCTGATTGCTGAACAGGATCACCCGCTCTACGCCCAATTACTGGGCGAGGCGGCACCGGACCTGGAAGTGCTGACCAGCGGCGACTCGGCCGAGCTGTCACGCCTGGCCGCCGATTGCCCGGTATGGCTGGGCCAGCCGGACCTGCTGGCGACGTTATTGCGTCAAGGCCATCATCCGCAATGGCTGCAATCGACCTGGGCCGGCATCACCCCGTTGCTGGCCGAAGGCCTGCCCCGCGATTACCGCCTGACCCGTGCAGTCGGCATCTTTGGCCAGGTCATGGCCGAGTTTGTCCTCACCTACATGCTCGGGCACGAGCGCGAAGTGTTGGCGCGTTTGGTCAGCCAAGTCGAACGTAAATGGGACAACCGCATGGGCCAGAGCCTGGCGGGGCGCAAGGCGCTGATCGTCGGCACCGGCGATATCGGTCAGCGTGTTGCCGATTTCCTGCTGCCCTTTGGCGTGAAGCTGTACGGCATCGCCAGCACCGCACGCGAACAGGCGCCGTTTATCGAAGTGGCCGGGCTCGACCAACTGGGCCGGCTGGTGGGGGAGGTGGACTACGTGATCAACCTGCTGCCCAACACGCCGAGTACCCATGACCTGTACGACGCGGCGCTGTTCAAGCAATTCAAGTCGACCGGCTTGTTCATCAACGTCGGGCGCGGAGTAGCGGTGGTCGATGCCGACCTGGTCGAGGCGTTGAAAGAGGGCCATTTGGCGGGCGCGGTGATCGACGTCTGCCGGCAGGAGCCGTTGCCGCAGCGTCATCCGTTCTGGACCGCTTGGGGTCTGCTGCTGACCGGGCACAGCTCGGCGCCGACATCGCCGGAGTTGATGGTGGAGCTGTTTGTGCAAAACCTGCGGGCGTATGAGGCCAAGGAAGCGCTGCGCGGCGAAGTGGATTTCGAGCGCGGTTACTGACACAACACAACTCCAAATGTGGGAGGGGGCTTGCTCCCGATTGCAGTGGATCAGTCAAAGCAATCAGTGACTGTCACTCCGCTATCGGGAGCAAGCCCCCTCCCACAGTTCGGATTGCGTCAGGCTTAGAGGCTGAAATCACCCTCGGACACCAGCTCGCTCAACGGCTTGCGCGGGCTGGGTGTTTCGCGGCCTTGCAGGTATTCAGGCAATGTCGACTTATCGCCCAACTTGCCCACGGCCACGGCGGCATGCAGTGCATATCCTTCCGGGATTTTCAGCTCTTTGCGGGTCAGTTCCTGATCGAAGCCGGCCATGCCGTGGGTGTGCCAGCCGCTGAGGCTGGCTTGCAGCGCCAGGTGACCCCACGCGGAACCGGTGTCGAAGGTGTGCCACAGGGCCGGGGTTTCTTCCGTGGCACCGGGGGCGATGAAGTCGGTTTTCGAGGCGATGATCACCAGGGCCGACGCATGCTGGGCCCAGCCACGGTTGAATTCATTCAGCAAACCGAGGAAACGCTCCCAGTCCGGCGTGTCGCGGCGCGCGTAGAGGAAACGCCACGGCTGCGAGTTGTAGGCGGAAGGTGCCCAGCGTGCGGCTTCGAAAAAGCTCAGGAGGGTTTCCTGGGAGATGCTCTCGCCCGTGAAGGCACGAGGCGACCAGCGGTCGGTGAACTGGGTGTGGATCGGATAGTCGGCAACACGGGTCATGAGCAGTTCCTGATCGTCAATTCGGCGCTCAAAGCTACTGCGCGGCCACTAGACTGACAAGTGTTGTTACACCGCCAGTCGCTAGCGCTTGGTTCCAGGCGCCGTGGGCACTAGACTGGCGGCCTTTTCACCTACCGATACTGATGTAGAGCCATGGCCGCCAAAGTCGAACCTTTCTGGATACGCAAAACCCTTGAACACCTCGACCAGGAGGAGTGGGAGTCGTTGTGCGACGGCTGTGGCCTGTGCTGCCTGCAAAAGCTTGAGGACGAAGACGACAACAGCGTTTATTACACGCGTATCGCCTGCAAGCTGCTCGACCTGAAAACCTGCCAGTGCACCGACTACCCCAACCGCCGTGCGTCGGTGCCGGACTGCATCCAACTCACCCCGGGCCAGGCCGACCAGTTCAAATGGCTGCCGCCGACCTGCGGCTACCGGTTGGTCAGCGAACGCAAGGACCTGCCGCTGTGGCACCACCTGGTCTGCGGCGACCGCGACGCCGTGCACCATGAACGTATTTCCCAGTCCGGGCGCATGCTCAGCGAAGGCAGCGTGCCCGAGGATGACTGGGAGGATTACCTGATTTTCCGCGCGGGCTGAACAAGGAGTGGGTATGAGGGGGGGATTCAAACTGGCGGTACCTGTGGTGCTGCTGGCGCTGAGCACGCCGGCGTGGTGCGCAAAGAAAGTCGACCTGGATTATCACGTCAAACTGTTGCCCCAGAGCGATCAGGCCGAGGTACGTGTAAGCCTGTCCCAGGGCTCGGCGGTACGCAGCCTGAACTTCGACCTGGGCCGCGATGGCGACTACAGCGACTTCAAGGCCGACGGCCAGTGGAGCATCAACGAGCACCGTGGCCTCTGGCAGCCCAGCGCCAGCAAAGCCAGCCTGACCTACCGCGTGCGCCTTACCCATGCGCGCAAACCGGGTATCTATGAAGCGCGCATGACGCCGAGCTGGGCGTTGTTTCGCGGTGAAGACCTGGTGCCAACCGCACGGCTTGACCAGCAGGATGGCGTCGAGTTGGTCTCGCGCCTGGTGTTCGAGCTGCCGGCCGGCTGGAAAAGCGTCGAGACCGCCTGGCCGCGCATCGGCAAGAACACGTTCCGTATCGACAACGTCTCGCGCCTGTTCGACCGGCCCACCGGCTGGATGCTCGCCGGCAACCTCGGCAGCCGCCGCGTGCGCCTGGGCGAGACGGAAGTCACCGTGGCCTCGCCCAAGGGCCAGGCGATGCGCCGTATGGATGTACTGACGTTGCTGACCTTCGTCTGGCCTCAGGTGGAAGCCGCGTTCCCGCGGCATCCGGCCAAGCTGCTGGTGGTGGGCGCCAGCGACCCGATGCGCCGTGGGGCGTTCTCGGCACGCGACTCAATCTACCTCAACAGCCGCACGCCGCTGGTCAGCGAAAACGGCAGCAGCCCGTTGGTGCGTGAAGTGGTGCAGGCGATTGGCCGCTTCAATGACCACGACACCAGTGACTGGATCAGCGAAGGCCTGGCCGACTATTACGCCATTGAACTGGTGCGCCGAGCCGGGGGCATCACCGATGAGCGGTATCAGTCGATACAGGCGCGCCTGGCCAAGGAAGGCAAGGATGTGACCAGCCTGCGTGGCGAACACGTCAGCGGCACGACGGTGTCACGGGCGGTGGTGGTGCTGCAGGAGCTGGACCGCGAGATCCGCGTGAAGACCCATAACAAGCGTTCACTGGATGACCTCGCGCAAGCGGTGATGCGGGCAAACAGCATCACCACTGCGGAGTTTGTGCAACTGGCCGAGAGCATCATCGGCGAGTCGTCAGTGGTGCTGGATTCCAAATTATTGCATTGACGCAAAACCACGGTGGGAGGTGGCAAGCCCCCTCCCACCGTGGGATCTTCAATCTCGTTGAGCGTGGCGTCAGCCAGCGGTTTTGGTGGCTTTCTCAACCGCCACTTCGGCCTTGGTCTTCAAGTTCTTCAACTCTTCCCCGGCTCGTTCGATCTTCGTGCGCACCGTGTTCATTTCATGGCGGCCCTGTTCCAGCTTGTCTTTGAGCGAACTGTGCCCAGTGAAGCCACGTGCCAGCGCCACGCCGCCGATCGCTATCTGGATCAAGCCGAAAAGCCCGCCACGGCGCAGGCCTTTGCCAACCATGATCACGCCACCGGCCACCGAGCCGATACGTTCCCAGCCGTGCACGTTTTGCGTGGGCTGAGGTTCAAACGGGGTGTGCTCGATGATAGGGCGCAAGGTTTTGCTGTCGCTCATGGTCTGTCTCCAACAAGGGCTAGTGATAAATAGCTGACTGCCCGCAGGCGCCGGATGTTCCCAAAAAATCAGTACTTGGGGCCCGAGCGGGTGTTGTTGCCCTTGGCCAGGCGGTCATAGAGCACCACGTTGACGGTGGCGGCGAGGTTCATGCAGCCGGTGGTCGGGATGTACACAACGTCTTCACACCAGTCGCGGATCTCTTTGTCGAGGGAGCCGTCTTCCGGGCCGAAAATGTACAGCGCGCGGTCGGGGTGGGTGTACTCCGGCAGCGGGCGGGCGCCTTCCACCAGTTCCACAGCAACGGGAATGCAGCCCAGCGGCAGGATCTTTTTCAGGTCATCGATGCCGATCAGCGGAATGTCGTGGTGGACTTTCTTGGTGTCGGTGATGAAGTCCCGGGCGCGCTCGTAACGCACGCCGGTGTAGAACACCGAGGCCACGCCGTAGCAGCCGGCGGCGCGCATGACCGAGCCGACGTTTTCGGGGGATTTGGGGTTATACAGACCGATGCAGCTGTAGCGTTTATTGCCCACGGGGAAGGGTGCCTTGGAGAAAAACGGCGATTATACGGGGATTGGCCTAAACAATGTGGTGAGCGGGCTTGCCCCGCGCTGGGGCGCGAAGCGGCCCCAACGCCAATTACCGCCTGTTTACCTGGCTTTATTGGGGCTGTTGCGCAGCGCTAGCCCGCTTACCCCATTCAGTCGTCTTTCTTCATCAACCCCGCCAACGCCGCAAACGGGTTATGCGTGGCCTTGGCAATCGTCGGGCTGCTGGTGGAGCCTTCGCCGAAATACTGCTGGTCGGTATAACGCGAGTGCTCGTTGTCGTGGCAATACAGGCACAACAACTCCCAGTTGGAACCGTCCTGGGGATTGTCATCATGATTGTGGTTACGGTGGTGTACGGTCAGTTCACTCAAGCGTTTGCCGGCAAACTCACGCGCGCAGCGGCCGCACACGTGGGGGTACATCTTCAAGGCTTTGTCGCGGTAGCCCATTTCCCGGTCGCGCTGGGCATCGGCGAGGATGCGGTCCAGCTTGGCGGTGTGGGAGGGCGGGTTGGTTGAGCTCATCATGGCTCCTGGCTATTTGATGGTTCACGGATAGGGTTGATTCTAGCCGCTCGCGTTGTAAATAACCGCTTCACTTTATCGATAAGGATTTGAAACTCATGCGTCTGCATTCATGGACTGTTGCATTGTTGCTGTGTGGGATGGCTGCCCACGCCCAGGCATTCTCTATACCCCAGCCTGGGCAGGTGATCGAGGTGGCCCTCGAACAATTGCACCCGACCCAGGCTGTGGTGGGGTTTGACCAGATTTACTACAGCCTCGGGCTGTTTGCCGACAAGCCTGCCAAGGTCTTTGATGAATACTGTGAAACCAATGGCCAGGGCGAGGCGGATAAAGTCCCCAAGGGCGCCGACCTGCATAAGCCTGCCAGCTTTACCTGCAAGGACCCGGTGGGCAGCCATCCCGAGGACATGAAAACCGTGGTGGTCGGCCCCGGTGGCCAGTTGTACCTGACCGACGGTCACCACAGCTTCACCACCTTGTGGGAGGTGCCCGGCGGCGGTCCCCGCTTGAAAATGTGGGTCAAGGTTACGGATGACTTCAGCAACAGCCCGGACATGCAGCGTTTCTGGCAGCGCATGCAGGCCGCGCGCAAAGTCTGGCTCAAGGACAATCAAGGCCAGGCCCTGCCGCCTGAGCAGTTGCCGGCTCACCTGGGGTTCAAGCATCTGCAGGACGACACCTTTCGCAGCCTGGTGTATTTCACTCGTAAGGCTGCTTATGGGAAGCCTGATGCTGGCGAAGTTGCGCCGGAGTTTCTGGAGTTTTACTGGGGGAACTGGTTGCGCACGCAGATCGACCTGGGGGCTTTCAACCTGAACAAGAAGGGCGGCTATAGCGACGCCATTGAGGCGGTGGCCAAGCGGATGGTCAGCTTGGCGCCGGGGGCACAGGTCGGTGACAGCGGGTTTACTGCCCAGCAGTTGGGCGGTATGACCAAGCTGGACCGCGATGAGCTGGAGAAGACTTTCGACAAAAAAGTGCCGTATGTGATTGATTACCGCAAATCTCGAAACTGATGCGGGGCGAAATGTGGGGGCTGGTTTGGCTGTGATTTGGGCACCTGGGTGTATGAGGTTCACCGTACAGGTATGGGGCTGGACCTGTGGCGAGGGAGCTTGCTCCCGCTGGCGGCCTAACGGCTGACTGCAATCTGACTGTTGCCACGCGATCAAAGTGTGGGAGGGGGCTTGCCCCCGATAGCGGTGTGTCAGTCGATTCATCAGGTGACTGATTCAGCGCCATCGGGGCCTCGGTATC
>NZ_LKEG01000061.1:19105-19337 GCF_001645105.1 Pseudomonas marginalis
CTCGGTATCTACACAATTCTGGGTATGGCGCAGGACCTGTGGCGAGGGAGCTTGCTCCCGTGGCGGCCTGACGGCTGACCTGGATGTTGGATCAGACAGGGTACATATCCGTTATTTAGGTAACGGCCACTATGGGTTCCGCTTTTACAGCCATCCCTTTCAAGGTCTTTAGTAAAATCCCCTGAAATTTCATTCAGGGGTACCGAAAGATGTGGGCCGATGTTCTAGCGCG
>NZ_LKEG01000062.1:0-33953 GCF_001645105.1 Pseudomonas marginalis
AACCGGCATCCCTGCCGGTTTACCCCCCAAATCCCTGTCGAATTCCGGCCAGCGTGTTTGATGGGGCGCCTGAGATCAAAAGCTAGATCAAGATCAGGATCAAGAGCGGCTCGCTTCGCATCGTGGTTAGTGGAGGGGCTGCACAGTTGTGTCGATAACTTTGGTTATCGCCGGCGAGCCGGCGCTTGTAGGTGTTTTGCAGAATCAGCCTAACCGTGCAGCCGCGCGCGCGACGATCTCGCCGCGCACCCTGCGCGATTCGGTGGTGCGTTTGTTGGCTTCTTCCAGCACGTGCTGGGGCGCGGTGTCCGGGCGGCCGGAGTTGAAGGGGGGCGCCGGCGCGTATTCGATCTGCAATTGCACCAGCTGCGCCGCCGCTTCGCTGTACAGCTCGGCCGCCAGGCTCAGGGCGAAGTCGATGCCGGCGGTGATACCGCCGCCGGTCAGCAGGTTGCCGTCACGCACCACGCGTGCCTGCACGGGGATGGCGCCGAGCGGGGCGAGCATGTCGTGGTAGGCCCAGTGTGTCGTCGCCTGGCGGCCACGCAGCAAACCCGCCGCGCCCAGTACCAGCGAGCCGGTGCACACCGAGGTCACGTAGCGCGCGGTTTGCGCCTGGGCCTTGAGGAAGTCCAGGGTCTGCGGGTCTTCCATTAGTGCGCCCACGCCGGAACCGCCGGGCACGCAGATCACATCCAGGCGTGGGCACTCGGCATAGGTCATGGTTGGGGTGAACACCAGGCCGGTGCTGGAGGTGACGGGTTCCAGGTCTTTCCACACCAAGTGCAGTTTCACATCCGGCAATGAACCCAGTACGTCATAAGGGCCGGTGAGGTCCAGCTGCTGGATGCCGGGGAACAACAGAAAGCCGATCTGCAAGGTCATGAATGAAGCTCCGTCAAAGGGGTGGACGGCTTCACTCTAGAGGCCTAGGCTTTGGCGAATACGCCATTGAGCCCACGAATCACGCCAATCATGCCTCGAATCGTCCATGTACTCGCTTTCGATAACGCCCAGGTGCTCGATGTCACCGGGCCGCTGCAAGTGTTCGCCTCCACCAATGACCTGGCGCGCCAGCGCGGCGAACCCTTGCCGTATGCCGTCTCGGTGATCGCCGCGCAGGCGCAGCCGGTGATGACTTCCGCCGGTCTGGCGCTGGTGGCCGAGCCGCTGCCTGCCGTCGATACGCCGTGCGACACGCTGGTGATCGCAGGGGGCTGGGGTGTATACGGCGCCGCTGAAGACCCGGCGCTGGTCGATTGGGTGCGGGAAAAAGCCGAGCACACGCGGCGCATGGCGTCGGTGTGCACCGGCGCCTTCCTGCTGGCCGCCAGTGGCCTGCTCGACGGTTGCCGCGTGGCCACCCACTGGACGCGTTGCGAAGAGCTGGCGCGCAAGTTCCCCTCGTTGACGGTGGAGTCCAACCCGATTTTCATCCAGCAGGGCGCCGTCTGGACCTCCGCCGGTGTCACCGCCGGCATCGACCTGTGCCTGGCGCTGGTGGAAGAAGACCTGGGCCGCGCCGTGGCCCTGGAAGTGGCCCGGCACCTGGTGGTGTTCCTCAAGCGCCCCGGTGGCCAGTCGCAATTCAGCGTGACGCTGTCCCTGCAAAAAGATGACAACCGTTTCGCCGAGCTCCACGCCTGGATGGCCGAAAACCTGACGTTGGACCTGAATATTCCCACCCTGGCCGCGCAAGCGGGCATGAGCGAGCGCAGCTTCGTGCGCCATTACCGCGCCGAAACCGGCCAGACTCCGGCGCGTGCCGTCGAATTAATCCGCGTCGAAACCGCGCGCCGACAACTGGCCGACAGCACGGCGTCGATCAAACGCATCGCTGTGCAGTGCGGGTTTGGCTGTGAAGAGACGTTGCGGCGCAGCTTCCTGCGCGTGCTGGACGTGACGCCCCAGGCCTACCGCGAGCGCTTTTGTCAGCCGGCTTGAACGAAAACGTACACAGTGGGATCAAGGTGCTATGTTGGCGAACTACCCTCCGCAGTGATCGTCCTCCACTGCGCCGCTGTTCCCTTCGCCCCCCCGGCGTCACCTTGCTCATGAAACCATTGCCTGCGATCAGCGCTGATCCTCTGCGGGACGATTGCGCCAGCGAGCCTATTCATATTCCCGGTTCGATCCAGCCCCACGGGTTGCTGTTGACGCTCAGTGAGCCGACGCTGCGGGTGTTGCAGGCCAGCGCCAACGTCAGTACCGAACTGGGCCTGGGCGCCGCGCCGCTGTCCGGCCAGGCGCTGGGCAGTTTGATCGGCGCTGACGCGCTGGCCCAGGTACGGCTGGCGCTGGCGGACCTGGAGTCGGATGAAGACGAGTTGCATCAAGTGACGCTCAACGGCGAGTTGTTCGACGCGTTGCTGCATCGCCACCAGGGCCTGCTGTTTCTTGAATTGGAGCGTGCCGTAACGCCCCGGCATACCGCGGCCATGCGTGTTGCCCGGACCCTGCGCCGCCTGCAATCGGCGAAAAGCCTCGATGGGCTGTACCAGATCTGCGTCACCGAGATCCGCGCATTGACCGGCTACGACCGTGTCACCCTTTACCGCTTCGAGCAGGAAGGGCATGGCAAGGTCATCGGCGAATCCCTGAGCGATGGCATGCAGCCGTACCTGGGCCTGTGTTTCCCCGCCTCGGATATCCCACCCCAGGCCCGCGAACTTTACCGGCTGAACTGGATCCGCGTGATTCCCGACGCAGCCTACGAACCGGTGCCGATCTTGCCCGCGCTGCGCCCCGATAACGGCCGTCCGCTCGACCTCAGCTTCGCGGTGCTGCGCAGCGTCTCGCCCGTGCACTGCCAGTACCTGGAAAATATGGGCGTGCGCTCGTCGATGAGCATCTCCCTGCTCAAGGACGAGCAGCTCTGGGGCTTGATCACCTGCGGGCACCGCGAGCCCTTGCGTGTGCCCCATGAGTTGCGCACGGCCTGTACCAGCATCGGCCAGTTGCTGTCGATGCAGATCACCTTGCTGCAAGAGAAGGAAGCCCGCCGCCAGCAGCAGGAAAAAACCGGCATGATCGACGCGTTGGCTAACGCCATGGCGGGCGACAGCCTCGATGTGATGGAAAGCCTGCTGCCCCATGTGCAAACCCTGTTGAACCTGACCCTCGCCGACGGCCTGGCGATTCTGGTCGAGGAGCGCCTGCACTGCTTCGGGGTGTGCCCGACCGAGGCTGAAATACGCGCCCTGTACCCGTGGGTGCAAGCGCAAGGCAAAGGTGTCGTGGCCAGCCACCAGCTGGCTATCGACTTCCCGCCGGCCGCCGCCTACTCAGCGATCGCCAGTGGCTTGTTGGCCTTTCGTTTGCCTAAACCGGTGGACAACGTCGTGATGTGGTTTCGCCCTGAGCTGAAATCCACGGTGAACTGGAGCGGCCAGCCGATCAAGCATCAGGAGGCAGGTGCCAAGCCTTTGAGCCCGCGCCTGTCGTTTGAGCTGTGGAAGCAGCAGGTCGACGGCAAGGCCTTGCAATGGTCGGCCTCGGAACTGCTGGCGGTGGAGAGCCTGCGCCGCCATGCCCTTGAGCTTGACCTGGCGCGCCAGGTACAGCGCGAACATGCGGCTGTGCATGCACGCGATGAACTGGTGGCGGTGGTCTCCCACGACCTGCGCAGCCCGTTGACGATCCTGCTGATGCAATGCGGCATGATGCGCAAGCTGGTACCCGCCGACGACAGCAGGGCCAACCTGCGTCTGACCACGGCCATTGAAACCATGCAGAACGCCACGTCGCGCATGAATAACCTGCTGGAGGACCTGATCGACATTTCGCGCATCGAAGCCGGGCGTTACCAGGTCGCCCTGCAACCGCTGGAAGTGAAGGCGACCCTCGATCAGCTCGGCTTGATGTGGCACCCGCTGGCGGCAGCCAAGGGTATCAACCTGACCTGGCGTGCTGAGCCGGGATTACACATCCAGGCCGATCCGGAGCGGTTGTTCCAGGTATTTTCCAACCTGCTCGGTAATGCCCTGAAGTTTACTGACGTGGGGGGCGCCATCGAAGTGATCGCCCAAGCGGCGGACGACGAGGTGCTGTTTCGCGTGTGTGACAACGGGGTGGGCATCAGCGCGGCGCAATTGCCCTACATTTTCGAACGCTACTGGACGTCCCGCGAAGGTAACCCTACCGGCAGCGGGCTGGGATTGTATATCTCCCATGGCATTATCCAGGCCCATGGCGGCACGCTCTGGGCCGAGAGCGTGGCGGGGCAGGGCAGCGTGTTCAGCTTCAGGATCCCTGCGGCGCCTTAGGGCCGGTCGAGTAACTCAATGATCGCCGCGAGGGTCACTTGCGGCGCTTCCTGAGGCATATTGTGGCCCACGCCCGGCAACACCTGGCGCCGGTAAAACCCGCTGAAATGCTCGACGTCATCATCCACCTCGGGCGGCGGACCTACGCCGTCATCGGCGCCGCACAACGAAATGCTCGGCACCGAAATTGTCGGTTGCAGTGCCAGGGCCTGCTCGATGGATTCCAACGCCGGGTCGCCGGGCGCATACATGAAACGGTGGCGATAGGAGTGAATCACCACCTCGACAAAGTCCGGGTTATCGAACGACGCCGCCGTCTGGTCATACAGGCCCGGCCCTTCGGCCCAGGACGGCGACCACAGTGACCACAATAGCTTGCAGAGCTCACGGCGGTTGGCAGTCAAACCGTCGACACCGCGCTGGGTGTGAAAGTAGAACTGGTACCACAAGCGATGCTCCGTCGCAGGCGTGCGTGGCGTGAGGGATTTGCCGATGTCCTGGATGTTGTAGCCATCGCCGGTCACCAACCCACGCACCCGTTCGGGCCACAGCGCCGCGACGATACACGCGGCACGCCCACCCCAGTCATAGCCGGCGAGGGTGGCTTGCGCAATGCCCAGCGCATCCATGAACTCCAGCAGGTCCTTGGCCAACGCTGCCTGCTGCCCGGAACGCATCACCTGCTCATTGATAAACCGCGTCGGGCCATAACCGCGCAGATACGGCACCCACACCCGACAACCGCGCGCGGCCAGCACCGGCGCGATCTCGTCATAGGCGCGCGGGTCGTAGGGGAAGCCATGCAGCAGGATCACCGGCGCACCGTCGGCAGGGCCGTGGGCTTCATACGCCATGTCGAGCATGGAAGTGCGCACGGAGTGCAGGGGGAAGGCGGTGGTCATGGTGGGCTCCTTTCAGGTGTTGGAACGCTAGCCGATGGGCCTGACGGGCTGGCGCACGGTTGAAGGCCGTAGCGTGACTTGTCGAGACCGTGGTCGAGGGCCTGCCCATCATGCACACGCCACCTCAGGGTTGCCAGGTGGTTTTCTCGCCGCTGAGCTTACGGTCCAGGAAGGTCGCCGCGCTGATCAGCGCCAGGTGGCTCAAGGCCTGGGGCGTATTGCCCAGGTGGCGGGCCTGGCTGTCGAATTCTTCGGCGTACAAACCCAAGGGGTTGGCGTAGCGCAGCAGTTGTTCGAATTCCAGGTGGGCCTTTTCCACTTGACCGGCACGGGCCAGGCATTCGACGTACCAGAATGAGCAGGCCGCAAACGCGCCTTCGGTGCCTTGCAGGCCGTCGATCTGGCTGTCGTCGTTGCGGTAGCGGTAGACCATTCCGTCGCGTACCAGGCTTTTCTGGATGGCTTCCAAGGTCGAAAGCCAGCGTGGATCGGTCGCCGCGACAAAGCGCACCAACGGCATCAGCAGCATCGAACCGTCGAGCGCGGTGCTGTCGGTGTGCTGCACGAAATGCCCGCGTTCTTCGTTCCAGAAATTGCTCCAGATGTCGGCGTAGATCGCTTGGCGAGTCTGGTCCCAGCGCGCGAATGGCGCCGGCAGCGAACGCTTGGACGCCAGGCGGATGGCGCGGTCCAGCGCGACCCAGCACATCAGCCGCGAGTGCAGGAAGTGATGCTGCTCGCCGCGCATTTCCCAGATGCCCACGTCCTCGGTGTTCCAGATTTCGCAGACCTGGTCGGCGACATCGACGGTGTGTTTCCAACCCTCGTGGGAGATGGCTTCCCCGTACTTGTTGACCAGGTACACCGCGTCCATCAGCTCGCCGTAGATGTCCAGCTGGATCTGGTCGAACGCCTCGTTGCCGATGCGCACCGGTTTGGCGCCGCCGTGGCCGGTAAAATGATCGAGTTCGGCCTCCGGCAATTCCTGGCGACCGTCGATGCCGTACAGGATATTGATCTTGGTCGGCTGGCTGCAGCAGTCGCTGACCCGTCCTTTGAGCCAGCGCATATAGGCGTTGGCTTCTTCGACAAAGCCCAGGCGCATGAAAGCGTAGACGGTGAACGACGCATCGCGGATCCAGGTGTAGCGGTAGTCCCAGTTGCGTTCGCCGCCCGGCGTTTCGGGCAGGCCGAAGGTGGCGGCGGCGATGATCGCGCCGTGTTTGCGCGAGGTCAGCAGCTTGAGGGCCAGCGCCGAGCGGTTGACCATTTCGCGCCAGCGCCCACGGTAGTTCGACTGCGCTATCCAGCCGCGCCAGTATTTCAAGGTGTGGGCGAGTGCCAGGTCGGTGCAACGGCTGTCCACGCGTTCATCGTCCTGGCCGCCGAGGACGAACTCGGCGCCTTCTTCCTGGTCCAGGACAAAGCTGGCCACGGCGGAGCCGTCCTTGATCTGCAGCGGATGGCTGCCGGACAGGCGCAGGCCGGGTTGGCCATCGGCACTGAAGACGACGGTGCCGTCGTCGAGGTTGGCGTGCGTCGGTGTGCGGGCGTAGTCATGCCGTACCGCGCAGCGCAGATGAATATTGGCCTTGCCACTGACTACTCGCACCCGGCGGATCAGCAACGGCAGGTCATCGATTTCTTCGCTGATGGCCAGCAGGTCAGTGATCTCCACCACGGCTTCGTCGCTGAGCCAGCGGGTTTGCAGCACGTTGGTGTCGGGCAGGTAGATCTGTTCGCGGCGCGCGTTGGGCAGGTCCGGGGTGAGTTGGAAAATCCCGGCATCAGGGCTGTCCAGCAGCGAGCAGAAGATCGACGGGCTGTCGAATTCCGGCCAGCAGAAGAAGTCGATACTGCCTTTGTCGTTTACCAATGCGGCACTGCGCATATCGCCAATGATGCCGTGGGCATCGATGGCGCTCTGTGGTTCGTTCTTCAAATCAACCATTGCCACGGAACTCCGGATAAAGGCTCATGCCGCCGTCAATAAAGAGTGTGCTGCCTACGACATAGTCGGAGGCATCGCTGGCCAGCCACACCACGGCGTTGGCCACGTCTTCCACATCGCCTACGCGACCATAGGGAATCAGCTTGAGCAGCTCTTTTTCTGCCGCGCCTTCGGTGGCGGCACGGTTGATTGCCGTCCGGATCGCCCCCGGCGCAATGCCGTTGATTCGGATGCGCTGTTCGCTGACTTCCTGGGCGAGGGTGCGCATTAGCATCTCCACGCCCCCCTTGGACGCCGCGTAATTCACGTGCCCGGCCCACGGGATCAATTGGTGCACGGAGCTCATGTGGATGATTTTGCCGGCAGCCCGCGACACGCCTTCGCGCACGCCCTGGCGATTGAAGATGCGCACCGCGGCGCGGGCACACAGGAACTGGCCCGTCAGGTTGACGCCGATCACCGCATTCCAGTCGTCAAGGGTCATGTCCACCAGGTTGGCGTCCTTCTGCATGCCGGAGTTGGCCACCAGAATGTCCAGGTGGCCGAAGGCATCCAGGGTCTGAGCAAACAGCCGTTCCACATCTTCTTCTATTGAGACGTTGGCGCCGATGGCAATCGCCCGGCCACCCTCGGCGTTGATCTGCTTCGCCAAGGCCTCGGCCGGTGCGGCCTGGCTGTTGTAATTCAGCACCACGGCCGCTCCGGCTTGCGCCAGGGCCTTGGCCGCGCCGGCGCCGATTCCTGAACTGGCGCCTGTCACCAGGGCCACTTGTTGCTCCAAAGAGATACGCATTGCTCACCGACCTTAAATACGTGAGTTCCAGTAGCTGACTGGCCGCGCGCAGGGGAAGTTCATCCGTGTGATTTTAGCGACTACAACCATGGTGAAAAATTGAATAACAGAACTATAAAAAATAACCATAAGATACTAAAAAACCGCTCAAAAGCGTTTGACAGGCTTTTTCGCCACGTGTCTTATAGGCACACCTCAACCCGCTCCGTTGGTAGTTCGGAAGTCATCGCGGGGCCACCTATAAGAGATTCCTATGTGCCTTTCGGCCGATATAGGGGAACTACCTGGTCAGGTAAAAGCAGCGGCCTTAGTTGGCGTGCCTAAGTTAATTATCTTCGATTGCGACGGCGTACTCGTCCAAAGTGAAGAAATAACCCTGTCTGTGTTGATCTCCATGCTTAATGCGCTTGCTTCGCGCGACAGGTTGCTTGATGTAACCCGCTTTATTGAACACTTCCGTGGTCGCAAGATTGCGGATTGTCTGCGCGAAGCTGAACAGATATTAAAACTCACGCTGGACACTGAGTTTGAACAGCGTTTTCGCCAGCAGGCCCTGGAAGCACTGACACTCAGTTTGAAGGCGACTGAGGGGATGGTTGAAGTATTGGAAAGCCTGAACGTTCCCTATTGCGTCGCCTCGAGTGCGCCGCGCAATAAGATAGAACACTGTCTGCGTATTGCTGGACTGTTTTCTTATTTTGAAGGGCGAATATTCAGTTGTTATGAAGTCGGTCGCTGGAAGCCTGATCCGTTGGTGTTCCTGACGGCGTGTGACACTTATAACGTCGATGTCAGTGACGCGTTGGTGGTTGAAGACAGTGTTACGGGTATTCAGGCGGCGGTCGCCGCCAATATTAGTGTTATCGGTTTTGGTCCGACGTATCGGCATTCACAGTTGGTCGCAGTCGGCGCAGTGCCGATTACCGATATACGTGAATTACTGACCATTTTTAATTGATCTCATTACTCAGGGAGGAGGCGTCGTGAACACACTTGGTTACCTGGAACAACTTAAGCGCAACGATCAATGTTCGCAAGTTTGGTGGGATTCATCGCCTGCTGTGTACCTGCCTTACAAACACCACTTGCTGGAAAAGTACCCGGCGGCGGCTACCTATATAGAAAAGTTGATGCCGGATGATTTTTCCAAACCCTGGGGCTTGTGCAGTGTGACCACCAACCCCCGATTGGTGACGGCTGTTATCCTCGAAAAGCGTGAGTATTGGTCTTCACGCTTCAACCTTGCCAGCCTCTCTCCGGATGAGTTGCGCAAGCAGCTGTACAACGAGGTCATCATCGAAGGGGCCGCGAGTCTCCAGCCGCGCTGGGTGCAATCGGCACAGGCCGAAGGCTGGATTTCCGCGCAGGTTGACCCGGTGGATGTGCGCTGCGCCGAGCGCATGACGGCCAGGGGCCTGGAGCTGCAGCGCCTGGCACCGAACGTGATGGTCAAGGTGCCGGGCAGCCTGGAAGGCATGGCAACAGTCGAACAACTGGTGGCCCAAGGCGCGTCGGTCAATATCACCTTCTGCTTCACGGTCGCCCAGTTCCAGGCCGGCATCCAGGCCATCGAGCGCGGCCTGGCGACGGCGCGCAGCAACGGTGTCGACACCGCCCACTGCAACCACGTCATCACCTTCATGATCGGGCGTTTCGCCTGCCAGCCTGAATTCACGCTGCAAGCGGCCGAACGCGGCCTGGCATTGAGCGCCGAGGAACTGCGCTGGGCCGAGTTGATGATTTACGAGCAGATCCAGGCGCTGGTGGCGGCCTCGACCGTGCCGGTCAAAACCCTGCTGTCGAGCATAAAGGTCGACGTGGACGAGCGGGGCAACAAGCACTGCTGGCACCTGGAAAAGACCGGGCAGACCGCGACGTGCTACACGCTGACCCCCGACATCGTGGAGTTTCTGGTCGAGCGTGAAAGCCACGGTAAACCGGTAGTGCCCGCCGTGGGACCACAGAAGCCGCCTTCGTCGACGTTCGCGAAGCTGATTCGCATCCCGTACTTCTATGAAGCCTACTTTGTCGACAGCATCGAGCCGTACGACTTTGGCAACCACGAGGCCTTCCTCAACGCCTGCAATGAGGCCAACAGCGCACACCGGCGCCTGGCCGACTACTGCGTTCGACTCTGCCCGGTGACAAAGCCCTTCAAGCGCGCCCTCAACGCCTTGCTGGCGGCCGAATTCGGGGTGATCGCATGAACCGGATGATCGGCTTGTGGGCACATCCACGTTCGCGCTCCACCGTACTGGAGCGGGTGTTTATCGAGCGGGGGGATTTCGAGGTTTTCCACGAGCCCTTTGCGCATATGGCGTTTTCAGCGGATTCGGCGATTCCTTCGGATGAGTGGGACCACAGTTTGCCCACGACTTACCAAGGTATAAAAGAGCATCTACTCAAGGCCCGCGAACGCACTAACGTGTTTCACAAAGATATGTGTTACCACTGCCTGGACGATTTGAAAGTGGACAGTGGCTTTCTCGCGCAACAGGCCAATATCTTTCTTATTCGCGAACCCGCCAGCAGCATTATTTCCCATCATCGGGTGCACCCTGATATGCCGTTGCAGGCCATTGGGCATAAAGCGTTGTACGACATCTTCTGCGTGGTCACCAAACTGACAGGCAACGTGCCTTATGTGATTAATGCGGATGACCTGGCCGCCGATCCGGAACGGGTGATTCGCAAACTGTGTGATTACTTGGGTATTGAGTTTCTACCACACGCGATGACGTGGAAGCGCGAATGCCCACAACAATGGAAAACCTGGCGCAGTTGGCATGTGGCTGCAGAAAACAGTGAGCGTATTGTGTCGCCGGAAAAAACATCGGTCGACTTGCGGGCATTCGAGCAGTTTCCGAAATTAAAGGAAATGTACGAATACCATCAAACTTTTTACGCGCGAATGAATGAGTTTTGTCAATAAGGATTGTTGTATGAAAAAGTTGATTGTGACCGGGGCAGCCAACGGAATTGGTCGGGCAACTGTAGAGATGGCGATTCAACAGGGCTACTTCGTTATCGGTGCCGACAAGGACGCCGAAGGTCTGAACGTGCTGCAAGGTCTTTACGGTGCCGATGTCTTCGAGGCGCATGTTGCGGACTTTTCCGACATGAATGTTATCAAGGGTTTTATTCCTACGCTGTATGAGCGCCATGCGACTATTTATGGGTTGGTCAATAACGCCGGCATTTACCACGGTAAAAGTGTCTACGCCTATTCCGACGAACAGATAGACGAGATCCTCACCGTCAACCTCAAGGCCCTGGTGTACCTCTCCAAGGATTTCGCCGAGCGGGAAATGCAGCACGAAGCCCCGCGCAGCATCGTCAATATCGCCTCGGTGGCCGGTGAAGTGGGCAGCTGCGACGCTCTCTACGGCGCCACCAAGGCGGCGGTGATCGGCCTGACCAAGGCCAACGCCTGGAACTTTGCCCCGTTCGTGAGGGTGAACGTGGTGTCGCCGGCGCTGATTCATGAAACCGCCATCTACGGCACCATCCCCGAATACCGACGCGCCGAATACGCCCGCCAGGAGGTCCTCAAGGACCCGATCCTGCCGAGCGGGGTGGCCGAGGTCATCTTGCTGCTGGTCGGTGATGCCATGCGGCACATCACCGGTCGGGTGATTCCGGTCGACAACGGAGCCTACCCACGATGAGCCATCCAGTGCGCAAGAAAAAACTGCTGCTGGTGGGCGCCGGCAACCTGTGCCTGCAGATCCTCAAGATTCTGGCGCCGAAGAACGCGTTCGAGTTTGTGGTGCTGGGTCGCAATGAAGAAGCAACGATTCGGTTATGCAACTTGGTGGCGTTGTCGTGCGCACAGCTGGGGCAGTTCATCGCGATAAAGCCGGTGATTGCCGACCTGACCGACATCGGCAAGGTCGCGCGGCTGCTGCGTGAAGAAGCCCCGGACATGCTGGTGAACTGTGCATCGCTGCAGTCCTGGCGGGTCATCACCGGGTTGCCCAAGCTCTCCTTTGAAAAGCTCGACCAGGCCCAGTTCGGCCCCTGGCTGCCGATGCACCTGACGTTGATGCATTGCCTGATGCAAGCAGTAAAAGCGTCCGGCATCACCACCAAAACCGTGAACGCAGCGTTCCCGGATGCGGTCAACCCGATCCTGGCGCGCATCGGTCTGGCGCCGGACATCGGCGTGGGCAATGTGGCCAATCTGATTCCCGCCGTGCGTTTTTCCATTGCGCGGTTGCTCGAATGTGCGCCCGCCGATGTGCAGGTGCAGCTGTATGCCCAGCATTACTTCAGCCATTACGTGCCACGCGGAGGCCTGCCTCCACGCGCCAGCTACCGCCTGTTGTATGAGGTGCGCGACCGGCCGGAGGTGGCTCGCCTGCCGGCCGAGGCGATTTTTTCTACGGTGAAATCCGAGTACCGCCGCCTGGGTGGGGTGGACGGGCAGTTCCTCACCGCGTGCTCCGCCGTCACCGTCATCGAAGGGCTGTTTTCGTCCACGCCGGTGTTGGTGCATGCGCCAGGCCCTCTCGGGCTTCCGGGCGGCTATCCGGTGCAGTTGCAGGACGGGCGGATCGAGGTGCAGTTCTCCGAGGCTTGCCCAATGGACGAGGCGGTGCGCATCAACACGATCTGCCAGAGCCAGGATGGCATCGACGAAATCCATTGCGATGGTTCCGTCACGTACAACCCGCAGTGCATGGCCGTCATGCAATCGATGCTGGGCTATTCCAAGCACACCATGTCGATCGAGCAGTCCGCCGAGTTCGCCTACGAGCTGGCGAGCAAGTACCTGTCCTTCAAGAATTCAACCTGGTAGGTGTGTGATGAATCAGATGTCGGGGCGTAAGCACAACGAAGTCGCCAGTTATGCCACGCAGTATTCGGCGGATTTCGTCGAGCGTTGGGATGAGTTGATTGATTGGGAAAAGCGCAAGGAAGGGGAGGACGGGTTCTTTGAAAAGCTGCTGCGACGTCACGGCGTGCAGTCGGTGATCGATGTGTCGACGGGCAGTGGCTTTCATGCGGTGCAGCTCAAGCAGGCGGGCTTCGATGTCGTCGCCACGGATGGCAGCAGTACCATGTTGACCAAGGCGCGAGCGAACTTTCGCAAACACGGTTTGGACATCCAGTCCCATTACCGCGACTGGCATTCACTGGATTCCCAGGAGCTTGGCCAGTTCGATGCGGTGGTGTGCCTGGGCAGTTCACTGTGCCATGTGTTCGCCGCGCACGATCGGTTGCGGGTGCTGGCGAAATTCAGGGCCTTGCTCAAGCCAGGTGGCCTGCTGATTGTGGATCAGCGCAATTTCTTCGCCATCCGTGCCGGCAAATTCAAAGCCAGCGGTCATTACTACTACTGCGGTACGAAGGCTTCGGTCAGCCTGGGGCAGGTTGATGAGCACCTGTGTGAGTTCATCTATTCGTTCGATAACGAGGAGCAGTACAGGCTGCAGGTTTACCCGCTGTTGCCGGGGGAATTGAAGGGGGAGGTGCTCAAGTCCGGGTTTACCGACCATGAGAGCTACGGTGATTTCGAACGTGACTACGACATGATGGATTGTGATTTCGTCATCCACACTGCGCGCGCCGAATAAGGAGGCTTGATGAGCACACTTGTACAGAGCAATACCCGCCCATTGGACAGCGTCGTGCTGGCGGTGGTCCTCACAGGGTTCGTGGCCAGTACCTATGGCTTTGGCGTTTACCTGTTCGCCAACCTGGTGGTGGACATGCGTCGCGACATCGGTTTCGACTACACCACGGTGGGCCTGATCACCGGCGGCGCGCAGATCGGCTTCCTGCTGTTTTCATCGGTCACCAGCGTGATCAGCCGGTATTTCGAGGGCTGGAAAATCAGCCTGGTGTCCACGGTGATGACCTCCCTGGCGCTGTTGGGCCTGAGTGTCAGTGACAGCATCTGGTTATCGGGAGCCCTGCTGATCCTGCTCGGCGGCTGTTCCGCCTCGGTGTACATCCCGTTGGCGGAAATCGTCACCAAGGGCTTCAGCCCCGGCAACCGCTCGCGGGTCATGGGGCTGATCTCCAGCGGCACCAGCTATGGCGTGTTTATCAACGGCCTGCTGGTGTCGTTCCTGACCTTGAATGGCGGCTGGCGCTCGATCTGGCTCACCGCCGGGCTGATCTCGGTGGCCCTGTGCGTGGTGGCCTGGTTTCTGTTGCGCAACCTGGCCGCCAGCCAGGACCGCGGGTTTGCCGGGGAGCGAGCCACTGCGTTTGACAGCCGCCAACCCTGGCTCAGCCGCTCGTTGTACCTGACCTGGGCCATCGCCTTCCTCAATGGCATGGCGCTGCTGCCGTTCCAGACTTACCTGGCGCCGTTCCTTCGCGATGAACTGGGCGTGTCGGTCCAGGATGCCGGGTTTATCTGGACCACCATCGGCGCCGTGGGCATGGCGTCGGGCTTCCTGGTGGGCTGGATTGCCGACAAGGTGGGGGTGCGGGCGTCGCTGGCGATGTGTTTCCTGAGTGCGGGGCTGGCCGCCACCCTGGTGTTCAGTTTCAACAGCCTCCCGCTGTTCTACCTGGCCGCGTTTTTGTTTGCGCTGGCGTTCTATCCCATCTTCGGGCTGGTCCCCAGTTACATCGGGCAAATTGTGCCGGTCAGCCGACTGACCCAGGCCTTCGGTATTGCCAACGTATTGATCGGCCTGGGTGGGGTGTGCGGCAATTTCCTCGGCGGTTTTTCCAAGGACCTGACCGGGTCGTTCTCAACCGTGTATTGGGTGGTTGCGCTGCTGCTGTTCGTGCAATGCGTGATGGTGTTCATGCTGGGTAAACAACCTGTTTCGGTGACGGAGGGTGAGCGGCCATGAGTTATTTTCCAGACAGTCCAAACCAGAATCTGCATGCGTTTGCGTTCAACCACCGGCGCACCGAACACGCGCAAACGAACCATAAGCCAGCCGTGATCTGGATGACGGGTATCTCTGCGTCAGGTAAGTCGACCATTGCCGATGCGCTGGATATTGCCCTGCAGGAACAAGGGCGGCTCACCGCCATTATCGACGGCGATTCGGTGCGTGGCGGGCTGTGCCGGGACCTGGGTTTTACCGACAGCGACCGCGATGAGAATATCCGCCGGGTCGCCGAAGTGGCGCGGTTGATGCTGGAGGCGGGGTTGCTGGTGATCGTGGCGTTGATTTCACCTTCGTCGGCCAGCCGGCATTACGCGCGCTCGATCATCGGCAATGAGTTTTTTGTCGAAGTGCATGTGGATGCGCCGTTGGAAACCGCCGAAGAGCGTGACCCCAAGGGTCTGTATAAAAAAGCCCGCGCAGGCTTGATCAAGCACTTCACCGGTATTGACTCCCGCTATGACGTGCCGGTGTTTCCGGAAGTGCACTTGAATACCCAGGCGCTTTCAGTGGCGCAGTCTGTCGAGACGATTCTGGATTGGGTGGCGCGCAACGACGCTCGCACTTAGCCGTTGGTCTTTGCGCCGAGATGCCAATGTCTGCAACTCGAAAAAACAAGGTAATCTGCGCCATCGCAGGGAGAACGTGTTTTTTCAGGAGCAGGCATGACACATTTTACGGGCACTGCAAAATCGATCCGTCTGATTGGTGGGGCCCGGGTATTGGACTTTATCAATACCACCAATGGCCGGCGTCCCGGCACCGCACTCAAGGTCATCGAAGAGCGGCTCACCAGTTTTCAGTTTTTCTTCGAATGGGCCTTGCATGCGTCATTGATCTCAGCCCGAGAGTTTGATGACTACAAGTCCATGGTGTTCGAGTCGTCGATCGCCTACCAACCGGACCTGGACGCGGTTATTGCGTTCAGGGAATGCCTGTATGAGGTGTTCTATCCGTTATCAATGAACCACGCCGCCCCCGACGAGGCCTTGCAGCAGATCAACCAGATATTCCAGCAAGGCGTCGCCTGGCGAGTGCTGCGGTCGGTCGATGGTAAGCCTGCCTGGGCGTGGAAAGCCTGCACCACAGCGCAGGAACTGACGGCCATGGTGCTGGGACGCCTGGCTATCGAGGCCACGCAACTGCTGGTGTCGGGTGATCTGCACGCGCTACGCAGTTGCAGTGCCACGGACTGCGATTGGGTGTTCATGGACATTTCCAAGAACAAACAGCGCAAATGGTGCCAGATGAGCGTGTGCGGCAGCCGCGAAAAACTCAGCCGTCTCAAACAGGTGAGCGCTCCCCATTAGGTTCTGATCCGCCGTTGACTCACCACATTGCCGCGCTTCCTGCTCAGGTTGGGCGGTAATGCTGTCCAACATAGGGGGTTATCTCTCAACCCTGCCGATGCTCTTCCTACTTGGGTTTTGGAAGTTTTCATCTGTCTCAGGAACCGCTTCCCACCGTTCGGCCACACAGGATATGCCTGCCTCTGCTGGTTGCCTGGACGGCTTATTGAGCGTCAGGGTCGCTGGGACGGTGAGGTCAGGCGCCTGAACACACCGAACTGGAGAACCAAATGTCGGTATCAGCATTCAATCAGAGCCTCGCTCCCTCCACCGATAATGCCCCTCTTGCAGAGGCAAAACCCAATACTGAGCGGTCTGGTACCTCATCAAGTGCCCAGATCACGGTAGGTGTCAGTTTCACATCGCAGTCCAGCCAAAGCGGCCCGGTATTCAGCGGCCCGCCGCCGCGCCCAGTGCCGGACGGTGTGCGCCCGAACCCCGGCCCGCCGCCGCGTCCAGACCCGACGTTACCGGACCCCTATTACTCCAAACAAAGTAATGAGCAATTGGCCCAGGGGCTTCTGGATAATTATGGGGCGTTCAAGGGCCGCTGGCCTTCACGCAGTGTGACGCCCCAGAGCGTGCAGAAAATGGCCAATCGACCGTTGACCGGCAACCCCTCCCTGGACCCGAATATCCGACTGGCGAAGGAACTGTTGCGGCGTCCCGGTCTGATGCAAGCGCTCGATAGAAATGGCAGTACGGGGGCATTGGATGGCCGTTTGTCCAAGGACGACATCAGTAGCGTTGTTCGTTCCGATAACCCGTTGAAGTTGAATAACGACAAGCAACTCGTGCGAGAAATGCTGACCCATTTCAATTCGCTGAAGGGCGGCTACTTCAGCAGCACGATCAAGCTCCGCGAACTCAGCGCACGTGCGTCGCAAGCGTTGACCGGCAACCCGTTCACCGACCATCTCACCCAGCTGTCGAGGGAAGTGATGGCCCGTTCGGACCTCAGGTCGATGATGGACAACGTTGACGGTTGGCGTCGCGATGGAAAGATCTCTCAGCAGGAGTTGTACCAACTGCTTCGTTAGGCGTGGGGCGGCCCTCTGTCGCGGACTGCGCGGCAGAGGTTGGCAAACGCGTGGTACAGGAAATACAGATCCACCCGCAGGAACCGTTTTCAAAAACGCACCACAGAGTAAATATCCACCGGTCATTGACTACCGATGGGGGCCTTCATCTACCGGATTAGGTCTGGACCATGAACTCGACATCATTTGAATCCCGTCACTCCCAGTACGACGTCTCGGCCATGGCTACGCTTGCGCAAAAGCCAGAGACCCCGGGAACGTCCCAGCCACAGGGGCTTAACCTCACATCCTCGCCTAAGTTCAGTTTCAAGGCGCCCACCGCCGAAGATTTTGACAAAGGCTCTCGAGCGATCACTGAAGAGCCAGGGTCCAATCCTTTGCTCTGCCTATTTGCCAACCTTTGGCACAAGTTGTCCAGCCGCTAGTGGGCTGTTCCACGCCATGGATGGCCCGGCCAGGTGAGCGGGTTACAAACGCTCAAGATTCACTGGGGTAAGTCCGGCGTTTTGGACGGCAGTCTTCGGAACCATTGTCTTCTGAGCACCACTCAATCGGTGCTTGTGCCATGTTGATTTCGAGTCGGTTTTGCGGATCAGGTAATCAAGGCCCAGGCTACGAAAATCTAGATAGGGTAGAGGTGAATCATGGCGGAAATTGTCAATAATCTGGGCCGCACGCAAATAGCGGTATTAAATGCACCGAACAATCCCTCAGCAGGTGCGGGTAATGGTCAGTTTCGCCATGAGGTAGATAACCGAGCATTGGGTAAGCCGTTGCCAGCGTTGCAGACATTCAACACCCGTTTCGCGAACGGCGCCGATCGTCACTTTGACGGCCAGAACCTGTATGGAGGCATGTCGAAGGTTGGGAACCCCTTTGTCAGCTCAGACGACCACTTGCTGGCGACCGACCTCAAAAACAACCTGCAATTACTGGATGCCTTCAAGAAAGATGGCCGACTGACCCAGGGATCTTTGCAGGAAATAGCCAAAGAAGAACCCAGCAGCAGCAAGGTGTCGGAGCGCACTATCATGTTGGCACGAGAGATACTCAACCGTCCCCGGCTGAACGATGCGATTGTTGCCAAAGGCGGTGAAATTACCCATGAAAGCCTTGCCAAAGCGGGCGACTCACAGATCGGCAATACCAACCCCAATACCCAGAGCGCCGATCCGTTCCATGCGAAAACCGATGCGCAGGTCGTGCGGGCATTCAGGGGGAAATTTGATGATTGGCGGGACAAGTCGGAAGACTTCAGTGCCTTTTTTGGCTCAGAAAAACACCGGTACGTGAAAAGGGAAACGATTGCCGAGATCAGCAAGGACCCTAACGTAACGGACAACAACGGTGAAGCGGTACGGGATCCGCGCACCGGGTTTCCGTTGAAAAAATACACTGAGCAAGAGGTGTACCTGGCCAAGAATCTCACGGAGCGACCCGGGTTAATGGACTCTCTGGACAGTTACAAAGCCAATGGTTTCAGCCTGTTCGGCAGTCGTAACGACGATGGGTGGTTGAAGAACTACAGCCTTGATCGCTGGCTGCAAGAGGACAAGCAAGAGAGGGGAATTTAAAGACGCTCAAGGGGCACGAGCTGCTTGAAATACTCAAGCCGCTCGTGCTGCTTAACGTTCATACCCGCAGTATTTTTCCACTCACCGCCACCGCTGCCAGCAACCCTGCGATCAACAGGAAGGCCGTAGCGAGGCTGCTGCCATGGGCGATGAACCCGATCAAGGCCGGCCCGGCCAATATCCCCGCATAGCCCAGGGTGGTAATGGCCGGCACGGCAATGTGCTCTGGCATGACGTTCTGTTTGCCGACAGCGGTATACAGCACCGGGACGATATTCGAGCACCCGGCACCTACAAGCGCATAACCCAGCAAGGCCATTTCCCAAGCCGGTGACAAGGTGGCGAGGAATGTGCCGACCGCTGCCAGTGCACCGCCAGCCACGATCACCCGAGTAGCGCCCAGCCGGCGCACGATGGCGTCACCGGTCAACCGTCCGAGCGTCATGGTCAAGGCAAAGGCTGCGTAACCCAAGCCTGCATAGGCTTCGTCCAGGCCGCGCTCGGCACTGAGGAACACCGCGCTCCAGTCGAGCACTGCGCCTTCGGCCAGAAACACAATAAAGCACAGGCAACCGATAAACAGCACCACGCCACGCGGAACGGCAAACGCCGGGCCCGAACTTTCACTGCCGTACGGCAGCAGGTGCGGTGCCGCCTTGAGCAGTGCCGCCAGCGTGATGACGATCACCACCAGGGTAGCCTGCAGTGGCGAAAGGCCCAACCCGAGCAATCCCGAGACCCCCCCCGCGCCGATAATCCCACCCAGGCTGAACAGCCCGTGAAAACCGGACATCATCGTCTTGCCACTGGCACGTTCGACGATCACGGCTTGCAGATTGACGGTGGAATCCACCGTGCCTAAACCGGCACCAAACAGGAACAAACCCGCCATCAGCAACGGAATCGAACTGACCGTCGCCAACACCGGCAAAGCCAGGCAGATCATGATCGTCCCGGCACTCAGCACGCGTCGGCAGCCAAAGCGCGATGCCAAGGCACCCGCTGCGGGCATGGCAATGATCGAGCCGACGCCCAGGCACAACAGCAGCAGGCCCAGTGTGCCTTCACTCAGTTCGGCACGGGCTTTGGCATACGGCACCAGCGGTGCCCAGGCGGCAATGCCGAAGCCGGCAATGAAGAAGGCGATACGGGTCGACATTTGCTCCAGCCGCCCGGGAACCACGGGCGCTGAGGTGGAGATGGCAGTCATGAAAAGTCCTTGGTTTGGCGTTCAACGAACGATGTCCGGCGCGACATCCTTGCATATCAGGCGTTGGTTCGCGAGCGGGGTTCCCTTGGCGTTTTGCCGGGCGTGAATTTTATTTTTACACACTTGGAACGGCTGGGCAGTTTGCAGCCACGTAAGAAGTATCGGGTGTGTAGGAGGCGGCCTGGAAGGTGCGTAATCTCCGTGAGGGCTTTTGAACCCCTTCGTGCTCACGGTGATTACCACCTTCCAGGCCGCCTCCCATTGTCGGTAGGTTCTGTAATACGCTGTTGCCTGAATGTGCAGGAAACCAAACGGACGACCCGATGAAGCTGTTCAGGCAAACCACGCTATGACCCTGTTCTACGATGCCCGCGGCAACGTCTATGGCGTGGTCAGCCCAGCTTTGTTAAGAAACAAGGGCATTGAGGTGCCCGACAGCGCGGCGTTGGCCGCGCGTACTCGCAGTCGTTGGACGGCATCGGCCGTCGCTTCCGAATGCGGCTGGGGCGCGATACCACGCCCGGCTGATGCCAAGGCGCATCGCTGTGATGGTTTGTTGGTCGGGCCGTTCCAGGCCGAGCCGCCGTTTGACCTGTTGATCGTTAACACGGATGGCTCTTTGGCCGAGCGCAGCGGCAATGGCTTGACGATTTTTGCCCAGGCACTGACCGAACAGGCCCTGATGACTGACGCCTGTGAGTTGCGCGTACACCACGACAAAACGGATGCGGTATCGCCCGTCGCCACTCGGGTGGAGCCGTCCGTTCGTGAGGACGTTGCGGGGTTCTGGCTTGAACTGGGGTTGCCCACGTTCGGACCCTCGGCGGTGGGGGCCCAAGGGGTTGATCAAGCCTTTCTGGAGGAGGCCGAACTGAGCCACATCAGTGAGCTGACGGCGATCAACCCTCAGTGGGCCACCAGTCAATTTGTACGGGTGGGCAACCCCCATTGTGTGACGTTGGTCGAGCGGGTGTCGGCATTGCCCGACAACGCACAAATGCAGCAGCCCGCCCTGTTCGAAGCCTTGAAGGCGATTGCCTTTGCACCTCCCGCAGGCGGCGGGCAACCCTGTGCGGCTGGGGTCAACCTGCAATGGGCGGCGCGAGAGTCCCGCAATCGACTCATCGCGCGGGTGTTCGAACGCGGAGAGGGGCCCACTGCGTCTTCCGGAACCAGCGCCAGTGCCGTGGCATGCGCGGCATGGCGTGCAGGCTGGGTTGAGAGCGGTGATATTGCCGTGGTCATGCCTGGTGGCATTGCGCCGGTGCGCTTGCTCACTCAGGACAAGACGTTGCTGAGCGTCAGTCTGTTCGGTGCAGCGCGGCTGCAAGGGTGAGGTTTCTTAACGGCTGATGCTGTGATTTGGCGTCGGCTGTTTCTCTGTTAGTTAGTTATCGTGACGAACTTTAATGTAGGGCATTTCTTATGACTAAGAAGTGGCGCATTGCCTCGTTTTTTCATTTGGTAAAAGACACTTCCAACTTCTTCGTACGAAACTTCTTTTTTATTTTTACGCGGCCGATTCTTCCCCGTAATCGCTAAGCTTTGAGGTGTTCAGGCGCTTTTTTCTCGGTCACTTATTCTTTAGCGAGAGAGAGTATTTCAGGGCGGTCATTCATTAGCGGCGGGTAACAACGGATGGTTAACGCGTTTGTTTCGTCACGTTTCAAACTTATTCTTCCACGCATAAATATCGACTTCCAAGTGCTGGCATTCAACGGCAGCGAGGTCCTTGATCAAGCGTTTTTCATCCACGTACAGGTCGTGAGTGAAAACCCCTCCCTAGCGCTGGAGACGTTGCTCCACCAACCCGCCTACCTGGATTTCGGTGACGCGAACGAAGGCCTGCATGGGCATATCTACGCGATAGGCCGAGATGACCCAGGTCAGCGCACCACGCGCTACCACCTGACCCTGGCACCTCGGCTGGCCTATCTTGCGCATCGGCGCGACCAGCGGATTTTCCAGCGGCGCAGCGTGCCGCAGATCATCGCCGCCGTCCTCGAACAGCATGGCATTCTGGCGGACGCCTACGTGTTCGAGCTGGGCCCCGTGGTTTATCCGCCGCGCACGTTCTGTGTGCAGTACGCGGAAAGTGACCTGCACTTCATCCAGCGGCTGTGTGAAGAGGAGGGCATTCACTACCATTTTCGTCACAGCACGGACGCTCATCTGTTGGTGTTCGGTGACGACCAGACGGTGTTTCGCCGCTTGCCGGTGCAGCGCTATTACCCGGCTGGCGGGCCGCAGGCCGAAACGCAGGTTATCCAGCGTTTCGAGGTGCGTTTGGGCACACGCAGCCAGGCGACGGTGCGCCGCGATCATGATTTCGAACACCCTTCGTTGCTTCTGCAGGACACCGCCGGTTCTGCTCCGGCGCATCCTCTTGAGGATTATCACTACCCAGCAGGATTCAGCGGCCATGTCCGGGGTAAGCGCTTGGCGCGGCGGGGGTTGGAGCGTCACCAACGTGACCGTCTTCGGGCATTGGGCAGGAGTGATCAACCCGCGCTGCGCAGTGGACATTTTCTTGACTTACGCGATCACCCCGACCCGTCCTGCAACGATTTGTGGCTCATCACTTCGGTGCGTCACGAGGGCTATCAACCGCAGGTGCTGGAGGAGGCTGCGCCCGCGACTGACCGGTTCCTGGGGTATCGCAATCGCTTCACGGCGACCCCTTGGCAAGCGGTACATCGACCGTCCCTCAAACATCCCAAGCCGAGCATCCATGGCAGCCAGACCGCAACCGTGACCGGGCCGCCCGGAGAGGAGGTGCATTGCGACGCTTATGGCCGGGTTAAGGTGCGCTTTCACTGGGACCGCCTGAATACGTCGGATGATACAAGCAGTTGCTGGGTCCGGGTGGCGTCCGGATGGGCCGGTGACGGGTTCGGTGCAACGCTGATTCCGCGTGTGGGCATGGAGGTGCTGGTGACCTTCCTGGAAGGGGACCCGGACCAACCGTTGATCAACGGTTGCCTGCCGAATGCGTCGCACAGGTCGGCCTATCCCCTCCCGCAGTACAAGACCCGCAGTGTCTTGCGCAGCTGCAGTTCCCCCGGCGGCGCGGGCGCCAATGAGCTGTACCTGGAGGACCGCCGCGGCGAGGAGTTGATTTATCTTCGCGCACAGCGGGACCTGGAGCAGCAGGTCGGCCATGACAGCCGGTTGGAGGTGGCGGGCGAACGCCGGGAAGTCATCCACGGTATGAGCACCACTCACCTGGGCAGCGAGGAGCATCGCCAGGTCACGGGTGATCGCAGCGTCGTACTCAAGGCCAGCGATCACCTCGATGTACACGGCGATAGCCGGACCCACGTTGGCCAGACTTTGTTCGTCGAAGCGGGGCAGCAGCTTCACCTCAAGTCCGGTGCCAGCCTAGTGATCGATGCCGGGGCGCAACTGAGCCTCAAGGCGGGCGGCGAGCACCTGGTCATCCAGGCGGGGGGCATCTTCAGCAGTCGGCCCATCACCCTGGGCGGTTCACCCTCCGTGACCCGAGCGGCGAATGCGTTAGCGGCGGCCGACAGGCCAGCGATCTCCGTGGTGCAAGGCACCCTCATGAACCTGGCCAGCCAACTGGGGGCCGACTACTGCCCGGTGTGCGAGCGCTGCCGCGAAGGCCTGTGTGATCTGCCGGGGAGGGCTGCTTGATGCAGAACATGCCAGGCCAATGGATGGATCAACAGCATCAGGCAGGACATCGGTTGTGTTTGATCCTTGAGGGGCAGCATGAAGCCTGTCAGCCACTGCTGGCGATGCGCGATGTTTCACAGTATCGCAGCCTCTACGCCGAGACCGACTTGGCGGAACTGGCGGGGCAAGGCCCAGTGATTTTGTTGCTGGAGCAGATGAACGAGCCTGCATTGCTCGGCCTTTTGCAGCAGCCCGAGAACAACTGGGGCTGGCTGGGCAGCCTGCCAAGCGAAGACCTGGACGTCGTGACTCGGCACTGGCGTGACAGGCTGCTGGTGGGCCCGGAAGGTGTGCAATCGATGTACCGCTTTCACGACAACCGCACCCTGGCACGCGCACTGGCCTATCTGCGCGCGGAACATTGGCCGCAATTCCTCGGCCCGTTGTTCAGCGTTTGCTACTGGCACGAAGAGCGCTGGCGCACGGCTGACAACCCGGCCCCCGGTGAACATCCGGTGCCCAACCCCGCGCCTTGGCTGAACGCCCCCAACCCGAACGCTGAAGCCATCCTGCAGGCCAATATCCTGCGTTACCTGTTGACCGAGCACAGTGAAGACCTGGTCGCGTTAGCGGAATTCCAGGACCCAAGAATCTGGCTGGCGCAGGTATTGGAGCAGGCTCGCACCTGGCAGTGGCGAAGGCCCGAGCAACTGGAGTTTCTGGTGGTACGACGGTTGGAAGAGGCCACACGGGGCACGGTCGTTCAGTGGGGGCCGCGGGGTGGGGAGGCACCGGGAGAGCATTTTGAACGGGTGGCAGCCCAGTGGGAATTGACAGGAGGAAAAAATGGCTAGGCGAAGGTGGGGCGTGTTGATTGTGCTGGCGATGATAGGGCTGGCGGGGTGCGTGAGCAAACCGGTTGAACGGTTTACGTTGGAGGTGGATTTGCCGGCGGAGTTTCGCTTCATCGGCGGCGCCAACTATGGTCCCGCGACTGGGGAAACTTGCACGTTGCCGAGACGTCGAGGCAAAAGGCCCGAGAGGAAAATCTTTATTGCGCGTTACAAACCGGTGGCTGAACGCGTGAGTTTTGAGTTACCGCTGACGGAGATCATTGAAGGGTGCCCTACGGTTTTGCGCAGTGTGGATTTTAGAACGTATGCGAAGTGGGGGACCCGATATTCAGACGTCGGGGGAGACCTGGCAGGTTTCTCAATCACAGATCCCTCGAACGCCGATATACCTGGGATGCCAGATTCGGGCGTTCAGGAATTGCATAAGCAATGTCAGTGGCTGTTTCGGACGGCGGGGCCGCAACACGCGATCATCAAGGTTCTTTCATGCAAGGCTTTTGAGGCGGCCCGTCACCCAGATGCACAGCGATCAGGACACGTGGTGCAGCGGGATCAGTTGCCGGGAAAGACACTCAGGGTGACGCTGACTTTAATTGACGAGGAAGAACCGTATTTTGACGGTACCTGGGTGGCAGTACCTGGCGGATGGAAGCGTTGTAAAGGTAACAGCTTTGAAGACCTGTACGCGTTTTGCAACGGTAATACCACCGACTTTAAGCCTATAAAAATGCCCGATGGTCGCATCTGTGATGTCTACCCATCGTGCAAGTAACAAGGAGCAAACTCATGATGTTGGACGCACGGAATCAACCTTTTTTCAGTGATAACAAGCCGGCTTGTCCATTGCGCGGGCATTGGGTGAGTTTTTGCCTGGCAGATGAACTCGGCGTTGGGACGGCCTACGGTGGATTGCCTTACACCCTTCACGATAGCGCGGGGCAAGAATACAAAGGCAGGCTGGACGGAAACGGATTCGCCACACTCAAAGATATTTACTGTGGGCCTGTGGCCCTTGTTTTTGACGACCTGTATTCAGGAACGGAGCCGTTGTATCAGCAACTGATGTCGCGCCGAGCTTACAAGCTCCCTATCACCGAGCTTCAAATTCGGGCGGAACACACTCGATTTGCTCGCTCCGACGGTCGGCGTGCCGAAGGTGATCCGGCTCAACCAACAACCAGTCGGTTTTATCAAGTTGAAGTTCGCGACTTGGTCCGTCATGTCGCCCACTTGCCACCGGTTACGCAGCGAACTCATCAACCCCAGCGGCATGCGTTAAAGATGCTGGCGGACCTTGGCTTCGGGCCGCCCCAATCGACCTTGGCGGGGATCGTATTATTTCCCAACAACCATACCGTCCTGGAGGTTCGGCCACTGCGAGCGTTGCGTCCGATGCTTTCAACCGAAGACAGCTTCTGTGCCTTGAACCTGTATCAGCTGGCGTTGATGGCCACCTTGAGTTATTGCAATTTCGGCCAGGAGCCACCTCAACGGCCTCGGGACGCAGTTCGATTCCCCTTCGACCCAAGCGTCGGTCATTTTTTTGCTGAAAAGCTCTCGGGTTATCACGAAGCCTGGCGAGTCGATGCAGATCAACAGCAACGGTTCTATCCGCTCTACGAAGAGGTCCCGTATTCCCGGCGCTTCGAGATTTTGCCTTTCGATCCCACGCTGTACCCCCAAAACCGACCGGAATTAGCGGAGAAGCAGGAGCACCCCGCGAGTTTGCATTTTTTTGACGATGAAGAATTTGGTACTGACACGCAGGCATTTATCAGTCATCACGATGAGGTGATCCTGATTGCGGTACGGGGTACTGCCAGCGCTGCAGATGGGCTACGGGATGCAGACGCTCATCAGGTGGCTTTCGCCGAGGGTATCGGCAAGGCGCACGAAGGGTTTTATCAGGCTTATCGGGCGATGCGTGATTTCGTGCTGCATTACCTCACTCAGTTTCACACCGGCCAACGAATCATCATCTGCGGCCACAGCCTGGGTGGCGCAATCGCTTTGCTCTTGGCAGAAGGCCTGCGCCGAGCGCCGGAGGGAAACCACAACATCCTCCTCTACACCTACGGTGCCCCGCGCGCCGCCGACTCCGAATTCACCCTCGGTGCCTCAAGCCTGGTCCACCACCGCATCGTCAACCACAACGATCCAGTCCCCAGCGTCCCGGCTCCGTGGATGAACACCACCGCCAAACTCTGGATCCCCGGCGCCGTCACACTCTTCAGCGCCCCCGCGTCCGGTGGCCTGCTGTTTGCGGCCGGCCTGGTACGTTTCGGTGGCAATCCCTACCAGCACCATGGCGAACAGCAACACTTCATGCCGATCATGCTCGCAGATGGCACGCATTCTTCAGTGTTGTGGAAACCCGGTTGTGAGTCCATCCAGGAAGCCGGCTGCAACCGAGCGTTGCAACTCCACGGTGACATGCCTGACCGTGACAATCTGCTGAAACAGCTGTTTCAGGCCAATCAGCACTTCATGACCGCCAGCTATATCCCTGCCGCTTGGGCGACGCTACGTCGCTGGCAACAAACCCAGGAAAGCAGCGGGCCCTTGGTCACACCGAGAGAATTTGAACGGCTCGATCACGCACTCGAAACCATGCGCCAGCAACTGCGCAACAAGCGTCGCGAACTGGTCCGCCTGAAGCCCGCCAACGATCGGGGCTATGAGCACAACGAAGCCTTGAACGCCGAGATCGACCGCTTGCACACCAGTCGTGAGCGCCTTGCGACCCTGCGCTGGCGCCGTTTGGACGCGCGTGATGTCTACGGCAGTCAAGCCCACAGCGCCAGCTTGCAACCGAGCCTCAGGCGCTGGTTCAGTCACCCTGAAAACCGCGAGCTGGCCCAGGTCGCCAGTATCCCTCCCGCCATGCCTGGCGAATGGGGGAGGGCGCAAACACTGGATATCGACTCGATTGCCTGAACAGAGCCTTTACACAAACTCCACCTGCGCCGGCTGACGTTTCATCAAGACCTTGCCGTTGCGGATCGAGTAAAGCGGCAGGCCCTGGCTACGGATGACCTCGTAGTCGCTGTCCGCCGAAAGGATCAGCAGGTTGGCTGGCCGTCCAGGCTCCAGGCCGTATCGTTCGCCCAGGGCCATGGCTTTGGCGCTGTTGTCGGTCACCAGGTCCAGCGCGCTTTGCAGGTTGCGGTAGCCAAGCATGTGGCAGATGTGCAAACCGGCTTCCAGCACCCGCAGGATGTTGCCGTTGCCCAAGGGGTACCAGGGATCGACGATGGAGTCTTGGCCGAAGCACACGTTCATGCCGGCCTCCAGCAGTTCGTTGACCCGAGTGACGCCACGGCGTTTCGGGAACGTATCGAAGCGGCCTTGCAGGTGAATGCTCTCGGTGGGGCAGGAAACGAAGCTGATACCGGAGTGCCCCAAAAGTCGGAAGAGCTTGGCGCAGTAGGCATTGTCATAGGAGCCCATGGCGGTGGTGTGGCTGGCGGTAACGCGAGCGCCCATGTCACGGCTGCGGGCTTCTTCGGCCAGCACTTCGAGAAAGCGTGAATGCGGGTCGTCGGTTTCGTCGCAGTGCACGTCCACCAGGCAGCCGGTGCGTTCGGCCAGGTCCATCAGGAACTTCACCGAACTCACGCCCTGGTCGCGGGTGTACTCAAAGTGAGGGATGCCGCCGATTACGTCGGCGCCGAGGCGAATGGCTTCTTCCATCAGTTCGCGACCGTTGCGGTATGACTCGATGCCTTCCTGGGGGAACGCGACGATCTGCAGGTCGATCAGGTGCGTACTTTCCTGGCGCACTTCCAGCATGGCCTTGAGCGCCGTGAGGTCCGGGTCGGTGACGTCGACGTGGGTGCGCACGTGTTGGATGCCGTGGGCGGCCAGGGCCTGGATCGTCTTTTTGGCGCGGGTCTTGGTGTCTGCCTGGGTGATGGTGGCCTTGCGTTCGCCCCAGCATTCGATGCCTTCGAACAGGGTGCCGCTCATGTTCCAGCGCGGCTCGCCGGCGGTCAGTGTGGCGTCGAGATGGATATGGGGTTCGACGAAGGGCGGAATCACCAGGTTGCCGGCGGCGTCCAAGTCGTCGGCCGCGGCAGTCGTTGTACCCGATTGGGGGGTGATGCTGGCGATCCGGCCATGTTCCAGGTGCAGATCATGCAGGCCTTCACGGTTGCGCAGGCGGGCGTTGATGATGTGCATGGGCAAGTTCCTCTTGGCTAAAAACAATCAGGCAGACAGCCGCCAGATCATCAGCGCAATGCCGATGTCCAGGCGGTCATAAGCGTTATCCAGCGTCAGGCCGCACAGGGCTTCGATACGCTGGACACGGTGTGTCAGGGTGTTGCGGTGCACGGCCAGCCGTTGGGCGGCGGCCACAAGGTTACCATTCTCGTGAAACCAGGCTTCCAGGGTCGGCATCAGGCTGGGGCCATGGTGCACGTCGTGGCGCAGTAATGGGCCGAGGCGTTCATTCAGGAATTGGTCGAGCAGGGCGCGATCACGCACGCCGCTGAGCAGTTTGAGCACGCCCAGTTCGTCGTACATGCAGAGCCCGGCCCGCTCGCTGAAACGCCGCGCAGCGGCCAACGCCTGGCGCGCCTCATCCTGCGCCTGGGCCAGGCGTACCGGTGGGTGCGCGGCGGCGCTGAGGCCGATAAACAGTTTGAGCGGCGCCAGGCGCAGGTTCAGCGGGTTGAGCCAGTTGGCCAATTGCTGGCGGTTGGCCAAGGCGGCGACAGCGTCCGGCGCCGGCAGCAGCAGTGTCCATTGCCCGGCCCGCCCGAGCACCGGCAACCCGGCAGACAACTGACGCAAACGCCGACTGATAACGTCATGTTGCCGCGCCAGTTGCGCCTCTACATAGGCGGCATCGCCCTGGGCGAACAGCCATTCGCTGCCTTCCAATTGCAGTTGCACAACCTGCCAATGACCGGCCAGCGACAGGCCCAATTGCACTGCACGGTGCAGCAGCAAATCCAGGGATTGGTAATCCCCGGTCAGCAAGCGCTCCAACACATCGTGCCGCGAGCGCCCCAATTGCTCGGACTGGATCAGCGCCGAGCCAATGGCCTGGGTCACCAGCACCATTTTCAGCGAATAGGGCTGTTCGATCAGTGGCATGCCGGCGGCTTCGGCAGCCTCCAGCAAACGCGGGGGAATCGCCTGGATATATGCCGGCCCCGTGAGTATCACCAACCCAGCCACTTGGCGCTGACAGGCTTCATCCAGCAATTGCAGCAAGTTGGCTTCATCCCGTGGGTGATTGATCCCGGTCACGAACACCAGCTCGCCGCCCAAGACCCATTCGGCAATCCCGCTGTTCTCCGCGACATAGGGCCAGCGCACGGTATTATCCAGGCCAACGGCGCCTGCGCGCAGGCGCATTGATTCCAAGCCCGGCAGGGCCAGTACATCGGCAAGGGTCAGGCTCATGCGCGGGCGTCAGCCAGCGGCGCGCGCACCCGGAGTACGGTGGTGAGCACGATGTAGGTCAACGACGCAGCAACGATGCCCACCAACGGCGCGACCCAGGGCGAGCTGAAAGCCAGCACCGTGCCCACCGCATACGCCACCAGCCCAGGCCAGTTGAACGCCGGCAGGCGAGCGTCGGCCAGGCGCGGATAGTGGCCGCGGTAACGGTAGAAGAAGTCCGCCATGATCACCCCGCCAATCGGTGGGATCACCGTGCCCAGCAGGATCAAGTACGGCACCAGCAGGTCGTACATGCCAAGCAACGCCAGCAGGGTGCCGATCACCGCGCCGGCCAGGGTCACGGTCTTGCGCCGCTTAGTGCGCAGCAGGTTGCAGCCGGCCACCGCGAAGTTATAAATGGTGTTGTCCTGGGTGCTCCAGATGTTGAGCAGCAACATGGCCATCGCCGCCATGGCAAAGCCCTGCAGCAGCAACACTTCGACCACATCCGGTTGTTGATAGACGATGGCACCGTAGGCGCCGATCAGCACCATCAAGCCGTTGCCGATAAAGAAACCGATCAGGCTGGCCAGCACCGCCACCTTGGCCGAACGCGAAAAGCGCGTCCAATTGGTGGCTTGGGTCGCGCCGCTGACAAAGGTGCCGAACACCAGAGTGATTGCCGTGGAAAAGTCCAACGCACCGCTCGGCACCACCGCCAACAACCCCTCCAGCCCGCCGACTTTCACGGTCGCCACCCACATCGACAGACACAGAAGGATGCCCATCGCCGGCACCGCGATGTAGGACAGAATCTCCAGCCCGCGATAACCAATGTAGGCCGTGGCGCAAAACACCAGGCCAAACAGCACCATCAACGCCAGCACGCTGCCCTGGCTCAGTTCGAAATACTTGCCCAGCACCACCGCGGCCGTGGCGGTACCCCAGGCGTACCAGCCGATTTGGGTAAAACCGAGGATCAAGTCGCTGAGCTTGCTGCCCAGTTCGCCGAAGCAGAAGCGGCCCATCAGCACCGAATTCAGCCCGCTCTTGAACGCGATGTAACCCAGGCCTGCGGCGTAGATACCCAACAACAGGTTACCCAGGGCCACGACGCCGAGCATGTCGATAAAGCTGAACGCCACCCCCAGCTTGCCGCCGGCAAACATGGTCGCGGTAAAAAACGTAAAGCCCAGCAGCACCATGGCGGTCGACGCCAGGCCTTTGCGCGCATGCATCGGGACTTCGCTGAGGGGGTAATCATTGCCCGGTTCTTGCTGCGTCATGTGCCTTGCTCCCTGAATGAGTGACGCAGGCCTACTGCACCGTGCGTGCCAAACCGGCGGCAGTGACAGGCGCACGGTCGACGCTGTGCATCGTGCACACTATTTATAGCCAAACATGGGAGAAACGCAGGAAGGGTTGTACGCCGTGCCCAGTCGGGCACGAAAGCGGTGCAGCGGTGATACAAATTGGATCAGTCGAATAGCGTGTAGGTCGTCTCGCCGCGATGAAAGGCGAATGCCGCCTCCAGATCACTCTCGATGGTGCGCCCACGGGACAGCGGCGGCAGCGCATCGAGGCGGAAAAAGCCCACTTCGGTAGTCTCGAAACCCGCCATCGGTGCGCACTGATCCACCGGTTCACACAGGAAGTACAGCTTGTAGAAGTCCCGCACGTCCGGACGATACAAGCCCTTGGCCTTGTGCGTGACGCTGTACAGCGCCCGCGCGGTGACCGTCAACCCGGCTTCCTCGCGAATCTCCTTGATGATGTTTTCGGCCGCCGACAAACCGATATCGGCATAACCGCCCGGCAACGCCCAGCAGCCATCGGTCAACTCGCGCACCAGCAGAATTCGGTCGTCCTCGATGATCGCACCCCGTACGTCGATCATCGGTGTCGAATAGCGCTGGGCAAAGTCGGTGACTAACCCGGTGATGCGCTCCAAGGGCACATTGCCCAATTGCGCGAGCATGCTGTGGGCAATCTCGGCAATTTCTTCCAGGCGCTCGCGCTCGAAATCATCAGTGCAAAAGTGCAGCCCCGTGGACGCCAACGCCTGCAAGCGTTTGGCTTGGGCCAGCCAGGTGTTTTCCATGGGTTACTCCTGGAGTTGTTTGGTCATGTATACGCGGTGCAGGCCATGTTCTTCGGCCCGGTGGGTTTCGACATAGCCACGGCGCGTGTACAGCCTGATGTTCTCGGCCATGGTTTCATTTGTGTACAGGCGGATGGCGGCGAAGCCTGCGGCGAGCGCCTGTTGCTCGGCAAAATCCATCAGCAACCGCCCGAGGCCCAGGCCCTGGGCATCCGGGGCGACGGCCAGATTATCCAGCAGCAGTGCGCCATCAGCATCCAGCAGGATGATAAAACCCTGAACCCGCCCGGCATTTTCCAGCACGTGTACGCCTCCGGCTTTCACTTGTTGGTGATAATCCTCCAACATCGGCCCTGGCTTGCGGCCGATCCGTTCGATGTACGGCGAGTAGGCCGCCTGGACGATAGCCTCGATGGCAGCAACATCAGCAGCAGTGGCGAGGCGCATCATTGCAATGTGCTCCTTTGGACAGTCGATCAATCTGTCGGCGCTTCGAAGATCCCTTCGATAGGCCGTTCGAACACCTTGGCAATCTTGAACGCCAACGGCAAGCTTGGGTCGTAGCGGCCGGTCTCGATGGCATTGATGGTCTGGCGCGATACGCCAAGGCGATCGGCAAGGTCGGCCTGGGACCAGCCCAGTTCCGAGCGCAACTGACGCATCAGGTTATTCATTGGTAGCGCCTTGTGCCGATGATCGTGGCCACGCACCAGACGCCACCCATGATCGGCCACACCATAAAGGCCGACAAGCGTGGGAAGCCGGCAGTTTCCAGGAAGCCGTAGCTGAAGGTCGTGAGCGCCGTGCACACAAACGCCACGGCCAGCGCGTCCAACTGGATCTTGCGGCCCATTTCATCCATGGCGTTCAGCCGGCGGATGATCGTAACCGCCATCGCGATCATCGGAATCACTGGCAGCAAGGCCAAGGCGATTTTTGCGGCGCCGTCGGGCATGGACGACACATAGGCGCTGGAAATGACGACGCACAGCATGTACGCCAGCATTATCACCGCGAATTCCACCAGAAAGCGTTTGACCGACATGACCATCTCCACAAGTAAAGGGTGCTTTACATTAGGTTTGGATTATTGCCGTGTCAAGGGTGCTTTACATTGGGGGTGGCAGACGTAAAAAAACCACCCGCAGGTGGTTCTTCAACGCGCAATCGCTTACTCGCCGCGATAGATGCAACCGCTGGTGCAAGTCTCGTGGATGCGAATCGCACTGAGCTCAGGCAGCAGGGGTTTCAACTCATTCCAGATCCACTTGGCCAGCACTTCGCTGGTCGGGTTTTCCAGGCCTGGGATGTCATTGAGGTAGTTGTGGTCGAGACGTTCATAGAGCGGTTTGAAAATCGCCTTGATCTCCGAGAAGTCGCGAATCCAGCCGGTATGGGGATCGAGGTCGCCGCTCAGGTGGATCGCCACCTTGAACGAATGCCCGTGCAGGCGCCCGCATTTATGGCCTTCCGGTACGTGGGGCAGGCGGTGGGCGGATTCGAATGTAAATTCCTTGAAGATTTCCACAGTGTTTTCAGCTCGGTCGGTGTCTGGCAGGCGGCGAGTTTAACAGCTTGATCCCTTGGCGCGCATACCGTCCCTCGCTGTATAGGTATCTACACGACTCTGGGTACGGCGCTGGACCTGTGGCGAGGGAGCTTGCTCCCGCCGGCGGCCTGACAGCTGACCACAATCTAACGGTTACCCCGCGATCCAAATGTGGGAGGGGGCTTGCTCCCGATAGCGGTGTGTCAGTCGATTCATCAGGTGACTGATTCAGCGCCATCGGGGCTTGGGCATCTACACAATTCTGGCTATGGCGCTGGACCTGTGGCGAGGGAGCTTGCTCCCGCCGGCGGCCTGGTAGACGATCAGGATGTTGGATCAGACCGGGTACATATCCGTTAGTTAGGTAACGGCTGCTATGGGTTCCGCTTTTACAGCGGCTCACTTTTGAAAAGCGCAAAAGTAAGCAAAACGCTCTTGCCCCAACACTCGGCACCTCGCTCACGCTCGGTGT
>NZ_LKEG01000062.1:33991-127953 GCF_001645105.1 Pseudomonas marginalis
GTGGAGGGGCTGCACAGTTTTGTGCCGATAACTTTGGTTATCGCTGGTAAGCCAGCGTCTACAAGACTTGTAGTATCTCGCCCAATCCGCCGTTATCCGCCAATGCCAGAAACTCATCCCCTAGCCGCCGGCTTTCGCTCATCGCTGTCTGCCAGTATTTGTTGCGGCTTGGGTCGTCGCCCATGAAGCGCTTGAAGTCGCTGCGGTCCGGGAGTTTGCCGTGGGGCAGGCGGGCGAGGTAGTCCTTGGATGGCGCCAGCAGTAACACGTCCTGCAGGCCCTGCTGGTTGCTGCGCCGCCACGGCAGGCCCTTGTCGAACCAGCCGGGGATGACCCGGTCGGTGAAGTGCGGGTACAGCACGATGTCATCGCCGTGGTAGGGCAGGTCGAGGTGGTAGTCCAGCAGGCCACCGTCGCGGTAGGTGCCAGCGCCTGCGCCGGGCAGGTCGCGCACGCCTTGCATGACCATCGGGATTGAGCCCGACGCCAGCAGTGCCTGGCGCAGGTTGCCCAGTTCCAGGGCCAGGAAGCGCGAGGGGAAATCCTTTAGCGGGTGCACGGGCGGGGCCTGGCGCGGGTCGTGGATGATCAGCCGTTCGAAGTGTCGCGACAGCCGCGCACGGCCGCGCAGGTTGTCGGCGATTACTGAGGACAGGCCCAGCCCGAGGCGCCCACGGTGGTCATCGGCAAGCAGGCCATGGCTCTTGACCACCATGATGTTGAGGCGGTAGTCCGGGTTGTCCAGCACCCGTGCATCGCGGCCGGCCAGCAGGTCGTCGAGCATGCGCCGGCAGCTGTGGCTGACTTCGGCCATGGTCACGCCTTTGGCAAAGCGCTGTTCGTTATATAAGCGGCCAAGGTCCAGCAGGCCTTGCACCGGGTCGGGCAGGCAGGCGCTGGCAAACCGCCAGGAACCGATGGACGCGCCGATCAGCGCCCGCTCGCGTGGTGCGCGGGGCAGCCAGTCGCCGAACAGCGCCAGGTCCAGGCCCTGGATGCCCAGCGCCTTGGGGCCACCGGCCGCGCCGGGCAGGATGCCGACATCGGCAGGCTTGAGGCCTTGCTCGCGAATCCGGGCAAAGGCGCGTTTGCCGGCCTTGAGGGTCAGGGCGGGAAACTTGATGTGGATGGCTGTCATACCGGTCTCTGTTGAAGCGAGCGGGGCAGTATAGAAAATCTCGCGGGATGAGGGAAAAAGGCCTGGGCTGGAATTGCCATGGTGGCAATTCAGTTTCAGTTAAGTTGCAGCGCGTACGGTGGCTGGCGTAGGAAAACATCCTGTAACGGAGACTTATCATGACGCGCCTCACCGCTCTGGTTGCCGCCGGTATCATCGCTCTCACGGCGACCCAGGCCCGAGCCGTGGACCCCGACAAGCCACTGAAAGTGCCGGCCACTGTTACTATTGTCGCCTTTGACCAACTGGAAGCGGCGGCCCTGGCCCTGCACCCCGGTTCGACACTGCTGGATACCGACCTGGACGAGGCCTATGGCAAGTACGTCTACGAGGTCGAATTGGAAGATGCCCACGGCATCGAATGGGATGTTGAATTGGACGCGCTCACCGGGCAGGTTCTCAAGAATCATCAGGATACGTAATGAAGGTAAATTTACGCGCCGGCAGTCGCGTGGCGCTGGTGCTCATGGCATTTTGCTCCAGCCTGGCGGCCCGCGACCTCAATCAGGATGAAGCCTTGGCACTGCGCCAGCAGGGAATAATCCTGCCGCTCGAACAGCTGTTGCATCAAGCCATGGCGCGCTATCCCGGCTCACGCCTGCTGGAAGCCGAGTTGGAAAAGAAACACGGGCAATATGCCTATGAAGTGGAACTGGTGACCACCGACGGTGTGGTGCGCGAGATCAAGCTGGACGCGAGCACCGGTGTGCTGATCAAAGACGAGGAAGACTGATGCGCCTGCTGCTGGTGGAAGACAACGTACCCTTGGCCGATGAACTGTTGGCTGGCCTCCAGCGCCAGGGCTATGCCGTCGATTGGCTGGCCGACGGGCGCGATGCCGTTTACCAGGGCCGAAGCGAGCCCTACGACCTGATCATTCTCGACCTTGGCCTGCCCGGCCTGCCTGGGCTTGAGGTGCTGGCTCAGTGGCGTGCCGCCGCGTTGGCGATCCCGGTGCTGATTCTCACCGCCCGCGATTCCTGGGCCGAGCGCATCGAAGGGCTCAAGGCCGGCGCGGACGATTACCTGGCCAAACCCTTTCACCCTGAAGAGTTATACCTGCGTATCCAGGCGTTGTTGCGCCGTTCCCATGGCCAGGCTAACCAGCCCACGTTGCAAGCCGCCGGCCTGCACTTGGACGAAGGCCGCCAGTGCGTGTTGCGCGATGGCGCCGAGATCCAGCTGACCGCCGCCGAATTCCGCCTGTTGCGCTATTTCATGCTGCACCCCGAACAGATCCTGTCGAAAAGCCACCTGGCCGAGCACCTGTACGATGGCGAGACCGAGCGGGATTCCAATGTGCTGGAAGTGCACGTCAATCACCTGCGCCGCAAGCTGGGCCGCAGCGTGATCGAGACCCGGCGCGGCCAGGGTTACCGGTTTGGCGCCAACCCTGCATGAGGTCGATCCAGCGGCGCCTGAGCCTGGGCCTTATCAGTGTGATGGTGATCGTCGGCGTGGTGCTGGCGCAGACCAGTCTGTGGTTGTTCGAAGCCGGTTTGCAGCGCTACCTGGAAGCCGGTCTGCGCAACGATGCCGAAAACCTGCTGGTGGCTCTGGTGCGCGGACCCAACGGCGTGCAGCTGGATGAACAACGCCTGTCGCCGGCCTATCAGCGGCCGTTTTCCGGGCACTACTTCCGCATCGATTTTGCCGAGACCCACTGGCGCTCCCGCTCCTTATGGGACCAGGAACTGCCGCGCCTGCCCGAGATCGGGCTCAAGGGCAATCTGCAACTGGGCCCGGAAGGCCAGCAATTGCTGGTGTTGCGTTCGGACTACAAACGCTTCGGCCAGTCGATTTCCATCAGCGTGGCCCAGGACTACACCCCGGTGCGTGAAAGCTTCCGCCTGATGCGTCAGATCGGCCTGGTGCTGGGGTTGGCGGCGCTGCTGCTGGTGTTGGTCCTGCAGCGGGTCACCGTACGCCGCGCATTGCGCCCGCTGGAAACCGCCCGCAACCAGATCGCCCAACTGCAGCAGGGCCAACGTTCGCAGCTCGACACCCAGGTACCGCTGGAGCTGGAGCCGTTGGTGGCGCAGATCAACCACTTGCTGGCCCACACCGAAGACAGCCTCAAGCGCTCGCGCAATGCCCTCGGCAACCTTGGCCACGCGCTCAAAACCCCGTTGGCGGTGCTGTTGAGCGCGGCATCGAGCGAGGCGCTCAAAGATCGTCCTGAGGTGAGCAAACTGTTGCGTGACCAGTTGGAGCAGGTGCAACAACGCCTCAACCGCGAACTCAACCGCGCCCGCCTGGCGGGTGAAACCCTGCCCGGTGCGTTGTTCGATTGCGATAAAGAACTGCCTGGCCTGCTCGCCACCCTGACCATGATCCACGGCGAGCACCTGGACCTCAGCTACCACGCCGCACCCGGCCTGCAGTTGCCCTGGGACCGTGAAGATCTGTTGGAACTGCTCGGCAATCTGTTGGACAACGCCTGCAAATGGGCGGACGCCGATGTGCGCCTGGGCATCATCGAGACTGAGCACAGCTACCGGTTGGCGGTGGAAGATGACGGTCCCGGCATCCCCGAAGCGCAGCGTGACCAGGTGTTCAGCCGTGGCGCGCGCCTGGATGAACAGATAGACGGCCACGGCCTTGGGTTGGGGATCGTGCGGGACATTGTCGAGGTGTGGGGCGGGGTGTTGCAGTTGCACGAAAGTGAGTTGGGTGGGCTGAAAGTGCTGATCGAATTACCCCGTGGGAGGGGGCTTGCTCCCGATGGCGGTGTTTCAGCCAACGCCTCTATCGACTGATTCATCGCTATCGGGAGCAAGCCCCCTCCCACTGTTGATCTGCGTCAGGTCAGGTGGCGTGCAGTCGCTCAGACGCGGAACTGGTCCATTAACCCCTGTTGTTGATTCGCCAGGCTGTTCAACGCCTGGCTCACCCTGGCCGACTCATTCGCCTGCTCCGACAGCGATTCGGTCACATCGCGAATGGTCGCCACGTTGCTGTTGATCTCCTCGGCCACCGCGCTTTGTTCTTCGGCGGCGCTGGCGATTTGCAGGTTCATGTCGCTGATCACTGTGACCGCATCGCCAATCTGACGCAGGGCAGTCACGGCCTCGCCGACTTGTTCGACGCTGCCCTGGGCCTGGCGATAGCTGTTACCCATGGCGCCGACGACATCGACCGTGCCGCTTTGCAACTGCTCGATCACCAGGCGGGTTTCTTCCACCGATTCCTGGGTGCGTTGCGCCAAGTTGCGCACTTCGTCGGCCACCACCGCAAAGCCACGGCCGGCCTCACCGGCGCGGGCGGCTTCGATGGCGGCGTTGAGGGCCAGCAGGTTGGTCTGCTCGGCGATGCCGCGAATCACTTCCAGCACCGAACCGATCTTCTCGCTATTGGCGGCCAGGCCTTCGACTTGGGCCATGGCGGTGCTCATGTCCGCCGCCAGGTGGCCGATGTTGGCGGTGGTGCGGTCGATCACGGTCAAGCCGTCGCGGGTCGCCTGGTCGGCATCGCGGGCCGCTTGCGCCGCCTGCGCCGCGCTGCGCGCCACGTCCTGGGCGGTGGCGCTCATTTCGTGGGAGGCGGTGGCCACCTGATCGACCTGGCGGTACTGCTGTTCCATGCCGGCGCTGGTTTGCGTGGCAATGGCGGCGGACTGGTCGGCGGTGCCACGGGCGTCCTGCACCGAGCGTTTCACCTCGGCGATGATCGGTTGCAGCTTGTCGAGGAAACGGTTGAACCAGCCGGCCAGTTGGCCCAGCTCATCCTGTTTGTCGTAGGCCAGGCGGCGAGTCAGGTCGCCTTCGCCGCTGGCGATGTCTTCGAGCATGTGTGCCACGCCGAGGATCGGCCGGGTCACACTGCGCGCCATCAGCCACACCAGGATCAGGCCGACCACGGCTGCAATCAGGCCCAGGCTCAGTTCCAGCAGGGTGCCCTTGGCATTGTCGGCATCCAGTTGGGCTTTCAGCGCTTCGGCGGGGGCTACCAGGACGTTCTCTGGCACGTCCAGCAACACGCCCCACGGTTTGCCCTCCGGAATCGGCGCGAACGGTGCCAGTACCTTGAGCTGATGGTCGCTGCGCAGGCTGCGGATCTGTGTACTGCCGGCCAGGGCGCTGATCAACTGTGCACCGTTGGTGGTGTCGACCTGGTCCAGGCGCTGGCTGAGTTTGCTCGCGTCCGGACTGTAGCCGGCGAGCAAGCCGGTGGGGCTGAGGATGCTGACTTGGGTCTGACCGTCATACAGCTTCTGGCTGGCCTGTTGGCTCACGGCCTGCAGGCTGTTGAGGTTGATGTCCACCGACAACGAAGCGATGACGTTGCCATTGACCATCAGCGGGAAGACGATGCTGGTCATCAGCACGTTTTGCCCATCGATCCTGTAGAAGTAAGGCTCGATCACGCAGGGTTTGAGGGTCGTACGCGGGCAGGTGAACCAGGCGTTGGCCTTCTCGCCGCTGGGGCTGAGCTGGGTATTGGACATGTCGCTTTCCGGCAACGCCATCGATGTCAGCTTGCCCGGCGTCGGTTGTGACCAGTACAGGGCGAAGCGGCCCTTGTCATTACTGCCCAGTTCGGCCTGGCCGGCGAATAACTCATCCTTGCCGTCCAGGGCATTGGCTTCGAACACCAGGGATAAACCGAGCAAGTCCGGGTTGGCCTGCAGGGCGGCCTTCACCTGGCGGGTCAGGTCTTCACGGGTGTCGAAGGCGTCGAGGAAGCGCTTTTCAGCCTGCTCACGCAAAAACAGCACCTGGCGGGAAAAACCGTGGCCGTATTGGTAGGCGTCCATGAATTGGCGACGAATGCCCAACGCTTGCACTTCACCCTGCGCCTCGATGCGCGCCTGGGCGGCTTCATCCAGCATCTGCATGCTGGAGGCTTTGACCTGCTGAGAGCTCTGCGCCATGCGATACAACGAAAGACCCACCAGCAGTGTCACGATCCCCAGCAGGCACAGGCCGGCGAGCAGGGTGATTTTCCATTGAATGGAGAGCTGCCTAAGCGACATCGGAAATCCTTAACCTAAAATACAAACAGAGGGTCTGTATCGGCGGTTTCAGAGGTTTCTTTATTAAAACAGTCATTCTCACTACAGGTTTTTTGACATGCGGGCCCACCTGCTGCAAAGTGCGCGCCCTCTAATAAGACCTCCTTCAAGCCTGCACGCTGGCTGCCATCCGATGGCCGCCTGGGCGCGGGCATGCCTGTTTTTTATGTTTCTGCTTGAGGTAACCATGATTAACGCAGTCATTGCCGCGGTCGGCACCATGCTGGTGCTCAGCCTGTCCCGCGTGCATGTGGTCATCGCCATCATCGTCGGTGCCCTGGTCGGTGGCCTTACCGGTGGCCTGGGTATCGACGCCACGCTCAAAGCCTTCAATGGCGGCTTGGGCGGTGGTGCAACTGTGGCGTTGTCCTACGCCTTGCTCGGCGCTTTCGCCGTGGCAATTGCCAAATCCGGCCTGGCCCACGCCTTGGCCGACAAGGCGCTGCTGCTGGTCGACCGCCAGGAAGCCACCGGCGGCAGTCACGTCAAATGGCTGTTGATTGGCCTGCTGTGGGTGGTGGCGATTGCCTCGCAGAACATCCTGCCGATCCATATCGCGTTCATCCCGCTGTTGGTGCCGCCGCTGCTCTACGTGCTGACCAAGCTGCAACTGGACCGCCGCCTGATCGCCTGTGTGATGACCTTCGGCCTGATCACGCCCTACATGTTCCTGCCGGTGGGCTTCGGCAATATCTTCCTCAACCAGATCCTGCTGGCTAACGTGGCCAAGAGCGGGGTGGATATCAGCCAAGTCAACGTCACTCACGCCATGAGCCTGCCGGCGCTGGGCATGGTGGTTGGCCTGCTGGTGGCGGTGTTCGTCAGCTACCGCAAAAAGCGCGTGTACGACCTGGAGAAAATCGAGCGGGTCGAACAGGTCGCGGTGCAATACAACCCGCTGACCCTGCTGGTGGCCGGCGTGGCGATTGCCTCGGCGTTCATCATCCAACTGTGGCTGGACTCGATGATCATCGGCGCCCTGGCCGGGTTTTTGATCTTCTCGGTGTCGGGCATCGTGCGCTGGCGCGACACCGACGACCTGTTCACCGAAGGCATGAAGATGATGGCGATGATCGGCTTCATCATGATTGCCTCGTCGGGCTTCGCCGAAGTGCTCAAGGCCACCGGTGACGTGCGTTCGCTGGTGGAAACCTCGGCGGCGTTCATCGGCCATAGCCGTGGGGTGGGCGCGCTGCTGATGTTGCTGGTGGGTTTGCTGGTGACCATGGGCATCGGTTCGTCGTTTTCCACGGTGCCGATCCTGGCGGCGATTTTTGTGCCGCTGTGCGTGCAACTGGGCTTCAGCCCGGTGGCCATCGTGTGCATCGTCGGCACGGCGGGTGCCTTGGGCGACGCCGGCTCACCGGCCTCGGACTCCACCCTCGGCCCCACCTCCGGCCTGAACATCGACGGCCAGCACCACCACATCTGGGACACCGTGGTGCCGACGTTCCTGCACTACAACCTCCCGTTGCTGGCGTTCGGCTGGCTGGCGGCAATGACACTCTGACCCGCTGACTACAGATATCTCTTGTGCGGCCGATAGCTTTTCAAGTCGCCTAATAAGAGAGAAAAGCCATGCGTCTGAGCCTCAAGGCCAAAGTCCTTTCACTCGCCGTAGTGCCGGTGTTGCTGTTCGCCGTGGTCATCAGCCTGACCACCGTCTGGATCCTGCAGGGTCAGGCGCGCAACGAGGTGGAGGAAACCCGCCAGCGCCTGCTCAACGATGCCAAGGCCACTCTGCAAAGTTATGTCGAAGTGGCCATGACCACCATCAAACCGCTCTACGACGCGGCTGCCCCCGGTGATACCGCCGCGCGTGCCGAGGTGGTCAAGCTGCTGTCCAATACCCGCTACGGCAAAGATGGCTACTTCTTCGGCTACGACTCCGAGACCATCCGCCTGTTCAAGGGCAACAGCCCCGACGGTGTCGGCAAGAGTTTCAAGGACAACCGCGACCCCAATGGCGTGTACGTCAACCGTGACTTGGTCAAGGTCGGCAAGGACGGCACCCACTACCTGCAATACAGCTCGACCCAGCCGGGGCAGACCGAACTGGTGCCGAAGATGGGCTACACCGAATACCTGCCCAAATGGGACATGGTCATTGGTACGTCGGTGAACCTGGATGGCATCGAGGCCCAGGTCGCCGTGGTCGAAGCCAAGGTTGAGAAACGCATGGAAGGCGTGCTGCTGAGCATTCTCGGCGTGGCCGTGGTGGTGCTGTTGGTGATCGCGGCCGTCGGTATGGTCATGGCCAATACCATCCTGCGCCCGCTGCACCTGATGAAAGCCAACCTCGACGATATCGCCGCCGGGGAGGGCGACCTGACCCGCCGCCTGGCCATCACCAGCCAGGACGAGCTGGGCGATCTGGCGGGCGCTTTCAACCGTTTTGTCGACAAGATCCACGGCCTGGTGCGCCAGATCACCGAGATGACCACCCAACTCACCGGTCTGGTCAGCCAGGTCTCCGATCAGGCCCAGCGCTCCGAGCAGGCCATGGAGCGCCAGCGCCACGAGACCGACCAGGTCGCCACCGCGATCAACCAGATGTCGTCCGCCGCGCAAGAAGTGGCGCGCAGCGCCCAGGGCGCTTCGGTGGCCGCCCAGCAAACCGATGCCGAAGGCCAGGCCGCCAAGCGCGTGGTAGACGGCAGCATCGCGCAGATCCATGCCCTGGTGAACGACATCCGCAGCAGCGGCGTGTCCCTCGACAGCTTGCAGCAGGACGTGTCCTCCATCGTCAGTGTGCTCAGCGTGATCCGCTCTATTGCTGAACAGACCAACCTGCTGGCGCTCAACGCCGCGATCGAGGCCGCACGGGCAGGGGAGGCCGGGCGTGGTTTTGCGGTGGTGGCGGATGAAGTGCGCGCGCTGGCCAGCCGCACGCAGACCAGCACCCAGGAAATCCAGGGCATGATCGACCGCCTGCAAAAAGGCACCGAAGCGGCCGTGGACGCCATGCGCCGTTCCAGCGATGCTGGCGACGGCACCTCGGCCAAGGCCAACGAAGCCGGGGCGTCCCTGGACACCATGGCGCAGTTGATCGGCACCATCAATTCGATGAATGCCCAGATCGCCAGCGCCGCCGAAGAGCAGACCGCCGTGGCCGAAGAGATCAATCGCAGCGTGCATCAGATCGCCGTGGCGGTCGACAGCGTCGCCGATGAGACCCAACTGGGTGCCCAGACCTCGCGCAGCCTGGCGGATCTGGGTCAGCGTTTGGGGCAACTGGTCGGCCAGTTCAGGATCTGATCAGCCATAGCTTCAGCGTATGTTGGCCTAACGTTAATACGAATATACCTATCACCGCCCCTCAGTGAGACTTGAGCCCTGACCACAACAGGGGCTCATCTCATGTCACTTGCCGACCTTGCCGACCCGCTTCAACGCCTGGCTGAACTCGACACCCACACGGTTTCCGATGCACTGGATTTCCTGCAACTGCCTGGTCCCGTACCTGCGGATCGCCTACGCCCTAGATGAGGATTCGTTGCGCCAAGCCTGCGCGGCGATCCACCGGTTTTGCGTGGCGACCCGTTAGACGTCGCGCATCAGCAAACCAAAGCGCACGTCCATCTCGGCCGGAAGCGGCACATACACCGTGTGCCCATCCCCCGGCGCCACGTCGATGGCCTCGCCCTTGAGGTTGTGCAAGGTGGCCAGGTCAAAGTGAAAGTTGCCGGCGGGCGTCATTAATTCCAGATGATTGCCCACGGCAAAACGGTTCTTCACCTTGACCTCGGCCAACTCGCCCCGACGCTCGCCGGTCAGCTCCCCGACGAATTGCTGGCGCTCCGACACCGAACTGCCGTTCTGGTAGTTCTGGTATTCGTCGTGCACATGGCGGCGCAGGAAGCCTTCGGTGTAGCCGCGCTGGGCCAGGGATTCGAGGTCGGTCATCAGGTGGCGGTCGAAAGCGCGACCGGCTACCGCATCGTCGATCGCCTGGCGATACACCTGGGTGGTGCGCGCGCAGTAGAAGTGCGATTTGGTGCGGCCCTCGATCTTCAGCGAATGCACGCCCATGTGGGTCAGGCGCTCCACATGCTGCACGGCGCGCAGGTCCTTGGCGTTCATGATGTAGGTGCCGTGCTCGTCTTCGAAGGCGGGCATCTGTTCATCGGGGCGGTTGGCTTCTTGCAGCAGGAAGACGTGGTCGGTGGGCGCGCCTATGCCCAGCGTGGGCTGAAATGCCTGGACGATATCGCCCGTGGCGTTTTCCACCGCCGGGGTCGCCTGGTACTTCCAGCGACAGGCGTTGGTGCAGGTGCCCTGGTTGGCATCGCGCTTGTTCATATAGCCCGAGAGCAGGCAGCGCCCTGAATAAGCCATGCACAGGGCGCCGTGTACAAACACTTCCAGCTCCATGGCCGGTACTTGCTGGCGAATCTCGTCGATTTCTTCCAGGGACAATTCCCGTGACAGGATCACCCGGCAGATCCCTTGCTGCTGCCAGAACTCCACGCTCGCCCAGTTGACCGTATTGGCCTGCACCGACAAGTGGATAGGCATCTGCGGGAAGTGCCGGCGCACCAGCATGATCAGCCCCGGATCGGACATGATCAGTGCATCCGGGCCCATGGCGATCACCGGGGCCAGGTCCTTGAGGAAGGTCTTCAACTTGGCGTTGTGGGGTGCGATGTTGACCACCACGTAGAAACGCTTGCCCAGGGCGTGAGCTTCCTGGATGCCGAGGGCCAGGTTGGCGTGGTCGAACTCGTTGTTGCGTACCCGCAGGCTGTAGCGCGGTTGGCCGGCGTACACCGCATCGGCGCCATAGGCGAAGGCGTAGCGCATGTTTTTCAGGGTGCCGGCGGGGGCGAGCAATTCGGGGGCGAGGATGGGAGGCATGGGCACGGGTCGCAAAAGGTCGCGAAGGTAGCCGAGCGGCAGCGGCGGTTTATTGATCCAGGTCGTCCTTTGGGCTTTTTGTATCGCTGTGTATCGACGGGCGGCGTGGATACGTGGGGATTTACACGCACGGGTTTTCGACACAGGCGCGATACCTGCGGGCCTTCTAATGGATTCCAGCGAGGCACACCGCCTCTCGTCATCGAACCCTGGAGCCTAACGTCATGAACACCAACGCCATGTACGCCGCCTGCCTGTTTGCTGCCCTGAATGTCTGCACCTTGTCGGCCCGCGCCGAAGCCAGCGTCACTGCGCACACCTACGACTACAGCACTCACTTGGACATCAAGCAGGTGGTGTCCATGACTCAGGATCCCACGCCAGCCTGCGGCGTGGTCAATGCACGCATGACCTACCTGGACTCCCACGACAGGACCCAGGTGCTGGACTACCTCAAGTTCGGCGACGGTTGCATCGGCGATAACTGATTGCTTGCGGCCATAAGGTGAACATCATGCTACTGATCGCATTCCTGGGCGGCATCCTGACCGTCCTCAGCCCTTGTATCCTGCCGGTGGTGCCGTTTCTGTTCGTCGGGGTTGGTCGAACCCGCCTTTCCATCCTGCTGACGCTTGGCGGCATGGTCCTGACCTTCGCGCTGGTGTCCAGCCTGGCGGTGACCAGCGGTGAGTGGGTGGCACAGGCCAGTAATACCGGCCGCCAAGGGGCGCTGATGGTGATGGTGCTGTTTGCGCTCTCTTTGATCTCGGCGCGGGTTGGCGGCTGGTTGGCGCGGCCGTTCGTGCTGTTGGGCAACCGCATTGACCCCGACCACCGTGCACAGTCCGGCGCGCTCAAATCGCTGTTGATCGGCGTCGCCACCGGCTTGCTGTGGGCGCCGTGTGCCGGACCGATCCTGGGCGTCATCCTGACCGGCGCGATGCTGCAAGGCGCCAATGCGCAGACCAGCGTGTTGCTGGTGGCATATGGTTTGGGCAGCGCGTTGTCGCTGGGCACCTTGATTGTTGCGGGACGCGGCCTGGTCAACCGGCTCAAGGCCTCGATTCCGGTCACCGGCTGGCTGCGCCGTGGGGCTGGGGCGGCGGTACTGGCGGCGGCGGTGGTGATGTCCACCGGGGCCGACAAAACCCTGCTCGCGGGTACGTCGTCCGAAGGCGTCAGCAGCCTGGAAAAAGGTATGCTGGAACAGGTTCCCAAGGGGGTGGATTACCGGGTGCGCAAGGTCAAGGCCGATCCGGTACCGGCTAACGCGCAGGGCGCGATGCCGTCGCTGTCCGGCGCGGTCGAGTGGCTCAACTCACCCGAACTCACGCGCGAATCCTTGAAGGGCAAAGTGGTGCTGGTGGATTTCTGGACCTACGACTGCATCAACTGCCAGCACACGCTGCCCTATGTGAAGCAATGGGCGCAGAAGTATGGGCCGGAGGGCTTGGTGGTGATCGGCGTGCACACCCCGGAATACGGCTACGAGCGCATCCTCAGCAACGTCAAGGACCAGGTGCGCAAGCTGGGTATCACTTACCCGGTGGCTGTCGACAACCACTGCGCGATCTGGCGCAGCTTCGACAACCAGTACTGGCCTGCCCATTACCTGTTCGACGCCGACGGGCAACTGCGTTACACCCACTTTGGCGAAGGTCGTTATGAGGTTCAGGAACAGATGATCCAGGCGTTATTGGACGAAGCTAAAGCCCTCAAGTGAGGCGGTCTATGCTTGTTCGATAACCCAGGGCACTCCCAGGTTTCGCTGCGGACTAAGCAACGGGGCCTACACGGGGCTGCTGCTTTTCTGACATGGATCGGACATGAATCAAACCAACCTGCAATTCAAAACCCTGCTGTTGCTCCTGGGCCTGGTGACCATCGCCTTCATCTGGATATTGCTGCCGTTCTACGGCGCAGTGTTCTGGGCGGTGATTCTCGGCATCATCTTTGCCCCGATGCAGCGTCGCCTGCAGCAGCGCTTTGGCTGGAACCGCAACCTCACCTCCCTGGCGACCTTGAGTGCCTGCCTGATCATCGCGATCCTGCCGGTGATCATCACCAGTGCCTTGCTGGTGCAAGAGGGCGCGACGCTTTATAAAAATGTGGAAAGCGGCAAGCTGGACGTGGCGGGGTATATCGAGCAGTTCAAGAACGTGCTGCCGCCGTACTTCCAGCACCTGCTCGACCGCTTTGGCATGGGTAACCTGGAAGGCTTGCGCGAGAAAATCGTCAAGAGCGCAATGCAAGGCAGCCAGTTCTTTGCGACCCAGGCGTTCAGCTTCGGCCAGGGCACGTTTGATTTCCTGGTGAGCTTTTTCATCATGCTGTATCTGCTGTTCTTCCTGCTGCGCGATGGCCCTGAGCTGGTGCGCAAGGTGCGCACGGCGGTGCCGTTGGCCGAGCCGCAGAAGCGCCGGTTGCAACTCAAGTTCAATCGGGTGGTGCGTGCCACGGTCAAGGGCAATGTGCTGGTGGCCGTGACCCAGGGCGCGCTGGGCGGGTTGATCTTCTGGTTCCTGGATATCCCCAGTGCGTTGCTCTGGGCGGTGCTGATGGCGTTTTTGTCGTTGCTGCCGGCGGTGGGCGCCGGGATTGTGTGGGGGCCGGTGGCCGCTTACTTCCTGTTGAGCGGTTCGATCTGGCAGGGCGTCGTGCTGGCGCTGTTTGGCGTGTTTGTGATCGGCCTGGTGGACAACGTGCTGCGCCCGATCCTGGTGGGCAAGGACACCAAGATGCCGGACTACCTGATCCTGATCTCGACCCTGGGCGGTCTGTCGGTGTTTGGCTTGAACGGCTTTGTCATCGGGCCGCTGGTGGCGGCGCTGTTCATGTCCAGTTGGGCGTTGTTTGTGGAAAGCAAGCCGCGAGTCAAATTGCCATTACCGTAAACCTCAAGCATGCAGCCTGAAGGTCGAGGCTTGTTGCAGCTGTTTTTCGGCTGCCGACAAGGACGTGAGCGGGCCGCTGATGGCCTCGCCATCGCGAACTACGTACCAGCATGCGAGCAAACCCAGCTCCCGAAGTGGGGCGGGGACGGCGCTGCCGATGACGGACATGATCTGAACAGTGGGCATAAGGACCTCCAATCGCTATGGGGGTCACCTTACGGGGCTGGGCGGCCGAGGAAAAATCACCTGGCTCGATAGTCGACATCGACGCGAGGCGTCAGTCCACGACCTGGTCGAGCATGTTCACCACTTCCTGCTCGCTGAGCAGGCCTTTGCGCACCAGGTTTTCCGCCAGCAGCGCGAGGAACTTGGCGCTGCGGTGGCCTTCCAGGTGCTTGAGCTCGGTGAGGGCGCTGTAGACCTTGCTGGATGTACAAAGGCCGGCGGTGCGGTGTGGGTTTTGCGTGGGCATGGTCAGTCGTCCTTGTTGTTATTGAGTGGACAGAATCGATAGTGGAAGTATGTCGTGACATAAACATGACAGCGCGAGGCCCGTTCGGGCAAGTAGACATTGATGTCGATGATGTGCGAATACGCGCCTGGCATTGTCCTCGGAACGACCTTGGCGCGATAAATCCAGACTTACCAGACAAAATCCAGGCAAAAAAAGGCCCCGCAACCTGCGAGGCCTGTTTCAGATCAGTCGATTACCAGCCGCGGCCGTAGTAGCCGTGGGGAGGGCCGTAGTAGCCACGCGGTGGGCCGTAATAAACCGGCGCCGGACGGTAGTAAACCTGTTGTTGCACATACACCGGTGGCGGCGGTGCGTAATAGACCGGCGGCGGAGCGGCATACACCGGCTGCGGTTGCACATACACCGGCTGCTGCACATAGACCTCACGCGGCTGGCTGGCAACCACGGAGCCCACGACTGCGGCGCCGACTAAAGCACCCAATACGGCCGGGCCACCCCAACCACCACCGTGGGCGGAGGCTTGGCCTGCCATAGCGAGTGCGCCAACAAGCAAGGCGATCTTGGGGATTGTACGAATCATGGTCATTCCTCGGTTAGCCCCTGCGCTTGTGGTCTGTAATCAATAGACTCAAGTAATGTCGCGGGGATACTTTTAAGACAACGTATTTCTGAAAAACAGCACAGCCGCTAGGTAAAGGTTGTGTAAGGTCTGTACCGATTTGCTTACTCAAAGGAGTTACCCATGCAGATGCACCCCAACAAGGACACTCGGCTGTGCATGTCACTGTCGGCGCGCCCTGGTAATTTCGGCCTGCGTTTTCATAACCATCTGTACGAACAGCTGGGTCTGAACTTCTACTATAAAGCCTTCAGCAGCCAGGATTTGCCCGGCGCGATCGGTGGTATCCGGGCGCTGGGCGTACGCGGCTGCGGGGTGTCCATGCCGTTCAAGGAGGCCGCCATTGCCTTAGTGGACGAACTCGACGATTCGGTTCAAGCCATCGATTCCCTGAACACCATCGTCAACACCGACGGGCACCTCAAGGCCTACAACACCGACTACATCGCCATCGAGCAGTTGCTGAAAAAGCACGCGGTGCCGAAGGACTCCACGTTTGCCCTGCATGGCAGCGGTGGCATGGCCAAGGCCGTGGCCAGTGCCTTGCGCGACGGTGGTTACGCCAATGGCGTCATCGTCGCGCGCAACGAGACGGCGGGCCGGGCGTTGGCAAAGCATTTGGGTTATGAGTGGCAAGCCGAACTGGGGGACTTGCGCCCGCAGATGCTGATCAACGTCACGCCCATCGGCATGACCGGCGGGCCCGAGGCGCAGGCGTTGGCATTCGAGGCGAATGCTATCGACGCGGCCGACACCCTTTTCGATGTCGTGGCGATCCCCTCCGAAACGCCGCTGATCGTGCGCGGGCGCGCCAAGGGCAAGCGAGTGATCACTGGGTTGGAAGTGATAGCAATCCAGGCGTTGGAGCAGTTTGTGCTCTACACCGGGGTGCGACCGACGCAGGAGCAGTTCGAAAAAGCCGTGGCATTCGCCCGAACCTAAAGAGTACTGAAAATCAACTGTGGGAGGGGGCTGGCCCCTTCCCACATTTTTTCCGCGTTACAGCGGCTCCAATTTGGCCAACCGCTCTTCCAGCAGTGCAATCCGCGCTTCCAGTTCTTCGATGCGCTCCACAGACACGCCACTGCCAGCCCCGCGCTCCACCGGACTCCCGCGTGCCGCGATAATCACCTCGATATCCGCCGGGTCCCCCAGCGCATGGGTATAACGATCTTCCCGCTGCCCCGCCTGACGCGGCACCAGTAACGCCAGCCCCCGTGCAATCAGGCGCTCCAGTTGGTGCACCACCTGCTCGGCATCTTCGAAGTCGTGCATGCGTCCGCTGCGGGTCAGCAATTCATTGACGGTCTGCGGCCCGCGCAAAAACAGCAGCCCGGTCAGGATCACCTGGGCCGGCACCAGTTCCAGCGCCTTGTCCACGCGATGCTCCCAGCGGTCGGCACGGCTGCCCATGACCAAGCGGGTAAAGCCTTGGCCTTCGAGCACACGCAGGCTCTGGCCGACCTGGCCCTGGCTGAGGTTCATCACCGGCTCGCGGCTGGTTTTCTGGTTGCAGGCCAGCACCAGGGCGTTGAGGGTCAAGGGGTAGGTTTCCGGGTTGGTTGCCTGTTTTTCGATCAGGCAGCCCAGGATGCGGATTTCCGTGCTGTTGAGGCGCGGCTCAGGCGTGTCGGTGTCGTGCTCGGCGGTCATCGCGCTTTCCCTATGCTGTGAAGGTCCTTAGCCTAATCCCGAAAAAATAAAAGACAAGCGGCGAGCATGTCTATAATCGCCGCTGGTTCAAACCGTGCCATAACCATGAGACTGCCATGACTATTTCCCTGTACGCCGCCTCCATCCCGGTCTTCAAGCAAATGCTCACCGCCCTGAGCGGCGTGTTGACCAAGGCCGAAGCCCACGCCACCGCCAAGAACATCGAGCCGAACGCCTTGCTGCAAGCGCGCCTGTTCCCGGACATGTTCCAACTGGTGCGCCAGGTGCAGATCGCCGTCGACTTCGCCAAGGGCGTTTCCGCACGCCTGGCCGAGATCGAAGTGCCGAAATATGAAGACACCGAAGTTACCTTCGCCGACCTGCAGGCGCTGATCGCCAAGGTGCTGGCGTTTGTCGATACCATCAAGCCAGAGCAGATCGACGGCAAGGAAGGCATCGAGATCATCACCCGTCCCGGCACGCCGAAAGAGAAGCGCTTCAGCGGCCAGTCCTACCTGCTGACCTACGGCCTGCCGCAGTTCTTCTTCCACGTCACCACGGCTTACGCCTTGCTGCGCCATAACGGTGTGGAAGTGGGCAAGCGCGATTACATGGGCGCTTTCTAAGCATCCAGTCACAAAAAAGCCCGGGGTCGTTCTTCAGTGAACGACCCCGGGCTTTTTTTTCGCCTGGCGTTTAAGCCGGTTGTTCTTCCTTGCCCAGGCAAGCAGCCGCGGTGAACAACACGTCAGTCGACGAATTGAGCGCGGTTTCCGCCGAATCCTGCAGCACGCCGATGATGAAACCGACAGCCACCACCTGCATGGCAATCTCGCTGGGGATGCCAAACAGGCTGCACGCCAGCGGAATCAGTAGCAGCGAACCGCCGGCCACGCCGGAAGCGCCGCAGGCGCAGATGGCCGCGACCACGCTGAGCAGCACGGCAGTCGGCAGGTCGACGGCAATGCCCAAGGTGTGCACGGCCGCCAGGGTCAGCACGGTGATGGTGATCGCGGCACCGGCCATGTTGATGGTGGCGCCGAGCGGGATCGATACCGAGTAGGTGTCTTCATGCAAGCCCAGGCGTTTGCTCAACGCCAGGTTGACCGGGATGTTCGCCGCCGAACTGCGGGTGAAGAACGCGGTGATCCCGCTTTCGCGCAGGCACATCAGCACCAGTGGGTAGGGGTTGCGGCGCAGCTTCCAGAACACGATGGCCGGGTTGATCACCAGTGCCACGAACAGCATGCAGCCGATCAGCACCAGCAGCAGGTGGGCGTAGCCGAGCAGGGCGTCGAAACCGGAGGTGGCCAGGGTCGATGCCACCAGGCCGAAAATGCCCAGCGGCGCAAAGCGGATCACCACGCGCACGATCAGTGTGACGCCGTTGGACAGGTCGTCGAGCACCGTGCGGGTGGTTTCGCCCGCATGGCGAATGGCAACCCCCATACCGATGGCCCAGGCCAGGATGCCGATAAAGTTGGCATTCATCAGCGCGCTGACCGGGTTGTCCACCACGCTCAGCAGCAGGCTTTGCAGCACTTCACCAATGCCGCCCGGCGCGCTGACGGCCGCGTCATGGGCCGCGAGCACCAACGATGAGGGAAACCACATGCTCGCGATCACCGCGACCACGGCCGCGGCGAAGGTGCCCAGCAAGTACAGGAACAGGATCGGCTTGATGTGGGTTTCCTGGCCGTGCTTATGGTTGGCGATCGACGCCATCACCAGCACAAACACCAGGATCGGTGCCACGGCCTTGAGCGCCGCGACGAAGACCTTGCCGATAAACCCGCTGGCCTTGGCCGCCTCGGGCAACAGCAAGGCCAACAGGATACCGGCGATCAAGCCAATGACGATTTGCGTGACCAGGCTGACACGCGCGAGTCGATGCAGGAGGGAAGGGGCAGAAGTCATAAACACTTGTCTCTAGTTTTTGGAGGCACAGCGGCACAGGCAGAAAGGGCTGTAGGACGCGGATCGCGAAGTCTAGCATGCTGTAGGAAAAGTCCTTGGTGGTGCGGCATCGCGTCACCCAGGTGCCCAAGCTCTCGCAAAATCCTGTTAAGATTGCGTCCTCTCATTTTTCCTATCCTTCAGCGAGCCCTCAGGGCTGTCGTTGATGTCGTCGTTTCTGGAGTTTTCATGTTGTTTCCCATCCTGCTGCTGTCGGCCGCCGGCTTTACCGTGCTGACCACAGAATTCGTCATCGTCGGCCTGCTGCCGTCCATCGCCCGTGACTTGAACGTCAGTGTGTCCCAGGCCGGGCTGCTGGTGACGTTGTTCGCGTTTACCGTGGCGGCCTTTGGTCCGTTTCTCACGGCGTACTGCGCGCGCTTCCCACGCAAGCGGCTGTTTATCAGCATCCTGATCATGTTTGGCGTGGCCAATACGGTGGCGGCGCTGGCACCGAATATCTGGGTCATGGCGCTGGCGCGGTTGATTCCGGCGTTGGGCTTACCGGTGTTCTGGGCCTTGGCCAGTGAAACCGCAGTGGACATCGTCGGCCCTGAATACGCTGGGCGCGCCATCGAAAAGATCGGTTTCGGTATCGTTTGCGCCACGGTGTTCGGCATTCCGGTGGGCACGCTGATTTCCGATATGTTCGGCTGGCGCAGCGCGTTTGCCATCCTTGCGATCGTGGCGGTGGCCAAGGCCTTGCTGCTGTTTATCTACCTGCCGGTGACCCAACCCAAGAACGATCAAGTGACGTTGCGCTCGCAGTTCAAGATCCTGCGCAATCCGTTGATGCAGGGTCATATCCTGCTGTCGATCCTGGTGTTCAGTGGCATGTTCACGGCGTACACCTACCTGGCCGATATCCTTGAACGCCTGGCTGGTTTCGACGGCACGTTGGTGGGCTGGTGCTTGATGGGCTTTGGTGCAGTCGGGTTGATCGGCAATTCTTTGGGCGGGCGCGCGGTGGACCGCCATCCGTTGATTGCGTCCATGGTGTTCTGCGGCTTTATGATCGCCGGCATGGTCGCGCTGGTGCCGGCGATTCACTCCACCGTCGGCCTGGCGGCGGCGATGGCCGTGTGGGGCGTGACCCAGGCGGCGATGTTCCTGGTCAGCCATGTGCGCTTGATGAAGGCCGCGCCCCACGCGCCGGCGTTTGCCGCGTCACTGAATATCGCCGGGGCTAACCTGGGGATCGGCCTGGGCGCGATGGTCGGTGGCCATGTGATCGACACCCTCGGCCTGGGCAGCCTGGGCTTTGCCGCGTCCGGGTTTATCTTGGTGTCGATCCTGCTCGCCTTGTGGCTGATGACCGCGAAATCGATGTCGATCTGTGCCTGGTTCAGGTGGGCGCGGGCTTGTTGTGGTGAGCAGGCTTGCCGTGCGCTGGGCTGCGAAGCAGCCCCTTGGGTCGGCGGTGAACCCGTCGGGGGACAAGCCCCACTCACTGCAGCACGCCCACATTATGCTCAGGGCAGGGTGGTAAACAGCTCCCGTCGAGCGCCCTCGGTAATCGCCACGATGCCAGGGTGCTTGACCTTGCGCTCCACCGAGATCGCGTAGAACGACTCGGTCACGGCCACGGTCTGGCCAATCAACGCCACGCCGTACTGGCGCACCACTTCATCGGCAATCACGCTGGGGGCGATAAAGATCCCACTGCCGGATTGACCGAATGCCTGCATCAACGCGCTGTCATCGAACTCGCCGATGATCTTCGGTTGAATCTGCTGCTCGGCAAACCAACGCTGCAAACGGCTGCGCACGACGGTTTCCGCACCCGGAATTAACAGCGGTGCGCCGTGCAGGCACTGTGGGAAATCACCACCGTATGCGTCAGCCAGCGCCTGGGTGGCGAAAAAGCTGATGCCACATTCGCCCAACTTCTGGCTGTAGCCCTTGATGTCCAGATGGGTGGGCATAGGGCTGTCGGAAATCACCAGGTCCAGGCGCTGGATCGCCAGATCGGCTAGCAGGCGTTCGAGTTTGTCCTCGCGGCAGGTGATACGGATCGGCTCACTCAATTCCATGGTCGGCGCGATCAGCCGGTAGACGATGGACTTGGGCACCACGTCCGCCACGCCGACACGGAACAGGATCTGCTGCTCATCGGGTTGTGCGCGCAGCAGGGCCTCCAGTTCGTTGCCGGTCTGGAACATCTGCTCGGCATAGGGCAGGGCCCGGCGCCCGGCTTCGGTCAGTTCAAGCTGGCGCCCGACACGCTGAAACAGCGCGATACCAAAGGTCTGCTCGAGCAGGCTGATCTGCCCGCTGATCGTCTGGGGCGTGAGGTTGAGTTGCTCACAGGCGCGCACGATGCTGCCGGTCTTGGCCACCACCCAAAAGTAGTGCAGTTGTCGGTAATTGAGCATGACGGCCATCACTTCGTAAAAACCGAAGTATACGCGAGAAAAATACGAATTTTCCTGAACTGTTCATCTGCATAGAATGCCTCGCTATCGCGGGGCCACTATTTGGACCCAATGGTTCTAACGAGGAAGACATCATGAAACTCAATTCCCTGGGCACGGCAGCGCTGCTTGCGCTTTCATTGGTGGTGATCAGCGGTTGCGATCAGGTCGAGAAAAGTGCGCAGCAGGTGCTGGGCAAAGCCACCGAGTCGGCCAAGCAAGCGATCGATGACACCCACAAGGCCGCCGAGCAGGCGTTGAGTGAAGCGACAAACGGCCTGATCACGCCACAAAAAAAGGATGATCAGGAAGAAAACGAGTCTGAATCGAACAGCAAAGAAGCCTAACTTCCCCGTACAACGTCAGGACTGACCTATGGATTACCTTTTACAACTGGCTGCCAGCCCCACTGCCTGGGTTGCCCTGGCCACCTTGATCGTCATGGAAATCGTGCTGGGCATCGATAACCTGATCTTTATCTCGATCCTCACCAACAAATTGCCGGAGAAGCATCGGGCCAAGGCGCGCCGTATCGGTATCAGCATGGCGTTGATATTGCGCCTGGGCCTGTTGAGCACCATCGCGTTCATCGTGCAACTGACCACGCCGGTGTTCGAAGTGTTCGGCCAAGGCTTCTCGTGGAAAGACATGATCCTGATCGCCGGTGGCTTGTTCCTGGTGTGGAAGGCGACCACCGAGATCCATCACAGCATGGACCCGGAGCCCGAAGAGAAGGCCAGCGTCGGCAATACGGTCGCCATCGGTTTCGCCGCCGCCATCGGGCAGATCCTGTTGCTCGACCTAGTGTTCTCCATCGACAGCATCATCACCGCCGTGGGCATGACCGAGCACTTGCCGATCATGATCATTGCCGTAGTGACCTCGGTGATCGTGATGCTGGTGGCGGCTGAGCCGTTGGCCAAGTTCATCAACGACAACCCGACCGTCGTGATGCTTGCCCTGGGCTTCCTGATCATGATCGGCATGACCCTGATCGCCGAAGGCTTCGGTGCCCATGTGCCTAAAGGCTACGTGTATGCGGCCATGGCGTTCTCCGCAGCGATTGAATGCTTGAACATTGCCCGGCGTAACCGCCACAAGCGTTTGCTCGCTGCCCGGCAATAACAGCAGAAACAGACGGCTCGCTACGCTACCCACGATGCGAAGCGAGCCGCTCTTGATCCTGATCTTGATCTCGCTTTTGATCTCAGGCGCCCCATCAAACACGCTGGCCGGAATTCGACAGGGATTTGGGGGGTAAACCGGCAGGGATGCCGGTTNCGCGTGGCGGCGGCCCCCCAAATTCCTGTCGGATTACGGGCACACCGAGCGTGAGCGAGGTGCCGAGTGTTGGGGCAAGAGCGTTTTGCTTACTTTTGCGCTCTTCANTGGTCGTCTGCCAGGCCGCCAGCGGGAGCAAGCTCCCTCGCCACAGGTCCAGCGCCATACCCAGGGTGGTGTAGATACCGAGGCCCCGATGGCGCTGAATCANGAATCGACTGACACACCGCTATCGGGAGCAAGCCCCCTCCCACATTTGAATCGCGGTCTAACCGTTAGATGGCGCTCGGCTGTCAGGCCGCCACGGGAGCAAGCTCCCTCGCCACAGATCCAGGAATACCTAAGCTCCCAGAAGCCCAGCCGGCCCTTTGCCGTCAGGATTCCGCGCTGACCTGCGTAGGGTCCGGGCAGCTCTGATCGCCGTTGTTCAAGCCTTGCTTGTAGTTGCGGCTCAGCAGCGAGGCCTTGCCGTTGTGCCACGTCAGCGTCAACACATACAGCGTGTCGTAGTCGCTGCCGGACCAGTCGTGGGTGATGGTGTGTTTTTCCCCCGACGCTTCACTGGCCACCTTGTTGATCAACTCCGGCAGGTAGCCGTGGGACCAGGCGGTGTAGATGATGGAGTTGTGGTATTTGTCCTCGACCAGTTCGTCGGCGAGGGCGCTGGTGTCATTCGCGGAAAACTTGATGTTCACCGGCAGGCCCAACTTGATGGCGCTGGGGCTGATGGTCATCAGGGGCCGAATATAGCTGTAGGAATTGTCTAGCTCGCCTTCCTCGACATTCCGTGTCGGGTTGGCCGCAAAGACGAAATTGGCTTTGCCGAATTTTTCCGGGAGCACCGTGGCCAGGTTCATCGCACGGTTGAGGCCCTGGCAATTGAGTTGGCCCAGGCCACCGACGGGTTTTTCGCCGTGGCGCAGGAAAACCAGGGTTTGTACGCCATCCACCGGTTCGGCGCTGCTGATGCGCGATTCCAGGGTCAGGCCGACAGCGCCGCCTGCCAGCAGCAGCGGTAACATAATGTATGAATATCGTTTCAGGCGCAGCGCAAGGCACAGAGGCTTGATTGTCATGAGTGTCGAGTCTTCAGTGCATCGGATTAAGGCGGACAAGCCCGGCCCAGTACGCATCCAGCGTCCTGCGGTGTTCCCTGTCGATGTAGCGAGGTGCCTCCATTCACCGGACGAGCGCACTTGAGAGTGCCCATAGGCGTATTGGTTCGCCTGCGAGGGATAATAGCCAGCCGATGTTGCGCATTGATGACCCATGCAGGACACCGTGCGGATGATTATGATGGGGCTTTCTGCCCAGGGACTTCCCAATGAACCCGCTTGCCGCTTTCCCGATCAACAGCAAATGGCCGGCTCAACATCCCGAGCGTTTGCAGCTGTACTCGCTGCCCACGCCCAACGGGGTGAAAGTGTCGATCATGCTCGAAGAACTGGGCCTGCCCTATGAGGCGCATAAAGTCAGCTTCGAGACGCAGGACCAGTTGTCTCCCGAGTTCCTGTCCCTGAACCCCAACAACAAAATCCCCGCCATCATTGACCCCAATGGCCCCAGCGGCCAGCCGCTGGCACTGTTCGAGTCCGGTGCGATCCTGATCTACCTGGCGGAGAAAACCAGCCAACTGCTTTCCGAAGACCCGGCCACCCGCTATGAAACCATCCAGTGGCTGATGTTCCAGATGGGCGGTATCGGCCCGATGTTCGGCCAACTGGGGTTCTTCAACAAATTTGCCGGCAAGGCCTACGAAGACAAGCGCCCTCGCGACCGCTACGCCGCTGAGTCCCGCCGCCTGCTGGACGTCCTGGAAAAACGCCTGCTGGGCCGCACTTGGATCATGGGCGACGCCTACAGCATCGCCGATATCGCCACCTTTCCGTGGGTTCGCAACCTGATCGGCTTCTATGAATCCGGCGACCTGGTGGGCATTGCCGACTTCCCCAATGTACTGCGCGCGCTGGACGGTTTTGTAGCGCGGCCAGCCGTGATCCGTGGCCTTAATATTCCGAGTTGAAACATGCAGACTTTCGATTTCAAACAGCTGGACGTATTCAGCCGCGTGTCGCTCAAAGGCAACCCGCTGGCGGTGGTGTTCGATGCTGACAGCCTGTCCGACCAGCAGATGGCGGATTTTGCCAACTGGACCAACCTCAGCGAAACCACGTTCCTGCTGACCCCCCGCGACCCCAGGGCTGACTATCGGGTGCGAATTTTCACCACCCTGCAGGAACTGCCCTTCGCCGGGCACCCGACGCTCGGCAGTTGCCACGCGTGGCTGCAGGCAGGCGGTATTCCACGCGGCGAGGAGATCATCCAGGAGTGCGAAATCGGCCTGGTGCGTATCCGTCGCCAGGGCGATGAACTGGCGTTTATCGCACCGCCATTATTGCGTTCCGGGCGGGTCGAGGCCGCCGTGATAGAGCGCGTGCGTCAGGCGCTGCACTTGGCGCCCGACGCCATTGTGCGCAGCCAGTGGGTCGATAATGGCGCGGGCTGGCTGGCGGTGATGTTGGCCGATCGAAACCAGGTGCTGGACCTGCAACCGGATTACTCGCAACTGCTCGGTTTGGCGGTGGGCGTGATTGCGCCGTGTGACCCCGCTCGCGACGATGTGGACGCGCAGTTCGAAGTGCGTGCCTTTATCGCAGGCGATGGCGCGCAGGAAGACCCGGCCACCGGCAGCTTGAACGCCGGGCTGGCCCAATGGTTGCTCAGCGAGGGCCTGGCGCCCGAGCGCTATGTGGTCAGCCAGGGCACGGCCATAGGACGGGCGGGGCGGATTCACGTTGAGCGCCAGGGCGATGAAATCTGGGTCGGTGGCGCGGTTGCGGTGTGCATCGAAGGGCATGTACGGCTCTAGATCAATAAATTGTTACGGCACACGCAATACACTGTTGGCCCCTTGGCGTTTGTGCTGCCGGGGCCTGGGGCATAAGCTTTCGCCCTAAAGTTTTCTGCCACTTTTTCAGGATATCCATGACCAGCCAGTTCCCCCAAGCCCGTCCACGCCGCCTGCGCCGCTCTCCGGAGCTGCGTGGTTTGTTCCAGGAAAGCGAGTTCACCCTCAACGACCTGGTGCTGCCGATCTTCGTCGAAGAAGACATCGACGACTTCGTGCCCATCACCAGTATGCCGGGCGTGCTGCGTATTCCTGAGAAGAAACTGGCCGGTGAAATCGAGCGCTATGCGCGTGCCGGCATCAAGTCGGTGATGACCTTTGGCGTGTCCCACCACCTGGATGCCAGCGGCAGCGACACCTGGAAAGAGCGCGGCCTGGTTTCGCGCATGTCTTCGATCATCAAGGACGCCGTGCCGGAAATGATCGTGATGTCGGATACCTGCTTCTGCGAATACACCGACCACGGCCACTGTGGCGTGATGCACGGCGCCCATGTCGACAACGATGCGACCCTGGTCAACCTCGGCAAGCAAGCCGTGGCCGCTGCGCGTGCCGGTGCCGACGTCATCGCCCCGTCGGCGGCGATGGACGGCCAGGTCCAGGCGATTCGCCGTGCCCTGGATGACGCGGGCTTCACCCATATCCCGATCATGGCGTATTCCACCAAATTCGCCTCGGCCCTCTACGGCCCGTTCCGCGAAGCCGGCGGCAGTGCGCTCAAGGGCGACCGCAAAAGCTACCAGATGAACCCGATGAACCGCCGCGAAGCCGTGCGCGAATCGCTGCTCGACGAGCAGGAAGGCGCGGATGCGCTGATGGTCAAGCCGGCCGGTGCCTACCTCGACATCATCCGCGACATCCGCGAAGCCTCGCGCCTGCCGGTGGCGGCGTATCAGGTGAGCGGCGAGTACGCGATGATCAAGTTCGGCGCCCAGGCCGGTGCGATTGATGAGGACCGTGTGGTGCGTGAGACCTTGGGCTCGATCAAGCGCGCGGGCGCGGACTTGATCTTCACCTACTTCGCGATGGACCTGGCACTGGCCGGGATCTAGAAAACACCGCAAGTCTAAATGTGGGAGCGGGCTTGCCCGCTCTCACATTATTTGATTGCAGTGTTTATCAGCGTTGCGCAAACGCCAGGTTCAAGCCCAACCCCGCAAAGGCCGCCGCAAAACTGCGGCGCAGCCAGTTCTGCACCCGTGGCGACTCGATCACTGCGCGGCGAAACACATTGGCCAGCAGGCCATACATCACGAACACCGCAAATGTCATCGCCATGAATACAGCGCTCAGCACCAGCATGTGTAGGGCAGGGGCCGTGCTGCCTGGCGTGACGAACTGGGGCAGGAAGGCCAGGAAGAAAATGGTCAGCTTCGGGTTGAGAATGTTCATCAACAGGCCGCGCAACATCAGGGTCCACGCACTTGAAAGCGTAGGGGTGTCGCTGACCGTAAACGCCGAGCGATCCCGCCAGGTGGCGTATGCCACGTACAACAGGTAGGCGACGCCTGCGTACTTCAGCATATCGAACGCTAATGCACTGGTGTGCAATAGGGCGGACAGGCCGAGAGTCGAAGCCAGTAAATGAGGGATGATCCCGGCGGTACAGCCCAGCGCGGCGAACACACTGGCACGCTTGCCGGCGGTGAGGCCTGTGGACACGGTAAAAATCACGCCGGTGCCGGGAATCAGCACGACGATCAGGCAGGTGATGAAGAAGTTCAGGCTGAGCATGGCATTCAAACTCCGTGTACGAATGGTCGATGACAGATCCTGTCACGTTTGTGATTGACTGGCGAGCACGCCAGGGCGGCGAACCCTGGTTAGACTTACCGGTCGATATCTGCAACGCCCGGCCCGCCGCCCTCCAAGGAAACCCCATGTATTCAAGCCGCCTGATCCTGTGCCTTGCCACTTTGCTGGTGCTGGCCGGTTGCTCTACAACACGCAATCCGCAACAGCCGGAGCGTAGCGAGGCCGAGGTGAAGGCGCAGATCGTGCGCTTGCTGCCGGCCAAGGTGTCCGATCGCAATGGTTGGGCCCAAGACATCTACACCGCCTTCGACACCCAGAAAATCTATCCCAGCACGGAAAATATCTGCGCCGTGCTGGCGGTGACCGAGCAGGAATCCACTTACCAAGTCGACCCGCCTGTGCCGAACATGGGCAAGATCGCCCAGGACGAAATCCTGCGGCGTGCCGGAAAAATCCACGTGCCGGCGTTTGTCGTGCGCAGCGCGCTGCAACTGAGTTCGCCCACCGGCAAGACCTACGCCGACCGCCTGAACGCGGCGCGCACGGAGAAGGACCTGAGTGGCATCTTCGATGACTTCATCAGCATGGTGCCCCTGGGTAATACACTGTTTGGCGGTTTCAACCCGGTGCACACCGCAGGCCCGATGCAGGTGAGTATCGACTTCGCGCAGAAACAGGCACGCGGTTATCCCTACACGGTGGACGGCACTATTCGCCGCGAAGTTTTCACCCGCCGTGGCGGCCTGTACTTCGGCATCGCGCATTTGCTCGGTTACCCGGTGAACTATGACCAGCCGCTGTACCGTTTTGCCGACTTCAATGCCGGTTGGTACGCCAGCCGCAATGCCGCGTTCCAGGCCGCGGTCAGCCGTGCCTCGGGTACCGAGTTGGCGCTGGATGGGGATTTGATTCGCTATGGTTCATTGCTCCCCGGCACCACCGAACTGGCGGTGCGCTCATTGGGCGCGAAGCTGGATATGCGCAACCCCAGCATCCGCAGCCAGCTGGAGCAGGGTGAGCAACTGGATTTCGAGGACACCACGCTCTACAAGCGCGTATTTGCCCTGGCTGACAAGGCCGCGGGCAAACCGATGCCACGGGCGATCCTGCCGGGCATCGTGCTCAAGAGCCCCAAGATCACCCGCAACCTCACCACCGCATGGTTCGCCAAGCGCGTGGATGAGCGGTATCAGCGTTGCATGAAACGCTGATCAACTGTGTGGTGAGCGGGCTCCTGTGGTAAGCGGGCTCCTGTGGTGAGCAGGCTTGCTGTGGTGAGCTGGCTTCCTGTGGTGAGCGGGCTTGCCCCGCGCTGGGGTGCGTAGCGCCCCCCATCAAGTACGATGCGGTCTATCAGGCATCACCCGGCGGCTCACTCTGCGCCTGCTTCGCACCCCAGCGCGGGGCAAGCCCGTTCACCCCAGGACGGCTCCTCACCACAAAGCGTCGCCACAACCACACCCACAACCACACGACCGGAAACGCCAGGATCACGAACGGCAACACATAGCTTGACCGTTCCAGGGCGTCGGCTGTGCCTTCCACCAGGTTGTCGCCCAGATTGCTGAACATGCGGCTGAAGCGTGACTGCTGATTGGCGCCGTCAGAGGAGCGGAAATTCAGCGTCACACGGTTGGTGTCGAGACGACGTTGCTGGCCGGCGGCAACCTGGGACAGCTCCTGGAGTTCGTTTTCGATAGCGGCCTGTTCCTTGCTCAGGGCGATCAGGTCACTGACGGTGATGTCCTTGCGTTTGGCCAACTCATCCAAGCGTTGTTGTTGGGCTTGCAGGCGGTCCTGGCGGCGGTGTACGTCGGCGACGGCATCGGCCAGGTCCTCGGCGGTGGTTATGCGCTGGCCGAGTTTGCCGCCTTCTGCGGCCATCGCAACGATCGGCTCCACACCGGTCGGCGCAATGCGCAGAATGATCTGGCCGCCGCTGCTGTCTTCGGTGATGCCGAGGATATTGCAGGCACCGAAGCGTGCCGTTTCGCAGGCCTCGCGGGTGGCCTGCATACGAGGGGCGAGCAGGGCGCCGGGCAGGGCCAGGCTCAGCTCGTGCTCGTAGGCCAGTTGTGCCCCGGCCCGGCCCTGTTCGCCGTTGATCACCGTGGCGCGGGAGTGGTCCTTGGGCGAACAGCCTGCAACGGCCAACGCTGCCAGCAGGAGCAACAGGTAGGGTTTTGGTTTGCCGTCCAGGTGGCGCATTGCTGTTCCTTGGGATCAGGGGGGATTTGACGGCGATTAAAGCGGGTCTGGCGGATTAACGCAAAGCATCGTGGGGGATTTGCGCGGTTGATGGTGATGGCTGCCGTGGGTGGCCTGGCGTACACCTCAAGCCTGACTCCAAGGAAGAACTCGCCATGATTGCCCACGCCGTGCCCGAAGGTTTTGTCTCGCTGCCCCGCAGCAGCCCGCTGCTTGATTTGCTGGGCCCGGCGTATTGCCGGGGGGAGGGCCTGCAATTGGAAATCGGCCTGCGGGCCGACAATCGCCACGCCAATGGACGGGGCACGGTGCATGGCGGGGTGTTGGCGACCCTGGCGGATATCGGCATGGGTTACGCAATGGCGTTTTCCAGCGAGCCGCCACTGCCGTTGATTACCGCGAGCATGACCTTGGATTACCTGGGCGCGGTGCAGGTGGGGGAGTGGATTGTGGTGCGCCTGGAACATCACAAGCGCGGGCGGCAGATGGCGTTTGCGACGGTGAGCCTGCAGGTGGGGGAGAAGGTGGTGGCGCGGGCGAATGCGGTGTTTGCGGTGCCGCGTTCTGACTGACCTGTAGTGAGCGGGCTTGTCCCGCGCTGGGCTGCGAAGCAGCCCCAACACCTGACGCCGCGCTTTACTTGAAAAACGCGGCGGCCTATTGGGGCCGCTTCGCGGCCCAGCGCGGGACAAGCCCGCTCACTACAATCAGCTGCGTTCTAGGGCCAGGGCCACGCCTTGGCCGCCACCGATGCACAGGGTCGCCAGGCCTTTCTTGGCATCGCGTTTGATCATTTCATGCAGCAGGGTCACCAGTACGCGGCAGCCTGAGGCGCCGATCGGATGGCCGATGGCGATAGCGCCACCGTTGACGTTGACCTTGTCGGTGTCCCATTCCAGCTCTTTGCCCACGGCCAGGGATTGCGCGGCGAAGGCTTCGTTGGCTTCGATCAGGTCCAGGTCGCCCAGGCTCCAACCGGCTTTGTCCAGGCAACAGCGAGTGGCCGAAACCGGACCGATGCCCATGATGGCCGGGTCGACGCCGGCGTTGGCGTAGCTGGCGATGCGCGCGAGTACCGGCAGGCCGAGGGCCTTGGCTTTGTCGGCACTCATCAGCAGCACCGCAGCGGCGCCATCGTTGAGGCTGGAGGCATTGCCGGCGGTGACGCTGCCGTCTTTCTTGAAGGCCGGTTTCAGCTTGGCCAAGGACTCGGCGGTGGTGCCGGCGCGCGGCTGTTCATCCACGGCGAAGGCCACCGGGTCGCCTTTGCGCTGGGGAATCAGGATCGGTGTGATTTCGTCGGCAAACCGCCCGGCCTCAATGGCGGCGACGGCTTTTTGCTGGGAAGCCGCGGCGAACGCGTCCTGGGCTTCTCGGCTGATGCCGTATTTGTCGACCAGGTTCTCGGCGGTGATGCCCATGTGGTAATCGTTGAACGCATCCCACAGGCCGTCGGTGATCATGCTGTCGATCATCTTGGCGTGGCCCATGCGTAACCCGGTGCGCGCGGCGGGCAGTACGTAGGGGGCCAGGCTCATGTTTTCCATGCCGCCGGCGATGATCACGTCGGCGTCACCGCAACGAATGGCCTGGGCGCCCAGGTGCAGGGCCTTGAGGCCGGAGCCGCAGACTTTGTTCAGGGTCAGGCTGGGCACGGCGTGGGGCAGGCCGGCAAGGATCGAAGCCTGGCGCGCCGGGTTCTGGCCGCTGCCGGCGGTGAGCACTTGGCCGAGGATCACTTCATCCACTTCGGCCGGGTCCAGGCCGGTCTGCTCCAACAAGCGACGGATCACGGCGGCGCCCAGTTCGGGGGCCGGGATATTCGCCAGCGAACCCTGGAAGCTGCCCACGGCGGTGCGGGTGGCAGCAACAATCACGACGTCTTGCATGGGATCTGTCCTCACTGGAAGTGCATTTCTGGAACGTGGTCCGGGACGATCAGTTTACCGGCGGTCTTGCTCACAATCTCTTCAACGCTGACGCCAGGTGCGCGTTCCTTGAGGACAAAAGCGCCATTTTCGATTTCCAGGTACGCCAGGTCCGTCAGCACACGCTTGATGCAGTTCGCACCGGTCAGCGGCAGGCTGCATTGGCTGAGCAGCTTGGATTCACCGTCCTTGGAGGCGTGGGTCATGATCACGATGATGTTTTCTGCACCGGCCACCAGGTCCATGGCGCCACCCATGCCTTTGACCAGCTTGCCTGGGATCATCCACGAGGCGATGTTGCCGTGTACGTCGACTTCAAACGCACCGAGCACGGTGAGATCGACGTGGCCGCCACGGATCATTGCAAAGGACTCGGCCGAGGAGAAAATCGACGCACCGATGCGCGCGGTCACGGTCTGTTTGCCAGCATTGATCATGTCGGCATCAATGGTTTCTTCAGTCGGGAACGGTCCCATGCCGAGCAGGCCGTTTTCCGATTGCAGCATGACTTCCATGCCTTCGGGGATGTAGTTGGCAACCAGGGTCGGAATGCCGATGCCCAGGTTCACGTAGAAGCCGTCCTGCATTTCGCGGGCGACGCGTTGAGCCATTTGTTCGCGGGTAAGCGCCATTTTATGAGTCCTTATTGTTCGGGCTGGGGGGCGGATTATTTGCGCACGGTGCGCTGTTCGATGCGCTTCTCGAACGTGCCGCAGATGATCCGGTCGACGTAGATGCCAGGGGTGTGGATCTGCGCCGGGTCCAGCTCGCCCGGTTCGACGATTTCTTCGACTTCGACCACGGTGATCTTGCCGGCGGTGGCGGCCAGCGGGTTGAAGTTCTGAGCGGTGTGGCGATAGATGACATTGCCGAAGTGGTCGGCTTTCCAGCCTTTGACGATGGCGAAGTCACCGGTGATGGATTCTTCCATCAGGTACGGGCGGCCGTTGAATTCGCGGGTTTCCTTGCCTTCGGCGACCGGGGTGCCGACGCCGGTAGCGGTGAAGAAAGCGGGAATGCCGGCACCGCCTGCGCGCATTTTCTCGGCCAGGGTGCCTTGGGGGGTCAGCACCACTTCGATTTCGCCGCTGAGCAATTGCTTCTCGAAGAGTGCGTTTTCGCCGACGTAGGAGGCGATCACCTTGCTGATCTGCTTTTCTTCCAGCAGCACGCCCAGGCCAAAACCGTCGACGCCGCAGTTGTTGGACACCACGGTCAGGTCGCGGGTGCCTTTGCGCTTGATCTCGGCGATGAGGTTTTCCGGAATGCCACACAGGCCAAAACCACCGGAGAGCACGGTCATGCCGTCTTCCAGGCCTGCCAGCGCTTCTTCATAGGACGCCACGCGTTTATCGAAACCTGCCATATGCACCTCTTTTTCTTGTGTGTGTGGGCCAGCCAATGAACCGAGTGTTGCTCCGACGGATTGATTTGTTAAGTTGTTTTTTAAGGTTGATTGATTTAGAAAACAGCATAGTCGACCCGCCTCTCGGAGCAACCTCATGACCGTCAAACAGATGCGCGCGTTTCTCGCCGTGGCCCAGAGCCTGAGTTTTGCTGCCGCCTGCGAGCGCCTGCACCTTTCCCAGTCGGCGCTGAGCCTGACCATCAAGGGCCTTGAAGAAGGTCTGGGTGGGCGCCTGTTCAGCCGCAATACGCGCAATGTAGCGCTGACACCCGAAGGCGAATCCCTGCTTCCGCTGGCACGCCGGCTGATTGCCGATTGGGACAACGCCGAGGATGAGCTGCGCCAACGGTTCACGCTGCAGCGTGGGCGGGTCACGGTCGCGGCGATGCCGTCGTTTGCGGGCAACTTGTTACCGCCGATCCTGAAGATATTCCGCGCACGTTACCCGCAGGTGAACGTGACGGTGCATGACTTGATCAACGAGCAGGTGCTGGAGATGGTGCGTGACCGCCAGGTGGAGTTGGGCGTGGCGTTCGAGCCGTCAGAAGGGTCGTCGCTGGCGTTCACGCCGTTGTACCTGGATCGCTTCATCGCTGTGGTGCCGGGTGATTCGCCGTTGGCGGGGTGTGCCGAAATCGATTGGAAAACCTTGCTGGAGCAGCCGTTCATCACTTTGCAACGGCCGTCCACGGTACGGGTGATGCTGGAAGAACACTTGGGCGCTCTAAAGATGAAGCTGCCGGTCGCACTGGAAAGCCATCAATTGGCGACGGTGGGCAAGATGGTTGCCAGCGGGCTTGGCGTCAGCGCGGTACCCGCGTTGTGCGCACGGCAGATGGAAGAGGCGGGTGCTCATTGCATCACCTTGACCGACCCGGTGATCGAGCGACCGATTGGGGTATTGACCAAGCCGGGGCATGAGCTGTCAGCGGCGGCGCAGGCGTTGTTTGATATTTTTCAGGATGAGGCCGCGAAAGGCCGCTTTCCGCTCTGATCACTGCAGGCGCCGGCTGTTGTTGATAACAGAATAACGGTGGCAATAAAAAAGTCCGCTCGGCTCACCGGGCGGACTTAATGTGTTAATTGGTTTTTATCAGCAGTATCTATCAATTACCTTAACGTGCGATTGGTCCTTGAGGTTCTGCCATTCGGTGTTAAGTGTGTGGAAGACTTGCTCGATAAAATTACGATCGGCTGCCGCTTTCTTACCAACATAACCCTGGCCGCGACGGTAAACCTTCAGGCGCGCTGCCAGTTCACGGTGATTGCGGTCGAACTCGGCCTCTTCGGTATTGGGCTCCAGGCAGTCAAGTTGCACTTCGCCCGATTTGCCAATCCACAGGATATGGTCGTCGAGTGTGTCTTTCTGCGCTGCGAACATCTCAGCCAATTCATCGATAGTTGGTTGGTTGTTCAGATTCATGTGTAAGCCCCTTGACCAGTTGGCGATCTATCAGTTGGTTCGTTAAAACTTCGTTAGTTGTCTCCGGTTGCGAAAACCGGGCGTCAGCAACGGTCTGCCGAATACGGGCAGGGTCTTGAACCTGATGCATGTAGTCTTGCTGATGAACTGCTACGCAATGCTTTCATAACGAAGACAAGCCGCATTTGAGCGCCTTGTACCGAGCCCTTTGGGCCGGTCAGCTTCATCAATCCGCCTTGTGGGCAGTGCACATCCGGAAAAAACAGCTCGGCGGTCAGACGAGCTTGTTCAAAACACTGGTTTCCAACGCTCCCGATCCGGGAGACGTCTCGATAATGCAAGGACAAAATCGTTACGTCAACGGTTATGTAGTGGTTATTTTTGTTCACTACATAAATTGCTGTGGGGACGGGAGAATGCGGGAAAACGTGACTTGAGCGTCATTTTTTGTGCGGTGGGTCGCGAGACTGAGAGGGCAAACTCAACACCGTTCAATGTGGTTGTGCTAGCCGAGTCGATCGACCAACAACGGCAACAATCGCTCGCACGATGCCTCGATCTTCACCTGCAGCAGTTCATCCCCCCGGGTCTTGCCCAGGTTGATGGCAATCACGGGCTTGCCGTGTTCGACCATCGCTTTGCACAAGCGAAACGCCGAATAGGCCATGAGCGATGACCCTACCACCAGCAACCCCTCGGCACGTCCTACCGCAGCCATCGCCCTGGCCGCTGTCGCCGGCGCGACGTTCTCACCAAAAAACACCACATCTGGCTTCAAGCGCTCGCCATTGCAATGGGGGCAGTGGGGGACCTGGAAGTGTTCTTCAAAGGCCGGGTCGAGCAAGGTGTCGCCATCCGGGGCCTGCACCGCATGGACTTGCGCCAGATAGGGATTGTCGATTTCCATCTGCCGCTGGATCACACCGCGCTCGCTGCGCTGTTGGCAGTCCAGGCACAGCACCCAATGCAGGCTGCCGTGCAGTTCGATCACATCGTGGCTGCCGGCCTGATCATGCAGGGTGTCGACGTTTTGTGTGATCAGCCCGCTGATGCGCTCGCGCTGCTGCAAGGTTGCCAACGCCAGGTGTGCCTGGTTCGGTTGCGCAATGCGTACCCTTGGCCACCCCAGCATCGCGCGTGCCCAGTAACGGCGACGTGCCTGCGGGGTGGCGAGGAACTCCTGGTACATCATCGGTGCCCGGCCTCGGCGCACGCCTTCGCTGTCGCGGTAATCGGGAATGCCCGACGACGTGCTGATCCCCGCACCGGTCAACACCAGAAAACGCCGTTCGGCCATGGCCCGGTGCAAGGTGTCGAGGTGGTCCTCTTGATGTTCCAGCGTGTCGAGCATGGGGTCCCCTATTCGCCGCGGATGTACTGCTCCAGCTGTTTGATCAGGTCAGCCTGGTCGGCGATGGCTTCTTTGACCAAGTCGCCGATGGACAGCAGGCCCAGCAGTTTGCCGTCTTCGACCACCGGCAGGTGACGCAGGTGACTGTCGGTCATGATGTTCATGCACTCATCGACCTTTTTATGGGAGTCGACGGTGATCACCGGAGAACTCATGACTTCATCGACCCGAGTGGTGACCGACGACAGGCCTTTGAGGATGAGTTTACGTGCGTAATCACGTTCGCTGATGATCCCTACCACCACGCCTTCCTTGATGACCGGCAAGGCCCCGACGTTTTTCTCCGACATCCGGACCAGTGCTTCAAACACGGTGTGGTCGTGTTTGATGGTATGGACCTCCTGGTTTTTCTGGTCCTTGCTTTTGAGCACTTGTGCAACGGTTTTCATGGCGGCCACTCCGGTGTTGTTGTGAGTTAGTCAGGGTCCCCTTACAGAATCCTAGACGGCCCACGCCGAGGCAAGGTCCAAAGCGGCGTTAAACCCGTCGAAAAGCGTCATTCGCGTGTTTTTTTCAGTATTCACCCAGCATTTGTCGGCTTTTTTGCCCGCTTGGGGCTGGCTGTCGTCTTGCGTGGCGCGCTCTTGCGTTTGTTTTTCCACGGCGTGGCGCCTCGACCTGCCGGGCTGGCCGGGCCGGTGATGGTCATGCGCATGCCATTGCAGCGCGCCACCTGCTTGCTCATCCAGGCCGCCTGTTTGGCGACGAATTCTTCCAGGCTCATTTCGCCGCTTTGTACCATGTCCAGCGCCTGCTCCCAGATCGCGGTAGTGCCAGGGTCGGCGATGGCGCGGGGCACCGCGTCGATCAGGCTGAACGCCGCCGGTGTCGCCGACAGCGCCTTGCCGTTCTTCACCAGGTAACCTCGGTCGAGCAACCCTTGGATAATCCCGGCGCGGGTGGCTTCGGTGCCGATGCCGGTGGTGTCCTTGAGCTTTTGCTTGAGCAGCGGGTCTTCCACCAGCTTGGCGACGTTTTTCATCGCCTTGATCAGGTCGCCTTCGGTGAAAGGCTTGGGCGGTTGGGTCCAAAGGTCCTTGAGGTTGACCTTGGCCACCGCGTAATCCTGGCCCTGCACCAATGTCGGCAATGCCTGCGGCACAGGCGCTTCACGGCCCTTGGTCGGCGCGAGGGCTTCGGGCAGGGCGCGTTTCCAACCCGGCTCGATCACCACTTTGCCCACCGCACGCAATGCTTGGCCCGCACAGTCGAAATCCGCTTGGGTGCGATCGTATTCATGGTTGGGCAGGAACTGCGCCAGGTAGCGCGCGCGAATCAATGTGTATACCGCACGATGCTTACCGGTCAGTTGCCCGACCTCCTTGCCGGCACCGGTCGGGATGATGCCGTGGTGGGCGCTGACCTTGGCGTCGTTCCACGCCCGCGAGCGACGCTGGGGATCGATATGCGGCATCAATGCGTTTACCGCTGCATCAGCGCGTCCCAGCGCAGCCAGAATTTTCGGCGCTTCGCTGTGCTGACTGACCGGCAGGTAGCCGCAATCGCTGCGGGGGTAGGTGATGACTTTGTGGGTTTCATACAGCGACTGGGCAATATCCAGGGTTTCCTGCGCGCCGAGGCCGAGTTTCTTGGAGCAGATTTCCTGCAGGGTGCCGAGGTCGAAGGGCAGGGGCGCGACCTCACGCATGCGTTCGGTGCGTAGCTTCACCAGTCGCGCCGTGGCGGCATTGGCCATGGCATCGGCGGCGTCACGCGCCAGTTGCGGGTTGAGGCAGCGTCCCTGGTCATCACAGGCCTCCTCGGCCGCGCGCCATTGGGCGGTGAAGGTCATGCGCTCGTGGTACAGGTCGACATCGATGGCCCAGTAAGGCACCGGCACGAAATCCGCAATGCTGCGGTCGCGGTCCACCACCAGGCGCAGGGTCGGCGTCTGCACCCGCCCTACGGGCAATACGCCCTGGTAACCGGACTGGCGCCCGAGCAGCGTGAACAGGCGGCTCATGTTCATGCCGATCAGCCAGTCGGCGCGGGAGCGGCCCAGGGCCGAGTGATACAGGCTGAAGGTCTCGGCGCCGGGTTTGAGGGCCGCCAAGGCCTTGCGAATCGAGGCATCGTCGAGCGCCGACAGCCACAGCCGTTGGATCGGCCCGCGATAGCGGCAATGCTCCACCAACTCGCGCGCGATCATCTCGCCTTCACGGTCGGCGTCGGTGGCGATCACCAATTCCTGGGCTTCGCCCAGCAGGCGCTTGACCACCTTGAATTGGCTGGCGGTCTTGGGTTTGACCAGCATCTTCCATTTTTCCGGGACGATGGGCAGGTCGGCCAGCACCCAGCGTTTGTACTTGGCATCGTACGCATCGGGCGGGGCGGTTTCCAACAGGTGGCCGATGCACCAGGTGACTGTGACCCCATTGCCCAGCCAGCAACCGTCGCCCCGGCGGCTGGCGCCGAGCACGGCCGCAATATCCTTGGCCTGGGAGGGTTTTTCACAGAGGTACAGCCGCATGGTCATCACATCAGATTGGGTTGATGCCTTGCAGGATGCTTAGTCTGAGGGATTTGAGCAACTGTTATCTGTATGGATGTACAGCAATTTATGTAGGCGCTGGGGAATAAATGTGGGAGGGGGCAAACCCCCTCCCACAGGCGGTCTTCAGTGTTTGAAAAACCGCTGTTACGGATCAGTTGTTATCGATATCCACATGCCGCGTTTCTTTCAGGCAGACCATCCCCACAATCAGGCTCACCCCTGTCACGACCACCGGGTACCACAGGCCATAGAAGATATCGCCGGTGTACACCACCAGGGCAAACGACACGGTCGGCAGGAACCCGCCAAACCAGCCGTTGCCGATGTGGTAGGGCAGGGACATCGAGGTGTAGCGGATGCGCGTCGGGAACAGTTCCACCATCAGCGCTGCCAGCGGGCCGTAGCACATGGCGGCGATCAGGATCAGCGCCACGATCAGCACCACCACCATGGTCTTGTTGACCTGGGCCACATCCGCCGAAGACGGGTAGCCGGCCAGGGTCACGGCGCCACGCAGGGCTTTTTCGTCAAACCCGTCGATACGCACGTCACCCACGCTCACCTGCACCGGGCTGCCGGCAGGTGCCACGGCGCTGCTGTAGGGCAGGCCTTGCTTGACCAGGAAGGTCTTGACCTTGTCGCATGGGCTGTCAGATTTCGCCTTGCCCACCGGGTCGAACTGGAAGGTGCAGGTCGCCGGATCGGCCAGTACGGTGATCGGTGCCTGGCGACTGGCCTGGTCCATCGCCGGGTTGGTGTAATGCGCCAGGCTCTTGAAAATCGGGAAGTACAGCACGGTGGCCAGCAGCAGGCCGAGCATCAGCACCGGCTTGCGGCCCACTTTGTCCGACAGCCAGCCAAAGAAGATAAAGAACGGTGCGCCGATCACCACGCTGATGATCAACAACATGTTGGCCAGGGCCGGGTCCATTTTCAGGAACTGCGTGAGGAAGAACAGCACGTAGAATTGCGCCGCGTAGAAGGTCACCGCCTGGCCGCCGTTGATGCTGAACAGGGCGATCAGCACGATCTTGAGGTTCTCCCATTTGCCGAAGGACTCGCGGATCGGCGCCTTGCTGACCTTGCCTTCCTCTTTCATTTTCAGGAACGCCGGCGACTCGTGCAGGCTCATGCGGATCCAGGTGGAAATGCCCAGCAGCACGATGGAAAACAGGAACGGAATGCGCCAGCCCCACACTTCGAACTGGTCACCGGTGAAGTAACGGCAGGCCAGCACCACCAGCAGTGAGAGCAACAGGCCGAGGGTCGCGGTGGATTGAATCCAGCTGGTGTGAAACCCGCGCTTGCCCGCAGGCGCATGCTCGGCCACATAGGTCGCCGCGCCGCCGTATTCACCGCCCAGTGCCAGGCCTTGGAGCATGCGCAGCACGATCAGGATGATCGGCGCCGCAATGCCGATGCTGGCGTAGGTCGGCAACAGCCCGACGCAGAACGTCGCCACGCCCATCAAAATAATGGTGACGAGGAAGGTGTATTTACGCCCGATCATGTCGCCCAACCGGCCAAACACCAGTGCCCCGAACGGTCGCACCACAAAGCCGGCCGCGAAGGCCATCAAGGCGAAGATAAACGCCGTGGTGTCGTTGACCCCGGCAAAGAACTGCTTGCTGATCACCGCCGCCAGGGCGCCGTAGAGGAAAAAGTCATACCACTCGAACACCGTCCCCAGGGACGAGGCGAAGATGACCTTCTTTGAGTCGTTGCGGGTGCTCGCGTCCATAGACGCGCCCAGGGGTTGAGCATGTTCTGACATCGGGTAGCCCTCACAGTGATTATTTATTGTTGTTCCACTGTCGGCGCCAGGTTTGGCGCCGCTATTCAGATTGCATGAACCAGTTCTTTCTCCGGGGCGAGACTCCTTGTAGGCGGCGAAAGGATCAGCTGCGCGGCTTTCTCCGCGATCATCAGCGTCGGTGAACAGGTGTTGCCGGAGGTAATGCGCGGCATGATCGACGCATCGGCGATGCGCAACCCAGGGACGCCATGCACCCGCAGTTGCGCATCGACCACCGCCTCTTTATCGCTGCCCATGCGGCAGGTACCGACCGGGTGGAAGATGGTCGTACCGATGCGCGCGGCGGCTTCGTGCAGTTCCTCTTCGGTCTGCAGCGAGTCGCCCGGTAGATATTCCACCGGCTTGAACTGGCTCAGGGCCGGTGCGGAAACGATGCGGCGGGTCAGGCGGATCGCATCGGCGGCCACACGCAAGTCTTCCGGATGGCTGAGGTAGTTGGGCCGGATCAGCGGTGCATCCGCCGGGTTGGCCGAGCGAATGTCGATGCGCCCGCGACTTTGCGGGCGCAAGTCGCAGACCGAGGCGGTAAACGCCGGGAACGCATGCAGCGGTTCGCCAAAGCGCTCCAGGGACAGCGGTTGCACATGGTATTCAAGGTTGGCCGAGGCCTGTTCCGGGCCCGAGCGGGCAAATGCGCCGAGCTGACTGGGCGCCATCGACAGCGGGCCGCTGCGGTCGTACAGGTAGCGCAGGCCCATGCCCATCTTGCCCCATACGGTGCCGGCGATCTGGTTGAGGGTGCGGGCGTTTTCCAGCTTGTAGATCAGCCGCAGTTGCAGGTGATCCTGCAGGTTGCCGCCCACGCCCGGTAACTCGTGCAGTACCTCGATGCCCAATGGCTTGAGCACGTTGGAGGGACCTATCCCGGAGCGTTGCAGGATGCCCGGTGAACCCACGGAGCCGGCGCACAGCACAATCTCCCTGTGCGCTTTCCAACTGACCTGCTGGCCGTGCTGACGCGCGACCACCTGGGAGGCGCGGCCGTTTTCCAGCAGCACGCGATCCACGTCCACGTCGGTCAGCACTGTGAGGTTGGGGCGTTGGCGGACCGGCTTGAGAAACGCCTTGGCTGCGTTCCAGCGCACCCCGGCTTTCTGGTTGACCTGGAAGTAGCCGCAGCCTTCATTGTCGCCCTGGTTGAAATCGTTGAGGTTGGCAATGCCGCTCTGCGCCGCTGCGTCACGGAACGCATCGAGGATCGGCCAGTGCAGGCGCTGTTGCTCGACCCGCCATTCACCGCCGTCGCTATGGAACTCCGAGCTGCCGGCAAAGTGGTTTTCGCTTTGCTTGAACAGCGGCAGCACGTCTTTCCAGGCCCAGCCTGCGTTGCCTTCTGCCGCCCAGCCGTCGTAGTCCAGGGCTTGGCCGCGCATGTAGATCATGCCGTTGATGGACGAACAGCCGCCCAGCACCTTGCCGCGTGGATAACTCAGCGCACGGCCTTGCAGGCCTTCCTGGGCTTCGGTCTTGAAGCACCAGTCGGTGCGCGGGTTGCCGATGCAGAACAGGTAGCCGACGGGGATATGGATCCAGGGGTAGTTGTCGCGGCCGCCGGCTTCAAGCAGCAGCACGCGATGGGCAGGGTTGGCGGACAGTCGATTGGCGAGCAGGCAGCCCGCGGGGCCGGCGCCTACCACGATGTAATCGTATTCAGCAGTTGCAAAGGGCATCTGAGGCCTCGCTTGTTTTTCTTATTGGTTCCATCCTAGTTGTTAGTTTTCGTCTTAAAAATGTTAGTTTTTACCCAGCTGCTGTGCGTTTTTAAACAGCGTAGCCGAGGCTCATTCAATGGAGGCGTCATGTTCGACTGGAACGACCTGCGGTACTTTCTTGAGTTGCAGCGCAGCGGCCGCCTGCTTACCGCCGCGCAACGCCTGAAAACCACGCATGCCACCGTGGCCCGGCATATCGAGGCGATCGAGAAAAGCCTCGGCACCGCACTGTTCGTGCAGCATGCCCAGGGCTACGAACTGACCCCCGCCGGCGAAGCGCTGCTCAAGCACGCTGAAGCCATGGAAAACGTCGCGCTGCTGGCCGAAGACGAACTGACCCACTCCGCCGCGCCCCTGGGCAAGATCCGCCTCGGGGTGGCCGAAGGGTTGGGCGTGATGTTCCTGGCCAGTCGCATGGGCGGCCTGTTCGACCGCTACCCCGGCCTGGAAGTGGAACTGGTGGCGGTGCCGCGCTTTGTCAGCATCCTCAACCGCGAAGCGGAAATCAGCATCCACCTCGAACGCCCGAGCGTCGATCAACTGGTCACACGCAAACTCACCGACTACCGCCTGGCCCTCTACGCCAGCCGTGCCTATCTGGACCGCAACCCGCCGATCGAAAAACGCGAAGACCTCGCGGCGCATGCGTGGATCGATTACGTGGACGACCTGCTGTTCAGCCAGGAGCTCAAATTCCTCAGCAGCTTCTGCCGCAACCCCAAGGTGGTGTTCCACAGCACCAGCGTGATCGCCCAGCACCAGGCGGCGCGCTCCGGGTTGGGGATCGCGGTGTTGCCGTGCTTCATGGCAGCCGGCGACCCGGAGCTGGTGCCGTTGCTGCCGGGGGAGGGGATCCAGCGCAGTTACTGGATCAGCTCGCGCCGGGAGTTGCATAAGTCGGTGCGGCTGCGGGTGTTGTGGGACTACGTGGTGGAGTTGTGCGCGCGCGAGCAAGGCTTGTTGCTGGGCGAAACCAACTGAAGAAACCGGATCAATACTGCTCCCACATTGGATTTGGGTGGAATCACTGAACCCGGTCAGGCGCGCAACTCAAACTCGGCACTCCCCAGCCTTTCCCCATTCACCAGCACATGCACCACATGCCGGCCAGGGTAATGCTTGCGGGTGGTCATGTCGCGAATGTGCTGTTCGCGCCGAATGTGCTGCTGCGCTCCGGCACCCAGGCTGAACACCTTGAGCTTGAACACCTTCGCCGCGCCGTGGCCGGTGCTCTTCACGTAGTCGATGGCGTAATCCACCACCAGCTTCTGTGGGGCCGGGGCCGTGGATTCCAGGGTGAAGGACAGGTTGATGCGTTCGCCGAGGTTGATCACCGCTGGCGTGACCATGAGATGGTGGATCTTCACTTCGGCCTTGGCGCCTGCACCCATAAGGGTCAATGCACGTGTATTGCCTTGCTTGATCAGGCTGCGCAGGGCGTGGCGGGCGATCCAGGCGGTGTGAGGGTTCTCCAGGTTCCAGCCTTCGATCAGGCTGAGCACCCACTCCGGGTGGTCCTTGGTGATGTCGTTGAGGTGGTTGGCCACGGACTTGCGCACGTACAGGCTGGTGTCGGCCTTGAGGTGGTCGAGGATCGACGCGCACAGCTCAGGGTCAGCCTGGACTTCGCCCAAGCGAAACGACCAGGGCAAGCGCGGCCGCGACCCTTCGCTGGCCAGGCGGCGCACGTGTTCGTTGTCATCCTGCGACCACGCCTGCATCACCGCCAATGTGCGCTGGAAGGCGTGCAGCAGAAAGTGGCGGATGGCGAATTCGGCCGAGCCAAACGTTGTGAAGTATTTAAGGGCGGCCATGGAGCGCTTGAAGTCATCCCGCCCATAGCTCGCCACGTAGTGCGGCAAAAACAGGCTGACAAACCCACTGTTCAGGCGTGGCGCCAAGGCGTAGAGCAGCGTGAGGGTTTGCGGGTAGTCCAGCGGGATCACCGCATGCAGGCTCTCGCTGACCCGCGCCATGCGCTGCATCACTGATAACTCGGCCAGCCCGGCCTTGGCGTGCTTGAGGAAGCCCTTGGCGTCGAACGCCGGGTACACCGCCGTCATCTCACTGGCGATGTGTTGCAGGCGTTCGACGTTGAAAATTTCCTTCAGCGCCGGGGCAGCTTGGTCGGTCATCGATGATTCCAGGGACGGTTAAAGAAACCAGCGGTATTCCCGCGCATTGATCTCTTGTTGAAAGGCCAGGTGATCCTGGCGTTTGTTCTCGCAGTACACGTCGACAAATTCGGCGCCCAGCTTATCGCGCAACACCGCTTGATGCTGCATGGCGCGTACGGCTTCGAGCATTTCCAGGGGGAAGTCGCTGCCGCTGCTACGGTCCTCGTTCAGCGGGGCGATGGGTTCGCGCTTGGCTTCGAGGCCATGCTCCAGGCCCACCAGGATCGCCGCCAGTACCAGGTACGGGTTGGCATCGGCACTGGCCAGGCGATGCTCGACCCGCAGGTTGCGTGGGTCGGACTCGGGAATGCGCACACACGCGTCGCGGTCTTCAAAGCCCCAGCTGGCGCGGGTGGCGGCATTTACCGTGCCGCCCAGGCGGCGGAAGGCGTTGTGGTTGGGCGAGAAGATCGGCATGCAGTGCGGCAACAATTCCAGGCACCCGGCCACGGCGTGGCGCAGGGGCTGCTGCTGATGGGCTGCGAGCACATTGTTGCCCGCGCCGTCATACAGGCTGACATGCACGTGCATGCCGCTGCCCGGGAATTGCAGGTAAGGCTTGGCCATGAAACTGGCGCGGTACCCCTGTTTGAGCGCCACGCCACGGGTGCTGCGGCAGAACAGGGCGGCCCAGTCGGCGGCGCGCAGGCCGTCGTCGAGGTGGCCGAAGTTGATCTCGAACTGGCCGGGGCCGAGTTCGGCGGTGATCACCGTGATATCGATGCCTTGGTCCTTGGCGGTTTGCGCCATGTCATCCAGCACGCCGCTGAAGCGTGACAGCCGTTCGATGTGCAGGTTGGGCTGGTCGTCGGCATCGTCGCTGAGCGGGTCGCGGGCGAATTGCGGCAGGCCGTTATCCAACGTTTTGTCGAACAGGTAGAACTCCAGCTCAAACGCCACCACCGGGTGGATGCCCTTGTGCTGCAGGCGCTCCAGCACCTTGGCCAGGACTTCGCGGGGTTCGAATTCGATGGGCGCGTCGGTGCCATCGGAGGTCATCAGCATCTGGCCCAACGGCTGTGATTCCCAGCTCACCGGCTTGAGCGTGCCCGGCACCAGGCGGCGGTTGGCGTCCGGGTCGCCGTCGTTGAAGCAGTAGTCGCCAATCTTGAACAACCCGCCCTGAGCCCCCAGCAACACGGCATTCTGCGGCAGCTTCAACGGGCTGCCGGCGGCAACTTTTTCCAGCATCTCGATGGGGTAGCGCTTGCCGTAGAAATGCCCGGGAATGTCCAGGGCGATCAGGTCGACATAACGCACATCGGGATGGTTCTGGCGAAAGGTCCGTACTTCGGCCAGTAACGTGGAGGCATGGCTTTTCACGGGTGTTGCTCCTAGTTGTAAACCCACAACACGCGGGCGGGCAGGTCGGTGAGGTTGGCGTAGCGGCAATGGGCGAAGCTGGCCAGGTGAAAGCTGTCGCCGGGGCCAAGGGTGACCGGATCGGCCTCACCTTCTACCCATAGCGTCAATTCGCCCTCCAGCACAAAACCGGCCTGCTCGGCGCGATCGCTCATGGTTTGTTCGCCGCTGTTGGCGCCAGGGGCTAAGAGGCTGTCGAGCATCGAGAACGCGCCGTTCATGCTCGGTGAGACGAGGATGTCGGTGATGCCATTGGCGTAATACACCGTGCGCCGCTCGTTGGGGCGGGTGATCCAGTCCACGGCCTTGGGTTTGGGCTGGCTGTAGAAGTAGGTGGTGGGCACGTCGAGGGCGTGGCTGATGGCGGTCAAATCGGCCACCGTCGGTCGCGACAGGCCGCGCTCGACCTGCGACAGGAAACCCACGGAACGCTCAATTTTTTGCGCGAGCTGGGCGAGGGTGAGCTTCTTGTGCTTGCGCAGATCGTGGATCAACGCCGCGAGAGTGGCGAGTTCTTCTTGTTGGTTCATGAAATTTATTTCGATTAATTTCATGAAAAATTACAGGATTTATTTCATGCGGGCAATGGGGGCTGCAGGATGAGGGGGTTCCTGTGGCGAGGGAGCAAGCTCCCTCGCCACATGGGTGGAAGGAAATATGAGGAAATTGAATTGAGCAGGGAGATGGGTGCGGACTGCTAGGTTGAGTTGATCGGATTATCAATCGCCAGGAGCATTGAGTTGCTTCAGAAGCCCAGCTCTCATTTGTTACGTCGTGGTCGTTACTCAGAAACAGGTCGTGCCTACTTGGTGACCGCGGTGGTTTATCAACGGCGGCCCGTATTTACCCACTTTTACCTGGGGCGGTTGCTGGTTGCAGAACTCAAGCAGGCCCATGACCTCGGCCTGGTTGAATCACTCGCATGGGTCATCATGCCGGATCATTTCCATTGGTTGTTTGAATTGCAGGACGCGTCGCTGCCCCAGGTTATGCAGCGGGTGAAATCGAGGAGTACGCTGACGATCAATCGAGCCTGCGGCACACAGGGCGCTTTTTGGCAAAGCGGATACCATGATCGAGCCGCGCGTGCCGAAGAAGACCTTATCCAAATCGCGCGCTACATCATCGGTAATCCCCTGCGAGCAGGCTTGGTGGAGCAAGTGGGCGACTACCCTCTATGGGACGCTACCTGGCTATGAAGGCATGTCACCTGTGGCGAGGGAGCTTGCTCCCGCTGGGCTGCNAAAGCGGCCCCAATTCATACGCCGCGTTCGTTCAGGGAGTACACGGTTTAGCTTTTTGGGGCTGCTGCGCAACCCAGCGGGAGCAAGCTCCCTCGCCACGGGGGTGGTGCGCTACATTGTCGGGAATCCCCTGCGAGCAGGCTTGGTGGGTGACTACCCTCTATGGGACGCTACCTGGCTATGAAGGCATGTCACCTGTGGCGAGGGAGCTTGCTCCCGCTGGGCTGCGAAGCGNNNGCCCCAATTCATACGCCGCGTTCGTTCAGGGAGTACACGGTTCTGCTTTTTGGGGCTGCTGCGCAACCCAGCGGGAGCAAGCTCCCTCTCCACGGGGGTGGTGCGCTACATTGTCGGGAATCCCCTGTGAGCAGGCTTGGTGGGTGACTACTCTCTATGGGACGCTACCTGGTTATGAAGGCATGTCACCTGTGGCGAGGGAGCTTGCTCCCGCTGGGCTGCGAAGCGGCCCCAACTCCTACGCCGCGTCTGTTCAGGGAGTACACGGTTCTGCTTTTTGGGGCTGCTGCGCAACCCAGCGGGAGCAAGCTCCCTCGCCACAGGTGGCGTGTTGCTTGATGGAATGATCGCGCGTGGCAGCGGTCCGAACCTGGGTACGCATCATTCATTGAAGGAGCACCCATGAAATCCAAATCCCTGATCGCTTGCCTGCTGGTCGCCACGAGCCTGTCCACCGCCAGCTTTATCGTGCAGGCCGGTGATACCCCTCAGGAAACCGTGCAACCTTCGAATATCAACGCCCGTGACTTGAAAGAAGGTGATCGCGCGCCGGATATGCTGATGCGCAAGGAATCGGCCGTCAGCGACTGGAAAAAACGCGGTCTCAAGCAGCCTGAAGAAGACAGCCAATGGACGCGGGTAGGCGATAAGTTCGTACTGCTCAAGACCACCAACGGCACCATCCTGGAGATCACCCCCGTCAAGAAGTGACGGTGGTTATCGTAGCGGCTCCGGGTTGAGGTAACCGGCTTCAAAAACCGCGTTACCTTCCCAGCGAAGAAAGCAGGGGGTGCTTACTCCACTAAGAAACTACCCCCGCACGCTGAGCTTATTGTTGCGTCGCTGAAGGCAAATCATCCAGCGTGAGCTTACCCACGTTGTTGCATTGCAATTCGTAGCGCAGCTCTTCCACCATCTTTTCAACTTCTTGCGGGGTCTGCAGCCGGTTCGTGCTGATCCCGGTCACCACCAAGTCCACGCGGCCGGTTTCAGCGTCGTAGACCTTGAGCGTCAGGGACGCATCCCGGCACAACGTGAATTCACATGTCAGCGGCGACAGGCCTTCTTCGATGCAATTTCGCAATTGAGAGAGGGTAAACATGCTGTTTCCTTCAAGGGATAAGTTTCGACCCTTGAAGGTTAAGGACTGGCCCCTGGCGCCATAAGGCGAATTCGCACTAGGTGCACTAGTGCATTTGCACTTAAAGGGTTTACTTTTTAAGACGCAACTCACCCGCAAACAGCCCGCGTTCACGGGCCCAGACGATGGCTGCGCTGCGGCTGTGCACCCCCAGTTTCGAGTACACCGTGGCGACATGATTGCGCACCGTATTGGGCGCCAGTTTCAGCCGCGAGGCGATCTCCTTGTCGGCCAGGCCTTCGCAAATCAAGCCCAGCACATCGCGCTCGCGGGCCGTGAGGTCGGTAAAGCTGATATTGGGTTGGTTGGGACTGTTGACGCTCTTGGCATTGGCCAGTTTTTCGATGAGGGTCTGGCTGAACCAGGAGGCGTCCTGCATCACCTCTTCGATGGCGGCCACCAGTTCCAGTTCCGAGCGTTTGCGTTCGGTGATGTTCATCATCACCAGCAAGTAGCAGGGCACGTCCTGAATGATCACGGTGTCGGCAGAGACCACACAGTCGATCACCTCATTGCCTTTTTTACGCACCTTGAGGTCCTGGCCGTCGAGATTGCCGGCTTTTTCCAGGCTGGTGAACAACTGCGCACCCGCTTGGGGGCTGTCGATGAAGTCGATGTCTTCGACGGACTTGCCGATCAGTTCCTCGCTGGTATAGCCGGTGAGGCTCATGAACGCTTCGTTGATGTCCACCACCTGGCGGTTGGCGGCGCTGCACACCAGGGTGGGCACCGGGGTCAGGCGGAAAGACTTGGCGAAGCGTTCCTCACTCTGGCGCAGGGCGATTTCAGCTTTGCGTCGCGGCTCCAGGTCCATGAAGGAAAACAGCATGCAGTCCTCTTCGTTCATGTCCAGCGGCTGGCCGGCGACGATCACCAGTTTGCTGCCACCTTCGGGCAGTCTCAGTTCGGCCTGCATTTGCGGGATGGTCGCGCCTTCGCCCAGGCGCTGGATGGCCAGGTCCTTGCGTTCGGCCTGTTCCAGTACGTCCAGTTCATACACGGATTTGCCGATGACTTGGTCGCGGTTGTAGCCGGTCATTTCCAGAAAACCCTGGTTCACCTTGATGTAGCGCAGGTCGCTCAAGCGGCAGATCACCGCGGGCGCCGGATTGGCGTTGAAGGTTTTCTCGAACCGCTGCTCGGCACTCGCCCATTCAGTGGCGTCGCTGAGGATCAGCACCAGCAATTCCGGTTCGCCGTGCGAGTCCGTGATGATCAGGCTGCGCAGGCGATGGACCCAGGTCTTATCGGCGTCAGCGATGGGGGTGCATTCGACCACCACATCACTGAACTCTTCGCCTGCGGCTACGCGGGCGAGGGGGTAGTTTTCCAGTAGCACCGGATGATTGTTGCGATAGCGCAGGGCGAAGTGTTCGGCGTAGGCCTGGGTATTGGCACCCAGTGCTGTGACGTCATCAATGCCGTGCATGTTCAGTGCAGCTTCATTGGCCCAGAGGATGGTCTGGTCGACCTCAGCGAGGATGATCCCGTCGGACACACCGGAGATTATTTGCTGCAGTTGGCGACGGTTGGTTTCTTTGGCGAGAACATCCTGGGTCATAGAATCTCCGGGTTTTGGGTGCATGAAAGTACGACACCCGGGTATCAGGATAGTGCAGAGAAAGTGCAGGGAGGGGAGTGCGAATGCACCAGGCCACCTGGTGCATTTGGGCCACGACTGAACGTATGTCGTTTCGCCACACTCACACCCATCAAGGCATTTCGCCTTGCTCCCATAACGTGTGAAGGACCTCTGTATGACCACTGTCTATGAAACCAATCGCTCGCTGTTTCGTGTGTCCTGGAGCTCGGTGCTCGCCGGTAGTGCAATTGCCCTGGTGACCTATCTGGTACTCAGTGTGCTGGGCACGGCCATCGGTGCCAGCGCGGTCAACCCCATGGAAGCCGGTAACCCGCTGAGCGGTTTCGGCACCGGTGCAGGGATCTGGCTGTTCGTCTCCACGCTGGTTGCCATCGGCGTTGGCGCGTTTGTCGCCGGCCGCACGGCACCGGATCGCGGCGGCCTGCACGGCGTGCTGACCTGGACCGTCACCACCTTGCTCACCACCTGGCTGCTGGCTGGCTTGGCCGCCAGTGTCGTCGGCACTGCCGGCAATGTGGTCGGTAAAGGCCTGTCGGCTGCAGGCAGTGGTATCGCCGCGGCGGCGCCAGGCATTGGTGACAGCATCAAGCAACAACTGAACGAGCAGGGTATCCAGTTGGATTGGAACAGCCTGCAAGGCGAACTCGATACCTTGCTCAAGCAGAGCGGCAAGCCTGAACTGGACCCGGCTAACGTCGAGCAGAAGACCGACCAGGCCGCCGCCGATGGCAAACAGTCCGCCACCGCCGCAGCGACCGACCCTGCCCAGGCCGGCGATGCGCTGAAGCAATGGTTCGAGCGCGTCAAAGCCTCCGGTGAGCCTGCGCTGAACGCGGCCGATAAAGAAGCCCTGGTCAACATCGTGGCTGCCCGTACCGGCAAGAGCAAAGAAGAAGCCACGCAGATCGTCGACAACTACGCCCAGGCCTATCAACAGGCCATGCAGAAGGTCGATGAGCTGAAACAACAGGCTGAACAAAAAGCCCGTGAAGCCGCCGAAGTGGCCGCCAAGCAACTGTCGCGCGCTGCCTGGAGCACCTTGGCCATGCTGTTGCTGGGTGCGGCCTTGAGCTTTTTTGTGGGTCGCCTGGCGCTGACCAACCGTCGCGTGCCGTTGGCTTAAACCTTTGGGTCGAGTGGCAAGGACGCCGCTTTACCCGTCACGGTAGCGCTGTACTTGAGTGTGATACGCGTAAACTGGCGGCCTTTTACGCGTATGACACACAGGTGCCCCTTGAGCGCAGGCAAAGCCGTCGGACTGTTACTCCTCTCTTCTCTGTTGGCGGCGTGCGGTACTTCACCGCCACGCAACCCCAACGATCTCTGCAGCATCTTCCGTGAAAAGGACGACTGGTACGACGCCGCCAAAGTCACGCAAAAGCGTTGGGGCGTGCCGATCCAGGTGCCGTTCGCCATCATGTACCAAGAGTCGGGTTTCCATCAGGACGCCTTGGCCCCACGCAAATACCTGCTGTGGATCATCCCCTGGGGCCGCGTCTCTACCGCCGCCGGTTACGCCCAGGCCAAGGATGAAGTGTGGAACGACTACCGCAAAAGCACCGGCCGCAGCGGCGCCAGTCGCCATGACTTCGACGACGCCATCGACTTTGTCGGCTGGTACATGGACAAGACCTACAGCGTCAACGGCGTGTACAAATACGACGCCTACGGCCAGTACCTGAACTACCACGAAGGCTGGGGCGGCTACCGCCAGCGCACCTACGCCAGCAAAGCCTGGTTGCCGCCGGTGGCCAGCAAGGTTCAGGCGCGCTCGCAGATGTATGCGCAGCAATATGCGGGGTGTAAGGATGATTTGGGGCGGGGATTCTGGAGTCGGTTTTGGCGGTGGTTGTGAGAGACCGAAAGCTGTTCCCACGCTGCAGAAGGCGCGCAGCGTGGGAAGGCTCTTACGCTTGAACTAACCAACCTACCAGCGGCACTATCATCAATGTACTCAACGCCATTGAAGTGACATTACCTATATACGGGTGAACGTGTGCGGGCACGCGCGCTGCAATCGCACAGGCCAATGGCGGCGCGATTAGCGCCCCGAGCAGTGCACTCGAAGCAATGACTGTCCAACTACCACCATGGGTCAATACAGCCGCAGGCACGACGGATACCAGTGGCACGTAGGTTGGGTACCAGCCTCGTTTGATCCACTGTTTTCGCCAGATCACGACACCTGACAACGATGTCAGCGCCTGGGCGCCCAGCAACGGCAAGACCAGGCCTGATCCATACGCCGGGCTGACGGGGTTCAGGGCGTATGCCAATAACACGCCTGCCAGCAACCCGAGACTGGCGAGTTCGTTCCCAAAAAACGGCGCTTCGGAAAAGTCTGCCAGTACCCGTCGAAGGCTCCAGGCTATCCCGTAAGTCGGCGGTTTTGCAGGCGCCGGTCTGGCGGGGGCGATGTAATCGGAACGCACCAGCAAGGGCACTCGACGACACAGTACAAACGCTATGACACTGCCGACGGCCATGCCCACCACGTTGCCGATAACCACTGGAAGACCTAGCGGTACGCACACGAAGTTCACGATCAACAAGCACATAGGCGTCACCAGCAATGCGCCCAGCACCGCACCGTTTATCGCAACTTTCCAGCCGCCACCGAACATCAGCACCATCGCCGCCGGTAATGAGACGAACGCCGCGAACGTCGGTTGCCACGTCTGTGCGGTGACGCTCCAGCCCCACAGTAGATTGCTCAGCAGTAGCCCCAACAGTGAACTGGTTATCAGCCAAGGCCACAGTCCCGTTCCGTAGGAAATGGAAAATCCCTGCCAGGTCTTACCGTGCTTGCTCGCCCACCAAGCCAGGTAAGCGCCGCCCAGCAAGCCGAGTGATGCAAGTTCATGCTTGTAGAAGGCTACTTCACTGATATCCCCCAGTATCCACCGTAGCCACGCAACCGGATGGGGCAGGCTCGCGACCATCTCGGCATAGCCCGGCCATGAGCCTTGAGTGCTCAGCGCTACCCAAAGCACCAGCAGTACGCTACTCAACCCCAGCATCAGGACGGTGACGTCCATCCAGGAGCAACCGGATCTCGTTTCGGTAATGAGTGTTTTCATGCTGTGCCCTCCGATCAACGCGGAAGGGCGGGGTGTTGGGAGTAACCGAGCATTTGATCGTAGAGATCATTACGTCGATCACGTTGCAGGTCATTGAGGCTGTTCCAGATCGGAGCACTGCGGGCGCTGGTGACATCAATGTCCGCGAACAGGATTTCCTGGCGATTGGCCGAAGCTACCGCGCCAATCGGCCAGCCGTTGGTGCCGGCAATCAACGAGCATCCGAGGTAGCGCGCTCCACGCTCTTCGCCAATGCGGCTGGCGGCGGCGATAAACACATTATTGACGTGGGCGGCGGTCATCGTCAGGTATGACGCCATGCATTTGCCTGCCTCATCGAATAGCGGCGGTGGCGTCCACACCCAGTTATTCAGGCTGCAAATAATATCGGCACCTTGCTGGCCAAGAATGCGGGGCACCTCCGGGAACCAGATATCCCAACAAATCAGCAAGCCAATACGGCCGATCGACGTTTCAAACACTGGAAAGCCCGTATTGCCAGGTGTGAACCAAAGCTTTTCCAGGTTCCACAAATGCGCTTTGCGGTATTTGCCGATAAACCCGTCAGGACCTAGCAGCACGGCCGTATTGAACAACTGCATACCGTCTATTTCGCACAGGCCAGCCACCAGATAAACCTGATGCCTGCAGGCAAAATCTATCCATGCCTGCACGCTGGTACCGTCTGGAATCAGTTCGGCGTGATCAAAAGCATCCTGGCGACTGCTGAAAAAATACCCGCAATTGGTGAGCTCAGGCAGCACGATCAGGTTGGCTCCGCCGTTTGCGGCTTCGGTTGCCAGTGCAAGACTTTGATGCAAGTTATTGGCTCGGTTATTCATGCCAACCTGTGGATCAAGTTGTATGACCGCTACGCGTGCAGGGCTTGCTGGTTCGCTCATGGAGGTGACCTCTTATTGTTATACAACCGGAAATCGGTTGGGTGTTTATAAGAGGCGAGTAAATGTTTAATTGAAAGTCGGGCGATTCCCGTTGCGTTGTAGTCTCTTTCTTTTACGGTTCGGCTTTGTAGGTGGGATAGTCCTGCATAGTAAAACTTCCGTTGAATGTTGCATGGGTTTTGTTGCAAATGTTTATCACGGTATCCACTGCTCCTCTGAAACAGGGTTCCGTCCAGCCTGCATCGACGGAAAAAGACTCCCCACAGAGGTAAAGGCCTGACGTATGAGAAAAGTTACGATTATATTGCAGTAGTTTCATAGCGTTATAGTAAGTACCTGCACGGTAAAGCTTTGCGCAACCCAGTGAGTTTTTATCGTTCATCCAGCGTTGCACGACCGCTTGTTTACGTCCGATGTAGGGTGATATTTTTTCTTTTATGTTTGTGGCTTTCAACAAGATTCGGTCAAGGTCTTCGATGCATTTGTCTACAAGCTCTTCATCGCTGAACACCGATAACTTTGTGGCATCATCTTCCCACGTATAGCTGAGTAGGATGCAATCATAGGTGTTGGTGTTGTTGTAGCGGTACGTATATACATCATGAACTAAACTGTCTGTCACGAGCGTCTGGGGGATGTTCTTGTTGTGAGAGAGGAACGACTTTTTAAGCGGGGCGTACACTTTACAGCTGGTTTCCCAATGAGCTGTTTTGTAGGCTTCTGTGATCTCGAAGGGGAGCATTTCCTGGCTGAAACCTTCAATGGATATCTGTGTTTCGATCAGCCATGAGGGCAGCGTCATTACGACAGAATCGCAATCGATGAATGCGCTGCTCGATGTTCCTTTTGGGCTGATGCTCCAGTCGTAATAGACGCGTATTTGCCCGTTGTTAAGTTTCTTCAGTTTTGTCACTGCACTGCTGGTCAATAACCCGGACTGACTTTTTATGAGGTGTTCGTACAAGGAATCCTGCGTTTCGCCGGGTTTGATGAAGAGCAGGGACTCGGCCAGCGATCCAAGGCCGATGTAGTTTGGTTTGTTGAACGCAATGCCTCTCGAATCCAACGTCTCGGGAGCATCCAAGTAAGGCGAGGCCATGAGGGTGCCGTCCGCGTTTACGCGGCCGTGGATCAATTGCAGATGACTACTGAACCCGAATATTGCCGTGCGTAGCGGATAAAGCGCGCAGACGTCATAAAACGCTCCCCAACTGCCATCACCAATTCCGATCGCGTAGAAAACAGCCGACTCCTGCGCCGTCATGCCCATGCCACCAAAGTTTCCAGGGTTGCTTTGATTCCAGTTGTCGATACTTGGCATTTTGACCAGGTCGCGAAAGGAAATACCTTCATATGTTCTGACTATCGACGCCCACATGTCCTCCCAATGTTCAGCGCCATAATGTTCGGCGATGATCAGCGTCATGCGTTCGGCGAAGACTTTCCATTTTGCAAAAACGTTGCCCAACGTTTGACCCGGAGGCGGGGTTTTTCCATCGGCGTTTTTCCAGATGAGCATGGTGGGTTCTGTGCTGTTATCGATGCTTCCCTCTCGCAGGTAGATGCCCGTTGAGCGCACTGCAGGGCTACCCGGGTTTGGAAAGTCTGAATGACGTAATTCGAACGCATTGGCGTAATAGGCCATCAGTGATCGCCCCTCTTTAGGGGGCTCGCTTGAGTGGTTGAAGAACGGCATCCTCATTGCCCCCATCTCGAAAGGTGGTCTGCCGACAGTGTTGGTATTGTTGTGCCCAAGGGCGGTAAGGTGCCTGCCGCCAATGCGTGTCGATTTTTCAAGTAAAGTCAGGTTGGTGAAACCGCATCGATACAGTTCGCGTGCGGTTGTTAAGCCTGTAATGCCCGCGCCGATGATGCAGATTTTATGTTGGGTTTCAGTGGCCAGCGCGATGCCATTTACTTGCTCCACCAACGCGCGGTAGTCAAAGCACAAATCAGGCGGGTTGGGGTATGTCGCTCTCCATTTATTCTTGCTGGAGCGCTTTTCTCGATGATGCCGTTGAGCGATGTCGGCAGAGTAGTTGAAGTTGGAACCGATGGTCATTCTGATATTCCCTATTCAGAGTTAATGGGCTCTTCATAGGTTGAACGCGGGCGCTGTTAGCCTGAAATAAGCTGGCGTGACTTTTTGGCGAGGGTAAGTCGTATTCTTTCGTAAGGGCAGTGCCGACGACCAATGGTGAGGGAGTATGCCCCCTCACCCTGATAGCACTGTATTAGCTCGGCTGTATACACGGCAGCGTCCGATCCACCAAAACGCAGGGCCGTGATTTGAGCGGCGCAAGCGGTCGAGATCCTCTCGGAATCGTCCTGCAAGTTAAAGGGAAATGTCGCCGATCTGGCTCCTGTGACCGCTTCAAGATTCTGCGTGGCTGTGCAGAACTCAAGATAGCCGACGCTTATCCGGTCAAATTCCACCCGCCTTTTGTACCCACCGAAACCTGGGCACAAAAACTGACATTAGTTTGCTCGCGTAAGGGAGTTGCACATCGTCATCATCGCGTCACATAAGCCCGCTTGCAGGTAAAGCGGGCCTTTTCATGAGTGTGTCTCGTGTGTACAAATAACGCATTGCCATGCGGCGGTGTGTAATATACACACCTAAGGGTTGGGCGATGAGAAGTCGAGAGCTGATTGACCTGCTGGTTGCGGAGGGTTGGTTTGAGGTGGCAGTTAAAGGCAGTCACCATCAGTTCAAACACCCTGTGAAGCGGGGGCGAATAACCGTCCCTCATCCCAAGTCGGAGATCGCCAAAGGCACTCTGCACAGTATTTTCAAATCAGCCGGTCTCAAATATTGATGCTGCTGAATGAGTTGGACGAGCTCCTGAGGGGCTTGTCTAGAGGAGGAGCAATGAAATTCCCGGTGGTCGTGCACAAAGATGCTGACTCGGATTACAGCGTGACGGTCCCTGACGTGCCGGGTTGTTTCTCGGCGGGAGGGTCTTTTTCCGAAGCACTGGATAATGTCCGCGAGGCATTGGCTTTGCATCTCGAAGGGCTGGTTGCCGATCAGGAACGGCTTCCTCAGGCACTGGAGGTTGATGCGCATTTAAGTAACCCGGATTTCGCCGGTGGCGTTTGGGCGATTGTCGACTTTGATCTCACGCCCTATCTGGGTAAGTCGGTACGGTTCAATGCTTCTTTGCCTGAACACCTGTTGCAACGTATTGATGAGCGTGTGCAAAAGGACCACCGCTATGCATCGCGGTCAGGTTTCTTAGCGACGGCAGCCTTGCGCGAACTCTCTGCTTAAAGCAACACAAGCAAACACTATGTATCCAAAGGGACGCCCATGAGCCACGAAGAACTCCAAATCACCGACCTCCGCCCCGGCACCGGCAAAACCGTGGTCAAGGGCGCGCTGATTACCACCCAATACACCGGCACCCTGGAAGACGGCACGGTGTTCGATTCGTCCTGGGAGCGGGGCAAGCCGTTTCAGTGTGTGATCGGTACCGGGCGTGTGATCAAGGGCTGGGACCAGGGCTTGATGGGCATGCAGGTGGGCGGTGTGCGCAGCTTGTTCGTGCCGGCGCATTTGGCTTATGGCGAGCGGTCGATGGGCGCACATATCAAGCCCAACAGTCATCTGCGCTTTGAGATCGAGTTGTTGGAAGTCCTGACGCGGGACGATTGAGGGCGGATGAACATGGACGTGGATGCGCACCTGTTGCCGGGGGGCTCCGTTGCGGGCATTCGGGTGACTGAGCTGGGCGGTGGGGATGCAGCCGAGTTGCAGCGGTTTTTTGAACGCGCACCGGATTACTTCGTCGCCGTGAATGGCGAGCCGGCCACGCCGACTGAAGCGCATGAGGAGTTGCTGGGGCAGTTGCCGGTAGGGTGGACATGCCGGCGGATGTATTGGCTGGGTTACCGCGATCAGGACAATGAGCTGGTGGCGGTGGTGAACATTGCGGCGGATGTGTTGGCGGTCGGCGTCTGGCATATCGGTCTGTTGCTGGTGGATGCACGGTTGCACGGCACCGGGCTGGCGCACCAGCTGCATGCGGATCTTGAAGCGTGGGTGGTTCGCAATGACGGCCAATGGTTGCGGTTGACGGTGGTCATCGGCAACACCCGTGCTGAACGTTTCTGGCCAAAACTCGGTTATGTGCAGGTGCGTACCCGTGAAGGAATCACGATGGGGCGGCAGGTGAACAGGGTGTCGATTCAGGTCAAGGCATTGGGCGGTGGGCAGGTGGATGATTACCTGGCATTGGTGGCAAGGGACCGACCGGACACCGCGTCACAGTAAATGTACACCCAAGCCTATGGGCGGGAGCTTGCTTCCTCCCACATTTGATCCTCAGTGGGCCCAGGAAAAGGCGTACCTGAACCCTCCCTGAAGAATCTTCTTATTCATCATTCGGAAGCTTTCCTACGGTTTACTCTCCTAGTATCGGGGCGTAAGCTTCGCGCGTTTTCATCAATTGCGGAGACCCTCAGTGGGTACTTGTTCGAGTGACAGTAGTCGGCCGGTTTCGTTGACCGGCATAGACTTGGCAAGGTAACGCGCATTTTCCAGATGCCGTTGTCTCGCCAATAAAGCGAGAAGCGGCATCGCGGCAGTGACCAGTCCTGGCTCCTGTCCGATTCCCTCTCATCGACGCTGACCAGCACCTGATTAACCTCGGGATGCTACGGACGCGCCTGCCTTTTGCGGCGGGCGGGCCAAGCCGGCTGTGCCTTTAAAACGGGCGCGGTGCGCGAGGCGGTACCTGCACGAGTGTTTCCTCGCGCAGGAGTAACACCATGAACTTCACACTGTTGAAAGAGTTCTTCGCCGGCTTCCTGCGGACCCGGCATATCGCCCGGCATTTCCGCCGCTTGGCGATGCTCGACACCGTGGCCGACGCCAGCGTCAGCCGCGAAGTGCCGCCGACCCTGGCGCAAACCCTGGTGATTTCGGCCAACAGCAGTGCCGTGCAATTGCTCGGCACGCTGGGCAGCCACTCCGAAGGCTTGAACACCCAGGAAGCCGACGCCCTGCGCGTGCAATACGGCCTCAACGAAGTCGAGCACGAGCAGCCGCTGCCGTGGTGGGTGCACCTGTGGCATTGCTACAAAAACCCCTTCAACCTGCTGCTGACTTTGCTGGCGGTGATCTCCTGGCTGACCGAGGACATGAAGGCGGCCACGGTGATTTTCTCCATGGTGGTGCTCTCGACACTGCTGCGCTTCTGGCAGGAGGCCAAGTCGAACAAGGCGGCCGACGCCCTCAAGGCCATGGTGAGCAACACGGCGACCGTGCTGCGTCGGGATGAAACCAAGCGCATCGAGCTGCCGATCAAACACTTGGTGCCGGGTGACCTGATCGTGCTGTCGGCCGGTGACATGATCCCCGCCGACTGCCGTGTCATCAGTGCCAAGGACCTGTTCGTAAGCCAGGCGGCGATGACCGGCGAATCGATGCCGGTGGAGAAGTTCGCCCAGCAGCAAGATGCCAACACCCGTAACCCGCTGGACCTGGAAAACATCCTGTTCATGGGCACCAACGTGGTGTCCGGCGCGGCGACGGCGGTGATCCTGACCACCGGCAACAGCACCTATTTCGGTGCGTTGGCCCAGCGCGTCACCGCTACCGACCGCGCGACCACCTCGTTCCAGCAAGGCGTCAACAAGGTCAGTTGGTTGCTCATCCGCTTCATGTTCGTGATGGCGCCACTGGTGCTGTTCATCAACGGGTTCACCAAGGGTGACTGGACTGAAGCGCTGTTGTTCGCGCTGTCGATTGCTGTGGGCCTGACCCCGGAAATGCTGCCGATGATCGTCACCTCGACCCTGGCCAAAGGCGCGGTGTTTCTCTCGCGTAAAAAAGTCATCGTCAAGCGTCTGGACGCAATCCAGAACTTCGGCGCCATGGACGTGCTGTGCACCGACAAGACCGGCACCCTGACCCAGGACAGGATTTTCCTCGCGCGCCATGTGGACGTGTGGGGGGAAGAGTCCGACGACGTGTTGGAAATGGCCTACCTCAACAGCTACTACCAGACGGGCCTGAAAAACCTGTTGGACGTGGCGGTGCTGGAGCATGTGGAGGTGCATCGCGAGCTGAAGGTGGGTACGGCGTTCCAGAAAGTCGATGAGATCCCGTTCGACTTCAATCGTCGCCGCATGTCCGTCGTGGTCGCCGAGCAAGGCCAGCCACACCTGTTGATCTGCAAAGGGGCGGTCGAAGAGATTCTGTCGGTGTGCAACAACGTGCGCCATGGCGACGTCAACGAAGCGCTGACCGATGACCTGCTGGCGCGCATTCGCCAGGTCACCGCCGCGTTCAACGAAGAAGGCCTGCGCGTGGTGGCCGTGGCCGCGCAACCGATGGCGCCTGGGCGCGACACCTACAGCCTGGCGGATGAAAAAAACCTCACGTTGATCGGTTATGTGGCTTTTCTCGACCCACCGAAGGAAAGCACCGCGCCTGCGCTCAAGGCTCTCAAAGCCCACGGCGTCGCCGTGAAAGTGCTGACAGGGGACAACGAACTGGTCACCGCTAAAATCTGCCGCGAAGTGGGCCTGGAGCAACAGGGCCTGCTGATGGGCAATGACATCGAGGACATGACCGACGCCGAGCTGGCCAAGGCCGTGGAAACCACCAATGTGTTCGCCAAGCTGACGCCGTCCCACAAGGAGCGCATCGTGCGCCTGCTCAAGGCTAACGGGCATGTGGTGGGCTTTATGGGGGATGGCATCAACGACGCGCCGGCGCTGCGTACTGCCGATATCGGGATTTCGGTCGACAGTGCGGTGGATATCGCCAAGGAAGCCGCCGACATCATCCTGTTGGAAAAGAGCCTGATGATTCTGGAGGAGGGCGTGCTGGAAGGCCGGCGTACCTTCGCCAACATGCTCAAGTACATCAAGATGACTGCCAGTTCCAACTTCGGCAACGTGTTTTCGGTGCTGGTGGCCAGTGCGTTTATTCCGTTCCTGCCGATGCTGCCGATGCACCTGCTGGTGCAGAACCTGCTGTATGACATTTCGCAGATCGCGATTCCGTTCGATAACGTCGACGCCGAGATGCTCGCCAAGCCGCAACGCTGGCAGCCCGGCGATGTGGGGCGGTTCATGCTGTTTTTCGGGCCGATCAGTTCGATCTTTGACATCACCACGTTCGCGCTCATGTGGTATGTCTTCGATGCCAACACCCCGGATCACCAGACGCTGTTCCAGTCCGGCTGGTTCGTGGTGGGGCTGCTGACCCAGACGCTGATCGTGCACATGATCCGCACCCCGAAAATCCCGTTCCTGCAGAGCCGTGCGGCGATGCCGTTGATGGTGATGACCGGTGTGATCATGGCCGTGGGGATTTTCCTGCCGATGGGGCCGCTGGCGCACTACTTCAAATTGCAGGCGCTGCCGTCGCTGTACTTTGTGTTCCTGCCGGTGATCCTGCTGGCGTACATGGCGCTGACCCAGGCGGTGAAGGGCTACTACATCCGTAAGTTCGGCTGGCAATAAACAGGGAAGATTTTCTATGCAAGCAATCGACAACATCAACCTCAATTCCCTGGTTGATACGCTGGTCAGCCTCACCGCGGCCTTCATCCTCGGTGGTCTGATCGGTTTCGAGCGCCAGTACCGACAGCGCACGGCAGGTCTGCGGACCAACGTGCTGGTGGCGGTGGGCGCGGCGATCTTCGTCGACATGGCCAACCGTCTCGGCGGTGCGGAAGGCGCGGTACGGGTGGTGGCGTATGTGGTCTCGGGCATCGGCTTTCTCGGCGCCGGCGTGATCATGCGCGAAGAAGGCAACGTGCGTGGGCTCAACACGGCCGCCACCCTCTGGGCGTCGGCGGCGGTGGGTGCCTGCGCGGGTGCCGACCTGATCCTGGAAGCGCTGCTGGGCACCCTGTTTGTGCTGGCGGCCAACACCTTGCTGCGGCCGATCGTCAATAACATCAACCGTCAGCCGTTGGACGTGGTGTCGGCGGAGGTCACCAATATCCTGTATGTCATTGCACGGCGTACTCAGCAGAAAGCCGTATTGGCGTTGCTGGAAGCCGAGCTGGCGCGTTGTAACTATCCCGCCAGCGATGTCGACGTGCGCCCCTTCGGCACGGAGGAGGTGGAAATAGAAGCCACCCTGGCCGTGACGTCGGTAGACGGTGACGAACTGGATGCGCTGGTGGCGCGAATTTCGATGTCTACCCTCGTCGTGCAGGCGTTCTGGAGCCCCAGTACTACCGAGTAGTCCCCGGCTGTCAGGCATTGTCCCGTGCTACGCGGGTCATGCTATTGCGAGGAAAAGTCCTACAATAATTCGAGACTATCCCTTCATTTGATAAGACACGCTGTTGTTAAGGTTTCCCGCTTGCGCCTCAGGAACCAGGGCGTGGCTCTATGTGTTTACCGTGTTTTATCAAAAGGAGGGGTCTGTACTGCCTGCAGAGTAATCAGCGCCGTTTGTCGGAACTGTTACTTTTCACAGGTAGATAGGTCCCGCGTGATATGTAAGCGTACTGATCCTCTCGGGGGAGTCTTATGAGCAAAGCTTTAATTGTGGATGATCACCCTTTTATACGCGCCACTGTGAAACATCTGTTGAAACAGGAAGGCTTCGTTGAAATCCTGGAAGCGGGCAACGGTGCCGACGCTATGCAGATTGCGCGGGTGCATCGTCCGGACCTGGTCATCCTCGATCTGGCAATGCCCAAGCTCGGCGGGTTGGAGGTGATCAGCCGGATCAAGGCGCTCGAACTGCCTTGCAAGATCCTGGTACTGACCTCTTATCTTGCGGTGTTCTTCTCCACCCGCTGCATGCGCGCCGGGGCCATGGGCTTTGTGGCCAAGACGGGTGAGCTTGATGAGTTGCAAAAGGCAATCAGGGCGATCCGGTCTGGTTACAGTTGCTTCCCCAGCCTGCCCACCAGTTCAGTCCGCCGCGACGATTTGCAGACCACCGAGCAGGAATTGGTGGACGCACTGTCGGACCGCGAGCTGACCGTGTTGCAAAAGTTGGCGCTGGGCCTGGGCAACAAGGAAATCGCTGAGGACATGCTGTTGAGCCATAAGACTATCAGCACCTACAAGACGCGACTCAAGGAGAAGCTGCGCATGTCATCGGTAGTGCACCTGTCCAAGTTTGCGCAGCGCAACCACCTGATCTGATCTGAAATGACCACCTTTCGGCGGCTGAAACTCACGGCCATCCTGCTGTTGGGGCTGTTGCCCTACTCGGCGATGGCCCTGGACGAACCCCATACCCTGCGGCTCCTCGGCCATTCTTCCCTTGAACACCCCAGTGTTGAGCTTGATGAAAGCGACTGGCGCTGGCTGCGCGAGCGGCGCACGTTAGTGATGGGGGTGTCCGCGCCCGACTACGCCCCTTTCGACTTGAGCAACGATAATGATTTTGAAGGGATCACTGCTGACTATACGTGGCTGATCAGCCTTATTTTAAATGTACCTATCGAGGTTAGGCGCTACGACACCCGCGATGAAGTGATCGAGGCACTCAAGCTGGGCAACGTGGATCTGGTCGGGTCGGCCAACGGTTATGAGGCGGCCGACAAAGCGCTGGTATTGTCCCGTTCCTACGCCAATGATCAACCCGTATTGGTGACCCGCGCGGGGGACAGTCATTCATTGAGCGTCGACCTGGCCGGCAAACGTGTCGCGATGCTCTACCACTATATGCAGCCCGACGCTGTCCAGGCCTTTTATCCCCAGGCGCAATTGTTGTTATATGGCTCGACCCACCAGGCCATCGGTTCCGTAGCGTTCGGCCAGGCCGATGTTTACCTCGGCGATGCCATCAGCACCCGCTACCTGATCAACAAGAATCACCTGAATAACGTGCGCATGGCTGATTTTTCCGCGCTGGAGGTCAACCCGTTCGGGTTCGCTTTCACCGGGGACAATATCCGCCTGTTGAAGATCGTCAATGCCGCGCTGGCTGTCATCCCGGCCGGCCAGCAGATGGAAATTCTGCGGCGCTGGAGTGCGGGCGGCAGCGGCTTCCTGGAGGCTGACCGGTTGCGCTTGAGTGACAGTGAACAGCGCTGGCTGGAAAAGCATCCACGCGTGAAAGTCGCGGCGCTCGACAAGTTTATGCCGCTGTCATTTTTCAATGAGCAAGGGCAGTTCATCGGCTTGAGTGACGAGGTGTTGTCGCGGATCAGCTTGCGCACAGGCTTGAAATTCGAGGTGGTGCAGGGCAGTTCGTTGCCTCGGCAAGTGGACGAGGTCAGCGCTGGCCAAGTGGAGATGATGGCGGTGATCACGCCCAGCGTCGAGCGCTCCGAGAAAGTCCGTTTTACCCGGCCTTACTTGTCCAACCCCTATGTGCTGGTCGCGCGCGCCAGCGATGAGCACCTGCTTACCCTGGAAGACATGCCCGGCAAACGCCTGGCGTTTATCGGCGGCAACAGCCTCGCCGTGCAAGTGGCGCGGGATTATCCTGGAATCGTCTTTGTGGCGGTCGAGAACCCTGAGCAAGCCATGGAGTTGGTCGCCAAAGGCAGTGTCGATGCGACGGTTGTGTCGCTGATCAGTGCCCGTTACATGATCGCGCGCCATTACCGTGATCGCCTGCGTATCACCAGTACGGTGGGTACGGAACCGGCGCGGATTGCGTTCGGCGTCAATCGCAGCCAGCTGGAACTGTATTCAATCCTCGAGAAGGCGCTGTTGAGTATCACGCCCGAGGAAATGGACGAACTGACCAACCATTGGCGCAGTGAGATCATCATCGAGGACAGCTACTGGATCAGCCATCGCAACGTGATTATCCAAGGGTTCGGCCTGGCCGCCGTGCTGTTGTTGGTCACGTTGGGTTGGGTGCTCTACCTGCGTAACCTGATTCACAAGCGTGCCCAGGCCGAACGGGCCTTGAGCGACCAGATGCGGTTTATGAGCGTGCTGATCGACGGCACGCCCCACCCGATTTATGTACGTGACCGCCAGGGCCGCTTGATGGCGTGTAATAACGCTTACCTTGATGTGTTCGGCTTCAAGCTGGAGGACGTGATCGGCAAGACCGTGGTGGAAACCGACACCGGCAACCCGCCCCAGGCCCAATCTTTCCATGCTGACTATTTGAGCTTGATGGAGCGGGGGGAGCCGCAGATTCACGACCGAGTGCTCAAGGTGCCCGGCGGTGGCGTGCTGACGATTTACCAATGGATGCTGCCGTACCGTGATAGCAACGGCAACGTGGTGGGCATGATTGCTGGCTGGGTGGATGTCAGCGAACGCCAGCGCCTGCTGGGCCAGTTGCAGGAAGCCAAGGAGGAGGCCGACGCCGCCAATCGCGCAAAGACCACCTTCCTGGCGACCATGAGTCATGAGATCCGAACGCCCATGAACGCGGTGATCGGCATGATCGAATTGGCTCAGAAGAACGCCGAGCAGGGCCGCGTCGATCAGGATGCCCTCGAAGTGGCATCGATGGCGTCCCGCAGCATGCTGGAGCTGATCGGCGATATCTTGGACATTGCGCGGATCGAAACCGGTCACCTGTCCCTGACCCTGGCACCTGCCAATCTCCATGAAATGTTGGCTTCCGTGGCACGGGTTTTCGAAGGGCTGGCGCGGGATAAGGGGCTGTTGCTGCACGTGGCGCTCGACCCGATGATCGACCGGTCAGTGTTGATCGACCCTATGCGCTTCAAACAAGTGGTGTCCAATCTGCTGGGCAATGCCATCAAGTTTACCGCGACCGGCCAGGTACGCCTGGGCGCCCAGTGCACACCGGCAGTGGCGAGCGACCATCTGAACCTTCGGCTGTATGTGGAGGACACGGGGGTTGGCATCAGTGCCGAGGATCAACAACGTTTGTTCAACCCCTTTATCCAGGGCAGCAATAACGATCAATCAGCACGCAGTGGTTCGGGGTTGGGCTTGGTGATCAGTCGCAATCTGTGCGAGATGATGGGCGGCCAACTGCATTTGAGCAGTGTGCTGGGCAAGGGGACTCGGGTGGATGTGACCCTGGCGCTGGAGTTGGCCACCGCTGCACCGCTTTCCTCATCGGCTCCGCCTGTGCCACCGGCTCATGCATTGAGCCTCCTGGTGGTGGATGACTACCCCGCCAACCGCCTGCTGCTGACTCGACAATTGAGCTTCCTGGGGCATCGCATCGTCACGGCCGAAGATGGCGCCGAGGGGTTCGCACTGTGGCAGGCCGGGCATTTTGATGGCGTGATCACCGATAGCAATATGCCTGTTATGGACGGCTACACGTTGGCCCGTGATATCCGTGCACAAGAGCGTCGGCTCGGCCTGGTTCCGTGCCTGTTGCTGGGGTTCACCGCCAACGCGCAACCGGAGGAAACTGAGCGCTGCAGGCAGGCGGGCATGGATGGTTGTCTATTCAAACCGACCGGTCTTGATGATTTGCGTGTGGCGCTGGCATCGCGCACTGCCAGTGCCGCCGTGGAGGACGCCGAACCGACGTTTGATTTGAGCGCATTGGTCATGCTGACGGGGGGCGACGGTGCCGTGCTTGATGAGTTGCTGCTGCCATTGCTCAATAGTCTCGCAGAGGACCGCCTGTTGCTGCCGGCGCTGCAACAGCACGCGGATTTCGCCAAGCTGCATGACCTGGCTCATCGTATAAAAGGCGGTGCGCGGATGGTCAGGGCCCAGGTGTTGGTCACCGGTTGCGAAACCTTGGAGGAGGCGTGTCAAAGGCGTGACCGTGATGCATTGTCGGCTGCGGTGGAGGCAGTAGGCATGGCCGTCGATGGCTTGCATCAGAGCCTGAGCCTGCACCTGCACAGCAAGCACGCCTGATAGCCATTCGGTGGATTTGGGACAACTCCTACATTGAACGGGAATAAGCCTGATTTTGTCGTCAGTGTATGTCTGGAAAATGGGCCTCGCTCACTGACGAGCGATGCCTGCCCAGGGATTAGCCATGCCGAACAAAGCACTGACCATCCTGATTGCCGATGAACAACACCTGCAGCGCTTGTACATCGAGAAAATGCTTAACCAGTTGGGGTACCACCGGATCGTACCGGTGCAAACCTTTGAAGAGGTCCAACTCCTCACCGCCATCCCGGCACAGCCCTTTGATGTGCTGATCATCAACGCTGGGCTCGCGATCAACACGTGCGAGCCTCAACCCCAGGCGCATCACGTGCTGGTCTACGATCACCTGGACCTGGGAACAACTCCCGACGCGACGCCGACGGTGCTGGTCCGGTTGCCCGGTGTGCCGGACAGCGTCAACCTCGAACACTTCATGGACATTATCGACCCTCCCGCGTCCAGCACCGGCCTGCGTGTGCTGCCCTGGCTGCGGGAATTATCCCGCAGGCCTGCGGCAGGGGTTTAGTCCCATTGTGGGGCGATACCCTTGGGGCTGGTCAGGCGATGGCCGCGTTCCAACTCGGCAATCTGCGCCATGTCGGCAGCATTCAAGGTCAGTTGCAGGGCCTTGAGGTTGCTTTCCAGGTTGGCGCGTTTGGTCGATGACGGGATGACCGCATAGCCCAGTTGCATCGCCCAAGCCAGCGCCACTTGCGCGGGAGTAGCCTGATGGCGTTCGGCGATTTGCTCGATCACTGGGTCTTTGAGCACTTCGCCGTAGGCCAGGGTCATGTAGGACGTGATCTGGATACCGTTGGCGGTGGCGAAGTCCACGACCTTGCGGTTTTGCAGGTAGGGATGCAGTTCGATCTGGTTGGTGGCGATGTTCTCCGCGCCAACGGCTGCAATCGCTTGCTTCATCAAGTCGACGGTGAAGTTGGAGATGCCGATCTGGCGGGTCAGGCCCAGGCGTTTGGCTTCCAGCAACTGGCCCATAAACTCGGCGACAGGCACCTGATTTTCGGGTGAAGGCCAGTGAATCAAGGTGAGGTCCAGATAGTCGGTTTTCAGTTTGCGCAGGCTTTCACGCAGGCTCGGAATCAACTGGCCTTCGGCGAAGTTAGCGATCCAGATTTTGCTGGTGATAAATAGCTCATCGCGCGGCACGCCACTGTCGGCGATGGCTTGGCCGACGTCTGCTTCATTTTCGTAGATCTGCGCGGTGTCGATCACGCGGTAGCCCAGTTCCAGGCCGGCGGCGACGGAATCGATCACCACCTGACCTTGCAGACGGAAGGTGCCAAGGCCGAAGGCCGGAACGTTTTGCGTAGCGATAGACATCAGTAACTCCTGAAGGGGGGTAGACAATGGAGTCGAGTATCCGCCCGTCGTTCCTTCGGAAAAACCGCCGAATCCGAAAAGGACTCTTTACCGCAGGTCACGAATAGTTTGAACGCTGCGCCAACTTACTGAGCCGAACACTGAGCAAATGTGGGAGCTGGCTTGCCTGCGATGGGGCGTGGCAGGCTACAACTCTGTCGCTGATATACCGCTATCGCAGGCAAGCCAGCCCCCACATTTTTGATCTTCATCAGTCAATGATGGTGTGCTGTTGGCGCAACCGCTCAGCCGCGTTGCGCAACAACTGCTCGGTGCCGCTCCAGCCCAGGCAGCCGTCTGTCACCGACACGCCGTATTTCATCGACGCGCTCAACGGTTGGCAGCCTTCGAACAGGTGGCTTTCGAGCATCATGCCGATCAGCGAGGTGTCGCCTTGCAGGCGCTGTTCCAGCACGTCGTTGAATACCGCCGGTTGACGCAGCGGGTCCTTGCCACTGTTGGCGTGGCTGCAATCGACCATGAGCCTCGCCGTCACCTTTGACTTGGCCAAATCTTGCTTCACCTGTGCCACATTCTGCGCATCGTAGTTCGGCCCTCGGTGGCCGCCGCGCAGCACTAGGTGGGTGTCGGGGTTGCCGGGGGTCTGAATGATCGCCGGGTGGCCCTGGCTGTCGACACCGAAGTGGCGGTGCGGATGGGAGGCCGAGCGCATGGCGTCACACGCAATCGCAACGCCGCCGTCGGTGCCGTTCTTGAAGCCTACGGGCATGCCCAGGCCGCTGGCCATTTCGCGGTGGATCTGCGATTCGGTGGTGCGCGCGCCAATCGCGACCCAAGTGAGCAGGTCATCGAAGTAGCCGGCGGCCATGGGTTGCAGCAGTTCGGTGGCGACCGGCAAGCCCAGGCGTAGCATTTCGCGCATCAGTTGGCGGGACAGGGTGAGGCCGGCGGCCATGTCATCACTGCCGTCCAGGTGCGGGTCGTAAGCCAAGCCTTTCCAGCCGACGGTGGTGCGCGGTTTTTCGACGTAGGCACGGATCACCAGCAGCATCTGGTCGCTGACGTCCAGCGCGAGCTTCTTGAGGTTGCGTGCGTATTCCATGGCCGACTCAGGGTCATGGATCGAGCACGGGCCGACGATCACCAGCAAACGTGAATCTTCGCCATTGAGGATGGCGCGCACGGCTTGGCGATGGGCGTGGACTTGCTCGTTGAGGAACGGGCTGAGAGGCAATTGGTGCTTGAGCTCAAGAGAGCTGGGCAGGCGCTGGGTCAGGGCTTCATTGGCGCTGGTCAGGGCAGAGACGGGCAAAGCGGAGGTGGCAGAGTTCATATTCAAGGCTTCCTGGGCAAGCGGCGGGCTGTTCCCGCGCGCTGGCCCTACTGGGGTGTTCGACAATTGGCCGTATTGGCTACGTGTGTTGGCTTGCCACCAATAGGTGACCGATCGGAGGCGGCAGGCTGTCCCGAGCGGAGCTGGCTAAATCGCCATGCGGTGGAAGTGTCGTAGCGGTAATAAGTGGCGTAGTTCATGTCGTGTGTCCTTTAAGTGTTCTGCGAAATATAGAGGGGCCTGAAAAAACAAAACCCCCGGTCGGGGAGCCGACCGGGGGTTAGATTTCTTTGGTAGGCGACCCCTTGAGTAGTGGCCGCCGATTTCAGGTATCAGGCGAGCCAGTGGCTAAACCAATACCCAAAATAAAAACTTACCGGTGCGCTCGAACCGCTCACACGGTTAGCCGATACCAAGCGCTGGGCGCTGGCAGCAGGGCAAACCTGAGTGTGGGTAAGTGGCAACATGGTGAGTCTCCAAATGATGGGGCGAGCTTACTAGAGGCGGGCAGGAGGACTCAATCATTAATTTCTATTGCACGTGGATACCAACGGCTATAGGTCGAGATATGCTGATCCCACTTTGATACCGATTGCTTGGACGCGACCATGACTGCTTTGACCCTTGCTGCTGCTCAATCCATTTCCATCGCCGGAGACCTTACTGCCAATATCGAACGGCACTTGACGTTCATGGGCGCGGCTGCCCGGCACGGCGTGCAATGGCTGGTGTTTCCGGAGCTGTCGCTGACCGGGTATGAACCTTCGTTGGCGGCCGGGTTGGCGATTGCGCCAAACGACCCTGTCTTGGCGCCGCTGCGGGAGATGGCCCAGGCGCTGCGGCTGACAGCAGTGGTAGGGATGCCCATCCGCCTGGCGCCACAGGCCGGTGTGTTGATCGGCGCGCTGGTGTTGGGGGCGGATGGCTCAATGGCGGTCTACACCAAACAGCATTTGCATCCTGGCGAAGAACGGGCATTTGTCGCAGGGCAGGGCGGTGCGCCCCTCGAATGGCGGAGCGAGCGTATCGCGTTGGCGGTGTGCGCGGACTTCTCCCATGCCAGCCATCCGCGCCTGGCGGCTGAGGCGGGAGCCACGGTATACGCCGCCGGCGTGTTGATCAGCGAAGGTGGCTATGCCACTGACAGCGCGTTGCTCCAGGGCTATGCGGCCGAACATGGCTTGCTGGTGCTGATGGCCAACCATGGTGGCCCGTCGGGTGGCTATGTGTGCGCCGGCCGCAGCGCGATCTGGGCGGTTGATGGCAGCTTACTGGCCGCGGCGCCCGGTATTGGCGATGCGCTGGTGATTGCCCGTCGCGATGGCGGGCCATGGACTGGCCAAGTGGTAGCCGTCTGAATGGCGTTCAATCTGCGTGCGGCAACAGACCAGGACCTTCCCTTTGCTCGAAGCCTGACCTTTGCGGCCATGAGCCGTTATTACCTGCAATACGAGCTGGTGTGGTCCAACCAGGGCTTCGACATCGCTTGGGCCGGGCGTGAGAACTGGCTGATCTGCAACGATGACACCGTGATGGGCTTTATCAGCCTGAGCGCCGATAGGCGGGCACTCTATATCCGTGAGTTGCATATGCTTGAGGCGTATCGCGGGCTTGGTGCGGGCAGTTGGGTGTTGGAACAGATGGCGCTCAAGGCGCAGGCGACGGGTTTATTGCGCTTGACCGTGTTTAAGAACAACCCGGCCAAGAGGCTCTATCAGCGCAGTGGGATGAGCATCGTGGGTGAAGAAGACTGCTTCTGGCGGATGGAGCGTGTTTGCCGTTGAACCTAAACCATGCAGTTGATGCTAATAAGCGCATACTGGCTTCAGGAAACGACTTCCTGAACGTTGTGTTGGCCATCAGCCTCAGCAAGGATGATCCCTTCTTTCATGCCCAAAAGGACCGCCACCTTATGGGCCTCTCCACGCCGTCCCTTTTTACGCCCAGCGAGCACTTGATACGTGGTAGCCGGATCAACGCCGTGCTCACGGGCGAACGCTTGAACTGACTTTCCTTGATGTTCCAGCCAGGCCTTGGCTTGTGCAGCAGTGCGGATTCCGGGCATAGTTCAAAACCGTTCAAGTTTGTTTAACTAAGAGATGAGCGTGTCACCTCTTGGGGTGTGCCAAATAGGATCATACATCCAAATGAGTGGAATCGGTTCGCGTTTGAGGCAAGAAAGAGAGCGGCTTGGCCTGTCGCAAAAAGTATTCGGTGAAATAGGAGGCGTTGAAGCCAACGCACAAGGCAAATATGAAAGTGGAGGGCGTGCGCCCAAGGCCGATTATTTGTCCCGAGTCGCCGCAAAAGGTGTAGATGTACTTTACGTGTTGACCGGAACTGCTACGCCGATTCAGCTGGAAAACCTCAGCGAGATTGAGGAGAAAGTGTTGGGTAATTATCGCGCGATGTTCAAGGAAGACCAAGCGGCGATCCGCCGCTTGACGTCAACCTTGGCCGAACACTCCGTTTCATTTAATGGAAAAGCCAAGCAGCAGCCTCAAGAATCCTGACCTGTTGCCCAGCAAAATAGAGCCGTCCGCCTCTCGGCGGGCGGCCCCCGTGTATTCAAACTCTATATATATGACGCTTGCAGCTAGGTCTGCGCCTTGGTTTTTTGCTAAGGTGTTCAGCAACCTATAAGACCATATCGCGAGGTGTCTGCTTGATTAGGGTGCTAGTAGTCGATGACCATGATCTCGTTCGTACAGGCATTACACGAATGCTGGCTGACATCGATGGCCTGCAAGTAGTCGGCCAGGCCGAGTCAGGGGAAGAGTCCTTGATCAAGGCCCGGGAGTTGAAGCCCGATGTGGTGCTGATGGACGTCAAGATGCCCGGTATCGGCGGTCTCGGCGCCACGACCAAGTTGTTGCGCAGCCATCCGGATATCAAAGTCGTCGTGGTGACGGTGTGTGAAGAAGACCCGTTTCCGACACGCCTGTTGCAGGCCGGAGCGGCCGGTTACCTGACCAAGGGCGCTGGGCTGGCCGAGATGGTGCAAGCCATTCGCCTGGTATTTGCCGGCCAGCGTTACATCAGCCCGCAGATCGCCCAGCAATTGGCCATCAAGTCTTTCCAGCCCACCAGCGACTCGCCGTTCGATGCGTTGTCGGAGCGGGAAATCCAGATCGCCTTGATGATCGTCGGTTGCCAGAAGGTGCAGACGATCTCCGACAAGCTGTGCCTGTCGCCCAAGACCGTCAACACCTACCGCTATCGCATTTTCGAGAAGCTCGCCATCAGCAGTGATGTTGAATTGACCCTGCTCGCAGTGCGCCACGGCATGGTGGACGCCAGCGCCTGACATGACTACACCGTTTGATCCAAGTGCCTTCCTCTCGACCTGCAGTGGCCGCCCCGGCGTGTACCGCATGTTCGACAGCGAGGCACGCCTGCTGTATGTCGGCAAGGCCAAGAACCTGAAGAACCGCCTGGCGAGCTATTTTCGCAAGAGCGGGCTCGCGTCCAAGACAGCTGCGCTGGTGGCGCGTATCGCTCAGGTCGAAACCACCATCACCGCCAATGAAACCGAAGCGCTGTTGCTCGAGCAGACGCTGATCAAGGAATGGCGGCCGCCCTATAACATCCTGCTGCGCGATGATAAATCCTACCCCTACGTGTTTTTATCCGACGGCAACTTCCCACGCCTGAGCATTCACCGGGGTGCGAAGAAGCAGAAGGGTAAGTATTTCGGGCCCTATCCCAGCGCCGGCGCGATCCGCGAAAGCCTGAGCCTGCTGCAAAAGACCTTTTTTGTGCGTCAGTGCGAAGACAGCTTCTACAAGAACCGCACGCGGCCGTGCCTGCAATACCAGATCAAACGCTGCAAAGCGCCTTGCGTGGGCCTGGTTGACCCGGCCGAGTACGCCGAGGACGTGCGCCATTCGGTGATGTTCCTCGAAGGGCGCAGCAATGCCCTCACCGACGAACTCTCCGGCGCCATGGAGCAGGCCGCCAGCACCCTGGATTTCGAACGCGCCGCCGAGTTGCGTGACCAGATCTCCTTGCTGCGGCGCGTGCAGGATCAGCAGAGCATGGAAGGCGGCACCGGCGACGTGGACGTCATCGCGGCCTTCGTCAACCCAGGCGGCGCCTGTGTGCACTTGATCAGCGTGCGGGGCGGGCGGGTGTTGGGCAGCAAGAATTTCTTTCCGCAGACCGGTATTGACGAAGAAGTGGCCGAAGTCATGGCCGCTTTCCTCGGCCAGTATTACGTCAGCAGCCCCGAGCGCGACTTGCCGTCGGAACTGATCGTCAACGTGGTGCACGAAGACTTTCCCACGCTGATCGAGGCGATCCACGAGCTGCGCGGCCGCGAGCTGGACATCAGCCACCGCGTACGCGGCACTCGCGCGCGTTGGCAGCAACTGGCCGTGACCAATGCCGAACAGGCCCTGGGCGCACGTCTGGCCAATCGACAGCACGTCGCCGCACGCTTTGACGCCCTGGCCGAAGTCCTCAACCTGGACGAACCGCCCCAGCGCCTGGAGTGCTACGACATCAGTCACTCCAGCGGCGAGGCCACCGTGGCATCCTGCGTGGTGTTCGGGCCGGAAGGGCCGATCAAATCCGATTACCGGCGCTATAACATCGAAGGCGTCACTGCCGGCGATGACTATGCCGCCATGCACCAGGCCCTGACGCGGCGCTTCAGCAAGCTGAAGGACGGCGAAGGCAAGTTGCCGGATATCCTGTTGGTGGACGGCGGCAAGGGCCAGTTGTCCATGGCCCGCGACGTGCTCAACGAACTGGCGGTGCCCGACCTGATCCTGCTAGGCGTGGCCAAGGGCGCCACGCGCAAGGCCGGTTTCGAGACGTTGTACTTGAATGATGCCGCCCATGAGTTCACCTTGAAGGGCGACTCACCGGCGCTGCACCTGATCCAACAGATCCGCGATGAAGCCCACCGTTTCGCAATTACCGGCCACCGTGCCCGGCGCGGCAAAACCCGGCGAACCTCAACCCTGGAAGGGGTGGCGGGCGTTGGGCCGACACGGCGTCGCGACTTGCTTAAACATTTTGGTGGCTTGCAGGAGCTGTCCCGTGCCAGCATTGACGAAATAGCCAAAGCACCCGGTATCAGTAAAAAGCTCGCTGAGTTGATTTATGCGAATCTGCATAGCGAATAGAATGCCTTTCCACCTCGTAGCCAGTTGTGCCGATGAATATCCCTAATCTGATCACCGTTCTACGCGTCCTGCTTATTCCGATTTTTATTCTGTTGTTTTATTTGCCGTACGAATGGAGCTATATGGCTTCCAGTTCGGTGTTCGCGTTTGCGGCCGCCACCGACTGGCTCGACGGCTACCTGGCCCGCCGCCTGGAACAGAGCACGCCCTTCGGCGCGTTCCTCGACCCGGTGGCCGACAAACTCATGGTGGCCGTTGCGCTGGTCCTGCTGGTGCAGGAACACGGCAACCTGTGGCTGACCCTGCCGGCCGCCGTGATCATCGGCCGTGAGATAGTGGTGTCGGCCCTGCGCGAATGGATGGCCGAAATCGGCGCCCGCGCCCACGTCGCCGTCTCCAACATGGGCAAATGGAAAACCGCCGCGCAGATGCTCGCGCTGGTCATCCTGCTGGCCAACCCGTCGGACTTCACGTTCTGGGTCCTGCTGGGCTACGCCTTGCTGCTCATCGCCGCCGGCCTGACCTTGTGGTCCATGCTCCAGTATCTGCGCGCCGCCTGGCCGCATCTGCGTACCACCGTTGAAAAGAAATAAAACTTTTTTGAATCAAGGGGTTGACGGGTTCTGATAATTCTATAGAATGCGCATCACCAAGACGCGGGAATAGCTCAGTTGGTAGAGCACGACCTTGCCAAGGTCGGGGTCGCGAGTTCGAGTCTCGTTTCCCGCTCCAAAATTTGATCCACAGATGTCCATCGGGCACTGGGATCCACGAAATAGACGCTTCGGCGTCTTTTTTCGTTTCTGCGGAAAACCACTGAAAACCAGGGTGATCCAGTACGTTTAAGTACTTTTTGAGTACCTTTTCCGGAAAGACTCAAATTCGTATTGTTGCTGGATCCTCTCAGGTCGCCAGACGAGCATAGGGTGCTGACTCTCTAACAGGAGCTCACCATGCCTCTATCAGATATGGCGATTCGGCACGCCCGACCTACAGATAAAACCTACACCATCGGCGACTTTGACGGCCTGTCCCTCATGGTGCCGGTCAACGGCAAAAAGCGCTGGCTGTTCCGTTTTTACTGGGCGGGTCAGCAAGTCAAAATGTCCTTCGGCTGCTACCCTACGGTCAGCCTGAAACAAGCACGTGAATATCACGATGAAGCGCGCAAATTGCTCGCCCAAAACATCAACCCGTGCGCCCACCGCAAGCAATAGCGTGTCGAGGCAGAAGCCGAAGTAAAACAAACCTTTCAAGCGGTCTACAACGACTGGATCAACTTCCGCCGCCTGAGCCTGAAAGAAGGCCAGCAAACCACGCTATCGCAAATCCTCAGGGTCTTCAAAAAAGACATCCTGCCCACCCTGGCTGAGCGCTCCATCAAAAGCATCACCCGCCACGATCTGCTGGCGATCCTCAGCACCATCGAGCAACGCAAAGCCTTCACCATGGCCGAAAAATGCCAAACCTTGTTCAACCAAATGTTTTGCTACGCCCTGGTAAAAGTTGAAGGCATAGAACTCAACCCTGCCTCAGACCTGGACGTCGTCGCACCGCCCAAACCACCGGTGGCGAACAACCCCTACCTGCTGACGAGGGTCGTAACGGGTGAACTACGCTACGCCGCGCCTGATCAGTTCGACCTAGAGAAGCAGCTGTGGGTAATTCCGCCGGAGGAGGTCAAACAGCATCCAACTCAAGATGCGCAAGCGCAATAAGCCGGCCGGTGAAATCCCACCTTATGTGTTCCGCTTTCAGTCCAGGCAATGGAAATCGTCCGCTACCTGCTTGACCAAGTCGTACCCGCACAGAAGTTTTTGTTCTCACATCGCAGCAACTTAAAACTGCGGATCAGCGAGAACACACCGAACAATGCCCTGCACCGAATGGGCTACCCCGACCAGCTCACCGCCACGGCATGCGTGCAACGATTTCCACTGCACTGCACGAGATTGGTTATCCCAAAAACTGGATTGATTCGCAGCTTTCCCATGCGGATCCGGACCAAGTCAGTGTTACCTACAACCACGCCAGATACATCGAGCAGCGCCGGACCATTTGCAGGATTGGGCGAATCGGTTGAGCTTTGGCCGCAGGGCAGGCATGAGGCTGCGTGTTCGCCGCTGACGATTCGGTTGGAAGGGACTGCTTCGCTGCTGACGGCGGAGGGTGGGACTAGCACTTCGTTGGTCTATGACGTCGCTAGTGCGCGGAAAGGGGTTACGGCGTTCTCCGGTGCTGAGGGTGATGCTTCCCGTCCGGCAGCGCGACAAGAGGTCGCGGTGGTGGCAGATGAGTCGGTTATTTCGGATATACAGCGTGAGCGTCGTGCAATGCTGGCGACGTACGAGGCGCCGACTAATTTGACGGTGCCAGATTTTGCGCGGTTGGCGGGAATGTCGCGGGAGCAAGTGAGTCGGGAAATCAAGGCGGGACGGTTGTTAGCGATCGGTCTGGGTAATCGTGGGTTGCGGATTCCAGATTGGCAGCTGGATTCTGTGCGGCTTGCACAAACGCAGAAAGTCTTGGCGACGGGCTGCGCAATAGGGCCTTGGGACGTCTTTTGGATGCTCTCAAATCAGCTAGAGACTCCATGATTTTCCATCGATCTGAGCATGATGTTGGTGTGTCGCACCTTGGGCCTAATCGGCACCCAACTTCAGGCTACAATCTTGCTGAGCTGGATAGCTGAAATGGACTTGCCTCTCCAACTAGGATGGGAGAGCGTCATGATTTTTCAGCACGTGGATTTGAATAACCAGCGATTGATTGACAGCACCAGACACGACTGCGAAAGCATTGAAATGTATTGCGGTTATTTGCTCGCGGAATTGACAAAGTTTTTTGCCTTGAATCATGCCCAGGCCAATTTTGGTGTTTCCTTTGCGGCAACAGATGACCTAGTTTCTGCGGTGTCCACTCCTTATGGTGAGGCAAGGGGACGATTGACTATTCAAATTGTAGAGGGGGTAATTTCAGGTCGGTACGTTTTTGAAAAGAGCATCGTATCGGATGATGGGAAAGATATTTGGCGGCCTATATGGGCAATCAGAATAGGTCGGTATGGGAACGTGCTACTTGGTGACGAAGGCGTCATTGAGATCGATGTTACAAACGTTGGGCCGCACAGCAATGCAATCAGTGCACCTGCTAAATCGCTTCTTTACAGCGTTGCAAGCACTCCCATTTTCAAGCGGTAAGCAGTCAGCGTATAGCTCCGCCAAATGATGGACTAGATGCTCAACGAGTTTGGAAGCCCGCCACTTCGGAAATTTACTGGGGCTTCCCTAACACGTCTAGCGTTCCAACTCACGCTGGAGCCTGGCCTGCTGAGCATGATCGTTTTGATGCAGCGCATACACTCCGATTCGTGTCGAAGTTATCGCTGCAGTGGTCCGATGAGTATTGACCAAAACAGTTCTGCACCGCCTTCCTGTGTCAGTTTTTGTGAGCGTGAGACATGCATAGCCATACCCAGTGACTTAAGGAATAGTGACTGATCATCATGATCCACCGAAAGCATCTCGTTAAAGCCACCACGAGCAGATGCACTGCTGGAGTATTCAATACTTCTTCCGCCCATGACGCCAAGTGTTACGGAACACTCGCTGGCTTTGTTACCTTGGCGATAGATCGCACCGGTGAAGGTATTGCCGTCGATGCGGCGAAATTGACAGCTGATCCCGTCATTGCGAGCTTCCAGCTCCTGCAGCGAACCTTCGAAAAAGCGTGAAATGAAGTCAAACGATTCCTGCAAATACCTATCGGCATCCAATTCACTGAACGTCTTTTTAAGGGCGAGGTTACTTGAGCGAGAGAGGGCAGCTACTGACGCCGAGAAAGAGGGCTCAGTTGGAACGGCAAGCGGAGCGGGCGAGGTCACTGTCGGTGAGATGCGTGTGACCACAGCTCGGATCTGCTTCGCGACATCGGTGTAGGCCTCGTCGTAATTCGGCCACGTCGTGACGGCTCTGCCATCCTTGGGCGCAGCGAGCAGATTGCCCAGCGGGGTTGAATGCCAATCGCAGGGCCGGACGATCACCGGGCTGATCTGCGCTTCTCCTGCGGCATTTCGCTCCAAGGCTCGTGTCATTTCGATGGAATAGCAGTACCGAGAATCGAGAACGCTTGAGCTTACGAGCAACAGGATGACGTCGGCCGCATTGATCTGTTGGTCGATTTCATACCCAAGATGCTGGCCAGCCAGAATTCGCCTGTCGTGCCATGATTCGATGAGCCCTTCATGGTGTAACGACGCCAGGTGTTTTTCTAACTGATCACGGTATTGCTCGTCATCGTGAGAATACTAAAAAAAGACCTTTGCCATTGTTGCTCCTGACTTGCCCGTTGATGAATATGCGCTTCCGAATTGTCGTGTCGAAATAGATCACGTGGCTTGTGACGACTCAAGGCAAATATTCGCACAAGGTTGCAGCGGGCGCTCATACGCTTACCGCATCAAGGTGGTGACTGGAAGACTGAAGAGCGGCAACGTATGCCAGTAGCTGTTTCGATGCCCGGAATTGCGGTTATCTGCACGATATCTTCCACATCTGATCCAACCGCCTCGTATAACTCTGACTCATCATCTCCCGCCGCATCCCCCAAACAGGATCCATCGGCACACGTGCCGAACGCAACGTCCCTTTCCCTCAATGCCATTGATCTCATCCAATACCGACATCGCCCGTGTCGCTTCAGCAGGTTGCGACACTGCAAACAGATCATCGGTATATTCCCCAGGCTGACAAAGCCCCAGCAACAGCACCTCCGCCTTGCTGTAGTTAAACCCCATCCGAAATACCTGTTCCACCTCAAACCGCGTTAGTAACCGCACATCATCCGTCGGATAAGGTTGTTCCACGACCACCCCATTCGCATACTTCGCCTCTTCCGGATTAAACTTGAAGGCCTCGGCGAAGAGGCTTTGGGCAAAATGCTACCGAAGCGCTTGTCGCTGACGGATCCTCAAGTCCGCTGGATCGCTGCTCCAGGCGGCCCAGCTTTCTACGCTTACTCCACGAATTATCTGATCGATACCGAGCACGGCGTGATCAAGGATGTGGTATCCACACCGGCTCATCGAACCGCAGAAGTCGAGATCACCAAGACAATAATCGATCGGGTCGAAGCGCAGTTCGAGATCAAGCCAGAGCGCCTTATTGGCGACACCGATTAAGGTACCGCGTCGAGTTTGGCCTGGATGGTGGAGGAAAAAGACATTGAGCCGCAAGTGCCTGTGCGGGACAAAACCCAGCGTAAGAACAACATCTTTTCGAGTAACGATTTCCACTGGAATGAAGGGGCGAAGGAATACCGCTGCCCGGCCAGCAACCCATTGCGCAGCGAATGGCGAGCCTTCAATTGTCCGACCTTCAACCGAGGCGTACTTTCCACCATTGGCGCCGTTGAACTGCAGATACTTGGAACGACCCGCTATGCCTGAAAGTCTACCTTTATCTACCCGTTGGTAAGGTACAGCGCAATGGATAAGGCAATCACCGTGGATCAACTGCCTACGACTGACCTTGGATCAATCAACGAAATATGGCTCGGCGGGACTCATACCCAGCTATGCCTATGGCGTGGCGAACAGGTCTTCACCCACGAGATGATGAGCGAGGGCACNCATCAGATTGTCCGAGTTGGTCGACTCTGACGATCAAATCGCAGTGGCCCGCGTAGAGGTAATTGTGCGTGAACGGCTCCAACAGATAGGGAAGGAGGGTGAGTTTTATCCAGCTGAGAAGGTGGATATTCATCTATAAGAAAAGGAGCATCGGCCATTCATGGAGAGTCAATCCAAGGCCTTTGGTCGTTTCGAAGTAGACCCTCATATGCTGATTTTGGAACGCTCAGGATTACTGACTCAATTCAATAACACCATGCAGCAGGCCACGGTTATGGATATCGAATTTCGCGGTAATGGCATGCTTGAGGACCTGTCTGTACGTACATGCGATGAGTACGTTGTAAGCGGGATACCCACATGCGAAGGCAGGAATCGTCGTAAGTCAGTTCGTGATTGCTGAGGACGAGCAGCCAGATATGCTCCCGCCTGAGTGACGTCGGAATCCTGAACCAATGATAAGGTGATGGAAAGTATCAATTTTCTAAATGGGAGGGGTAGCTTCAGGATTGCTACAGTGGCAACTATCGACCAGTGGTCTATGAAAAGGAATTATCTGAGTGACAGTTTTTAGTTTGATGTAGTGCTCTGTACGTAATTATAATAATTTGCCACTAATCAATTGCTCTGCGGGGTTCACATGTGAAAAATTTAATAAGCGTATAACTTCGCGTAAACTTGATTAGGCTAAGAAAAAACTTCTTGATCAGATACCATTTTCCGATCAAGAAGAGTCCAGGTTTGGACTGAAAAATTTCCTGTCATTGTTTGCAGCTGTATGCCTAATCTTGCCAGTTCAGCGCATGAGGAAGCTGTTTCTTCACTAGCTGACGCAGTGTGTTCAGAAATATCCCGCACATGCATGATACTGCGGTTTATCTCTTCGGCAACGGTGCTCTGCTCTTCTGCGGATGAGGCGATTTGTTGAGTGAGTAGTTCGATATCTGAGACAGAACGGCTAATACTCCCCAGAGCTACCCCTGTCTGTCTAGTGATCTCAACTGAGTCCTTAGCCAATGCCTGGCTATCATCAAGTATCACTGAAACTTCTTCTGTTCCTTTGTGTAAACGCTTGATCAACTCGGCAATTTCTTCTGTAGAAATTTGAGTTCGTTGAGCTAAACTTCTCACTTCGTCTGCGACAACGGCAAATCCGCGACCTGCTTCGCCTGCCCTTGCAGCTTCAATTGCAGCATTTAAAGCCAGCAAATTAGTTTGCTCAGCTATAGACTGGATAACATCCAGAACGCCTCCGATCTTGTCGCTTTCCAGCTTGAGATTTTTCATGGCTAGCTGTGAGTTGCTAACTTCGGTAGCCAAGACTTCAATTTGTTTGACTGCTTTATTCACAAGCATATCTCCTGAGCGAACTTCTGTAGCGGCAGCAACAACCGCCGCTGAAGTGTGCTCTGCGTTGAGCGCAACTTCTTGTACAGAAACAGCCATCTCATTTATTGCGGTTGCTACTTGATCGGTCTCAATTTTCTGGCTCTGAACGCCCGCACTTGTTTGCCCTGTCACCGCCGATAGCTCCTCGGCCGCGCTTGCGATTTGGACAACTCCGTCTTTCAGCCCTCCAATCAATGTACGCAGATCTGATGTCATTCTCCGCATGCTATTTTGCAGGCGGCCTAGTTCGTCTTTTCTCTCTCCTGCCTCCTGATAAGTCAAGTCACCATTAGCTACCCGCTCTGCGATTGAAACAGTCCGAAGTAAAGGCGTAACTATCAGGCGTGCGATAATAAACGCGGCAATAACGCTTAAAATAAACGCGACGGTCAATCCTGCTAGCAGAAGATATTCTGCATCGCGGGTGTCAGCTTTTCGGGATTCAATTTGGTTAACAAACAACTGATCAGCAGTTTCAAGTAATTTTCTTATGTCAGTCGTTATATTTACTTGAGCCTGGTCTATTTTTACTTGCTCTTTGGTTATATCGTCAAGCGTATCTCTATAGCCAGAAAGAGTATCTTCAAGGCTTTTAACAACATCAGAAGGGAATGAACTGCTCTCGAGGTTTTTAACGCTTTTTAGTGCCTCAATGATGGAGTTTTGTGCGGTTTTTTGAGTGCTCTCGCTGCGCGTGAAGGTATACGCTACTACATCAAGCCTCATTTTCTGAATAAGTTCACGTGCGGCGCTTAGCGCTGAGCGTGAATCAGTATTACCGTTAAGGCTGTCTGAGAACGCTTCAAGCTTGGTGACTTTTTGATTCGCAGAGGTTGCCAAATTAGTGCGTATAGCGCGTGTCGACTCCCTCGCTTTAATACCCTGAATAACACTGGTATACTGATTTCGATAGTCCGCCAATGAACTTTTCATCGTGTCAAAAAGAGGGGCGTTTGTTGCACTATCAAAGTTAGGGCGCAACTTGTCGACGTGAAATTCTAATGAGTCCAGCGCCTTTAGCCAAGAGTCTGCGTGATCTTGGTCAGAGTTTATAATATATGAAAGACGTTCAATTCTAACATCTCGCGTAAGGGTTCCTACCTTTGAAATTTCTTCTATTCGTTTGCTGCGATCATTTATTTTTGAAATGCCTGACCATCCATTAAATGCGATTGTGATCGTTAATGCTATGACGATTCCAAAACCCATCAGAAGCTTTGAAAGCACTGATATATTGGCCAGTAGCCGGTTTAATGAGCTAAACATTTAAATCCCCCAGAAATGTATCATGTCCTATATGGCGTTGCTCCTGCTGGCAAAATTGCACAGTGAAAAGAGTATCGGAGCTTTGGACTAAAACTTTAGTGAATAAGTGAGTTTTTCTTAATTTTTTTCTAATCTCCTGGGAATCTAAGAATTTTCAGAAAGTCATCGTCCCGATATGCTTTAGGCAATGTCCAGCATTGTAAGATGTCACTTGTCGTACAATATTGCTTGGTATGAAAAATCAGAAATTTATTACAGTTATAGTTTAGGCGCAATTTTCTCTGTGGTCGGTGGAACTTATTTCTTTGGTAGGAATCGCAAGACAATTCTTGGGCAATTGGCGGCATAAAAAGGTCAGTCGCTACTAGTGAAATTTAAATGTAGCATTCCATTTTCACCCAAGCGTCAAGGATTAATATTTATTTAATTTTTTTTCGGCGGATATTTGTGATAATTAATCGTTGGGAATAAGTGTGGCTGTATTGGTTATCTGCGTGCAGTCACAGACGCTATATTTTTATAGCTTTTTATTTAGATCCCGCTGCATTTGGATATTATTGGAGATAAGCCATGCCATTGATCAAAATCGACCTTATAGAAGGGCGTTCCGATGACCAAACGAGAACGTTGCTCGACGCTGTACACTGCGCCGTGGTGGAGGCATTTCAAGTACCAGAGGGAGATAGGTATCAAATCGTTAATGAGCACCGGCCTAACCGAATGGTTGTGGAAGACACAGGTCTTGGTATTCATCGAACGGATAAGATAGTTGTGATCAGCGTGATCAGTCGTCCTAGGACTGACGACGCAAAGGTAAAATTCTATCAGTTGCTAGCTCATGGTCTGCAGGAAAAATGTGGGATTGAATCCCGTGACGTTGTAGTTTCAGTTGTGACAAACACAGACGCTGATTGGAGCTTTGGTTTCGGTCGGGCACAATTTCTGACCGGAGAGTTATGATTCTCTCAATGTGAAGCTAGTTGGCATGAATCGCAGCAGTTGAATACCCATCTTTATCTGACGGTGTTATAGCCTGCCAAGATTCGGTGATTCATGCCACGACGTTCATATACAGCGCCGCCTATGTCAGGGGGAGTGATCTGATGGTGTTTTTATCGTTGACTTCCGAATCTACGGTCTCGCGTGATTTTTCAAAACACAGGATAGGGTGGCTGGTTGGCGCGGTTTCATAATGCTTTGATCCATTAATTTGACAGGCGCGTTACCTGGGCGGAATATATTTCAGGATCGTGCAGCATTTATTTGATCTGCGCGGGTTGTCAAAATTCTGTGTAGCCCGAAAGGTAACTGCGTTAAGCCAGATATTGTGCATGGCAGTGAATACTCCCGCGTCATCCACCCATTGTTTACTGTGGGCGAACTCGAAAAATTGCTTTTCAAGCAAGAATATAATATCCAATGTTGTGAACCTCGTAAGACTCTCTTAGAAAGGTGTATGAATTTCTGAAAGTCCGGTTCGTTACATATCAACAATGCACAGCTTAAAGGTTATAGATGTCCAGACCAAGACGATTGCTAGCTGTCAGTTTTCCGGTGTGCACTTGATGCTCTTTCAAGAATTATCTCAATGTATTGTGATTTCAACTGATCAACCATCGGCTTAAGTATCGCGTTTTCACTAAACCCTGCACAGTGCGAATCTATCAATTCGTTCACTTCGACAATGGCAGCATTAATGCTGGCAGGTGACGCGGGGTCAAAGATGAGAGTTTGTAGTTCGATATCGAGGTTCTGGAGTTTTTTCTCTGCGTCATGCACCTGCGTTTTCATGAGATCAAGTGAAGTCATGATTAGCTTCCTCTAAACTGATGATTATTACTCCAAGGCTTTGTCGCTGTTAGGAGTACTTAGGCATGTGTCAAAGCCGCGTAGACTTTTAATCAACATAAGAATTTTCTGTAGTGTTATCTTTATAGTTGATGAGTCCTGTTGAAGGGATGCTCATAAAAGTTATCCGTTTTAGATGGTTTACGCCGCTATCTTTCCTCTTCCGTGAGTGGATAGGATTGCACGATCTAATGAACAGATTCATGTAATACATGTCATTGATTTGTGAAGGTGTCTCTTTCTCGCATGTTGATTCGCTATCATAGCTGCTATGAAAAAACATACTATATACGAGACAGTTACAAGAAACGCTAAGTATGTAGTACCTGATCTACTACATTAGCGATCCATAAGCTTGATGCTATTCGACCAGAGATGATAATATCAAATTTCAATAGGGTATACGATGTATTGATAGAAAATTCCTATGATGGTCCTGAATGTACTTTTGGAGTTAAGGTTCTATATTATTAGATGTAGGGCTACACTATTAAAGATAGGTTCGAAGAGTAGCAAGGGGGAGCGATGAACACTTACGGATTTCACAAATTGCACATCAATCACTTGGACGATGCTTCGGAACACTTTCATACCCATGATAACTATATGGCCATTCAAGGAGGTGAAAACGGCTGCCTCGATTATTCTAAGCAGATATGTTTTTTAGGTGGATCCTTTCTGAGTACCTCTATGAGTAACTCGGGATGGTCGTATCAGACCAGTAACGAGATAGATGGTTTTGTGGTAACAATTGCCCATGCTGGGGGGGGCGAATGGAAGACGCATTTCGGAAAATATCGGATTGGTAACGGTGCTATTGTATTGCTGGATCAGCGAAATGTGTTTTCAAGTACCTACTTACCTAACACAAAATATACGACTTTGTACTTATCCAATTTTGATATCTGTAAGCAATTAACAATGATGCTCGGCATCCCACCTAAGACTAGAGTTTATTTCAATGAGTACAGACCAACTAAAGAGCAAATTGGAACTATTCAGACTTTCGCAACCCTGATCTTTGATTTAATGGCGAACACCAAGCACCCCCCCAAAAAAATCACCGACAGCTTAAAAGAAAGCTTGTTGGGATATGTTTTGCACTCTTTCCCCAATAATTATACTCGAATGCTTATCGATGAAAATAATATTGTTTTGCCAACGCCGCATTCTATTAAAATCGCCGCACAATATATGATCGACAATTCGGACCCAGATCTGACAGTGGGTGAAGTTGCAGCGATGGCGGGAATGAGTGTTCGATCTTTGCAGAATGGATTTAAGAGGTATAAAGGTATTACTCCGATTTTGTTTTTAAGAAATGCTAGGATTAAAAAGGCTAGATCAATACTCTTGTCTAAAGCGGCGAGTTCTCCTAGAAGTGTTGCACGGGAATGTGGTTTCCTTAACTATCAACTATTTTGCAAGTATTATTTTCAGGCTTTCTTTGAGCATCCCGCCAGTACAATAATCAAAAGCTCTTGAAGCATTCTTGAATTGTATAGTGTTTTAAAAGATGCAAGATGATAAATTTGCATGCCGCTGCGAAGCTTAAAAAGCTGGGCGGCGGCAAGTATTAAGATAGATCAGGGGGTTTCAATGGAGTGTGAAATTAAATATTTTCTTGGTGGGTATTTTTGGTTAAGTCTTGTTTAATTATTTGCGTTGCCTTAACTTAGTTTCAACTATAAATTAGCTAAAGTTTAAATTTGCTTATAAGGCTTTGCATATGAGCGCCTAGGCCTGCTAGTTCGGCACTAGAGGCTGCAGTCTCCGCGCTAGCAGATGCGGTTTTTTCAGAAACTTCTCTGACATTAACAACGCTTCTACTTATTTGTTCCGCCACTACACTCTGCTCTTCAGCTGCTGCTGCGATCTGGTGATTCATAGCCTCAATAGTTGCTACAGACTGATTAATATCGTTAATTGTATGCCCCGCAGTGCGGGTCAGTTCTACACTTGCGTTGCTGAGTTTCAAGCTACTGTCAAGTTTATGAGAAACCTCCGATGTCCTGATGTGAAGTGATTCAATTAACTTCGCAATCTCTTCAGTAGATATCTGTGTCCTTTGTGCCAGACTTCTGACTTCTTCAGACACGACCGCAAATCCCTTACCGGCGTCACCTGCCCTGGCCGCTTCAATCGCGGCGTTTAGAGCCAACAAATTAGTTTGTTCTGCGACAGCCTTTATAACGTCTAGTACTCCACCAATTTTGTTGCTTTCGATCGTCAAATCGTCCATTGCCGACTTGGAGTTACTCACCTCTGCAGCAAGATTCTCAATTAGGTGGGCAGCCTCAGATACTATATCGCTTCCCTGTCTTGCTTTTAGAGATGCGTTCACCGCTGCTGCAGATGCTTGTTCTGCGCTATGAGCCACTTCGTGAACGGTAGCTGCCATCTCGTTCATCGCAGTCGCAACTTGATCTGTTTCGTTCCGCTGACTGGTAACGCCTGCGCTTGTTTGTTCAGTTATGGCTGAAAGCTGACCTGCGGAATTTGCAATTCGTGTGACGCCATCTCTAACGCCTCCAACTAGATATCGAAGACTGATAGTCATGGTTTCGACGCTATTTGCCAGCAAGCCTAACTCATCCTTCCGGTCACTTCTATACGATTGGCTAAAGTCTCCCGAAGCAACTTTTTCTAGGGCTGAGAGTACTTTTTTTAGTGGTGGAACAATAAGCCGAGTTATTGTCCTGGCAGCAAAGATGCTAACGCAGAAAGCAAGCACTAACGAGCTTAAAAGATAGGTTCTAGCGTCGTTGAGATCTTTAATGCGAAGTGAAACTTGATTTTTTGTGAGGTTATGGGAGGCTGATAATAATTTCTCTATACTTTTTATAATATTGTCCTGAGCTTCATTTATCCTGGCTTGAGCTGTTATGAAATCCTCAAAGCCCCTGCGATAGCTCATCAGATTTTGATTCAAACCGTCAGATAATTCACCCTCTCCGAAAGATTCGGGTAGAGATTTAGCAAAGTCAATCGCGAGAGTTACTGATGCCCGAGCTCGATCAAGCGACTCAGGTTTCAGATTATAAGAATAACCGCGCACATCAAATCTCATTGTCTGGATGAGTTTTATCATGCGACTTGCGGTTTCTCGCTCTTCAGGAGTGCCCACTGAGGAATTGGATACCCACTCCAGCTTTTCAGCCTTAGCAAATGACAGCTGACCTTCTTTTGCAAAAATCGTTCTCATTTGCTCACGATCATTTGTAGCTTTAATGAAGAGTTTATAATTTGCAATATAGTCCGCCAAAGCGAGGGAAGCAAAATTGACCTGCTGTAAATTGGCTGGCGAATTCAAGACTGTTTTCAAGTGTTGAAGATGTTTTTGAAGTGTTTCTATAGAATCAAGCCAATTTTTTTCGTGTTGGTCATCATAATCAATTGTATAAGCTAGCCGCCCGATGCGCGTGTCACGGCTGAGTGCGCTCAACTCTCCAATATTTGCAATTCGTTCACTCCGCTCACTTACCGACGCTATCCCAACCCATCCTGTTAATGCGATGCACAAGGCTAATACTACTAGAATTGAAAACCCCAGCGTTAACTTTGATCTAACGCTTATATCGGTTAGTATATTCTTCAACATTTGCGGCTCCAGCGTCTTTCAAGATGACTACGCTAGTTATCTAGCCTAAACTACTTGATTGCTAATATTTATTTTGTATAAGGTGTGTTACTGTTTTTTTGGGGGGGATGTTGATACATCGACCTTCTATAACCTAGTTTAAAAACATGGCGCAATGCCTAATGGATCCTATTAGGATGCCCAGCATCGACGTTTAATTTAGATCGGAGTAGTCGGTCGGTATAGTTATTCTGTTATGAGATTAGAGTAAAAGATGCATCCTATCAAATTGGCAAATAATGTCATGGTATCCTCTAGGTCAGGATCCTCGAAAAGAAAAGGCCTTGAATCGAGTACGCAAAGTGTGCCGTATAGTCGTCCATCCGGTAAAAATATCGGCACACCAATATAGCTCTCAATCTCATACTTTTTAACTACAGCTCTAGAAGCACTTCTTTTGTCAGCACTGACTTTTGGTATGAATAAGGGCATCGGATGATGTCGTAATTCGCTACAGATCATTTCCTCTAATTCATAAGATTGGCCAGCAGTAATAATACCCAGATGCTGAGGGTCATGTACTGAATAAACGACTAGGTTGCCTTCAGCAAATTTCGAAATAGCTGCAAACCTCATTCCCGTTATGCGTGTGACAAGGCATAGAATCATAGCTGTGCCTTCTACTTCTGCTAGGGCTGATCGCTCTTCGCTATTTATATCTTCAACCTCAGGACGTTCACCATGCATCATAATTCATACATTCCTCATTCTAAAAGCTCTAAAGAATACTATTAAACGATGGGCCGATGAATATTGGCGTATCGTATTAATTAAGTCGAGGATGTGCTGCTTTATCTCACTTCGACCGTGGAAAAGATTAAGCGGTCATAGATGGTTATAAATCAAGCAAAAATTGGTTTTATTTTGCTCGGAATAATCGTTAATTTATATTATTTAATATGGATGTTGGTTGCCATTCAGTCAAACTTCAGATTTTCATCTGCGCATTGAGTGTCTTCCCTCACTCATTAGCTCTTCACCGAGGCTATGCAATAAGTTAGAGCATCGCTTCGCAGTAAGCTGATAACTAGCATGCGCACGTTCAGAGCGGCTATCTAGGGCCCCGACATATTGAGCCGTTAAATTGGTCAGGTCCGCATTCATGCTCAGTAATGTTTCACTAATTATATTTCTAATCGATCGTGTTAAGTCTTTTAATTCAGCGTCAAGGTTTGCCAACTCTCTATTAAGCAGTGTGGCTGGTAATGAGATCAAATTTATGTCGCCTTTCGGTATCACGTTTACAATCTCTGATACGTTAATCCTGGCCGTCTTAGACAGATCCTCCAACGATTTTAGTGACCTCATGATGATGTTAACATCATCCACCGCCACTTCGGTCAGTGTTATGCAGCGGCTAGCGGCCTCGGTGTAATAAGCTTCTAGATTATTCATGACTGCCCCAATAAATCGTTGTTTCTTAATTAGGAATGTATCCTATAGTGATCGATGAGTGTCGCATTCATGAGTCATAAATCTGCGTTTAATTTTTTATCTTCGCTATATTTTAAGCGGTAGATGGGCCGAAGCTTGCATTTACGCGTACGGGCATGCCGCCAAAACAATCGTTACCTGAAACACCTTAAGAGTGGAATCTTGACGTACTGATACAATCCATTGATTTTTAAGGATTTACAGGTCGCGCAAACTGCGATCGACATGCTCGGTACACGAATGTCTGCCGTGATCCGAAATTGGAGGCAGGCGTACCAGGTCAAATGCCAGCCGAGATAAAACGTCATCAGTACGCATAGCTGGTGGATCTATGCTGCTGTCGGGTAAGCCAGAAGATATTGCTCCCTCAAACAATCACCTTGCAAAGAAGCGGTGATTGATTGAGGTCGTGCATATGGTCGCGGCGGTGACGGTCAGCGCGTTTGATGTTGAAGGATATTTCCGCATCTCTATCTCCGTCCACATCATCACTGGGGCATGCATGCGCATCATAAAGGCATGTCAACGACGCGTTTTAATCTATAGCTTCTCCGACATCGTCCGGGCCATTGAATGCCGCGAGTGCGACCATTCGGCCAAAGTGGGAGTCCATCTCGGTCAGAATTGACGCCGATCTATGAAAGAACTCGCCCATGGCGCGCACTATGTGCGGTTCCCTCTCCATGCGCGCCCACGTGTCACCCCAAACGTCTCTTCGTAATAGGCGACCATTTTCAGAAACAATTTGGCGTTGTTGCCGAACGCCACATAAAGGCTGGGCGGACTGATGGCCATCGCCATAGAAAGCTCCGCCACGGAATCTGGTTCGTAGCCACGCTTCCAAAACGCTTTAAAGGCAGAAGTAGCGCTTGACCACGATGGAACGCGCGTGGGCATTCTTTGGCACGCGGAACGCAGATTGGGGCGGAGTCGGTGATTGGGCGCGTTACCTTAGGCTTATCGCAAGACGAGCGCAATTCATCGCTCTTGTAGTTGCGGAAAAAATGGCCCACCTCTGGGACACTTTTCAAGTGTGAACTGACTCTTATGTTCGTGTCCAGTAGCTTAAAAGGCATGCTATATTTTAGTATTGTGGCGCTAACCAGATGCCTTGGTTAGATGCTGTCGGTATAGTACCTAATAGTGGTGACCCTTTATAAAAAAAGACTAGTGCAGAGCAGCTATTATATGACGTGTACTGTGCCCTTCATTGCTGTATTAAAGTTTAAAAGGGTGCCGGCCGGTTGGAAAGTTCTCATCGGGGCTGAAAGTTATCAGTGCCTCGATCTATAGTGCGTCTTCAATTTGCTCTGGCGGTTGACAGTTTACCCGATTTCGACCTTCATGTTTGGAGCGATAAAGTGCTTGGTCTGCTCTGGCAAGGGTATTTTCAAACGTCTTATCAGTTTTTCGGTATTCAGCGATACCTACACTAAATGTTACAGCTAGTTGGTGTTGTCCTAAAACAAAAACCTCCTCACCCACCAGCTTCCGCAAGCGTTCTGCCATCTGTTTTGCCTCATCAATAACGGTATTTGGCAAGACAATCAGGAACTCTTCTCCACCCCATCGTATAACGCTATCTCGTTTACGCATAGCGCTCGTTAAACGTTGAGAAATCAAGCTCAAAACCTTATCTCCAGCTTCATGCCCAAACGTATCATTGATCTGTTTGAAATGATCAATGTCAGCTATTAGGACACTATATTGCTGTCCTCCCAGCGCATTTTCATTAGTATCGGCATGGAGTTTTATCAGTACCCGTTGACCTCCGCGACGATTGGTCAATCCCGTAAGAGAATCGGTCTCGGCCTTGCGCTTCAAGTCCAGGACTGCACTTTCGTGCGCCATAGCGATGTAACCAAAGTAGACAAATATACTAGCTATTTGGTCGACTGCTATGGAGGCAACTGCACTTTTTTTTGCGCTCGCATCGAGCCAACCGATGAGAACAAGGGCGCCAGAAATTGCCAGTGCAAGTGAGTAGCCTGCGAAAGCAACACCTACAAAGTATTGGGAATAAAGGCGCGGGGTGTGGGAGTTTAGTATTTCATGCAAGCAAAGCCCCGCTAGAGACGCAGCGCTGAAGTAAATGAACGGCAGCGTTATCTTCTCCGGAACTCTTAAGTGGATCGCAAGGCTATAGAGTACGCATGGTAGTATAGTTAGAAATAGCAACAATTTAATGTTAAATGAGCGCCCGTTAAAGAGCCGCAAACCGCTCCAGGATGTCCCAAGGCTTACCATGAAAAGTCCAAGTATCACCGGTGTTAGCACGGAAGTCTCACTGAAATACAGACTCATCAAAGTCGCGATGCCCGAGCTCAGCAAGGCTAAGCTCCAGTGCCTGAGATAGGTAATGTTGGGCTGACTAAGTGCTAACACACCGAAGATCATTAGGATTGCAGTGCGGCTGATAGCGCTACTGAAGTACAACGTTTCAATATCCAGCATAAGGCACCTCGCCCGCAAAAATCTGTTTCTGACCCGCCGCCGAGTTTGTAAGTGAAATATTCACCGGCTGTGACACCTCAAAATCGGAATCCTAGTCCTGCACCAACTACCAAAGTGTCCATGGACACGACGCTTTCGAAATTTTGCCCATTGAATCGATATTCTGGACTTTTTATGTAGCGAAAATTGCCGCTTAGTGTCCACCGAGAGTCGAGACGATAATCTATTCCGGCATTGAAAATGGTGCTGGTAATGTTCTTCACGTCGAAGTTAGGAATGCCTGGGGCGGGGCTTACTTCGCGAGTCCAAGCTTTATTGATTCCTAGACCTATATAGGGACTCAATTTTGCGCTAGGGTACAGGTGATACTGCAACGTTAATGAAAGTGCAGTGTTGCGAACAGAGCCGATTTTGAAATCGCCTCCTTTCGAATCCTTGATCCAGTAGTCGCGTTCGAATGGGCCGCCTTGGAGTTCTATAGCCCAGTGTTGAGTCATGAAATAGCTGAAATCAATCCCCAGTATACTTTTTCGTGACGTTTCTACTCTTCCTCCAATAGTTGAGATCTCCGAAGTCAAACCGACGGGGATCACGTCCAGTACCATCACCCGAATCATCCATGGATCTAATTTGGTTTCTGGCTCCATTTTCGCATCCTGAGGCCCGGATTTTGCCGATTCAGCGACTGATAGCGTTATGAGGAATAAGAGAGCCGACTGGAGTCGCGACCATTGAGTAAACATGATTACTTCCAGTATTATCGGTTGATATTTTTGAGTGATGAATGAATACCCTGGATGATAGCCCTTTGATATCACTTGGCGCCATGGTATCCAACCATAAGTGAATCTGCATTGGCCCCATTCCGACGATCGGTCTCCATTCGCCTCTACCAAATTTGTATTGGGTTAGCTTCCTTCTATTGTGGTGATGACCTGAGAAATCTTCTCAGTTTGAGTTTTGCGCGCACTCGAGCGAGACTCAAGCCGTCTCATACCACACTCTTCACCGCGCTAGAGACCAAATAGACAGTGAGTAGAGAAACCCTGGCCCATAGTTCCCAGTATCTAGGAGACCAAGCAATCGTTACTCATCGTCTGCTTGACGCAAACCACTCAGCCAATTCACTACTGCAGGGCTTGGACTCGCTCAGTGTTTACCTCACTATCATGTCCGCTTTAGCTCGTTATTGATCCGCCATAAAGAGCTTTCGCTTCTCTGCATACCAACGTCGCTCAGACAGTCGGGCAGGGACACGTAGAACGAAAGAAACGGCGCGGCATCACGCGCCAGCCCCAATGCCGCCAGAAGGCTTGAATCTTCTCTTGCGAGTCGGTCGGGAAGGGACTCAGGTCAAACAAAACGAACTCATCAAGATGAAGGTCGAGATCTGCAGGAATCTGTGGCAGAGATGCAACGAACCGATCTTTGAAATTTTTGGATAGGTCGTTCATGAGACCTGACAATTAAGTGGGAGTCAGTTTCGCTTGCCTAAGCGAGCGGTTTGCACATTGTTAGATTCCAGCTGTGGGGGGCAAGATCTCTATCTCACTTGTGCCGCAGTGATGGTCGATTCCTTGCGAACATATTAGGACGTATATATTCAGACTCCACAGGTGGCCGGGGCGGACGCATCGGTGCTCAGAGCACGCACTAAGAAAGGCAGTTTTGCGCCCCCCTGATCATGAGCATCCACTTCCGGCCAAAAGCGGACGATCCATAATCGAACCAAAACATTCACGCAATATTCGCCTTTATCATCCGACATCGTGGTGTAGACGTTTTTCAGCGCTAACCATCGTCGCAATGGAGTAATTCAGATCGCGCAGTCTCATTTGCGCTTCCTGATTATCTCAATCATTCCCTTATTAACGTCGTAGCTACTTACAGTCTTTTCTCGTTGAAGACGTTCCAAGAGCTCACGATTAGCAGGAGTATCCGGCACTCGCAATTTACTGCGGCCACCTCAGTGAGGTAAGGGTAATCACCGTCAAGTGCCTGCAGGATAGTGAAGATGCGCTGAGACATTTTCTTGCGCCATCTTCTGCACAACGTCGGGCGATAGTTCGCGCCCGCCTCGGGTAGCGAATTGTGCCAGTTCATTCAGCCCTCGACGGCCCGCCACCACCGCAGGGGTCATGTCGCCGGAAAACTTCCGCACTCTCGGATAAACCCTTTGCGCATAGCCCAATCAGTGGCTGCAAGGTGCTCATAGGATGCTGCTTCATTCGCAATCCCCCGGCGATGCAAGGCAATAGTTTGTTAGCTGCCATCCACCACGCGCGGGGGAAACAGGGCACTCATTCAAGTCTCCCCCTTACCGATTGCACGAATGAAAAGGTTGCGCGTTGCAGCGGATGAGCGAGGTTACGGAGCTCCTGCCTCATATCATCTGACTGGCCCGGCCATCAATTTCAAACCGGATTTGCCAACTTTTGCTCCAGGTAGTGAATGTTCACACCACCCTCGCAGAAGCCTTCATCACGAACCAGGTCCCGGTGCAGCGGGATGTTGGTCTTGATGCCGTCGACCACGATTTCGTCCAGGGCGTTACGCATACGGGCCATGGC